>DASUUU010000102.1:0-11089 GCA_036373915.1 Jiangellaceae bacterium | reverse complement strand
GCTGCCGTCGGCGGCGGGGTTGGGTGCGGCCAGTGGGTCGAGGGCGGTGCGCAGGATGGCCATGCCTTCGCGGGTCAAACAGCCCGAGATGCCGCCGGTGGCCTCGTTGAGCCGCAGGGTGCGGCGGCGGTGCCGCTGGTCCTCCCGCTCGTCGAGGGTGTCCCCGGCGAGCATGTGCACGATGCACTCGCCCAGCCGGGCCACCGTGAGCGGGTCGAACTGGCGGCAGAACCCGGCCAGATCGCCTCCACCTCCTGGGCCTTGTCGACCGGCACCCCGGTGGGCAGGGTACGCATCACCTTGGCCACCACCGCCACGTGTTCCGGGGAGATCACCCCCTCGGCCAGCGCCGCCGCCGTAGCCGGCAGTTCCCGCCCGGACAGGCTGCCGCGCACGTTCGCCGCATAATCCACCGGCCCATCGTCGACCCGCATCCGGTTCGCCACCTCGACAAGCCGCCGCGCATCACCGGGCCGAATCCGGAACCGGTCCCGCAACCACGCCGCGGTCGAGGCCGCGCCCACCCGCCGACCCAGATCACGCCCATCGGCCTCGGCCACCAACGCCAACTCGGTGTCGAACACCCGAGCCCGCACCCCGTGGCAGCCCTCGATAGCGGCCTCCACATCCTCATCGGCCAACCCGAACAACGCCGCATCCCGCACCGCGCCGAACCCGTCGAACGCAGCCGCCACCGCCCCCACCACCGGATGGGTGATCGTGCCCGTGACCTGCGAACTCATGTCGAACACACTACCGAACACCACCGACAACATCAGGCCGCCGGCAAGCATTTGCCCTGTGATCGTCGGCGGTATCCAGCAGCTGCGCGCGATCAGACGCGGCGGGCGGTCAGCAATAGGTACTCCCATTCCATCACCGGCGCATCTGGGCGCATGTACTCGTCGCCGAGCTCGGCCAGAGCCCGGTCGAGATCTGCGATTCCGGCGGTGTCGCCGGCTGCGGCAAGCCGCTGATAGACCGCGATTGTCGGGCCGTAGGTGGCCTTGAAGAAGTCGCGGAACTCCGCGCCGGACGAGAACCGATCGACGTCCAGTACGCGGCGCTCGGCGACCACGTCGACGACCCGATCGCCGAACAGTCCGCCGACGTGCCCGGGGTCGCCCCACAGCGGGGGAGGCTGCGCGCCGGCGGGCGGCGGAGCCGCATACGGCTTCATGACACCGAACATGCGCCCGATGAAGCCCTGCGGAGTCCAACTGATCAGTCCTATCGTTCCACCGGGCCGGGTCACCCGAACCATCTCATCGGCCGTCGCCTGATGATGCGGGGCGAACATGACACCGACACAAGAGATCACCGCGTCGAACTCTCCGTCGGCGAACGGCAGCGCCTCGGCGTCGGCCTCCTGCCAGCTCAGCTCGGCTCCCCGGCGGCTCGCGTCCGCCCGGCCGGCTTCGAACAACTCGGGAGTGAGGTCGGTAGCGACCACACTGGCACCGGAGAGCGCAGCGGGAATGGCGGCGTTGCCGGATCCCGCGGCGACGTCGAGCACCCGCTGACCTGGGCCGATGCCGGAGGCTTCGACGAGCACGGGGCCGAGGGCAGGAATGACCTCTGCAGCGACGGCCGGGTAATCGCCGGATGCCCACATGGCGCGGTGCTTGCTCTTGAGTAATACGTCGGCCTCGATGGCCGCAGTCTTGACGCTCACGTGTCCCCCTTGGACAGTGTTGGAACGATTGACGCCCCAAGCGTCAGCGACCGCAAGCCGTCGGCACATCCGTGCTGAGCACGGATTTTCGCGGATACGATGACGACGTGGTCGTCCCCGAGCGGCTGACGCGCCGCGAAAGGGCGACGCTGTCAGCGATCGAGCGCCGGTTGAGCAACGCTGAGATCGCCGGGGAGTTCGGCATTTCGGTGCGCACCGTCGAGTCCCACATCGCCGCGCTCCGACGCAAGCTGGGCGCAGAGAGCCGGGCAGCGTTGATCCGGGCCGCTCGCGACCTGCGCGGGGCGGCGGTACCCGTTCCGAACACCTCCTTCGTCGGTCGCGGGCACGCGTTGGACGAGGTTCGCGGACTGCTGGATCGCACCCGCTGGGTCACTATCGTTGGGCCGGCCGGCGCCGGCAAGACCCGGCTGGCTCTCGAAGTCGCCGTCGCGCACGAGCGTGCCGCGGTCGTGGCCGAGCTAGAGCACGCGATGCCCGAGGACGTATCCGCGGTCGTAGCACGGTGTGTCGGTGTGAGCGTGGGCCCGCGGCTGGACCCCGTTGAGGCGATCGGTGTCGTACTGAGCGCGCAACCCCACACGCTGGTGCTCGACAATGTCGATCGGGTGGTCCCCGCGGCACGGGCATTCGTGCGCCGCGTGCTGGTCGCAGCACCGGCACTTGTCGTCCTGGCCACTTCTCGTGCACCGCTCGGCGACAGTGGCGAGACCGTGTATGCGCTCCCGCCGCTCGACACCGACGGCCCCGACTCCCCCGCGCAGCGCCTGTTCGTCGAACGTGCCCAAGCCGCCCGGCCTGGCCTGCGGCTGACCGGCGACGAGCTTGCTTCGGTTGGGAGGATATGCCAACGACTGGACGGGCTGCCGCTTGCGATCGAGCTGGCCGCCGCCCGGGTCCGGCACCTGAACGTCCATGAGCTGGACGCCCGGTTGGGCGACGGACTGGACGCGCTTGAGCGTGCCGGCGGCGGGCGCCACGACACGCTGGAAGCCGCATTCGAGTGGACGTGGAACCTGCTGGACGAGGATGAGCGATCCGTGTTGTCCCGGCTCGCGGCCTTGCCCCGCACATTCGACATCGAGCTTGCGGAGGCTGTCACGACGCCTGGCGCCGGCCGGATCGTTCTGCGTCTGCTCGACCGGTCGCTGATCGTACCGGCGATCGCCGATTCGCGGCCGGAGCCGCCGATTCGAGCGCCAGAGACGGCGACGCAGCGGCCGTCAGACGTACCTGCCGCGCGGCGATTCCGACTGCTCGACGTGGTGCGCCGCTTCGTGCTCGCCCGTACCGAGGCCGCAGTCATCGACGAGGTTCGCAATGCACACCTTCAGTACCATGTCGAACTGGCTGAGGACCTGGCCGCCCGCGCCCGCACCGACGACAGCACGCAAGCCATCGAGACCGCGTTCAGGCTTTACCCGGAGATGGGCTCGGCGTTGACGTGGGCCGTCGAGCATGGCTCTGAGCTTGCTCTCCGGCTCGCGCGCGCCGTGGCGGTATGCGCCGAACAGTACGGTCCCGAGGCTTACAGCGTGGATGCGCTGGGACTTGCCGCACGCGACGAGAAGGTCCGGGCCAGCGCATCTGCCACCGACCTGACCGACCTCGGCCGGGCGCTCTGCTACCACGACCTGGACCTGGTCGGCGAGCTGTCCGGGCTCGCCCTAGGCCGGATCGACGGCCCGGCCGCAGAGCTGGCAGCGAACGAGCTCGCCGGCGTATGCGGGGCGTACCGCGGCCGGCGGGATCAGGCACTCGCGCACTTGGCCGTCGCCGAACGCAGGGCTGTCCAGCTAGAGGACCACTGGCGACTCGGCGGTGTGCACCAGGCCGCGGGCATCGCTCGCGCCGACGACCCCGCCGGGGCCATAGCGTCCTTTCAGGCCGCGATCGACGCGTACGCCCGGGCCGGGGATGCCATGCACGTCAACAACACCCGCTACCTGATGGCCCGCGCGGCGGCCCAAGCCGAACGCCGTCCTGAACAAGTCGTGGCCTGGGCCCAGCAGTGCGTCGATTACGCAACAGAGAAGGGGAACGCGCACGAGTTGGCACATGCTCTGCTGGTCCGAGCCTCGGTGCAGTCGGGAGCCGACGCCGAAAGCGACCTTATGGCGGCGATCGGCGCCTTCCAGTCCTTCGGTGATCTCAGGTGCCTGGCGCGATCGTCGCTGGCGCTCTCGGCGGTGCGCACGGGTGACGAGCGGCTCTCCGCACTCGACCAGGCGCTGAACATGGCCGAGCGGCTGCACGACGATCACCTGGCTGCGCAGGCGCGGGCTGGTCGGATCGCCGCGCTGTGGCAGGCGGGTGACCGGCACGGTGCGGCCGCGGAGTTCGGAAGCCTTCTCGAACGGGTCGGTGCGGACGTCGCCGAACAACAGTGCCCACCGGACGTCGTGGCCGGCATCGCGGCATGGCCCGAGGCCGTCGCAGAGGGCAGGGCACGAGCGGCCGCTCGGCACACCTGACCGCACCGACATCAGCCGTCGACGTCGAGGCGAGCAATGCGAGAGTGCAGGTAACGCTGGTGCGCGAAGCTGGTCGCCAACCGAGCGGCCTGCGCGTACGACGCCCGCGCCTGACCGGGCTCACCTGACATCTCCAGCAGATGGGCTCGGACGGCAGCCAATCGGTGATCTCGCGCAAGACGAGCGTCCGCTTCCAGCTCGTCCAGAAGTTCGAGGCCGGCTTGTGGGCCGCGAACCATCGCCACCGCCACCGCATGGTTCAAGCGGACGACGGGATTGTCGGAGATCTGAAGCAGCACCTTGTACAGCGCCACGATCTGGGGCCAGTCCGTCTGCCCCGCCGTCGGCGCCTCGTCGTGGACGGCGGCGATGGCGGCCTGGATCTGGTACGGGCCGGGCTGACCGCGTGGCAATGCCGCGCTGATCAGCTGCACGCCCTCGGCGATATAGCCGGCGTTCCACTTGCTCCGGTCTTGCTCGGCCATCGGCACAAGTGAACCGTCATGGCCGGTTCGGGCGGGTCGCCGGGCGTCCGTCAGCAGCATCAGCGCTAACAGGCCGGCCACCTCACCGTCGTCGGGCAGCAGTCGGTGAACCAGCCGCGTCAGCCGGATCGCCTCGGCGGCGAGGTCGCTGCGATACAGGTCGGGCCCGACCGTGCTCGTGTAACCCTCGTTGAAGATCAGGTACAGCACGTGCAGAACGGCCGAAAGCCGTTCCGCCCGATCGTCACCAGAAGGTACGGCGAACGGAATGCCGCTGTCCTTGACGCGTTGCTTGGCGCGGGTGATCCGCCGGGTCATCGTCGCTTCAGGGACGAGGAACGCGCGAGCCGCCTCCGCAGTCGTCAGGCCACCCACCGCGCGGAGGGTCAGGGCGATCTGCGAGCTCACCGACAGTGCCGGATGGCAGCACATGAACAGCAGGATCAGCGTGTCGTCGGACTCGGTCGCCGGACGATCCGCGGGGGGCCCGACCAACGCCTCCGGCAACGTATACCGCGCAATCGCCTGTTCGCGGTGCCGGCGAGCCTGCTCGCTGCGCAGCAGGTCGGTAAGCCGGCGCGATGCGACGGTGATCAGCCAGGCCTTCGGGTTGTCCGGTATGCCGTCGGCCGGCCACTGGACCGACGCCGCGATCATGGCCTCCTGGACCGCGTCTTCGGCGAGGTCGAAGTGCCCGTACCGGCGCACGAGCGCGCCGAGAACCTGCGGCGCAAGGGGCCGCAGCAGGTTCCCGACGCGCTCGGTGAGCATACGGCAATCAGACTTGCAGATCCTCGGCGCCGTCGATGATCGGACGAACGTCGATGTAGAGATCGCCGGTGCTGCCCGGGTTGGGAGCCTGGGTGACGCGGGCCGCGATCTCGGTGGCCCGGTCAAAGCTCTCGCACTCGACGATCGTGTAGCCCGCGAGCACCTCCTGGGTCTCCGGGTACGGCCCGTCCGTCACGACCGGGACGCCGTCCCGCAATCCGTGCACCCGCCTGGTGTGGACGGGCGCTGCAAGGCCCCGAGCGTCGACGAACTCCCCGGACTCGACAAGTTCCTGGTTCCACTTGCCCATGAACTCGTGCATTGCCGCGACTGCTTCGGGATCCCACGCCGGCTCGTCGGACGCCTTGCCGGCCATCTGGTCGTAATCGCGCTGCGAGCCGTACAGCATGATCATGTACTTCATGATCGCTCCTCTCGTTCGGCACCCCTGTGGTGCCCGTTCACCGAGAACGTCGGAGTCACGGCTCGGGACCGGACACGGCGCGGTCGATCTGCTGTTGCAGCCTGCCCATGCCGGCCAGCCAGCGGTCGGTGTCGGTTGCGCGTCGCACGTAATAGTCGTGGACCTCCGGGTGCGGCAGCACGAGAAACCGTCCAACCGCCATCGCGTTCCACAACGCATCGGCGACGTCCTCCGGCTCGATCGCAGTGGGCTGCAGGACTGCATCACCCGCGACGCCGGACCCGGCGAGCATCTGGGTACGCACGCCCTGCGGGCAGATGCAATGCACCGCGATGCCCCGATGTCGGTAGGTGGCCGCCATCCACTCCGCGTAGGCCACGGCGGCATGTTTGGTGACCGAGTACGGCGCCGATCCCAGCATGGTCAACAGGCCGGCGGCCGACGCGGTGACGACGAACGTTCCCGAGCCCTTATCGAGCCAGTCGGGCAACAGTTCCCGGGACGCGCGCACATGTGCCATCAGGTTGACGTCCCAGGCCCGGAGCCAGTGCTCGTCCGGAGCCTCTGCACCGCCGCGAATCCCGATGCCGGCGTTGGCGCAGTAGACATCGATGCCGCCCAGGTGCTCCCGCGCTGCCGCGACAAGGTCGCGGACCCCCGCTTCGGATGCCGCATCGCCCGATACGGCGTGGCCATCGACCTCACGTGCCACCGCTGCCGCCGCATCACCATCGAGATCGTTGACGACCACACGGGCACCGCCGACCGCCATCTTGTGCGCGATCGCCCGCCCTATGCCGTTGCCCCCACCGGTCACGACGACGCCAGCGCCTGCAATGTCCATCACACCCCCATCCTGCCGCCTAGAGTGACGCCGTGGCGGAACCAGGAGGCTTCAGGTTCGAGGACGTGGTCGTGGTCCGGGGCGAGCGTCGCGCGCTCGACGGATTCACCGCTGAGTTCCCTCGAGGCGGGGTCACGGGTGTGTTCGGGCCGTCCGGTTCGGGTAAGTCGACGCTGCTGCGACTGTGCAACCGGCTCGAGGTGCCGTCGTCCGGGCGAGTGCTCTTCGACGGCGAGGACGTGGCCCGACTCGACCCGCTCGCCCTCCGCCGTCGCGTCGGCATGGTGTTCCAACGGCCCACGCCCTTTCCCGGGACGGTACGCGACAACCTGCTCACCGCCTTGCCGGCCGCGGACGACCAGCAACTCGGGACGGCACTGACGCGGGCGGCACTGGACGAGACCTGGCTTGACAGGGATGCCGGGGCGCTGTCCGGGGGCGAGGCACAGCGGGTCTGCGTCGCCCGTACCCTTGTCACCGATCCTGACGTGCTCCTGCTGGACGAGCCGACGTCCGCACTTGACGAACAAGCCACCCTCGTGCTGGAGAAGGCCGTCTGCGAGCTGACCCAGCACGGCATCACCGTCACCTGGGTCACGCACGACGCCGCCCAGTTGAGGCGGGTCGCAGACCGGGTCATCAGGATCGAACGCGGCAGGTACGCCGGATCGGGAGCACCGTCATGAATGGTGATGTCAGCATCGCCGGGCTGGCCACGTCGCTGGCCCTCGTCGCGGTCGCCGCCGCCATCTCGCTGTGGCAGCGGCTCGGGTTGGAACGGCAGATCGTCTGGGCATCGACGCGGGCACTCGTACAGCTGCTGCTCGTGGGCGCCGCACTCTCGCTGATCATCGAGCCCGGCCGCTCGCTGGTGTGGTCCTGGCTGTGGGTTGTCGCGATGGTCGCCTATGCCGGTGACGTCGCACGCCGCCGGGCGCCCGAGGTGCCCGGCATCATGCTGTTGGCCATTGCCGGTTTCGCCGCGGCGGCCGTGGTCGCACTCACCGTTATCTTCGCATTCGGCGTACTGCCACTCGAGGGACGGACCCTCGTCCCCATCGCCGGCATGATCGTCGGCAACTCGATGACCGCTACCGTCGTCGCCGCGCGGCGGCTCGTCGAGGAGTTGCGCGACAAGCGCGACGAGGTGGAGGCCCGGCTCGCGCTGGGACAGCCGTCCGGCCAGGCGGCCACTCCCTACCTGCGGGCCGCACTGCGGTCCGCGGTGTCACCGCAGATAGAGACCACCAAAGCCACCGGCCTGGTGTTCCTGCCCGGCGCGATGACGGGACTGATCCTGGCAGGGGTGCCGCCCACGCAGGCCGTGCTCGTGCAGGCGGTCGTCATGTTCCTCGTGCTGGGGTCGGCCGCGACGAGCACGGTGGTGATCGGGCTCGGCCTGGTCCGCCGGCTCTTCACGTCCGATCACCGCCTCTCCGAACTGCCCAGGCCCGCAACCGGGTAGCGCCCGGCCGGCAAGTGCCCGGTGAAGGCCGGAATCTGATCCGCGTCAGGTAGTGACGGACCGGCCAAGCCGGAGTATGCTCCCCGGCCATCGGGACGTGAGAGCGCTCTCACCTCGAAGGGGAGGGGATCGCGGTGGCATCGAAGACGTCGGCGACAGTGGTGGGGCTCGTCCTGGCCGCCAGCTTCCTCGTCTCGTCCGTGGCGAACGCGGACGAGCACGAGCCACCCAACCTGGTGAACAACGGCACGTTCCAGCCACCCGTCGGCAACCAATGGTGGGGACTCGAGCAGGCCGAGGTGGCCGACGGGACCGCCTGTATGACCGTCCCGGCACTGCCGCGGTTCGGCAACTTCATCGACTTGGGGCTCGAGGCCGGGCAGACGTACGTGTACGGGTTCACCGCCTATGGCGAGCCCGGCACGAGCGGGCTCCAGGCCAGGATCCAGTCCGACGGTGCGGCCGGACCCGAAGTGTTCGACGTCCTCGAGACGTTCGCGGTGACTCCGGAGCCGCAAGACTTCGAGTGGTCGTTCACCGCGTCCGGCGACGCTCAAAGGGTGCAGTTCGAGCTGTCCGGCGCGGATCCGTCCAGTTTCTGCATTTCCGACGTGTTCGTGACCCCCATTGCCGAGCTGCTGCAGAACCCGACGTTCGACGGGCTGGCGCCCTGGTGGACGACGGCCAACATCTCGCCGACGCCCGACCCGACCGGCGGCGACCGCACGTGTCTGGCCGTCCCGGCCGGCGGCAACCAGTGGGACGCCATCGTGGGTCAGAGCGGGGTCGCCCTCGAGGAGGGCCGTACGTACACCGTACGCGTCACCGCCACCGCGACGCCGGAGGCCGCAGCCCGAGTCCTGATTCCCGATCCGGCCACCGACTGGCCGCCCATCTACTTCGCCGACATCACGGTGCGGGCGGACGGCCAGAGCTTCAGCGAGTCCTTCGAAGCGCCGATCACCGCGGACACCGAGTTCCAGCTTCAGGTGGGGGGCAATCCCGAGCCGTTCACCTTGTGCCTGGAGCTGGCTTCACTGACGACCGGAGGCACGGTGGAGGAGTTCGAGCACGAGACCGGCCCGAGGGTGCGAGTCAACCAGGTCGGCTACCTGCCGAACGGTCCGAAGCGGGCCACCCTCGTCACAACCGCCCCCGACCCGCTCGAATGGCAGCTGCTGGACAGCTCTGACGCCGTCCTGGCCAGCGGGTCGACGACGCCGCGCGGCTTCGACCCGTCGGCCGGCCTGGACGTGCACACGATCGACTTCAGCCACGTGACGGCCACGGGCACCGGGTTCCAGTTGGCCGCCGACGGCGAGCAGAGCTACCCGTTCGACATCAGCGCCTCGCTGTACGACCAGCTGCGAAAGGATGCCCTCGGCATCTACTACACGGCCCGATCGGGTTACGAGATCGTCCCGGCCGAGGTGGACGGCGCCCTGCTCAAGACTGAGTACGTCCGCCCGGCCGGGCACGTGTCGGAGTTCGGCGGCACCGACGTCAACCAGGGCGACCTGGCCGTTCCGTGCCTGCCGAACGAAGGCGCGGTCGACGAGAGCGGCAATCCCCAGCTGGGCGGGTTCGCGCATTACGGGCCGGACGGCTGGGACTGCCCCCAGGACTACGCACTCGGCCTCAGCGGCGGCTGGTACGACGCCGGCGACCACGGCAAGTACGTAGTGAACTCGGGCATCACCGTGTACCAGCTGCTGTCCGCCTACGAACGCAGCCTGCACGCCGGCGTCGTGGCCGAGGACGCGCTCGGCGACTCGACCCTCGTGATACCCGAGCGCGGCAACGGCGTCCCCGACATCCTCGACGAGGTCAGGTGGAACCTCGACTGGATGCTGAAGATGCAGGTGGCGGACGGCACCCAGATGCGGATCGACGGCGAGTGGTTCGACGCCGGCGGACTGGTGCACCACAAGCTGCACGACATCGCGTGGACCGGCCTGAACACCTTGCCCCACGAGGATCCACGGCCGCGCTATGTCCACCGCCCGTCGACGGCTGCCACGCTGAACCTGGCCGCAGCGGCCGCGCAAGGAGCGCGGTTGTACGCCGCGCATGACCCGGTCTATGCGGACAAGCTGCTCGCAGCCGCCCGCGCCGCATGGGACTCCGCGAACGCGCACCCGGAGATCTTCGCGCCGGACACCAACAGCCTCGACTCGAACCCGGGCGGCGGGCCGTACAACGACACCAGCCTCGGCGACGAGTTCTACTGGGCCGCCGCGCAACTGTTCCTGACGACCGGCGAGACCGAGTACCGCGACGCGGTGCTCGCCTCGCCCTACCACGTCGGCGGCGCGCAGGACGACATCTGGCGGCCGACCGGTTTCGACTGGGGCTTCACCGCGGCCGCCGGGCGGCTGGACCTGGCAACCGTGCCGAACAACCTGCCCGGCCGGGGCGAGGTGATCGCGTCGGTGCTCGAGGGCGGCGACAGGTACTTGGCCCTGCAGGCCGGCGAGCCGTTCGGACACCCCTACAACCCCGGCCCGTACGACTGGGGCTCGTCCCACCAGGTCGTCAACAACGCGATCGTCATCGCGACCGCGTACGACCTGACCGGCGAGCGGCACTACCTGGACGGCGCGCTGGAGGCGATCGACTACGTACTGGGCCGCAACGCGATCAACAACTCATACGTGAAGGGCTACGGGACGTTCTTCTCACAGAACATGCACAGCCGGTGGTACCGGTCGGCGGACCGGCTGCCGCCATTCCCCGACGGCAAGCTGGCCGGCGGCCCGAACTCGGGCATCCAGGACCCGATCGCACAGGCCAACCTGCAAGGATGCGCGCCTCAGACGTGCTACATCGACCACATCGACTCGTGGTCGACCAACGAGACCACCATCAACTGGAACTCCGCGCTCGCGTGGTACGCCTCCTGGGCGGCGGACATGGCCGACGGCGCGCCG
>DASUUU010000101.1:0-11858 GCA_036373915.1 Jiangellaceae bacterium | reverse complement strand
TCAGACACGACGAAGGTGCCACGGTATTTGTTCTTCACACATCAAAGACTGCGGCACCTTCGTCCCCGATCCGCACAGGCCACGCAGGACACAAACAAGGCCGCCCCGAAGGACGGCCTCCCCGCCAGGATCCGAAGACCCACTTACGTGGTAGCGGGGGCAGGATTTGAACCTGCGACCTCTGGGTTATGAGCCCAGCGAGCTACCGAACTGCTCCACCCCGCGTCGACTCCCTGAAGTTTACGGGACGCCCGCCGCTGCGACCAAATCGACACCAGCCGACCCCCGTCGCCCATGATCACGAAGAGTTTGTGGCCCGATCCGGAGTCAAACTCTTCGTGATCATGGGATGTATCGTCTACGGGGTCGGCTACTCGCCGCCTTCGAGAGTTGCCAGCTGGTCCAGCGCCGTCCTGAGCCGCTCGAGCGCCTCACCGTACGCCGCCCAGTCACCGGCACGCTGCGCGGCTTCCGCGTCCGTGAATGCCTGCTGCGCGTCCTCGATCAGCTGCTGCGCGTCGACGGTCGTCGGCGGCGGCGTCTCCTCCTCGGCAGGTGGCGGTGTCTCCTCCTCGGCGGGCGGCGTCTCGCCCTCGTCCACCGGTTCCTCGACCGGTGGAACGTCCTCGACGACGTTCTCCGGCTCCCCGGTTTCGATTCCGGCCTCTCCCAGGAAGACTTCGTCGAGCGCCTCCTGCAAGGTCGGAGCGAAACCGACGCGCTCACCGAACGAGACCAGCACCCGGCGCAGCACCGGGAAGGTCGCCGCCGTGGCACCCGACTGCTGGACGTACACGGGCTGCACGTACATCAGACCGCCGCCGACCGGCAACGTCAGCAAGTTACCTGTGATCGTCTCGGCACCTCCCTGACGGAGCAGGGAGAGCTCGGTCGCGACCGCGGGATCGGATTCGAACCGGTTGGCCACCTGGCCGGGGCCGTCGACCTGGGTATCTCCGGGCAATCGGAGCACTTGTATCTGTCCGTACTCCTCACTGCGCGCATCGGCGTTGACCGCCATGAAACCGGCCAGGTTCTCACGCGCCACCGGTGTGTACGTGGTGGTGAGCGAGAACGTCGGGGCATCGGTCCCCGGCATCTGAATGCTCTGGTAGTAGACCGGCTGCGCGAAGTTCGGGTTCGCCGGGTCGTCCGGCACGACCCAGCGGTCCTGCCCCTCGTAGAACGTCGAGGCATCGGTGACGTGGTACTGAGAGAGCAGCTCGCGCTGGATCTTGAACTGATCCTGCGGGTACCGCAGATGCTCCATCAGGTCCTCGGGAATGTCCGATCGCGGCTGCACGGTGTCCGGGAACGCGTCCATCCAGGTCTGCAGTACCGGGTCGTCTTCGTCCCACTCGTAGAGTGTGACGGTGCCGTCGTACGCGTCCACCACGGCCTTGACCGAGTTGCGGATGTAGTTGATGAAATCCTGCGGCTGAGCCACGACGCCGGGCAGGACGATCCGCGAGTCACTCGTGGCCTGCTCGATGGAGACGCGCTGAGAGTAGGGGTACGAGTTCAACGTGGTGTAGCCGTCCATGATCCACACGACCCGTTCCCCCACCACGGCGGGGTACGGGTCGCCATCAACCGTCAGCCACGGCGCGACCTTCTCCAGCCTGGTACGTGGGTGCCGGTCGTAGAGGATCACCGACTCGGAGTTGATCCGGTCGGTCAGCAGAATGCTGGTTTCCTGGAACTTGGTGGCGAACAGCAGGCGCTGGAAGAACGACCCGATGTCGACACCGCCTCCGCCGTCGTACGTGAACGGTTCGTTCTGCGCATCGCCCTCACCACTACCGATCGGGATGTCGAACTCCACCGGATTCGCGTCCTCGGGCGCTCCGACGATCGAGTAGTCCGGCGAATTCTCGCCGAAGTAGATGCGCGGTTCGTAATCGCCGAGTTCGTCGGAGAGGTCACCGCGGGACGGGATGTCCTCCTCCGCCCACACCGGTGCACCACTTGGCTGGCGGCTGTTGCCATACGCTGCGACGACGCCGAACCCGTGGGTGAAGGTCGTGTGCCGGTTGATCCAGTTCTGCTGGCCGGACGGCAGCCGGTCGATGTCGATCTCGCGAGCCGCGATGACGATGTCCCTGGTCTCATCGTCGAGTTCGTACCGGTCGACGTCGAGCAACTCCGGGAAGGTGTAGAAACCTCGAACCTGTTGCTGCTGGGTGAACGTGGCGGAGACCACGTTGGGGTCGACGAGCCGGATGCCCGGAATGCTCGCGGCGTCGTCAGCGAGCTGACCGGGTTCTACGGAGACGGTCGCGTTGTACGACTGGGTTTCGGCGTCGGAGACATCGTATGCGTCGCGCGTGGCGTCGATGTTGCGCTGCAAGTACGGTTCCTCGCGGCTCAGCTCGCTCGGGCGGACCTGGAAGGACTGGACGAGGAACGGCCACAGCCCGCCGAGCAGGATCGCCGACAGCACGAGCAGGCCGAGCGAAATGCCTGGCAGCAACCAGTTGCGCATCCACACGTTCACGAAGAACAGGACCGCACAGATCAGCGCGATGAAGACCAAGATGATCTTGGCAGGGAGCAGCGCATTGATATCGGTGTAGCCGGCTCCGGTGAAGTCGTTCTGCCCGATCTGGCCGTCCGCGATCAGCAGCCCGTACCGGTCCAGCCAGTACGCCGCCGCCTTGAGCAGCACGAACAACCCGATCAGCACCGACAGGTGGGCCTGAGCCGACGGGGTGACCCGCTCGCCGGCGGTCTGCAGGCGGATCGCACCGTAGACGTAGTACGTGATCGCCGCGGTTATCAGGCCGATGACCACGACGGCGAAACCGAAGCTGACCAGAAACCGCCACCAGGGCCAGTTGAAAGCGAAGTACCCGATGTCGGTGTTGAACTGCGGTTCTTCGATCCCGAAGTCTTTGCCGTTGCGCCACAGCAGGAACGTCTCCCAGTTGGACGACGCGCTGCCGCCGGCGATCAGGCCGATGAGTACCGCCGCCCCGATGATGACCCAGCGGCGTACCGGGTCGATGGCGTCACGGTACCGGTCCAGACTCTGCTGCTCGACGCTCATCGGCCGGTACCGCGGCCGCAGCCGGTACGCGATCGTGGCGTTGACCATCACCGCCGCGGCCATCAGGACGGCGCCGACGACGAACAGCGCAGCCTGGGTGACTAGCCGCGTCGTCCAGACTTCGGTGAACTCAACTGAGCCGAACCACATCCGTTCGGTGAGCAGGTTCACCGAGACGCCGTACAGCACGGCGAGGACGGCGAGCACGACGAGGGTCGGGACCAGTGCCCGCGACCTGCGTGCTGTCGGGGTGCGGCCTCGGAAAGGATCAGCGGGGCGAGGGAAGTCGCTCACGCAGACGAAACTATCCCACCTTCTTGCGCGGTTCCCACTCAGCACCGTTGAACGCGCTCATGTGACGATGTTGTGATGTCCGCAGTAGCCGAACCGCTCCTCCGAGCCCTGTCCGAGATCGAGAGCCATGTGGCGAGCGGGGGCTGGGACCAACCGCCGCGGTTGTACGCGCTGGCACCGACCGACGAGCTGCTTGCGCGCGAGCCCGCACTGGCGAGCCGGCTGGGCCTGGACGCCGAATCACCGGCCCCCGGTTCTCTCACCCCGATAGAGCAAGAGGTGCCGACGACGTCGATAGACGAGCTGCTCGCCACCATCACGTGGCCCGAGACCGTCGCCGGGTGTGCGCTCGTGGTTGAACGCATCGTGCTACCGCCAACCGCTGAGGACACCATGCCGCACGACCAGGACGCGGCGGCGAGCTGGGCGCAGAACCATCCGGAGCGCACCGACGTCAGGATCGTGGTGGGCGTGCTCCGGGACGGCCGGCAGAGCTCGGTCATGCGCGTGCGCGGGCACGATGACGAGTCCGACCTGATCCGCGATCCGGAGTTCAGCCCGGACCTCGGCGCAGCGCTCGCGGCGACGTTCAGTTAGCCGGTCACGAACAGCAGCCGGTCGGTCACCTGATCGTCGTCGCGGCAACGATCAGGTGACCAAAGGCTCAGCTCAGCGAGCAGCTCGGCAGCGACTGGGTGTCGCCGGCAGCAGCGGCCTCGACCGCCTCGATCGCATCGTCCAGCGTCTCGATGCTGACTACCTGCATGTCGCCGTTACGAGCGCCCACCACGTCGTCGCAGTTGGGGGCGGGGGCGAGGAACAGCTCGATGTCGTCATGCGCAGCCGCCGCGATCTTCTGCTGGATGCCGCCGATCGCGCCGACCTCACCATCGTCGGTTATCTCGCCGGTGCCCGCGACCCGAAGGTCCTCGAGCAGCGCGCCCGGAGTCAGGGTGTCATAGATTGCCAGCGCGAAGATCATGCCGGCGCTGGGCCCGCCGATCCGGTCGTTGATGTTCACCTCGATCTGCACCGGGAACTCGTATCCCACCCCCACGCCGGCGCCGACCTGAGCGTGGCCCTCCTCCGACTCCACGGTGTCGACGGTAAGGGTCATCGACTCGCCGCCCCGGCGCACCACCACCTCCACCGTCTCGCCCGGCTCGTGTGCACGGACCGCATCGACAACGTCCTGCGGAGTGGTGACCGGCTCGCCATCGACCTCCTCGACGATGTCGCCAGGTTCGAGCGTCCCGTCCGCCGGCGAACCGTCCACCACCATGTCGATCAGGACCGTCTCGGGAACGTCGTACCCGAGTTCGCGCAGCGCCGCAGCCTTGGCGCTGTCCTGCGAGCGTCGCATGAATCGAGCGTTCTCCTCGCGAACCTCCTCGGCGGTCTCGTCCGGCCCGTAGATCAGGTCGCGGGGCACGAGCGCCCGGTCCGGGTCGACCCACGCCTGCAAGGCGGTGAGCAGGTCGAGCCGCACGTCGGCAGGGGTCATGCCCACGGTGGTGAGGTTCAGCACGCCATCGGTCTCGAAGGTCTCGGCTCCCGCTACCGAGATCACGTCATCGCCCAGCGCGTTCTCCATCGGCCCGGGCGAGTACACGACGTACGGGACGGGCAGCAGCGCCGCGACGGCGACGAGCACGACGAGAATGGCACCCGCAAAGGCGAGAGTCGCAGTCCGGCGAGTCATTGGTTCGCGTGGTTCCTTACCTGGCGGTCGAGCAGTGGCCAGTTAAGGGTACGTGGGCTACGGCGAGCCCACCCATTCATCTCCCCCGTCGGTGAACGCCTGGTGTTTCCAGATCGGCACCTCGCGCTTGAGGTCGTCGATGAGCCGGCGGCAGGCTTCGAACGCCTCTCCTCGATGTGGCGCGGAAGTCGCGACGACCACAGAAAGATCGCCGATGGCCAGCTCTCCCACCCGGTGAACTGCCGCGACGGCGCACACCGGGAAGTCTTTGGCCACCTGCGTGGCGACCTCGCGCAACACGCCCTCGACGCTGGGATGTGCCTCGTAGTCCAGTGCTGTGACGCCTCTGCCGTGGTCGGTGTCGCGCACGGTGCCGATGAACACGCAGGTGCCGCCGGCCCGCGCGTCGGCGACGGCGGCGAGCACCTCGTCGACTGACAGCGGCTCGCTCCGCACGCCGATGAGCCGGACCTCGTTCATTGTCCCATTCGACCATGCCGCCCGCGGATGGTGTGCATCGACGTAGTGGCCGGGCCGAGCCTGAATCAGGTGAGGACGCCAAGCCGATCTGTGAGGTACGCGTGCACGCCGGACAGGTCTGTGCCGCCGCTGCGATAGCCGATGTGGCCGTCCGGTCGGACGAGGTAGTGCACTACAGAGGAGTCATCCGCTCCCAGCCGACGCCACAACTCACCGGTGTGGTCGAGCAGTGCGCCCGGGTCGTCGCGGGTCAACCGGCGGACCGTGACCAGCTCGCGCCAGCGATCTTGGAGCTGGGTGTCGGTGACCTGCCAGGCATAGGCGGGCCCGCACAGCAGGAGGTGAAAGCCCGGCGCGGACAGGGCGCCGTGCAGCGTCGTGAGCTCGCCGCGGTCTTTCATCACTGCGTCGGGCAGCCGATCTCCGGGCTTGGGACCGTGCCGTGGCGGGTGTGGGCCGTCCACGGACAGCGGGCTGCGCCGGTAGCGGATGGCCAGTTGCGAGATGGTCCGAAAGCCCAGCTTGCGGGCCCGCCGGGGCCCTACTACCAGCAGCAGCAGCCGCGGAATGATCTGGACGCGGACGAACCGCACGAGCGGGTTGGTCGAGGTGCCGGCGGTGAACGCCCGGTCGGTGAACCGCAACACCCGGCGGCCGACCGGTGCCCGTTCCTGCTCGTAGGTGTCCAGCAGTGCCGGGCCGGCCCGGTTGGACGCGACGAGCGCGAGCTTCCAGCCGAGATTGACCGCGTCCTGGATGCCGGTGTTCATACCCTGAGCGCCTGCCGGGCTGTGGATGTGCGCGGCGTCCCCGGCCAGGAAGATCCGCCCCGCCCGGTAGCGGGTGGCGCCACGGTTGTGCAGCCTGAAGTTGGTCATCCATACCGGATCGCGCAGCCGCACCGGCGTCGCCGGGTACGCGTCGACCAGCGACTGGACCTCGCCGAGGGTCACCGGCCGGTCGACCGGCGTCGGGTCGGAACGGGGCCGCATCGCTATCAGTCGCCAGGTCGCCGGGGATTCGAGCGGGAAGAAGAGCAGGATGCCATGCGCGGCCATGAACGCGTGTGCGGTGCCGCGCTCGAGTCCCTCGGCTTCCACGTCGGCCAGCACGAAGGTCTGCGGGTAGGCCATGCCCTCGAAGGCGATGCCGGCCTGCGCGCGGACCGTGCTGCGCGCGCCGTCGCAGCCCACCACGTACCCGGCGTGGACGAGTTCCTCCTTCTCGCCGGGGCCGCGCAGCCGGCAGGACACCCCGTCGCTGGACTGGCTCAGTTCGCGGAGCTCCACTTCGCGTTCGATCTCGACACCCTGTTCGGCGAGGTGGTCGCCCAGGATGCGCTCGGTCTCGGCTTGGGACAGGAACAGCATGAACGGGTAGGCCGTGTCGTCGGCGCCGATGTCGAACAACTGGAGCCGGACCACCTTGCGGCCGGCATGCAGCAGCAACCGAACGCTTTGGTTGCCACGCTGAACCATCTGGTCGGTGATACCCAGACTGGCCAGAACCTCGAGCGTACGCGGCTGGACGCCCAGCGCCCGCGAGTCGTGAACCCGGCCCAGCGCACGATCGATGATGCGGAACGAGACGCCGTACCGCTGAAGTTGAGCGGCCAGTGCCAGCCCTGTCGGCCCGGCACCAACGACGAGTACGTCCACCTGATCCGGCATCGGCGATCACCCGGCGGTGGTTCGCCGGTAGCGCAGGACGGCAGCAGGCATGGTGACGACCAGTATCGCGCCGATCCAGGCCAGCGCCTGCCACACCGGCTCGGCCGTAGGTCCGCCGAGGGTCAGTGCTCGTAGCGCATCGACGGTGACTGTGACCGGGTTGACCTCGGCGAAGGCCTGCAACCAGCCTGGCATGGTCGCGACCGGTACGAAGGTGGAGCTGGTGAACACCAGCGGGATGACCACTAGCAGACCGGCCAACCCCGACGCCTCCGCATTGCGCACCAGCAACCCGATGAGGGCGTTGGCCCACGAGAAGGCGACGCCGACCAGCAGCGCCAACCCGAGGGCGGCCAGCGCAGCGGTGGCGCCGGCGTGGAAGCGGAACCCGATCAGGTAGCCCACACCGGTCATCAGCCCGAGGACGAACAGGTTGCGGATCGCATCGGCCAGGGTGCGGCCGGCAAGGACGGCCGAACGGGTCATCGGCAGCGCCCGGAACCGGTCGATCATCCCGGTGGCGAGGTCATCGGCGATGGCCACCCCGGTCTGGGAGGCGCCGAAGGCGAGCGCGAGCACGAAGGTGCCCGGCAGCAGGTAGTCGACGTAGTTCTGCACGCCGGGCGGGTCGATCGCGCCACCGAACGAGTAGGTGAACAGCAGCACGAAGAACACCGGCTGCACGGTGGCGAAGACGATCAATGTGGGTACGCGCACGAGCCGCCGCAGGTTGCGTGCGGTGATCGTGGCGACGTCCGCCGCCAGCCACACCAGACCGGAAAGTCCGGACTGCCTGGCCTCGACGGTGGTCATAGCCCGCCGCCGATCTCGACGGAATCGTCGTCGGCCGGCAACCGCTGACCGGTCAACGTGAGGAACACCTCGTCGAGCGAGGGCCGGCGGATCGCCACTCCCGCCACGCCGACGCCCGCCGCGGCGAGTGCGCCAGCCACCTCGGCGAGCACCCGCGGCCCGTCATGGACGGGCACCACAACCCGTCCCGTATCCGGGTCGGGCGCCGGATCCCCGCTGCCCAGCCCTGCGACCGCGGCCGCCAGTGCGCGCGGGTCAGTGCCCGGCGGCGCCTCCAGTTCCAGGCGGTCACCACCCACCTGCGCCTTCAGCTCATCCGCCGTACCGCTGGCGATCACCTGGCCGGCGTCCATGAGCACTATCGAGTCGGCGAGCCGGTCGGCCTCCTCCAGGTACTGAGTCGTGAGCAGGACGGTCGTGCCCTGGCGGGCCAACTCGGCCACCAGCCGCCACAGACCCATCCGCCCGTGCGGGTCCAGGCCGGTGGTCGGCTCGTCAAGGAACAACACCGGCGGCCGGGCCACCAGGCTGGCCGCGACGTCGAGCCGCCGGCGCATGCCGCCTGAGTAGCCCCCGGCGAGCCGGTCGGCCGCAGCACTCAGGTCGAATGCGTCCAGCAGCTCGTCCGCCCGTTGCCGAGCTCGAGCACGCCCGAGCCCGCTCAACCGGCCGATCATCTGGAGGTTCTCGCGACCGGTCAGGTAAGCATCGACCGCCGCGAACTGCCCGGACAGCCCGACTATCCGGCGGACCGCGGCCGACCGGCCGACCACATCGAGCCCGCCCACCCGGGCGGCTCCGGCGTCCGGCGGCAGCAGCGTCGCCAGGATGCGAACCACGGTCGTCTTGCCCGCGCCGTTCGGACCGAGCAGCCCCAGCACCGTCCCGGCCGGTACCTCCAGGTCGACGCCGGCGAGTGCCTCGATTGCCCCGAAGCGCTTCACCAGGCCCTCGGCCACGATCGCCGGCTCGGACATCGCCCACCGCCAATACATAGGAAAATCAATACGTAGGATAACTAGCTATTGCGTTGGGAGTAGGATAACTACCTATGAGGCCGGAAGCGCAAGCCCTCAAGGGCCACCTCGACGTGCTGTTACTGGCCGCGCTCGCCGACGGGCCGCGACACGGCTACGCGATCAAGGAGGCGCTGCGGGACGGCAGCGGCGGCCGGTTCGACCTGCCCACCGGCACCGTGTACCCGGCGCTGCACCGGCTCGAACGGGCTGGGCTTATCGCCGGCTCGTGGTCCGTCGTCGACGGGCGGCGCCGGCGCAGCTACCGGCTTACCGACGCGGGTGAGCGCAAACTGGCCGGCGAACGGGCCAACTGGCGCGAGTTCGCGCAGGCCGTCACAGGGATACTGGAGCGAGACCCGTGGCCGGCCACCAGCTGATCGATGATTACCTGGCCGAACTGGCCCGGCGGCTGCCGGCCGACGACGTCGACGAGCTTGCCGACGGCCTCGACGAGGCCTTCCGGCACCACCAGCGGCGAGGCCTGCCTGCGGCTAGCGCGGCCGCGGCCGCCACTGCCGAGTTCGGGCAACCAGATCTGATCATCAAGGAGTTCATCCGCCAGGCGCCCGGGCGGCGAGCGGCGCTCGCCCTGCTGGCCAGCGGGCCGCTGTTCGCCGCCCTGTGGGGGTCGTCGCTCATCAGCGCCAATGCGTGGACCTGGCCGATTCCGCTCGGCGCAGCCGTTGCGTTCGGAGCCATCCTGCTCGCGGTCGTGGCCGCTCTTGTCGCCGCCACGGTCAGCCGCGATTACCAGCGCACGAGACTCACCGGGCCGGCATGCGGGCTGCTGGCCGTGCTCGACGGCGCGATGCTCGCAGCCATCGCCCTGGCCGCACCGGCATTGAGCTGGCCGATGGCCCTGGCCATACCGGCCAGCATGGTCCGCATCGGGCTGGCGGTCCGTACTGTCCCGCGCGTCCTCGCGCGCTAGTTCAGGGCGTCGCGACGGCCTTGAAAGAACGCCGTCTCGGCAGCGTTCCCCGTACGAGCGATCGCCCCGTCGTACGCCTGCGCGGCGTCGGCGTTCCGGCCGAGCCTCCTGAGCAGGTCGGCACGTACGGCGTGGAACACGTGGTAGCCATCCAGGTCGAGCCCATCGATCTCCGCGAGCGCGACCTCAGGGCCGTCGACCTCGGCCACGGCGACGGCCCTGTTGAGCGCCACGACAGGGCTCGGCGCGGTGGCCATGAGCTGGTCGTACAGGGCCAGGATCTGGCGCCAGTCGGTGGCTGCCGCTGTCGGCGCGTCGCTGTGCACTGCGTTGATCGCGGCCTGGATCTGGTACGGGCCCGGCTGATTACGTCGCAGGCACTCGCGGACGATGGCCTGGCCCTCGGTCATGAGCTCGCGGTTCCACCGGCTGCGGTCCTGGTCGGACAGTACGATCAAGTCGCCGGCCGGGCCGGTACGAGCGTCCCGCCGCGACTCGATGAGCAGCATCAGCGCGAGCAGTCCCTTCACCTCCGGCTCATCCGGCATCAGCTCGGCCAGCAGCCGGCCGAGCCGGATCGCCTCCGCGCAGAGGTCCGCACGGACCAACCGGTCACCCGAACTGGCCTGGTAACCCTCGTTGAAGATGAGGTACACGACGGCGAGCACGGAGGTCAGCCGGTCCGGCAGGTCGGCCTCGCGCGGTATCCGGTACGGGATGCGCGCCGCGCGGATCTTGCCCTTGGCCCGAACGATGCGCTGCGCCATGGTCGGCTCGGATACGAAGAACGCGCGCGCGATCTCCTGCGTGCTGAGCCCGCCGAGTAGCCGAAGCGTCAACGCGACCTGAGCGGGCCTGGCCAGCGCCGGGTGGCAGCAGGTGAAGATCAGCCTTAGCCGGTCGTCACGCACGGGTCCCTCCTCTGCCGGCACGTCATTGGCGTGTACAAGGGCCGCCTGGGCGTGCCGCTCATCGCGCCCCGCCTCTCTGCGGAGCCGGTCGATCGCCCTGTTGCGTGCGGTGGTGATGATCCAGCCCGCGGGGCTCGGCGGCAGCCCTGATTCGGGCCACCGCCGCACCGCCTCGGCGAAGGCGTCCTGAATGGCCTCCTCCGCGATGTCGATGTCGCCGAAGTAGCGGGTCAGGACGGCCACCGCACGTCCGTACTCGGCCCGGAAGACCTTGTCGATCTGCGCTGTAGTAGGCGCTGACCGGTCAGACATCATTGTCCGTCGTGGAAGGGGCGCACTTCGATCGGCAGCAACCTGATGGCCCGCGCGAGCTTTCGGCCCCACTCCAGCGCGACGTCGAGGTCCGGCGCCTCGATGATGGTGAACCCGCCGAGGTGCTCCTTGCCCTCGATATACGGACCGTCGGTCACGAGGAAGTCGTCGCCCTGGACCTGGACGACGGTGGCGCTGCTCGGTTCGTGCAGGCCGCCGCTGAACACCCACACCCCGGCGTCCTTCATCTCCTGCTTCACTGCTTCGATATCGCGCATGATCGGATCAAGCATCTCCGGCTCGGGCGCAGGGCCGTCGGGCTGGTAGATGGAGAGTAGGTACTGCGTCATGATGCGTTCCTCCCTTCGATAGGCGACGCTACCGCCGGCCGGTACGTCGCGATGATCACACCACTTGAGGTGGTGGCAGAGTCGACAAGTTCTAACGCGGTCACCGGGCTGCCCGCCGGGAAGTGGTGACGTCCAGACCCCAGCACCAGCGGGTGGATGAGCAGGACGTACTCGTCCACCAACCTGTCCCTCATCAGTGATTGCACCAGTTCGCCGCTGCCGAGCACCGTGACGTCTTCGTTCTCCTGCTCCTTGAGCTTGGCCACGGCCGTCGCCAGGTCGCCGGTCAGCAGGGTGGAGTTGTTCCACTCGAGCGGCTCGCGCAGG
>DASUUU010000100.1:0-36199 GCA_036373915.1 Jiangellaceae bacterium | reverse complement strand
CTGAGCACCCACGCGTGGCCGCCGCCGGCGCCGTACTCCTCCTGATCGCCGCGAACCAGCGACGCGAGGTTCGGCGCGCCCTCGAGCTCATGGGTGAGGGTGAGCGAGCACACCTTGTCGTCGAGTTCCTTGATCTCGTATGTGAGGCGGGTGTGCGGCTCGGCCGCCATCCCCGGGTCCATCAGCATCCGAAACGTATGGACGAGCTTGCGCGGCGGATCGGCCTCCACGACCTCCCCGTCGATGATCACCTCGGGCAGCTCGCCGCCGAAGTTGGCCTCACTTTCCTTCTTGAAGGCCTCTGTCGGGCGCACCTTGTAGGCCCCGCCAGGGCGAAGGTCGAAGTCGACCAGGCCGGTGTAGCCGTAGCGCTCCGTCCACTCCGGCTTGGTGATCGCGTCCCAGATCGCTTCCGGGCTCGCCTTGATGTAGACCCGGTAGACCTGGGTCGTCTCGGCGGTCATGATTCCTCCAGCTTGGCTTTGAGTTCAGTGAGCGCCGACACGTGACGCTCTCGGAATTTGTCGATCCATCTGTCGTGGATCAGTTGGATCGGTATGGGATTGAGGTAGTGCAACTTCTCTCGCCCAGACCGTTGTGTGACGACGAGGCCGGCCTCCTCGAGCACGCGAAGGTGCTTCATGACGCCGAAGCGCGTCATCTCCAGTTCTGACTCGAGCTCGGTGAGCGTGCGGCCGTCACGCTCGAAGAGCAGGTCGAGAAGGAACCGGCGAGTCGGGTCGGCGAGGGCTTTGAACACCGCATCGTCGTCGTTCACACGAGAAGCATATGTGACTTGTAGGTCACGTGTCAATATGGTCACATATCAAGCGTTCGCCGCCGTGGACGACTGGCGAGACGGTGTCTAGCGCTCTTCGGGGTCCTGGCCTTGAACCGAACGTCCACCGTCGACGGGCAACACGCGCCGGAGATGAAGCTAGCCTCGTCCGAGAGCAGGTAGGCCACCGCTGCGGCGACCTCCCCGGCCTGGCCCACCCGGCCAAGCGGGTGAAGCCGCGCCATCTCCCGGGTGATCCGCTGCGGGTCGCCGCTATTGCCGGCAGGGTGATCCGCGACCCAGTCCAGCGACGCTTCGTCACGTTCGATGATGCCGATGTGCGCGTCCTGGCTCAGCAATCGTTCGGCGATGGCCCGGCCGACTCCCCTGCCACCACCGGTCACGACATAACCCTTGGCACGAGCGCTCAGGCCAACGCATTCTTGCGTGGCGCAGGAGGCCTTGCTGAGCGGCTCGCACCACCTGGTCCGAGATCAGTTCGCCGGGCCGACAGCAACGGTGCGGCCCGGCGATCGTGTGGGCTTTGCAGCGCTAAGTCCCGCAGGGGACTGCCTGCGGGAACGGGATGTCGTCGAAGCCGCTGATGTCCACATCGGCCAGCGAGCCGTCGGCGACCGCGGTCAGCAGCGCCTTCGTTGGCCTCAGATGCGTCTCGACGAGCAGGCCGCTGCTCTTCTGGCCGACCGAGCGGAACTCGAAGAACAGAGCACCGTTGACCCGGTGGTCGGGAACCTGTTCGCCGGGCGGCGCGCTGTCACCGAGGAGCATCGTGCTGATCACCGCGTTGGGGATGTGGAAAGCTGGATTCTGCGCCGGACCATAGAGCGTCGGAGTAATCACTCCAAGGCTCTCGATGGCCTCCTTGACGACCATGACCATAGCCCGGTTGGTCTGCCACTGCTCGTCCGTGAAGGCCGAGATGGCGATAGGCCGGTGGCCGATCTGGAACTGGGTGAGATCGTCGGTGCCCTGCACCACATGCGCCTGACCCACGTGGTGATAGTCGAGCGCGTAGTTCGGCAACATCTCGGCATACAGGGCCCACCACGCCCGCGACTCAGGCTGCGCGAAGGAACCCTGCTGGCCGAATCCCGGAGCCGGTTGCGGACCCCAGTCCCGGTTCAGGTCGAGGTTGAAGTTCGGCGTCACCGACCCACGAATGCCGCGCAGGCCCGATGCTGTGACGAACTCGGCGCCATCCGGGTTGTACATCGGGATGACGATGACGGTCAGCTTCTCCCTGATCATCCTGGCGTCCGGGTGGCCGGACGTCAGCCAGCTGAGGAGCCGGAGCGCAGACTGCGTGCCGAGCCGCTCGTTGCCGTGGATCCGGCCCTGAATCCAGAAGACCGTCTCGCCGGTGCCGACGGTCGCGTACAGCAGTTCGCGACCCTGGCCGGACTGTCCGGCGCTCTGTACTGTGACCAGGCCCTGGCCGGCCTGCTCGATCTGGTCGAGCGCCTTGACCACGTCCTCGTAGAAGTAGAGGCTCTCCAGCGACTGGTGCTGGTTGGGCTGGATACACGGCCCGCCAGGGTTGTGCGGCGGATCTGCCGCGGCCGGCGCGGCGGTCAGCCCGGTAGCAAGTAGGACGGCGGCGGCTAATCCACTCAGTAGACGTCGCATCAATGATCGCCTCCTATGGTGTTGGACCGTTGACGCCGACTTCAGGCCGTACCCGATAGCTGAATCGCGCTATGGCGCGACTTCAGTCAACGTACGGCCGGGTGTAACAGCCGTCAATGTCCGGCCGCCTGCGATCGTTTCGGATCGTCGCCGCGGCGGCCCGGACGCTCCGCACGACGGTGGCACGGTGTCAGTGGCCATGGTTAAGGTGCGGCCATGGCTGGCTTCACGGGCGACGATTTGAGCGGCTCGCAGTTCGACCGCGTCGACCTGTCAGGGGCGGAGTTTCGTGCCGTCGACCTTTCCCGCGCGCGGTTCCGCGGGGTCGACTTGAGCGGAGCGAAGATGACCGGCGTGGAGCTAGTAAACGCTCAGATCGACGGGGATATCCAGAACCTCTTGGTCAACGGGGTTGACATCGCACCACTCGTTGACGCCGAACTCGACCGGCGCGACCCCGACCGGGCCAAGATGCGTCCCGTTGATCCCGCCGGCTTCCGTGCCGCGTGGGACATCATCGAACGGCGTTGGGCCGGCACCGTCGAACGAGCGCGACGCCTCGACCCCGAGCTCTTGCACGAGTCGGTGGATGGGGAGTGGTCGTTCATCGAGACGCTGCGCCATCTCGCATTCGCTACCGACGCATGGGTGCGGCGGGTGATCCTCGGCGACCCCTCACCGTGGCACCCGCTCGACCTGCCGTGGGATGAGATGCCGGACATCCCGGGCATCCCGCGGGACCGCGACGTGCGTCCTACGCTCGACGAGGTCATGGCGGTACGCCAGGACCGAATGGCCACCGTACGCACGGTGATCGATGGCCTGACCGAGGAGTCGCTGGCCGCCCGCACCGAGCCGGTCGAGGCGCCGGGGTGGCCGCCGCCAGAGAGCTTCCCCGTTCGCGAATGTCTGCTGATCCTCCTCAACGAGGAGTGGCTCCATCGCCAATTCGCTGAGCGCGACCTTGACGCAATTCTCGTCCACGATGCCGCGATCAGGCACGCGGACCGAGAAACAGACCACCACTTGCGTCAATCACCTGACCGGTGATCCAGCGCGCAGCATCGGATGCGAGGAACGCAACCACATCAGCCACGTCGTCGGGCCCGCCGAGCCGATCGAGTGCCGTCATTCCAGTAATGAGTTCGGCCAGGCCCGGTGCTTCGAAGTACGATCCATTCGTCGCCGTCCGGGTGGCGCCGGGTGCGACCGCGTTCACCGTGATGCCTCGGGCTCCGAGTTCGTTGGCCAGGGTCATGCTCATTGTCTCGATCGCGCCCTTGGTCATGGCGAAGGACGTCTGGGAGGGGTTGGCCATCCGGGTCGCCACGGACGAGATCGTGACGATGCGGCCACCGTCGTGAAGCAGTGGCAATGCTCGCTGGATGACGAAGTACGGCGCCCGCACGTTCACCGCGAAGAGATGATCGAACTCCGCCCGCGTCGTGACTCCGAGCGGACCGGCCGGCGCAGCCGCCGCGTTGTTGACGAGAATGTCGAGCAATCGCCCGGCCAGACCCGCCTCGACACCTGCGAAGAGCGTTTCGACGTCGTCATCCACGCCCAGTTCTGCCTCCACGGCGTGTGCGCGTCCTCCGGTCCGTTCGATCTCGTCGACCGTCGCGGTTGCACCGTCCTTGTCCGTGCCGAAGTGCACGATGACCGTCGCGCCCCTTGCTGCTAGCCGGACGGCGATCGCCTGCCCGATGCCGCGCGATGCTCCGGTCACAAGAGCCGTCCTGCCGGTCAGGTCACTCATGTCAGTCTCCTCATGTCTGTTAGTTGCTACCACTTTGGTAGTAACTATCACCAAGGTAGTGTCTATCACATGGTCGACCAGCACTCAACGTTGCGAGCGAAACGGCGAGCTGAGACCCAGCGCATGATTCAGGCGCACGCGGTCCGGCTGTTCACCGAACGCGGGTATGACGCCACGACCGTGACCGAAATCGCCGAAGCCGCAGGTGTGTCCCCCATGACCGTGTACCGGCACTTCCCCACGAAGGAGGACCTCGTGCTTGTCGATCAGCGCGCCCGTCTCGTCGCCGATCTGATCGCCGCGTCGCCCGCTACGCAGCCCCTGGTCCGCCGTATCGGCAGGGCGCTCATCGACGCGGCCACGAGGTTGACCGGCAGCGGCCACGAAGGCGACCTGACGGCGAACGAGCAGTTCCTCCTCGCCCGCCTGCGGCTCATGATCTCGACGCCGGCCTTGCGGGCCAAGCACCTGGACAACCACTACGCCCTTCAGCAGGCCATCGTGGATGCCCTTGGGAACGACGCCACCGATCCGGACGCGGCGTTCCACGCCCAAGCGGCGGCCAGCGCTTGCTTGGCTGCCATGCACACGGCATTGGTGCGCTGGGCCGAGGACGACGGACGGACCGAGCTGCCGGAGCTGATAGCGAAGGCGCTCGCTGCCGCCTTCGGCGAGGACGTCGTCGAATCCGGCTCGAACGAGGCTCGCTGACGTCGAGGGGTAGCGTCCCGGCATGCGCCTCAAGCCAGGTCGTCCAGACATCACCAGGTACGCCGACCGCTTCGATGTGCCCCCTGCCCGGGAAGAGTTCGGGGTTACCTTTCTCGGCGTCTCGAGCCTGCTCTTCGAGGACGGCGTGTCGGCGGTACTCACCGACGGATTCTTCTCGCGGCCGTCGCTGGTCACGGTCAGCCTGCGGAAGGTCGGGCCGGATGCTACCCGGATCGACACCGCGCTCGCCCTTGCCGGGATCGATCAACTCGACGCGGTAACGCCCGTGCACACGCACTACGACCATGCAATGGACTCAGCAGTCGTTGCGCAGCGCACGGGCGCGGTCCTCGCTGGCGGGGAATCGGCCGCGAACGTCGGTCGCGGACACGGACTCCCGAGCCACCAGATCAAGGTCGTGACACCCGGTGAGCCGCTGACCTTCGGTGGCTTTCGGCTCACGTGGCTCGAGTCGGATCATTGCCCTCCGGATCGGTTTCCCGGGCACATCCCCGCGCCGGTGGTCCCTCCGGTAAGGGTGAAGGCTTACCGGTGCGGCGAAGCGTGGTCGATCCTGGCCGAGCACGCCACCGGCAGAACTGCGCTGATCCAGGGCAGCGCGGGGTTCGTTCCGGGCTCACTAACCGGCTGGCGCGCCGACGTGGCGTATCTCGGCGTCGGGCAACTCGGCCTGCAAAGCGAGGACTACATGCGGACCTACTGGGCGGAGACAGTGGGCACCGTGGGCGCGCGGCGGGTCGTGCTCATCCATTGGGACGACTTCTTCCGTCCCTTGGAGCGGCCGCTGCGAGCATTGCCCTTCGCCGGTGACGACCTCGACGCGACGATGCGCGTTCTCGCCGAACTCGCGGACCGGCAGGGCGTCGCCCTCCACTTCCCTACGGTCTGGCGGCGCGAGGACCCGTGGGACTCACTGGTCTGATCTAGTGACGTGAACCGCCCGGCGAACCACCTAGTGATCCGGTGAGCAAGGATGCGGGTGATGAATCAGCAAGCGGATCCCAACAAGCGCCGCCTGACGCGCCCCGAGGCCGTCGAGTTGCTCTCACGTCCCCTCGTGGGCGTGTTCTCATCCCTGAGTGACGGCGGCTGGATTCACTCGGTTCCCGTCCATTTCCTCTTCGCCGGCGGCGAGGTGCGCTTCCTTGCCGGGGCCCACGATGTGAAGACGCGCAATGTCGAGCGAACCGGGCAGGCAACGTTGTGCGTCGAGGTGACCGAGGGCGGCATGCGCCGCTACGTTTCCGTGTTAGGACGGGTGAGCCTTCGCCGACCGCCCGACCCAGCCGATTTGCGGGCTCTCGACGAGAAATACTCCCGTGCCGACTACGCCGAGGGTTGGGACGAAGATGCACTCGCGTCAGCGGTGATGATCACCATCTCGCCACAGCGCTGGATCGCATGGGCGGACTGGGACTGACGGGTCACCAGACTCACGGTTCGAGGAGTCCACGAGCTGCGGTGAAGCGCCGCCCGCTGATCGCGGCCGGCTCGATTCGAACGAAGATCGGCTTCGGCGTGGCGTGCCATGGCACCAGCGGGAGCTCCTGGGCGGCATGGATCTCGTTGAGCTTGTCGAGCACCCGCGCACTTCCGCGAACGATCACACTCCACGCCTCGCCGCTCACCGGGTCGAATCCGTCGACCTCGAAAGCGACCTGCGGGTTGGCGGCCACGGCGGCGAGTTTGGTCCCCTCAGCAGTCCGGATCAGCATGGTCCGGTTGTCGGTCACGAAGTTCACCGGGAAGATCTCCGGACTACCGCCGACGCAGACCGCCAACCGGCCGACCTCAGTACGCGCCATCAGCTTCCAGCATTCGCTCTCCGTGAGAACGGTCATCCCGGAGTCGAGAAAGTCCGCCATGCTCCCGACTCTGTCCACCAACGTGTTGCCGGTGTACCCGTCAAAGGTCCTGCCCTGTACAGGCTTTGGCCTCCTGTCGCTTTGGCCTCCTGTCGGGAATCCCGGCCTGACCGGCGGCGCACCACCATCGCGAGTCGTCTGTTCGGCCTTCAGTCACGTCGCGGCGTACGGCTGCCTGATGATGGTGCGCAGTCTTTCCGGGGCCGACCGGCGTGGGTCGCCGAGGTAGATCTCGTGGTGATGCCCGTTCAAGGTGAACCCGTGCTCATCGATGAACTCGTGCAACCGCGCGATGGTGGGACCCTCGGCGTCGTACGGGCCGACATGCAGCACCTGCGCGGCGGTGCCCTCCTCGAACGAGATCAGCCGCAGCTCCTTGGCGAGGGGCATCGACTTGTTCGTGGCCACCTCGTCCGTGAGCCGACCGACCAGCTCATCGGTGACCGCGTCGGGCTGGCGAATCATCATGGTCCAGTCCCACTCGGACTTGTCGCGGGTCAGGAACGTGCTCATGTCCTCTGCCCACCACAGGCCCTCGAGCGGGGATACCTTGAACTCCGGGCCGCCCGCCTTCTTGACTGCGAACTTGGCGGCGTAGGACACCGAGTACAACGCCTGAACCGCGGCGGCGTACGCCGGGCTCGTATTCGGGTCGCCGTGCCCGTCGATGCACAGGAACCTGAGCGCGGGGACGTGCACCAGCTGCGGCGTGGTCGTGGCGCGATACAGCCGGCCAACGGCATTACTGTCATTCGTGATCGGCACCACACAACCTCCCCGCGGGGCACCGTAGCACCCGATCAGGCAAGATCGCGCCGACGCATGGCCGCCGCCGCTGCTACGGCGAACACGACCAGGTAGGCGGCCAACAGAGCCGCCGACGATGCGCCACTCAACACCGTCAGCACGCCCGGCGCACCGTCGCCCTCCCCCTCGGCGGTCGCCCCCAGCGCGCCGGCCATCGAACCGGCCGCGGTGCCGGGCAACACGTTCGTCACATACTCCAGCTCACTGATCAGGTTCGCCACGCCCCTCAGCAGGTTCTCCACGACCAGCGACCAAACCAGTCCCAGACCCACGGCCAGTGCGGGGCTCCGCGTCAGGACGCCTATCAGCACGCCCGCGGCCGCCCACATAGCACTTATCAGCAGTCCACCGCCGACGGACTTGGCGAGCTCACCGACGTCCGGCCAGCCGAGCGTCTGCGACTCGACGGTCCCGATAAGCACCGATGCGCCGAAGTCCAGAGCCAGTTGCGCAACCAGGATCGTCACGACGACAACGCCGAGTGCGGCCAGCGTCCCTGCGAACGCGACCAGCCGGCCAGGGCCTTGGGTCAGCACGGTCTTCCACGTTCCCCAGCCGAAGCCGCTACCCGCGGCGAGCGCGCCGAGGATCATCATGATCGCGCCGCCGAACATCGGCAGCCCGCCGGTGTAGATGCGCGGGATTGCGTCCGGCATCAGGTCGGCCAGCAAGCCCTCGGTCGCCGGGCCGGTTCCGAAGTTCCCGGAGCCGGTTGCGTAGGCGATGTAGTTGAATACGTAGGCGAACGTCAGGTTCAACGCGAGCCACACGCCGCCGAGAACCCACACGGTCGGCCACTTGCGCAGCCGTAGCAACTCGCCTCGCACACTCGCGCCCAGGGCGCGGAAGCCGGTCGGCTCGATCGCCGTCCGCATGGGCCCTTGCTCCATCGTCGTCATGGCTGTTCCTTCCCATTGCCATCGCCCCGTTCTCCAGCGGTCATCTCGAAGAAGACGTCCTCGAGAGAACGCTCGGACGCCCGGATCTCGTGAATGTCGACACCGGCCGTGACGAGCTCACGCGCCAGTTCCGGGACGCGCCGGGCGTCCAGGTCGAGATGCACGCCGCCGTCCTGCAACCGCACCGCGTCGTCTCCAGCCACCCGCATGGCGGCTGCGAGCGTCCCGTCGATCGGCTCGGCCCGGGCCAGAACTGTGCTCGCGCCGCGCAACTCGGCCACGGTGCTCTCGGCGATCAGCCGGCCGTGGACGATGACCCCCACCCGATCGCAGATCTCCTGGACCTCTCCGAGCAGGTGGCTGGACAGCAGCACCGTCTGGCCCTGCTGTGCCAGCTCGACGATCAGCCGGCGCATGTCCGCCATCCCGGCAGGGTCGAGCCCGTTGGTCGGCTCGTCCAGAACGAGCAGCTCTGGATCGCCGAGCAGCGCCGATGCCACGCCGAGCCGCTGCTTCATGCCCAGCGAGTACGAGCGGAACGCGTCCCTGCCCCGGCCGGCTAGCTCCACCCGCTCGAGCGCGGCGTCCACGGCGGCCTCGGAAACACCCTGGTAACGCGCCATCACCCGCAGGTTGTCGCGACCGGACAGGTACGGGAAGAAGCCGGGCCCCTCCACCAGTGCTCCCGTCCGGGCCACCGCGGCCGGGTGGCCCGGACGTGCACCGAGAACCTTCGCGGTGCCCCGCGTGGGACGGACCAGGCCCAGCAGCATGCGCAGGGTGGTCGTCTTGCCGGCACCGTTCGGTCCGAGGAAGCCGTACACCTCACCGCGTCGAACTGTGAGGCTCACCTCGTCCACGGCGATCTGATCGCCGTACTTCTTGGTCAACCGGTCGGTAACCACAATCGTCTCGGTCATGCAGCCAGCATCGGCGCCGCAGGCCTACCCGCGCGTCCGCCGTAGAGCGGCTCGTTCACTACGCAAATCCGCGTAGCCCGGATACGCGGGCCGACCGATGCCATCGACCCGCTTCTCGCCCTATGGTCAACTTGACCCCACCGACCCGAGGTGAAAGTTGAAGCCCTGGCGACTCCGTGAGCTGGTTCAGGACACCGGCGTCACGGCATTGCTGCTCTTCGTCGGCATTGGCGGCACGCACCCGGCGAGCCAGGACCAGCTCGAATGGAGCCGCGCGCCGGACGGCTGGGCGTACCTGCTGGTCATTCTCGCCGCGCTGCCGTTCGTCGTGCGCCGGCGCTACCCGATTCCGGTGGCTGTTGCCAGCGGCGCTGCGGTGCTCACCTACCTGACTGTCGACTACGCGTACGGGCCGATCCTGTTCACGATCCCGGTCGCCGCTTACACACTCGGTTCGCTACTGCCGAGGCGGGCGGCGATGCGCTGGATCGGGGGGTACTACCTGCTCACATTCGCAGTCACGCTGTCCCGAATGTTCCGCGAGGACGGGGAAGATTTGTGGCGGCAGATCGCCGTCTGGGGCGTGGTGTCGCTGGCGGCGTTCGCCGCGCCGCTCGCCATCGGCATCGCGAGTCGGGTCCGCCGTGAGTCAGAGGCCGGGGTGCGGACCGCACTCGCCCGCCGCGCGGTCACCGAGGAGCGGCTGCGCATGGCGCACGAGCTGCACGACTCGGTCGGCCACGGCCTCGCCGTGATCGCCATGCAAGCCGGCGTCGCTTTGCACGTCCTGGACCGCGAACCGGCCAAGGTCAAGGAGGCGCTCGAGGCGATTCGCGACACCAGTCGCCGATCTCTCGACGGTTTGCGAACCCAGCTCGAGCAGATGCGCGAACCGGACCCCGACGAGGCACCCAGGCGACCGTCGGTCGGCCTCGCCGAGCTCGAAATCCTTATCGATCGGATCCGTGCCGGCGGGCTGGACGTCCGGACCGACATCGCCCCGGACGTTCTGGACGCCCACCTGCCGCCGGACGTCGACGTCGCGGCATACCGGATCGTGCAGGAGTCGCTGACCAACGTGCTCCGCCATGCCGCCGCGAGTCGTGCCAGTGTGACGATCCGGCGCAGGGACGGTGCCGTGGTACTCGACGTGGAGGACGACGGGACGGCGCCCGGCCATGGGGTCGACGCCTCCGGCACCGGCATCGCCGGCATGCGCGCCCGCGCACACGCCCTCGGCGGGACGCTCGAGGCGGGGCCTCGGCCGGACGGCGGATTCGCTGTGCACGCCAGCCTTCCGACCACCCCTAACGTGCCAGGATCGGAACCGTGATCAACGTAGCGGTGGTGGACGACCAGGCGCTCGTCCGGATGGGTCTGCGGACGCTGCTGGAAGCCGAGCCCGACACCGAACTTGTCGGTGAGGCGGCCGACGGCCGGGCCGGGCTGGATCTGGTGCGCCGGTTGCGACCGGACGTCGTGCTGATGGATGTGCGCATGCCAGTGCTCGACGGCCTGGCCGCGCTGCGCGAGATCACCGCCGCCCCAGACCTGGCGGCGGTGAAGGTGATCGTCCTCACCACGTTCGAGCTGGACGAGTACGTGTTCGAAGCGCTGCGTGGTGGGGCCAGCGGGTTCGTGCTGAAGGACGCCGATCCGTCCGAGTTGTTGCACGCCATCAGAGTGGTATCGGACGGCGGGTCACTGCTGTCCCCCAGCGTGACGCGCCGGGTCATCGAGCAGTTCAGTGCCCGCTCGGTGCCGGCCAACGCGGCTCATCCTGAGATCGGCCGGCTCACCGAACGGGAACGCGAGATCGTCGCCTGGGTCGCGACCGGCCGGTCGAACGACGAGATCGCCGACGAACTGGTCGTGAGTCCGGCGACGGTGCGCACACATGTCAGCCGCGCGATGGTGAAGCTGCATGCCCGTGACCGGGCGCAGTTGGTCGTGTTCGCCATCCAATCCGGGTTGACCCTGCCCGATCAGCGGTAGCCGGCGGACGGAGGCCGCGCCGGATCTCGCTTTTCGATCTACTGATGGAGCGGAACCGCAAGATCGCGACGCAGTCGGACGAGCAGCTCACCCTGGCGCATCGAACTGGTCCTGGATTCGGTCACAGAACTGGGCCTTATCGAGGACCGATTCGATGCCAGGGTCTCAATACGAGATCCGTCCCAAGAGGAGCCGGCAATGACCACCACAACGCAGACGATGTCCAACTCCCAGTCCACAAGCCCCGGAGATCCTCCAGACTTCCGCGCCATCCTGCGGGCCGTACACCTCGAGGTCGCGTTGGCGCACCTGGCCCGGCAAGCAGAGGTGGGGAGCCGACCATGACGAGCCTGCGTAATGCCCTGGCGAGTTCGCTGGAGGGCAAGGTTGAGGGACGTGTACTCGTCCCCGGCGACGAGGGGTACGACAGTGCCCGCGCGGTCTGGAACGCCATGGTCGACCGGCGGCCCCTGGCCATCATTAGATGTGCGAGCGTCGCCGACGTGGCGACGGCAGTCCGCTTCGCCAGGAACAACGACCTCGAGATCGGCGTGCGATGTGGCGGCCACAGCGTCCTCGGCCTCGCGGTTCCGGAGAACGGCGTGATGATCGATCTCACCCCGATGGGCCAGGTCAGGGTCGACCCGCAGCGGCGTCGAGCGTGGGTGCAGGGCGGTGCGTTGCTCGGAGCCCTCGACAAGGCGAGCGTGCCGCACGGCTTGGCCACGACGGCTGGCAACGTGTCGCACACCGGCGTCGGCGGGCTCACGCTCGGCGGCGGGATGGGCTGGCTTGCCCGGCAATACGGGCTGTCCTGCGACAACGTGGTGTCCTTCGAGATCGTGACCGCCGACGGACTCACCGTCCGAGCAAGTGCGACCGAGAACCCCGAACTGTTCTGGGGGCTGCGCGGCGGAAGCGGCAACTTCGGCGTGGTGACCGAGTTCGAGTTCCAACTCCATCCCATGAACGGCCGGACGCTCGCCGCGGACCTCTGGTTCGATCTGGACGACGCGGCTGCGGTGTTGCCGGGCTGGCGTGAGCTCAGCGCCGCTGCGCCGCGCGCGGCGACATTCACGGCATGGGTCGGCGACCTGAACGGCCGGCCGATGGCCAGCGTCGGATTCGTGTGGGTTGGCGACCCCGCAGAAGGCCGGCGGCTACTGCGGCCGCTGCGCGCCCTCGGCCGGCCGGTCGACGAACACGTCGCGGAAAGGTCGTACGTCGAGCTTCAGCGGATGGACGACAGTGTCGAAGGACATGCCTTGCGCAGGTACTGGAAGGGCCACTACGTCTCCTCGTTGCCAGCAGACGCGATCGAGGCATTCCTCCTCCGCGGTACGTCGGACGGCCGAGGTGATCACCTGCCTGCTGCGAGTCTCCAGGCGTACGGCGGTGCGATCGCCGATGTGCCGGACGCCGACACCGCGTTCAGCCACCGAGACACGCTGTTCGAGTTCGTCGCCGCCGCCCGCTGGTCAGAACCCGACGAGGACGAAGCCAGGATCGCAGCGGCTCGGAGGTACGCCACCTCGCTCGACCCGTTCGCACGCGGGGCCTACGTCAACGTGCTCACTGATGAGGGGCAGGCCGGCGTACGGCGTGCGTACCCTCCGGAGAAGCTGGCCCGGCTCACCGCACTCAAGGACATCTGGGACCCGGACAACGCCTTCCACCTCAACCACAACGTCCGGCCCAGCAGCCGGCAGGCAGGCTAATCACCCGATCTCATGGCCCGGCCCCGCCGTAGCTCGGCTGTTCACCTTCGCCGCCGTCATCGTCCCTCCACAGTTGCTTCGCCCCCCGCGCTCGATAACCGGCCGGCACAGGAGCACGATGGATACGAGGTGACGAGGAGGGGTGGATATGGACGTTCAGAATGTCATCGCACAAGCGAGGGACATGATCACGGTCAAGCGGGTGTTCGGCGAGCCCTACGAGGCCGACGGTGTCACCGTGATTCCAGCGGCCAAGGTGGTCGGCGGCGCGGGTGGCGGCGAGGGCGAGCGTCCCCAGGACCGGGAGAAGGGTGCAGGCAGCGGATTCGGCGTGGTCGCCCGGCCGGTCGGCGCCTACCTGATCCGCGGCGATCAGGTGAGCTGGCGGCCGGCCGTCGACGTCAACCGGATCATGCTCGGCAGCCAAGTCGTCATGGCCATCGCGCTGCTCACCATCAGGACCATCGTCAAGGCTCGCGCCCAGTCCAGAACGCGATAGCCGCACCGCGCTGGACCCAACCCGGCCGAACAGCGATCTTGACGGGCTTGGCCGGTGCATACTGGTGGCACGTCATTCAGGGGGATCCAATGGATGCGACAGTGCCGCCGCAACGGGTCGACATCGCGCAGGTCGTCGGCGAGTTCGAGGGCAAGTCACCGCGGACAGCGCTCCGGGATGCGAAAGCAGCGGCCGAACCGCCGCGCCGTCGGTCACGGGACGTACCGGCGGGGCCGTGGTACGTGGTGATCGACGACATCCTCGAGGGCAGGGTCACGCTCGAGGCATGGCCATGGCCGGCGGTCAACCGGACCACCGGCTACCTGGACTTCGACCTCGGCATGACACGCCGGTTCATCCGCGAAGCAGAGGACCTCTACCAGGTTGTCACCGAGCACCGCCGCGCAGGCAAGGACGAGGCGGCCGCATCGCGACCACTGCGCATCGGCGACGTGTTCGAGGTGGACACGACGGACGTGGCCGACCTTTCCACCTGGACCGCCGTCAGTGACCACACTCGCAGCAAGCGGGCCGAGGCCCGCGCAGCGCTCGATGCGATGGCCACCCAACCGCTCCCGACGGACAAGGCCGAGCATCTCGAGAGGCTGGCCCGCGAGCAGGAACCCGAACCCGAGCCCATCGTCCACCTGGACAACGCGCACCCGGCGGTGTGAGATGGCCGTCCCAGCGGTACCCAAGTCGCGGTTCGTGTCCGCAGACTTCTGGTCGGCCGTCACCCCCGATCATCTTCTGTACTTCTGCCTGAACGTCGGGGACGCCGACGCCCAGGTGCTGATCCTGCCTGCCGTGCCCACCGGCGCGGTCGATGCGCAGGGCGATCAGGTGCCGCGCCGGCCGGTGCTGGTCGTGGACGCCGGATCCCCGAATCCGTTCGAGCCCACCAAACTCCGGCGGTTCCTGGACGCACTGCCACCCGCCTCCAATGGTCACATCCCACCGATCGACACCATCGACGTCGTCGTGGCCACGCATCCGCACGGGGACCACATCGCCGGGCTGCCCGACCTGCTCGATGAATACGACGGGAAGATCGCGGAGTACTGGGATCCCGGCTACTTCCATCCGACCGGCACCTACTTCAAGATCATGGAGCGGCTCGCGCGCCAGACAGGCGTCGTGTACGTGCAGCCCACCTCGGGCATGCGCCGGTTCATCGGCAACACCGAGGTCACCATCCTGACGCCGTCGGTCGGGCTCCGGAACCGGTACGACACGTACGGCGTGGACATCAACAACGCCTCGATCTCGATGCGGGTCGCTACCCCGGCCGGACGCGCCAAGTTCGTGCCCGGACAGTCCTGGCAACTTCTCGAAGGAGTTGACGAGCGGCACCAGTTCAGCCTTGTTCTCGGCGCCGACTCGCAGACCGAGTCATGGTCGCAGGCGCTGAGCGATTTTCCCCAGTTGGTCAAGTCTGAGTCCGAGATCGCCAAGGCCATCGGAGCCGCCACCAACGATCGTGACCCGCTGCGGGCGGACGTGCTCAAGGTCGCCCACCACGGCTCGAAGAAGGGGGTGAGCTACGAGCTCGTCGAACGGATGAACCCCACCTTCTTGATCGTCTCGTGTGCGGCCACCAGCGGTCACGGCTTTCCGCACACGCTCAACCAGCACATCCTCCGCGAGGTGAAACTGAGCCTGGCCAAGTCCGGTGGAACACACCGCCCGGAGGAAGACCACCTCCGCGGGGTGTTCTACACGGCACAGCGAGACAGCGCCGACGAGACCCTCGGATCGGTCGCGGTCATCGGCAGCACGTCAAGCGACGTCCAGCTGTGGCGGCTTGGCGACCGCCCCACCCAACTGCCGGACTTCGCCACTGCTCGGCGCTGGGTGACGGGCTGAACGTGGCTGGCCGGCACCGCCGCTGGTCGGCCCGGCCGGCGAGCTATCGAACCCTATTCACTCCGGCGGACGATGTCGGCGACGTCGAACAGTTCGCCGGTGGCCCGCTCCGAGTAAGTCCACAGGTTCGGGCCCGCCTGGCCCGGCCGGCCGATGACCGGGCGCCGAACCGGCGAACCAAAGCTGAACCAGCGAGGTCCGTAGAGTTCGCCACCCCGAGCCGACGGGTCGGTGGCCGCTCGCAACAGCACGAGCGCCGCCCGGGGCGGAGCCATGCCGACCCGTCGCGCAGCGACGTCCCAGAATCGCTGGCTCATCCCTCCGTTGGTCTCGCGGACGCTCCGGGCCTGTAGATCCGTATGCGATAGGCCGGGGTGAGCGGCCACGCTCAGAGTCGATGCGCCCGCAGACTCGAGGCGCCGCTGCAACTCCGCCGCGAACAACAGGTTGGCCAGCTTGGCGCGGCCATACGCGGTCCAAGCCTCGTACCTGTTCGGCTGCGGAGGATCGTCAGCGCCCACCGACCGGCCCATGAACCGGGCGAAGCTGGTGACGCTGACCACGCGGCCCGCCCGGCCGGCGAGCAGGGCGGGCATCAGGTGACGCGTGAGGACGAAGTGACCGAGGTGGTTCACGCCGAGTTGCATCTCCAGACCGTCCGCGGTGGATCTCCTGGGTATGCCCATGACTCCCGCGTTGTTCACCAGCAGGTCGATCCGGGGATGGTCGGCGAGAATGGCGGCCGCGCAGGCCCGCACCGAATCCAGCGCAGCGAGATCAAGTTCGTACAGCCTCAGGTCGGCATCCGGGACCTCGGCCGTGATCTCTTGCTGCGCGGCGCGGGCCTTGGCATTGTCGCGCGCCGCCATGAGCACGGTCGCTCCCTTGCGGCTCAACTCCCGCGAGACTTCGAGGCCGAGCCCGCCGTTCGCTCCGGTCACCACCGCTACTCGATGACGCTGGTCAGGGATGTCTTGCGCGGTCCACATGATGCGATTGTGCCTTCGATCGCCCGCCGCGGCGGCGGGTTCGACCTTCGATCACGCCCCGAGCGCCGCCCGGGTGGCGGGTACGACCTCCTCGGCGAACCGGCGCAGTTGGCCTTCGCCCTCGCCCCAGAAGATGAACGTCTGACCGCGGAACTCGGTGGCGAGTCTCGATAGCTCGTCCACCCACTGGTTCACCGGACCGCGAAGAAATCCCTCGGACGTTGTGTCGGTGATGGCGCCGTTGACGTTGAACACGCGGCGAATCGAATCCGGGTCACGCCCGGCCTCCGACGCTCCCGCGTCCACCAGATCGTTCATCTCGGCCAGTCTGCCGAGCGTTTCACCGCGAATGGATGGAACCCAACCGTCGGCCAGCCGTCCGGTCAGCCTGAGCGCGCGAGGGCCGCTCGAGCCTACCCAGATGCCGATATCGTGCACCGGCAACGGACCGGAATGGACGCCGCGCAGGTGGTAGTAATCACCCTCGTACCGCAACCCGCGTTCGCCGCTCCACAGTCGCCGTATCACATCGATCCCTTCGGCGAGCTGGTCGAGCGATTCCCCCGGTGTCCGCCTGGTGCCGCCGTACCCCTCAATGGCATCCCAGAACGCGCCGGCGCCAAGGCCAAGCTCGAATCGTCCGCCGGAGAGCACGTCCAAAGACACCGCCGTCTTGGCCAGGACTCCGGCCGGACGGAGTGGCAGGCATGCCACGTCCGGGAAGACTCGCAACGTCGTCGTTCGGGCGAAGATCGCACCCATCAGGGCGAACGTGTCGACGAACCGGCGCTGGTACGGATGATCCTGGATTCCTACGTACTCCAGGCCGAGGCGCTCGACTTCACTTGCGATCTCCAGTAGCGGATCCGCCGCGTTCGGGACCAGGAAGTACCCGAACGTGATATCGCGAGCCACCATCGGCTCGACACCCCTTTCGTGAAATCGTCTCTGCGCGGAAACCAAGATCGCGCCGGGCCTATTCCGATGGGTCCGTGCGTCCAACGTATGTCGAGAACCAGAGCTGCACTCCGACGTACTGGTGACAGTGCCACACTGGGCACGCGACGGGAACGAGGAAGAAATGACGAGATACCTGCTGTCGATCGACTTCCGCGGTGGCGTCGTCGACACCCCGATGTCCGAGTGGAAGCCGGCGGAGGTCGCCGCTCATCTGGATTACTACCAGGCCCTTCACCGCGAACTGGTCGGCAGTGGCGAACTGGTGGAGTCGACGGTGCTGACCGGGCCCGACCTGGCCAAGATCGTGACCTCGGACGGTGCCGCCGTACCTGTAGTCACTGACGGGCCTTTTCCCGAGTTCAAGGAGTGGCTCGCCGGCTACCAGATCGTGGATGTCGAGTCGGAGCAACGAGCGATCGAGATTGCGGCGAAGATCTCCGCCGTACCGGGGCCGGGCGGCGCCGCTACGCAGCAACCGGTTCAGGTGCGGCCGGTCATGGAAGACGCACCCTCGGACGTCACCGAGATGGAGGCCTTCCTCCGGCAGGTCAGTGACGGGACCTAGGTCAGGTCCTCTGCACGGCCGCATCGTGCTTGATCACGAGGGCCGGCCCCGGAGCGAGCAGCTGAGGCTCACCGCGGATGACGACCTCGAGCGGTTCCCCATCATCGATGAGGTAGCGCTGCTCGTCATGAGTCAGGTTGACCCGGATCTGCCGGCGGAGGAACCGCAGCGAGAACGACAGTTCGCTCCATACCCGCGGTAACCGTGGATCGAACGACAGCCGGCCCTCGTGGTCGCGCACCCCGCCAAAGCCGAACACGAGCGCCGACCACACACCTGCCGCCGAGGCCAGGTGGAGCCCGCCGATGGCATTGCCGGAGACATCGGCGAGGTCCATGAGCAGTGCGTAGTCGAAGTATTCGACGGCTTGCCTCTCCTCGCCGATCTCCGCGGCGATGATGCTCTGCACGCACGCGGAAAGGGACGAGTCGCCGGTGGTGAGCGTGTCGTAATACTCGTAGTTGCGCCGTTTCTGCTCCGCAGAGAACTCGTCGCCCAGCAGAAACATCGCGAGCACGATGTCGGCCTGCTTGATCACCTGGTGGCGGTAGATCACGAGGGGGTGGTAATGCAGCAGGAGCGGGAAGTTCTCGCGCGGCGTGCTGTCCAGATCCCACACCTCCCGCTCCAGGAAGGTGCTGTCCTGCGGGTGGATGCCACGCTTGTCGTCGAACGGAATGTGCATCGCGTCGGCAGCGCGCTCCCACGCCTCGATCTCGCCTTCACGCAGCGCGACTTCGTGGACCAGCGCCGTGTAGTCGTCCGGTCTTTCATCTCGCAGTCGGCGCACGGACGATGCGGCGGAGTTGAGGTTCATCCGGGCCATCAGGTTGGTGTAGGCGTTGTCGTTGACGATGGTGGTGTACTCGTCGGGCCCGGTTACGCCGTGAATGTGGAACTGCTCGTCACTGCCGTAGAAGCCGAGGTCGGCCCAGAGACGGGCGGTCTCGACAAGGATCTCGGCTCCCACCTCACCCAGCAGGCCGACGTCGCCTTGGATGTCCGTGTAGCGCATGATCGCATAGGCGATGTCGGCGTTGATGTGGTACTGAGCGGTGCCGGCCAGGAAGTTGGCCGAGGCTTCTTGGCCGTTGATCGTCCGCCACGGGTAGAGCGCTCCCTGCAACCCCATCTCCTGTGCCCGCTCTCGGGCCAGATCCAGCATGCTGTGCCGGTGGCGCAGGAGGTTCCGGGCTATCCGTGGCCGGGTATAGGCGAGGAACGGCAGGAGGTAGATCTCGACGTCCCAGAAGTAGTGGCCGTCGTAGCCCTGCCCCGTCAGGCCCTTCGCCGGGATGCCGGTGCCTTCGGCTCGCCACGACGCCTGGTTGACCTGGTACAGGTTCCACCTGATGGCCTGTTGCTGCCGGACCTGGTTGCGGTTCGATCCCACTCTGACGTCGGCCCGGTCCCAGAACCGGTCCAGGTGCTCGCGCTGCGTCCTCAGGAGGGCGTCGAAGCCATCACGGAGGGCGCGATCGAGCGTCCGCTGGCACCGGCCGACGAGTTCGCTGGGCGGGATGCTCCGCGACGTCTGGTAGGCCGCGTACTTGGTGATCCGGATCGGCACACCGGGCCGCGCGTCCGCGGTGATCAGCATCTCGCCGGCGTCCTCGTCGAGCGATCCGTCCACCACACACGGGCACTCGGTGTCGACCACGTGATCGACGCCGACGCCCAGCGACATCTTGCTGTTGGTAGTGGTGTATCCCAGCAGGATCCGGTCTCCCGTACGTTCAGTGATCCGCGCGTTGAGCACCCGGCGGGGTAGCACGGTCGCCAGTCGTGGATCGTGGGGACGGTCCTCGGTCAGCTCGTCGGCAGGGCGGCTGTCCTGGCGGTTCACGACCAGCGAGGAGATCGCGACAGGTGCCTCGTGGTCGAGCACGGTCACCTCGTACGTCATGGCCACCAGGTGACGGTGTTCGAGCGAGACCAACCGGCACGACCGGACCCGAACGTGCTTACCGGCGGCTGTCGCCCAGACGAACTCGCGAGTCAGGGTCCCTGCCTGCATGTCGAGCACTCGGCTGTAGTCGTGGATCCGGGCCGTGGGAAGGTACAACGGCTCATCGTCGACGTAGAGCTTGAGAACCGTCGCGTCCGGGACGTTGACGACGGTCTGACCGGTGCGGGCGAGCGCATGCGCGTGCTCGGCGTGCACGATCGGCCACGTCTCATGGAAGCCGTTGATGTACGTACCCGGAGCCGCTGCGGGGCGCCCTTCCTCGAACGTGCCACGCACCCCTATGTAGCCGTTTCCTATCGAGAAGATCGCTTCGGCGCGGTCGACGAGGTCGTCCGCGTAGCGCGCCTCCACCAGGCGCCACTCGTCCGGCGGGTAGATGTGCTCCGGAGGCAGTACGAACCGGCGCTTCAACATAGTTGAAAACTAACCGAGTGAGCGCGGTCCGCCCACCCCACGCCGTAGACCGATGCCGGGATACGGTTGTCGGCGTGTCGTTCGATGTGAAGACGATCCGCGCCGCCTACCCCGCACTGTCGGACGGTTTCGGCTATCTCGACGGTGCGGCCGGGACGCAGGTGCCGCACGCCGTCATCGACGCGATCGCGCAGGCCTACCGGTCCGGAATCGGCAATGTCGGTGGCGCGTTCCCAGCGAGCGAGCGGGCTGGGCAGATCGTGACCGAATGCCGCCAGGCGGTCGGTGACCTGCTCGGCGCGGACCCGGCCGGCGTCGTCCTCGGGCCGAACATGACCTCACTCACCTACCGGCTGGCATACGCGTTGGCAAAGACGTGGAGGCCGGGTGACGAGATCGTCGTCTCGCGGTTGGATCACGACGCGAACGTCCGTCCCTGGGTGCAGGTCGCCGAACGCGCCGGCGCCGCGGTCCGGTGGGCCGAGGTGGCCGACGACGGCACGCTTCCAGTCGAGCAGTACGACACGCTGCTGACCGATCGCACCCGACTGGTCGCCGTGACCGCCGCCAGCAATGTCCTCGGCACCCGCCCGGATATCGCCGCCATCACCGCGAAGTCCCACGCTGCGGGAGCGCTCACCTACATCGACGGCGTTCATGCGAGTGCGCATGGGCCGGTCGACGTGGCGGCGCTGGGTGCGGACTTCTACGCGACGAGCGCGTACAAGTGGTGCGGCCCGCACATCGGTGCCGTAGCGGCCGCTCCGGCCCTGCTGGACAGTCTGCGGCCGGACAAGCTGGCATCTTCGCCGGACTCCGTGCCGGAGCGCTTCGAGACCGGCACCTCGCCGTTTGCCGACCTAGCCGGTGTCACGGCGGCAGTCGACCACCTGGCCGGCCTGGACGACGGCGCGACGGGCACCCGCCGCGAGCGGCTACTCACCTCGATGGCCGCGGCTGAAGCGCACGAACTCCAGTTGTTCGAGGTGCTCTTGGCCGGACTCGAGTCGATGGAGCACGTGCGCCTCTATGGCGCGGCCCGCCGCCGAACCGCCACCGCGTATTTCACTGTCGCCGGGCTGACGCCGCGCCAGGTCGCCGAGCACCTCGCCGCCGCCGGTATCAACGTCTGGAACGGCCACAACTACGCGTGGGAGATCACCAAGGCGCTTGGGATCCGCGACAGCGGGAGTGCGGTGCGCGCGGGCCTTGTGCACTACAACAACCGCGGCGACGTGGACCGGTTACTCGACGCCGTGGCCGAGTTGTCCAGGTGAACAGGCCAGCCGGCCAAGACGGAACCAAGCCAGCCGGGCGATGCTCGGCTCCAGCGGGACCTTGTCGCCCCTTTGCAATGCTCGCCGACAGGAAGCGCTTCTCATCGGTGAGCATTGCAAAGCATCGGGAACAATGTGGGCGGCTCGGGCCAGCCGGTCAAGAATCGCCGTGCACCACGTAGTGGTTGACCCGCGTTTCGCGGTCGACCAGGTAGTTGTCGTCCTCGGGGTAGAACACGGCGACTTCGATGTCGTCACCGGCGAACCCGCGGATGCTGTCGAGGTTGTCCCACCAGCTTACGGTGATCACCTCGGTGGTGCCGTCGCCAAGGTCCTGCGTCCACATCTGGGCGCCCCGATTGCCGGGCGTCTGCAGGTACTCCTTGATCCCGGTGCCATCGATGTATTCGACGTACGCCGCGACGTCGTCGGTGCGGATCTTGCCACGCCACATTCTGGCGATCACGTCATCTCCTTGATCGGTCGCGGCTTCCAGCCCTCAGTCCAGGGCCCCGAACACCTCGTAAACCATAAACGCCGGCCACAGCAGACCCTGCACGACGGCCAGCACGTACTCCCAGAACGAGTCCGCCTGCTGCCAGAAGTAGACCAGCGCCCCGAAGATGCCCAGGCCATAGATCGCACCACCCGCCGCGGTGCCGGAACTGTTGCTCACCCTCGATCCCGCCCTTCGCCGACGTCTCTCAGGTACTCGTGATCAGAGCGTCGCACAATCTTGCGCGTGGCGCATCGTCGGTAGATTCCTGTCGGCCCCTAATCCGAGCCAACGGCAAGATCATCGCGTACGCTGTCGCACGTCCGAAGCGCACACTCCGATCATGACAGCCGATCCTCGTGGTGAGACAAAGGACAGGAGATCCCGAATGCAGCAGCACACAGGACCACGCTTCGACATCGGCGAGGCGGTGTCCGCCGGCTGGCAACGCTTCTGGCCGAACATCCTCCCGATGGCGCTTTTCGCCCTCATCGTCTGGGCCGTGAACGGTCTGTTCCAGCTTCTCCAGCGGGATGCGAGCGCCGGCGGACGATTCGTGCTCAGCCTGATCTCGTTCGTGCTCGGCCAGCTCATCGCCATCGGCTGGATCAAGATCGCCTTGGACATCACCGACGGCCGGCCGATAAATGCCCAGGCGGTCATCGACAAGTTCAAGCTTGTCGTGCCCTACCTGATCGCCGCGCTGCTCTATGCCTTGATGGTCGGAATCGGCCTCATCCTGCTGATCGTGCCGGGCGTCATCGCGGCCATCGTCTTCGCGTTCTACGGATTCCACATCGTCGATACCGGTAGCACCGACCCCATCGGCGCGCTCCGCCGCAGCGCGGACATCACCCGGGGCCACCGCTGGCAGCTCTTCCTCTTCGGGCTCCTGCTGATCGGACTCAACCTGCTCGGGATCCTCCTGCTTATCGTCGGTGTACTCATCACGTCCGGAATCTCGCTGCTGGCCATTGCCTACGTGTACCGCCGGCTGTCTCCGGCACCTGCCGCCCCGGAAATGCCGTAGGAGAACGGTGGGGTCGGATTCGCCCGAGAGAGGCGCGCGCGGGCCGCAGGATTCCCGGCCCGCTGCGCCCAAGACCTCCCACGACGCCAGCAGGACGGCACGCATCGAGGACGTGCACGAGATCGCTCGCGCCATGCCACACGTCACAGTCGAGTACGGCTCCCTGGGAAACCCGGTCTACCAGGTTGGCGGCAAGTCCTTCGTCTTCTTCAGGAATCCACGGCCGGATGCGGTCGACCCCGAGACCGGCGAGCGTTACGACGACGTGATGGTGTTCTGGGTGCCGAGCGAGGCCGACAAACTCGCACTCGTCCAGGACCGGACGACGCCCTTCTTCACGACCCCGCACTTCGACGGCCACCTGTCGGTGCTCCTGCGAGGAAGCCACCTCGGACGGCTGACCCGGCAAGAGCTCGCGGAGATCATCGAGGACGCCTGGTTGTCACGCGCGTCGAGGCGCCGAGCCGCTGCTTGGCTCGAGGCTCAGAGACTTGGACGTACGGCAGCGTCAGGGCAGGCCGGCTCACACCGCGCCTCCGGCCCGTAGCTCCTCCACCTCGGCGGGCGAATAGCCCAGCTCGGCCAGCACCTCGTCGGTGTCGGCTCCGTGCCGGCGTCCGGTCCACCGCACGGCGCCCGGTGTCTGCGAGAGCCGGAACAGCACGTTCTGCATGGCCACCGAGCCCAGATCGTCGTCCGGCATCCGAACCACTGTGCCGAGCGCCTCGAACTGCGGATCGGCAACGATGTCGGCGGCGTCGTAGACCGGCGCGGCGGCCGCCTGCGCCTTCTCGAACTCGACCAGGACCTCGTCTCGGGTCCGCTCGCTCACCCAGGCGGCCACCGCGTCGTCCAAGTCGTCGGCATGCGCCGCACGGCCGGCGCCGGACGCGAACCACGGCTCGTCCACGACCTCGGGATGCCCGACCAGCCGCATGACTCGCGCGGCGATGTTCTGCGAGCTTGTCGACACCGCCACCCACCGGCCGTCGGCGGTGCGGTAGGTGTTGCGCGGCGCGTTGTTGACCGAGCGGTTGCCGGTGCGTGGCTGGACCGTACCGAGCTGGTCCCAGCGGGTGAGCTGCGGGCCGAGCATGGCCAGGATGGGCTCGACGATGGCCAGATCCACAACCTGACCACGACCCGTGCCCGACCGCGCATACAATGCGGTCATCATTGCGAAAGCCGTGGCCAGCGACGCGACTCCGTCGGCCAGGCCGAACGGCGGCAGTGTCGGTGGCCGGTCCGGCTCGCCGGTCATTGCCGCGAACCCGCTCATCGCCTCGGCCAGCGTGCCGAAACCCGGCCGCCGCCGGTACGGGCCCAGCTGCCCGAACCCGCTGACCCTGGCCAGTACGAGCCCAGGATTGCCGGCCGACAGCTGCTCGTAGCCGAGACCCCAGGCTTCGAGAGTGTCCGGGCGGAAGTTCTCGATCACCACGTCCGCCGTCCGCGCTAGCCGCCGGAACACGCCCTGGCCCCCGCGATGTGACAGGTCGATGGTCACCGCCCGCTTGTTGCGCCCGAGCGTCTTCCACCAGAGGTTGTGCCCGTCCTTCGCCGGACCGTGCCCGCGCGCCGGATCGGGCCGCGCGGGATGCTCGACCTTGATCACGTCGGCTCCCATATCGCCCAAATGCATTGCCGCCATGGGGCCCGCGAACAGCGTCGACACGTCGATGACCCGGACGTCGGACAACGGGTACGAACTCACGCCTGCTCCGCCGCGCTCTGGTAGAGCTCATCGATCTCGACGCGGCGCGACATGGAGGTCGAGGCGCCCAGCCGTTGCACGGACAGCGCCGCCGCCGCCGATGCCCATCGCATCGCATCGGCTATGGGCCGGCCCTCGCCCTGGGCCACCGCGAAGGCGCCGACGAACGTATCTCCCGCCGCCGTCGTGTCCACGGCTTCCACCTCGACGGCGGGAACCACTACCGGTTCACCATCAGCCGGGTAGTACGCCGAGCCCCGGTCGGCGAGGGTGACGAGTACCTCGGTCGTCCCGCCGGACAATGCCATCGCCGCGGCGTGCGGACTTGTGGGGCCGGGTAAGTCGCCGGCGAGGACGGCGACCTCGTGCTCGTTGGGTACCAGCAGATCGACCGATCCGAGCAGGCCTGCGGGCAGTGGACTGGCCGGCGCTGGTGTCAGCACGGTACGAACGCCCGCCGCCCGGGCGAAGGCGGCCGCTTCGGCCACCACGGCAAGCGGCAGCTCCAGTTGCAGGAGCAGGGTGCCGACGCCGGCGATGGCAGCGCGATGCGCCTCGGTCAGTTCGGTGACCGTTCCATTGGCTCCCGGGACGACCACGATGGAATTGCCGCCCCGCGCATCGACAACGATGTGTGCGGTGCCGGTCGGCTCCGTGCTGCTCGCCAGGCCTGTCACATCGATACCGTCAGCCGCGAGCAGCGCCCGGATCTGTTCGCCGTAGGCATCCGCCCCGACCGCTCCCAGGAACGTGACGTCTCCCCCGGCGCGGGCCGCGGCGAGCGCCTGGTTGGCGCCCTTGCCGCCCGGGACTGTGTGGAACGTCCGCCCCGTCACGGTCTCACCGAGCTTCGGCGCCCGGTCCACCGTCACGACAAGGTCCATGTTCGCGCTGCCCAGCACGCCGATACGGGGCCGCGATCCGCCGAGCGAGCTCATGTGTTCACCAGCCGGTCGAAGGCCGCGGCCGTTCTGGCAGCATGCTCGGCGTCCGCCCGGCGGATCTCCACCGTTGCCTCGGCCAGCCGCTCTCCAGGTGTCACTATGTCGATCTTGCTTGCGGTGGTGACGTCCTCTGCCAGCTGCGCCGGCACGGCGTCCCTGCCGCCCAACGCACCGGCCAGCGCGCCGGCCATGGTCGCGATCGAGTCGGAGTCTCGCCCGTAGTTGACGCCGCCGAGCACGGCTTCGGTCCAGCTACCACCGGCGAGCCGGAGCAAGGCGAGCGCAACCGGCAACTCCTCGATGCTGTGCAACCGGCTGGGACGCCGCGCACCAAGACCCTGGTCACGGTAGTCCTCACCCACCGTGTCGTACGGCGCCACGGCCGCCCGGAGTGCGCCGGACTCGACGGCGGACGTCCAGTGATCGTAGGAATCAGCGGCGCTGAGGGCCGCGTCGATGGCCCGCCGGGTACCGTCGCGGGACACCGCCAGCGCGGTCGAGATCACCTGGTCTACCGTGGCGGCGGGCGCCATCGCGGCCGCCACGCAGGCGGCCATGACCCCCGCGGCCTCCCGGCCGTACGACCACTGGTGGGCGCCGGTCAGGTCGATCGCCTCGGCGTACGCGGCGCGCGGGTCGGCCGCATTGACGACACCCACGGGCGGCATGTACATCGCGGCGCCGCAGTTGACCGCGTTGCCGACCCCGGCCTCGCGCGGGTCGACGTGACCCCAGTGCAGGCGCAGGGCGACGTACTTCTCCGCAAGGAACAGCCGGTGCAGTGGCAGCGACTCGGCCTCCAGTTCAGGGATCCAGCGAGGGCTGCCGATCATGCGCGGCACCAGGTGCTCGGCCATGTCGTAGGCGGTCAGGTGGCGGCGTACCTCGTCGTAGACCTCCACCAGCAGGTGCGTCATCAAGGTGTCGTCGGTGACGTGTCCGTCACCCTTGTGGTACGGGGCGATCGGCCGCGCGGTCCGCCAGTTCTCGTAGTACGGCGGCACGATTCCCGTGACCCAGCCGCCCCACCGTTCCCTGATCTGGGCCGGAGTCCAGCCCTCGGTGGCCCCACCGAGAGCGTCGCCGACCGCGGCGCCGACCAAGCATCCGACCGTGCGTTCAGCCAGCCCACCTGCGCTCACGCCGACACCTCCTGGTACTCCAGAATCGCGGAAACGACGCTCGCAAGCGACGTGCCGGCCAGATCACGAATGCAGGCACCGGATAGCGCCGGCAACCCCGAACCCGCCTCGCTCTCGCCGAAGGCCGCCGCGCCGACGGCGCCGGCCAGCGGGACCAGGGCGTCCGCGTGCCGCGGATGGGCCAGCGCACCCAGCAGCAACGATTCGCCGTCGAGTGCGACCGCCAGATGTGCGAGCAGCAGCCCGGTCGTTTCCGGCGCCTGGTTGGCATACGCGTACACGTGGTCGACCACGTCCCGTTCCAGGCGTGCGGCCAGCTCGAGCGGAGAATCGGCCGGCCGCGCCTCTGCCAGGCATTCGGCCACGACCTGGCCGATCCAGCTGCTCTCCGGCAGCTGAGCGCGTGCGGCGGCGACCGCCGCCCCGCGGCCCGAACCTGCCACCAGCTCAGAGACGAGCGCGGCCACGGCCCTCGCGCCCCACACCCCGTCGAGAGCGTGGGTCACCTCGGCGTCGTGAGCCGCCAGCTCGGCGGCGGGCACCGGCGCGCCGGGCCGGAGCAGGCCGGCGGCAATCCCACGCACGCAGGCGAGGTCGTCGAAGTAGTGCGGGTTGTCGTTGCCGCTGACCGGGGGGCGCAGACCTGCGTTCAGGTTATCGAGCGCGATGACGGTGCCGACCCGGCCGCGTACTGATCGCTCGTCCGCCGCCCGGCTCTGGGCGAGCTGACGCCAGACGGCGTGTTGCTCGCCGGCCGGTGACCCGTCCAACCGCTGGCCGGCCAGGTGCCGGACGGCGACGACGAACCACTCGACGTCATCTGTCGGGCCGGCGGGGTCGACGAGCGACGGTGCCGACGAGTGCAGGTACGGCGTGGGCAACGATGTCGTGTGGCCGTCGCGCCCATGCTGCCAAGCCTCGGCCAGGCGCACCTCGCGGCGGGGCGGCAGGGTTCCCATCCGGTGCCACCAGGATGGCCAGCTCATGCCGTCGCCGGTCACGAGCCCGTGGACGATTGTGGTGACGCGCTCGGCGTACGTCGGCTCAGCCATCGCTGCCTGCCAGCTCCGCCGCGAGCGCGCACAGCTCGTCGGCGATCTGCATCGGGTCCATTCCCTTGGTGGTCACCAGGCATACCCCCGGCGCGACGGCCACCGCGGGCAGCCACTCGGTCGGCACCGCTTCGATGCCGGTCATGGCACCGGCCACCGCACCGGCCATGGCGGCGATCGTGTCCGCGTCACGGCCCAGGTTGACGGCGTTCAGGACGGTCTCGCGGAAGTCGCCGCCCCCGGCAATGACCGCGGCCAGCGCCAGACTGACCGCCTCCGGAGCGAGGTCTGCCCAGTAGTACCGGCGCACGGCGAGCCGCGAGACGAGCTTCTGCGCCGTCGCCGGCCACTGCTCGCCCCGCCCGACGATCTCCCGAGCGAGCGCGAGACTGCGCGACGTCCAGGAGTCGGCCGGGACTGCTCGTTCGGCGGCATCGGCAACGGCGTGCACGTCCGCGCCACCGGCAGCCGCGGCGACCGCAGCGGCCACCGCCTGTCCGGCGTAGATGCCCTCGCCGCTGTGACTGACCGAACCGTCCTGCTCGGCCCAGCTCGCCGCCCGGTCGGGATCGCCGGCCAGCGCGATCCCTATCGGCGCGACTCTCATGGCCAAGCCGTCGCTCCACGAATGCGCGTGCTGGCCCGACCGCGGCGGGCGACGGCCGCGCTCCAGGTTGCGGATCGCGGACATCTCGCTGAACCCGCCGCCGGCGAACCCGCCCGGCTGCCCGCACACCTCGGTACGCCACAGCTCCGCAATCGTGGTCGCACTGAACTTCGTGCGGTAGCGCAGCAGGGCCTTGGCCGTGAGCAATGCGTACTCCGTGTCGTCGCTGCCCAGCGGCGTCTCGGCGACGTACCCCTCGATACGTCCCCACCGCTCAGCGATCTGGGCCGGCTCCATGCCCTCGGCGGGCCGGCCCAGCGCATCACCCACGGCGAGCCCGGCCAGGCAGCCGCGCGCTCTACTCGTCAGCGTCACCTGCCCAGTGTCTCCTCGCCGCCCGTTTCCAGCTCGCTGACCAGCTCGTCTTCGGCGATCTCGTTCGCGAAGTACCGCTGGAACCCGGGCGTGGCGAACCGATCCAGCCATTCCTGGAATCCGGGCGTGCGCCGCCACGGGGCAGCGGCCAAGGCACCGGCGCTGGCGACCGCGACGTCCCAGCCCTGCTCGCCGCCGGTCGCGCTCTCCAACGCGGCGAGTGCGCCTCCGCTGGTGGGCACCAGCCAGTCGCCCATGGCCAGCCGGGCCATGTTCTCCGGGTTCAGGAAGAACTCGATGAACTGGGCGGCCTCCTCTGGATGCTCGGAGTCGGCCGCGACGGACAGGATCTGCGGGTTGGCCGACTGGGTCGCACCGTCGGTGCCCTCCAGCGGTGGAATCGTCACCCAGTCGAAGCCGTCGGGTGCCTGCTCGACCATCTGCTGGCGCAGCCAGATCGCCCCGAAGATCATCGCGTACTCCCCCGCGAAGAACCCGGGCAGCGAGTCGGTCGTGTTCGTCGCCACGGTCTGCGGTGCCGCGCTCTCGTCGACGTACAGCATGTCGCGGATTCGCCGCGGCACTTCGAGCTCAGGCTCGCCGACCTCGATGACCGGACCGTCGTGCACATAGGTTCCGCCGAAGCTCTGGGCCAGCGTGACCATTGCGTTGGCCGGGCTGCCGAGCGGGAACGCGACTCCGTAGGTCTCGTCCGTCTTGAGCTGCGCGGCCGCATCGGCGAATTCGTCCCACGTCCACGGGTCGTCCGGGGTGGGTACCTCGATGCCCGCCTCGTCGAGCAGAGCCCTGTTGGCGATCGGCAGCCGCGATTCCACCAGGAACGGCGCCCCGATGGTGCCGTACCCGTCGTACTGGACAGTGCCCCAGATGTCCTCGGGGATATCGGCTTTGAATTGGTCGGACAGCAACGGCTCGAGGTCCGCGAGGTAGCCGCCCTCGGCGAAGACCTGGATAGCGGCCGCTTCGTAGTGAATGATGTCCGGCGGGTCGCCGCCTTCGAACGAGGTGAGCAGCTGGTCGTGCACCGATCCCCAGTCTCCCTGGACGTACTCGACCTGGATCTCAGGGTGTTCGGCATTCCACTGGTCGACAAGCTCCCTGTTTGCCTCGACGGATTGTTCCTGCCAGGCCAGGCTCTGGAACCTCAGCTGGACAGGCTCGGCCGGCTCATCGCCGCTGTCGGGCGCCGCACTCTCCTGCGCCGCGTCGCCGCTGTCGCCGTCGTCGTCCCCACCGCATGCGGCGATGACCATGCTGACGGTGGCCGCCAGCACCAGGGCGCTCGTGATCCTTCTGTTCATTCGGGTTCTCTCCTTCCAGGTCCGGCCGCTCTGGACGGCCGTACGGGTGTGCGGTCGCTGTTCATCGCTTCGTGGGCTCCGGTCATCCCTTCGTGGCTCCGGCGAGCAGCCCATTGGTGAGGCCGCGCTGGATGAAGGCGAAGAACGCGAGGCTCGGTAACGTCGCCAGTAGTGCGCCGGCCGCCAGCGGGCCAAGCCGCGCGACACCCTCGAGCCCGACGAACCGGGCGAGCGTGAGCGGCAGCGTCTCCAGCTCCGGACTCTTGATCAGCACGAGCGCGAAGAAGAACTCGTTCCAGGCGGTGATGAACGCGAACAGCAGCGTCGCGATGATGCCGGGCAGCAGCAGCGGGAACACTATCGAGCGCAGGATCTGCTGCCGGTTCGCGCCGTCGACCGTGGCCGCCTCCTCGATCTCCCCGGGCAACTCGCGAACGTAGCCCTGGAGCATCCACAGCGCGAACGGCAGGATCCACACCACGTAGATCAGAATCAGTCCGGGCCGGCTGTCCACCAGGCCGACTGTCCGTAACACCAAGAAGATCGGGATGACCAGCAGGATGAACGGGAACAACTGGCTCACCAGGACCCACGCGAAAACCGGCTTGGCCAGCCTGCTGCGCAGGCGAACCAGCGCGTAAGCGGCGGGAACCGCCACCAGTACGGTCAGCCCTGCGCTGATGCTGGCGACGATGAGACTGTTGATCGCGGAGCGGACGAGCGCCTGTTCCCCGAAAGCGGTCGCGTAGTTGCCAAGTGTCGGGTTGTCCGGGACGAGGCCGGGGTGCAGCTGGACGAGGTCCTGTGCGGATGCGAACGAGGTCGAGAGCATCCACAGCAGCGGAAAAGCCAGGAAGATCAGGTAGGCCGCGAGGGCGAGGTACTGCAGAACGCGCGCGACGGGAGACACCCGCTCCATCGGCGACCCGCCGCGCCGGCGGGGCGGAGCGAGGCGGGCGCGCGACTCGCGCACGGGTTCGGTGGCGACGGTGGCCCGGCTCATCGCGACTCCCGGAGCCTGCGGCGCAGGTAGATCACTAGGACGGCGGCCACGATGAGCACCATCACGTTGCCGAGCGCGGCGGCGTAGCCGTAGTTGCCGTAACGGAACGCCTCCTCGTAGGCGAACAGCATCGGCAGCAACGTGCGCCCGCCCGGACCGCCTCGGGTGAGAACGTAGACCAGGTCGAACGAGTTGAAGTTCCAGATGAAATTGAGCGTGGTGATGGCGACGATCACGCCGCGCAGCTGCGGCAGGGTGACGCTCCTGAACCGGCCCCAGGCGTTGGCACCGTCTACGGCCGCCGCCTCGTGCAGTTCCCGCGGAACCGACTGCAGGCTGGCGAGCAGGACGACGGTCGTCACGGGCAAGCCGGCCCAGATGCCGACCACTATCACCGCTGGAAGTGCGGTGCTGAACTGGCCCAGCCAGTTGACGCCCTGCTCCTGAAGTCCGAGCCGGTAGAGCACCTCGTTGAAGAGCCCGGCGTCGGGCCGGTACACCAGGGACCACATGATGCCGACGACCACGGGTGGCATCGCCCACGGCACCACGGCGAGGGTCCGGGCCAGCCACCGGCCGCGCAGATTCAGGTTGAGCAGCAGTGCGAGCCCGAGTGCCAGCACGAACTGCAGCCCGGTCACAGACACCGTCCAGACCAGACCGATCCGGAACGAGGACCAGAACAGCTCGTCCGAGAGCATCCGCTCGTAGTTGTCAAGCCCGGTGAAGTGGTACTCGACGTCGCGCCCGGCACGCGCGTCGGTGAAACCCAGGTACATGCCGCGTAGCAGCGGGAACACGCTGAGCACCAGAATCGGAACGAGCGCCGGCAGCAGCAGCCACAGCGCTCCTGCCGAGCGGCGGCGGGCCGTGCCTCCGGCGGCCACGGCCACGGTGGCCATCAGCGGGATCCTTCGTGCGGGGGGCGCACCGCGTCCGGTCGTGCGGGCACAGAGCTGGCCCGCACGACAAGTCTGGGCCGCACCGTGACCCGCTTCGGGGCGCGGTCCTGGTCGGCCAGCCGCCCAAGGAGCAACTCCGCCGCCAGCCGGCCGCGCTCGGCCGCACCGAGCGACACGCTCGACAGCGGTGGCCATGCGGTTGCGGCGAGTTCTGTGTCGTCCATGCCGACGACGGCGACATCCCGTGGAACTGACAGTCCCGCCTCGCGGACTGCCTGAAGGACGCCCATCGCAAGCACATCGTTCGCCGCGAAGAACGCGTCCGGGGGTTGCTGCAACCGGAGCATCGCCGCAGCGGCCCCGGCACCCTGCCCGAAGGAGAAGTCGGTGAACGAGATCAGTTCGGTCCGTTCGGGGATGCCCGCCGCGCGCAGACCGTCCTGATAGCCGAGGTGCCGGGAGCGACCGGGAACAGTGTCCGCCGGTCCGTCGACCAACGCTATGCGCCGGCAGCCCTGCTCGAGAAGATGCTCCATCGCCAGCGCAGCACCGAGCCGGGAGTCTGCTCGGACGTTGTCGACAGGGACGTCGTCCGGCAGCGAGCCGATGACTACCACGGGAACTGCCGCGCGCCGCAACGCCTCGATGTGCCGGTCGGTGACCCGGATCGGACACAGCACGAGCCCGTCGACGTACCGCTGGCTCAGGCTGTCGAGCACCTCGATCTCGTCGTTGACGTCGGCTCCGGTGCTGTGCAGCAGCAGCCGGAACCCCGCATCGCGCAGCACCGGCTGGATGGCTCGGACCATCGCGAGGTACGCGGCGTTGCCGATGTCCTCCATCGCGAACGCGACCTGGCCGGTCTGCCGGGTCTTCAGCGACTGCGCGACCGCGCTGGGCACGTAGCCGACTTCCTCCACCGCGCGGCGTACCCGCTCGATCATCTCGCGGTTGGACGTATTGCCGTTGAGCACCCGAGACACCGACGAGATGGCCACGCCCGCTGCGCGCGCCACGTCGTGGATCGTCGGCTGCTTGGTGGCCATCGCCGTCCTTCCGTGGTCAAGGCTGACGGTTCGGAAACGTTTCCGACGAGTCACGGACGGACGCCTCGGAATCGTTTCCGGAATTGCGGATGAGTTTAAATGCACGTAGCCCGGTCGTGTCAACAGTCCGTTACCGACTCGTGCCCATCGCCGTACGAAAACTCGCCCATTCGTCGGCCGTCACCGATGAGTTCGGGTGGCGGCGCTCGTCTGATCGGTGTCAGGTCGAATACGACAGAACGAAGGAGTTTCATCGTGACCACTGACCGGACAGTCAACGCTGAAGGCACCGGCCAGTACGCGGAGGTCAACGGGCTCCGCATGTACTACGAGACCCACGGTTCGGGTCGTCCGCTGATCCTGCTGCACGGCGGACTCGGCTCGGGCGAGATGTTCGGGCCGATCCTGCCCACCCTGGCCGAACACCACAAGGTGATCGCGGTCGACCTACAAGGACACGGCCGCACAGCAGACATCGATCGGCCTATCGACATCAAGCTGATGGCCGACGACATAGCGGCACTCATCGACCATCTCGGGCTGGACAAGCCGGACGTGGTGGGCTACTCCCTCGGAGGCGGGGTCGCCCTGTTCACGGCCGTCAGGTATCCGGACCGGGTCAGGTGTCTCGTCACTGCCTCTGCGCACGTCCGGCGTGACGCGATTGATCCGCAGATCCTCGCCCAGCAGGGCCAGGTCAGCGGGGCGGCGGCCGAATACATGAAGGACACCCCGATGTACGAGCTCTACCAGCGGGTCGCACCACGTCCCGAGGACTTTCCTCGGCTGCTGGACAAGATCGGCGAATCGATGGCGGAGAACTTCGACTACAGCGAACAGGTACGCCGCATCCAGGTTCCGACCATGGTGGTGGCGGCCGACGCCGACATGGCGCCGCCGAGCCACTACGTCGAGATGTTCAAGCTCCTGGACGGCGGGCTACGCGATGGCGGCTGGGCCGGCGAAGGGCGACCGAAGGGCGGTCACGCGCTGGCCGTGCTGCCCGGCCTCACGCACTACAACATCTTCAACTCGCCGCTGTTCGCCGCGGTCATCCTTTCGTTCTTGGACGGGCAGAACTGACGGCCGTTGACAGAGCGGGCGCCGCGGCTCAGGTGCGGCGGCGCCCGCCAAGGTCCGGCCGTGACTGGGTGTCGCCCAAAGAGATCAACAACGTTCGCAACGTCGACGCCAGGCGATCCCGCTGAGCCTTGCTTAAGCCCGACAGCAAGCGATTCTCGTTGAGGTAGTGGCCGCCGGCTATTCGATCGACCAGCGCCAGGCCATCAGGCGTTAGCGTGATCAGCACCCGCCTACGGTTGTCGGGATCGGTCTCACGGGTGACCAGACCACGGGACACCAGTCGGTCCACCCGGTTGGTGAGTGCGGACGAACCGATCATTACGGTTCGCGCGAGGTCGCCGGGTGTGAGGGTGTACGGCTCACCGGCGCGCCGCAGCGTCGCGAGGACGTCGAATTCCCATGATTCGAGGCCGTGACCTGCGAAGTACTCCTTGACCCCACGTTCCAGCAGGCGGGACGCCCTGGACAGCCGCCCTACCACCGCCATCGGCGAGACGTCGAGATCCGGGCGGATCTCTGTCCACTGATCGACGATCTCGTCGACGGTATCGCGCATGCCGCCCTCCTATTCGACGTCGAACTGTTCGAGAGGAATGGTAGCGACTCGATAGACGTTCCGATGTCGTATAGTTCTATATCGAATAGTTTAGGAGCCATCATGCGCGCCTTGTTTCGGCGGTTGACGACATCCGCCCTGCGGGCTCTCACCACGCCTGCGACGCCGCCGACGCTGCCGCCTGTCCGCGACTACCCGCGCCGGATCACTGGCTAAGTCACGGCGCAGAACTGCGAGCCAAGATGGCTAGAGTGGGACCGTCCACCTGACGCTGTCGTCGAGTCCGCTTTGCAGGTCCACACGCGGCACAGTGTCCGCCGAACGTCGGAGGAGTCCCATGCCAGCTCCCCGCTGGCTGGCCAGAGCCAATCGGGTCGGCCTCAACCGGATACTTCGGCTCATCGCGCCATGGGCACCAGGGTTCGGTGTCGTCATCCACCGGGGACGGCGCTCCGGCCGCACGTACCGCACTCCGGTCAACGTGTTCCGGCGAAAGGCTGGGTTCGTCATCGCATTGACATACGGGCGCGATTCGGACTGGGTCAAGAACGTTCTCGCCGCAGGCGGCTGTGAACTCCAGACCCGCCGACGCCGGCACGAGCTGGCCTCACCTCGGCTGTATCGCGACGAAAGCCGCCGAGACATGCCGGCACCTGTACGGCTCGCCCTCGGCGCCATCCGTGTCTACGACTTCGTCGCACTCGACATCGCCCGCGGGCCGGCCTCACCCCACAGCACCGAGACGCTCGAGTAGTCGCGGCTGCTCGAACGGCGGGGCGATAACCCGGGATCTGACACGGTCGGCCTCGGCCTCGCGGCATGCACGACGCGCTTCCCGTCGACCCTCACCGCTGCCACCATGGAGGCATGCAGACATGGGACGCCATCACGTCACGGCGCAACGTGCGCGAGTACGACGACCGGCCGATCGCAGAGCAGGACCTCGATAGGATTCTGGAGGCCGGCCGCCGCTCGCCGTCGTCACGGAACTGGCAGCCGTGGGACTTCGTCGTCGTCACAGACCGGCGGCAACTGCAGGAACTGTCCAAGGTGTGGCAGTTCGCTCGACATGTCGCGAGCTCGGCGGCGACCGTCGCGCTTATCGCGGCCGAACCAGCCAACGACAGCGAGCGCGACTGGGTCCAGTACGACCTCGGCCAGGCGACGATGAGCATGATGATCGCAGCAGCGGATCTAGGCATCGGCACCGGGCACGCCTCCGTCGCCGACCAGCAGCTCGCTCGCGACGTCCTGCGTTTACCACCGGA
>DASUUU010000099.1:0-23931 GCA_036373915.1 Jiangellaceae bacterium | reverse complement strand
GAACTCGCGGAACCGCTCCACCTCGTCCTCGCGATCGACATCGTTGCCCTCCGTGATCAGGATGCCGACCTCGTCGAGCAGCGGTTCGGCGGCGAAGATCGGGGTTCCGGTCCGCAGCGCGATGGCGATCGAGTCGGACGGGCGGGAACTCACCCGGACGCCGCCGCTGAATACGAGCTCGGCGTAGTAGGTGCTATCACGCATCTCGGTGATAAGGACCTGCTCCAGCCGGGCACCCAGCGCGTCGAGCACGTCTTTGAACAGGTCGTGGGTGAGCGGGCGCGGCGGCGTCATGCCCTGTTGGGCGAACGCTATGGCAGTCGCTTCTACTGCTCCGATCCAGATGGGAAGGTAACGCTCGCCGTCGCTCTCACGAAGGAGAACGATCGGCTGGTTCGATGGCATCTCCACCCGGACACCGACCACGTCGAGCTCTTTCACAGCTTCAACGTTACTCCGTGTTCTGTGCGCACACACGAGGGCGCCGACCACGTTCGCCGGCTCAACGGCCACCCAACTGGCGAACCCGGGACTCCACAAGGGTGGCGTGTAGCCGTCCGGTGAGCCGGCCCACCTCACGGGCGACCTCGTTGGCCCGCCCGCGCGCCTCGGCGTTGCGTTGACGCAGCATCGGGGCGACGACCTGTTCGACGAGCCCGGCCTCGCGCTCGGCCGCGCTCAGGATGGTGCGAAGATGGCGTGGCTCTATCCCGTACTCCGCCAGCTCACCCGCCGTTCGCGCGATCAGCAGGCCGTCGGCGTCGAAGAATCCGCCGCGCGCTACGACAACGCCGTACGACTCCAGCTCCGCGAGCAACTCGGGGGTGATGCCCGCCGCCTCGACGAGGGAGGTCCGGTTCAGCCGCACTTCCCGAGGATCGGCGCCCACCGCGGCGACGACATGCGGCACGGCCGGGCGGTTACCCCGTTCCGGGGCCTCGCTCGGTTCCGATCCGAGCTCGACACCGCGGTCGAGCTGCTCGAGTTGCTCCTTGATCACTCGAAGCGGCAGGTAGTGGTCCCGCTGGACGGTGAGAACGTACCTCAGCCGAGCCAGGTCGTCATGGCTGAACCGCCGGTAGCCGGACGGTGCCCGCTCGGGCTCCACCAGGCCCTCCGATTCCAGGAACCGGATCTTCGAGATCGTCACGTCGGGAAAGTCGGCGCGAAGCTGCCCCAGCACCTCCCCGATGCTCATAGTCCGGCGCGCCGGAAGCGCGCTCACCGCACGCCGCCTCCGAACCCTTGCTGACTCGCGTAGTAGACCAACCGGTACTTGCCGACCTGGACCTCGTCGCCGCCCTTGAGCAGCACCTCGTCGATCCGGTCGCGATTCACGTACGTGCCGTTCAGACTCCCCACGTCCGTGACCACAAAGCCCTCCGGCGTGCGCCGGAATTCGGCGTGCCGCCGCGACACCGTGACATCATCCAGGAAGATGTCCGAATCCGGGTGGCGTCCGGCCTTGACCACGTCAGTGTCGAGCAGGAAGCGACTGCCGGCGTTCGGTCCGCGCAGGACCGCGAGCAGCGCGCTACCGGCGGGCAGCGCGTCGACCGCCGCCTGGTCGGCCGGGCCGAGGTCGCCGACCTCTTCGCGCTCTACATCCTCACGCTGCAGCGCCATAGTGCTGGTGACTTCGGCAGCCGACTCGGCAGCGGGCGCGGTCACCAGACGCGAGCCGCACTGGGAGCAGAACTTCGCGTCTGCGGGATTCTCGTGACCGCACTGGGTGCAGAACGGCATCGGCAGCGTCCTCCCGCCGCGAGCAGCCTCGCGGATCGACAACAGTGGTGCCCGATCCAAGGATGTCAGTTCTCACCCTCGACCGGTACCTGAGGTTGATGGTTGGTGGCAAACTAGAGGGGCCCGGGCCGCCGGGTCAACCGACACCCGGCTCGGCTAGGCCGAGATCTGCTCCTGGTAGGCGGCGGCCGACAGCAGTCCGGTCTCCGCGTCAAGGTCCGTGGCTGCGATGTCGACCAGCCAGCCCGCACCGTACGGGTCCGAGTTGACCAACTCCGGGCGGCTCGACAACACCTCGTTGACGGCCGCCACTGTGCCGCTGACCGGGGCGTAGAGGTCGCTGACACTTTTGGTCGACTCCAGCTCACCGCACGGCTCCCCGGCCACGACGGCCTCGCCGACCTGGGGCAGCTTCACGTACACGATGTCACCGAGCTGATCCTGCGCGTAGTGGGTGATGCCGACCCGGACCGTCCCCTGAGTATCGCCCGGATCCCGGACCCATTCATGCTCCGACGTGTACTTCAGATCTTCCGGATACACCTGTTCCACCTTTCCTGCGCAGCCTGTCAATCGTCGTCGGCGACCGGCCGGGCGTACTCGGGTTGCTCGGGCTCCCGCACCGCGTCGACGACCAGGTCCTCATGCTCCTCGACCACAGACTCTTCCAGAATCTCCTTGTTGCCGCCGAGGAACAGCACACTCGCGTTGAGCGCCGACGGGTCGCCGATGACCGTCAGCACGTACGGCCGCGTGATCGCCACACCGTCGACCGTCAGCACGCCGTCCGAGTCGAGGAAGTACGAATCCACCCCGATGCGAACCACGTTGCCGTTACCCCCTTCGAGCTGGATCGCCTCGGCGCCGGCCACTCGAAGCTCCTGCACCGCACCCATGACGTGTCGCGCCTGCACGCGCTCAGCGGGATCGGCGATCGTCACCACGACCCCCGGCCCGCTCGCCGGTGCCGTTCCGGCCAGAATGGCCAGCTGCCGGGCGCGGGTGGCGGTCTGCTCGAGCGCCGCCTCCTCCGACTGTGCCCCGCTCTGCAGCTCGCGCCGGGCCGCCTGGAGTTCCGCCACTTCGTCCTCGAGGCGGTCGTTGCGCTGGTTCAGGTCGCTGAGGATCTGCACCAGCTCCGACCGGCGAGCCTGCGCCAACTGGTCGCCCTCGTCCGCGCGCACCTGTAGAACGGCCCCGAAACCGAGCGCGGCGATCAGCACGGCGACCACGACCTGACCTCCGTCGGGCCGGGCCGTGAACGCCTTCCACAGCCGCCGCAGTCCGCCGCGCGGGCTGGACGGCACGAACTTGCGGCGGGCGTGATCAGGCATGGAACACGTGCCGGCGGATATTGGCGACGTTGGTGAAGATACGGATGCCGAGGACGACGATCACCGCGGTGGACAGCTGCGCACCGACACCGAGTTGGTCGCCCAGGAAGACGATGAACGCCGCGATCAGCACGTTGGAGATGAACGAGATGACGAAGACCTTATCGTCGAACACGCCGTCCATGACCGCGCGCACGCCGCCGAACACGGCGTCGAGAGCCGCGACGACGGCGATGGGCAGGTAGGGCTGGAGCGTCAGCGGCACCTGGACATCGAACAATAGGCCGGCGGCGATGCCGAGCAGCAGGCCGATGGCCGGGATCACGAGCGCCTCCTCGCTTCAGTGCTGTCCGTGGGGGGCTCCGCCACTTGAAGGGACGCAGCACCCCGAGGCAGCCTAAGGGACTCACGATTCTCGATGGTGAACTGGATCCCGCACGTCTGGAATATCTGCTGAAGGTATCTCCCGCCCGGCCCGTCCAGGAACTCGCCGGCCAGCCGTTGCGGATCACCTATCGCGCTGATCACATACGGCGGTGCGATCGGCCTGATGTTGACTAGGATCACGTCGTTGACCGACCGCATCGCGGTGAGCGGCGTGACCCGCTCGTCGTTTATGCTCACGGCTTCCGCGCCGACGGCCCACAACCCGTTGAGGACCTGCTGAAGGTCGTAGTCGAGCACGACCTGCAGGCTCGGGTCGCACTCGTCGAACTCCCCTCCAGGTGCCGGATTGTTCACCGTGACGACGATCCCGGGACCGGAGACGGCGGCGGTACCCACCACGGCCTGGGCGGCCGCCATCAACTGGCGCAGCTCTTCACCCTGGACAACGCTCTGGCCCGCGCGCGTTTCGATCTCGAGGATGTCGTCCTCGAGTTCGGACACCTCGTCCTCGAGCGTCGTGCTGCGGTCGCTGGCCTGGTCGATCTGCTCGAGCAGCGAGGTCTTCTCCGCCGATACCACGCCGGCGTCTCGCTGCACGTGCATGGCCGCGGTCGTGAACAACAACCCGATCAGTAGCAGCCCGATCATGATCGCAGGCGACCTGGCCGGCAGGGATCCCGACGACGCCGGCTTGCCTTCGGCTTCGCGGCGCGCAGCAGCCTCGGCGTATCCCTCGTCGATTGAATTCTGAAACAGGTCGTTGAGCAGCGACATGGAGGCATCAGGCGGCCGCGCCTTGCGCTCAGTGCGCGGTGCTTGCCCCGAAACCACAGGCCACATGGTCCCACGGGGCACCGGCCGGCTCACCCGGTGGCCCCAACGCCGGAGGCGTTTGTTACCCGCCCGTTACGACGTGGCCTTGAGCAGCCGGCGGACCTGCATCGCATACAGAACTCCGGCCCACCAGTACAGGATCAGGCCCCAGATGCCGAACGCCCAGCCGAACACCCTTGCGAGCAGCGCGACGGTCGACTCGCCGTCGCCGAGCAACAGCAGCGGTAGCGCGTACAGCAGGCAGAACGTCGCCGCCTTGCCGAGGAAATGGACCGGCAGCGCGCTGAGGCCGCGCCGACGCAGCGCCGGGACGAGCAACAGGAGAAAGACGTCGCGGGCGACCAGCAAGGCGGCGAACCACAGCGGGATGATCTCCCGCAGCGTCAAGGCCACGATCGTGGACAGGATATAGAGCCGGTCGGCGAGCGGGTCCAGCAACTGACCAAGCCGGCTGACCTGGTGCCATCGCCTGGCCAGCTTGCCGTCGAGGTAATCGGTGACACCGGACACGGCCAGCACGACGACGGCCCAGCCGTCGGCTTCGCGCACCAAGACCAGCCAGAGGAACAGCGGGACACCCAGCAGCCGGACCACCGACAGCACGTTCGGGACCGTCAGGATCCGGTCGGTTTGCACCCTGGACTCCTGGACGTCCAACCGGCACCTCCCTACGCGGCCGGCCGCTGGTCGCGCCGACGCCTGGGGCCGACCCTAGCCGACGAGTACGTCGACGCGATCCGGGTATGCCGGAGTTGGCGGTTCGGGGAAGGATCAGGGGGCTTCGAACGTTGGTACCAATGTGACTGCCGCGCAGTACGGTTCCAACCGCGAGCGTGAGGATGTCGACCTGGTCGGCCAGTACCTCGGCCAGATCGGCGCCACGCCGCTGTTGACCGCTGCCCAGGAAGTCGATCTGTCCAAGCGTATCGAGGCCGGCCTGTACGCCGCCGAGTTGCTACGCACCGCCGATGCCGACGGCACCGACCCTGACCGGCCGCGCGAGGAGCTCCAGGCACTCGTGCGCGACGGAGAACTGGCCAAGGACCACATGATCCGGGCCAACTTGCGGCTCGTGGTGTCGGTGGCCCGCAGGTACTACCGGCACGCCGGGCTGTCCTTCCTCGACGTCATCCAGGACGGCAACCTGGGCCTGATCAGGGCAGTCGAGAAGTTCGATTACGCCAAAGGCTTCAAGTTCTCCACCTACGCGACGTGGTGGATCCGCCAGGCAATCGAGCGCGGCCGCGCCGACCGCAGCCGCACCGTCCGCCTACCGGTCCACGTTGTCGAAAAGCTCAACCGGCTCAACCGGATCGAACGCAACCTGGCTACCGAACTAGGACGCGATCCGACGATCGACGAGGTGGCGGCCGAGGCGGAGTTGTCCGTCGATCAGATCGAGGACCTTCGTGAGCTCACGCGCTCTGCGGTGAGCCTGGACACCCCCATTGGCGAGGACGGCGAGACACGCATCGGTGACCTGATCGAGGATGTCGACGTCCTGCAGCCGGCGGAGGTCGCCGAGTACCACGAGCTGACCGACGGGCTCCGTTCGCTCGTTGCATCGCTACCGCCGCGGCAAGCGGCCATCATCAGCCTTCGGTACGGGCTCGACGATGGCAGGCAGCACACTCTCGCCGAGGTGGCCGAACGGGTCGGTCTCACCCGCGAGCGGGTCCGGCAGCTGGAGAAGCACGCGCTGGCAGAGCTTCGCAACCCCAAGCGCCACGCCAACCTGCTCCCGTGGGCCAGCTGACCGCCGGTCGCGGCGACCGGCGGCTACCCTCCACATAACATCGGCTGTGCCCGGCGGAGGTGGCGGTGAGCAGGACTTTGGCCATGGTCGTCGCTCATCCCGACGACGACACCTTCGGCGTGGCCGGAACGGTGGCATTACACGCCGACGACCCGCAGTTCCGGTTCGTGCTGATCCATGCCACGGACGGGGAAGCCGGCCGGATCCACCCGACGAGCGGCGCCACCCGCGAGAACCTCGGCGCCGTCCGGCGCGAGGAGGATCGCCAGGGATGGCGGACCTTGGGTCGTGAACCGGACCGGCACGAGTGGCTCGGATTTCCTGACGGCGGGTTGGCCGACGTCCCCTACGAGACCCTGCTCAACCGAGTGGCGGCCATTCTCGGAGAGGAACGCCCGGACGTCGTCCTCACCTTCGGGCCGGACGGCATCACCGGGCATCCGGATCACATCACCATCGGCCGCGCCGCCAGTGACGCGTTCCACAAGTTCCTCGGCGACGGCGGCCCGGGGTTCAAGCGACTGCTCTACGGCGCGATCCGCCAATCGGTCGTCGACCGCTGGAACGAAATGAGGGTCTCGCAAGGCCTAGAACCATGGGATCCGACGAAGGTCTACCACCTGCGGGGAGTGCCCGACGAGCAGTTCGACATCCTCGTCGACACCAGTTCGGTCGCACCAAGGATCCGTGCCGCACTGCTCGAGCACCGGACCCAGTGGGATGACGTCAACGACAACGCACTGACGCCGGAGCAGCACCTCAAGGCGGTCAGCATGGAAGCCGCGATCATCGCCTGGCCTACGGAGCGTCCCGGCAAGATCCTCACCGATCTCTTCGAGGACCTCTGAGACCCGAATGATGTAACGGAAGGGTTACATACCGGCTGGTCGGTATTGACGCCTTGCCGGCTGGCCGTTGGGATGCGTTCATGGGCCACGACCGCGCCGACCTCCGCAGCACTGCTGCCGGCCGCCAACGGCGTAGGCGAGTCGGCGTGCTCATGGATCTACCGGCCGTGGCGTTCTGAGCGAGGGGCGATGGGCACCGACGCAGCCGTGTCGCGGAGGGGCCGCCCTCCCAACCCGCAGGTGCGGGCCCGCATCATCGGCGCGGCCCTGGAGCTGTTCGCCGAGCAGGGTTACGACGCGACGTCGGTGAGCCAGGTCGTCGTGCGGGCCGGCGTGACCAAGGGTGCGCTGTACCACTATTTCGCGGCCAAGCAGGACCTGCTCTACGAGATATACCGGGGCCTGCTCGACCAGCAGCTCGCCGACCTGGACCGCATCGCCGCCGAGGAACCGGATCCGTCCCGCGCGCTACGGGCCGTGATCCACGACCTGGTGGTGACGACGATCAGGCACCGCCGAGAGGTTGTAGTGTTCGGCCGCGAGAGCACCCGCCTCTCGCCCGAGCGGTGGCAAGCCCTGCAACGGGACTGGCGGCGCTACCAGGACGTCGTCCGCATGCTCATCCGCGAGGCCCAGCGCCGTGGCCTGGCTAATACCGCGGCAAGCCCCGAGGTCGTGTCGTGGATGATCTTCGGATTCACGACCAGCCTGCCGAACTGGTACCGCGCGGACGGTCCCAGGGAACCGTCCGACATCGCTGAGGAGGCCGGTGAGTTCGTCCTCGCCGCCCTCAGGACGACACACACCGAAGGGATACGCACGCCATGACTCGCCTTGCAGACAAAGTCGCCCTCGTGACCGGGTCCGGCCGCGGGATCGGCGCGGCAACCGCCAAGCGCCTCGCCTCGGACGGCGCGGCCGTGGCCGTGATCGATCTGCGGGAGCAGGACACCGAGGAGACGGTGGCGGCCATCCGTGACGGCGGCGGCTCGGCCATCGGCATCGGGTGCGACGTGGCCGACGCGGGGCAGGTAGAAGCGGCCGTCGCCAGGACCGTGGCCGAGTTGGGCCGGCTGGACATCCTGGTCAACAATGCCGGACTCATTCGTGACAACCTGCTGTACAAGATGACCGAGGACGACTGGGACACGGTCATGAACGTCCACCTGCGCGGCGCGTTCCTGTGCTGTCGCGAAGCCCAGAAGCACATGGTGGGCCAACAGTCCGGCAAGATCGTCAACCTGAGCTCGCGGTCCGCCCTCGGCAACCGCGGCCAGGCGAACTACTCGGCCGCCAAGGCCGGGATCCAGGGCTTCACCCGGACGCTGGCCATCGAGCTCGGCCCGTTCGGCATCAACGTCAACGCCGTCGCCCCTGGATTCATCGCCACCGCCATGACCGACGCCACCGCCCGCAGGGTCGGCGTCGAGCCGGATGAGTTCCGCCAGGCCGCTGCCGCAGCCGTGCCGCTGCGGCGGGTCGGAGTGCCGGAAGACGTAGCCGGCGTCGTTGCCTTCCTGGTGAGCGACGACGCCTCCTACGTGACCGGTCAGACGATCTACGTGGACGGCGGCCCCGGCTAAGAGGCTGACAAGCACTCCCCACCGGGAGTGGCATCGGGCCGGATATCCAAGGAAGGAGACCGTGATGGGGTTCGCGTCGCTCGACGATCTTCGTGCCGCCGTCGGAACCGAGGTCGGACACGGCCGATGGATGGACGTTTCGCAGGAGCGGATCGACAAGTTCGCCGACGCTACCGGCGACCACCAGTGGATCCACGTCGATCCCGAACGGGCTGCGTCGGGGCCGTTCGGCGGCACCGTGGCCCATGGCTACCTGACCCTTTCACTGCTTCCTGCGCTCACGGCGGGCATCACTGCAGTCGACGGGGCCACGATGGGCGTCAACTACGGGCTCAACAAGGTGCGGTTCCCAGCGCCGCTGCCCACCGGCTCGCGGGTGCGGGCGAGCGTTGAGTTGCTGTCAGTGGACGACGTGCCCGGTGGCGTCCAGCTGGTTTCGCGGGTCACCGTTGAGCGCGAAGGCGGCGAGAAGCCGGTCTGCGTGGCCGAGACGGTCTCGCGGCTCTATCTCTGAAAACGATCAGGTGATGTGAGGACGTGGGGCGAACCCCCTGTTGGTCACCTGATCGTCTGTCCATCGACCGAATGTGAGGGCACCACCGATGAAGGCCTGGCGGGTCACCCGCACCGGCGAACCGCAGGACGTGATGGCGCTGGTCGATGCTCCCGATCCGGAGCCGGCGGAGGACCAGCTGCTGGTCCGGGTCCATGCGGTCGCCCTCAACTTTCCCGACGTCCTGATGTGCCGGGGCACGTACCAGGTCCGCCCGCCGCTGCCCTACACGCCCGGAATAGAACTGTGCGGTGTGGTGGTGGCCTGCGACGCGGGTTCGGGGTTCTCGCCGGGCGAGCGCATCATCGGAACGCCCGCACTCCCCCACGGTGCGCTGGGCGAGTTCGCCCTCGTGCCGGCCGCTGACGCATATGCCGCCCCACCCGAGCTTGACGACGCGGCGGCCGCGGCCATGCACATCGCGTACCAGACCGCCTGGTTCGGCCTGCACCGCCGCGCGGGACTGCGATCGGGCGAGACCCTGCTGGTCAACGCGGCGGCGGGCGGGGTCGGCAGCGCGGCCGTCCAGCTCGGCCGTGCCGCCGGGGCGCGTGTCATCGCGGTCGTCGGCGGCGCACACAAGGCAGCGGTCGCCGCGGATCTCGGCGCGGATGTCGTGCTCGACCGTACGCAGCACGACCTCATCCCAGCGATCAAGCAGGCCACCGGCGGGCGCGGAGCCGACGTCGTGTTCGACCCCGTAGGTGGCGACTCGTTCGACGCTGCGAGCCGCTGCGTCGCCTTCGAGGGGCGCATCGTGCTGGTGGGATTCGCGTCCGGCACGATCCCCGCCCCGCCGCTGTCGCACGCCCTGGTCAAGAACTACTCGCTGCTCGGACTGCATTGGGGCCTGTACCGCCAGTACGACCCGGAGGCCGTCGCGCAGGCCCACCACACGTTGAGCAACCTCGCGGCGGACGGGGCCGTCGCACCCCTGGTCGGCGGGCGATTCACGTTGGACGAGGCGGCCGACGGGCTGACCCGCCTTTCGGCCGGCGATTCGGTCGGGAGACTCGTGGTGGCGCTGTGCTGACGTCCGATCCGCCGGGTCTCGACCTGCGCCGGCTGCGCTCGTACCTCGACACCGCGTGTCCCGGCCTGGTCGACGGCCCCCTGTCCGCGGAACTCATCGAGGGTGGCCGGTCCAACTTGACCTATGTGGTCCGGGACGAATCCCGATCCTGGGTGCTCCGGCGCCCGCCCCTCGGGCACGTGTTGCCCACCGCGCACAACATGGCGCGCGAGTACCGGGCCATCAGCGCGCTCGCACCCACACCCGTCCCGGTTCCCGAGCCGATCATCTTGTGTGAAGACGAGTCGGTGCTCGGCGCGCCGTTCTACCTGATGGAGCGGGTCGACGGCACGGTGTACCGCACGGCCGGCCAGTCGGCCCGGCTGGCCCCCGAGCAGGCCACCGCACTCGCCGGCTCGATGATGCGAGTGCTCGCCGATCTCCACTCGATCGACCCGGCGGCCGTCGGGCTCGCCGATTTCGGCCGCCCCGGTGGGTTCTTGCACCGCCAGCTGCGGCGCTGGCACGCCCAACTCGACGCGTCGCACAGCCGGCCCATCGCGGACATCGACGAGTTGCACGCGGAACTGACCGAACGGGTCCCCGGGTCGCCACCACCGGCCATCGTCCACGGCGACTACCGGCTCGACAACCTGATCGTCACGTCCGATCTGAAGATTGCCGCCGTCGTGGACTGGGAGATGACGACCGTCGGTGACCCGCTGACCGACCTCGGCGTCCTCGTCGTGTACTGGGATGGGCTGTCCGCATTGCCCGGATCGGTATCCGAGGCGGTCGGCCCGTCGTCCCCGTTCCCCCGCGCGACGGCACTGATCGATGCGTACGCGCGGCACCGGGATGTGGACCTGTCCACCCTGCCGTGGTACGTGGCGTTCGGGTATTTCAAGCTCGCCGTCATCACCGAGGGCATCCACTTTCGGTACGTACACGGCCAGACGGTCGGCGCCGGATTCGAGAGCATCGGCGAGTACACCGCGACGCTCGCCCGGCTCGGCCGCTCCACACTTCGGGAGGCATGATGGACTTCGAGCTCGATCACCGCACCCAGCAGCTTCGCGAGCGCCTGCTCGAGTTCATGGACGATCATGTCTATCCGGCCGAGCCCGTGCACTCCGAACAGCTGGCGACCGCCGAGCCGTTCACCCAGCCGCCTGTCGTCGAGGAGCTGAAGGCAGAGGCGCGCCGCCGCGGGTTGTGGAACCTGTTCCTTCCGCACGACGAGTTCGGCGCCGGGCTCACGAATCTGCAGTACGCGCCGCTTGCCGAGATCTCCGGGCGCAGCCCGCACATCGCGCCCGAAGCGATGAACTGCTCGGCCCCGGATACCGGCAACATGGAAGTGCTCGCCATGTTCGGTACGCCCGAACAGCAGGACGAGTGGCTGCGCCCGCTGCTGGCCGGCGAGATCCGCTCGGCGTTCGCGATGACCGAACCGGAGGTCGCCTCGTCCGATGCCACCAACATCGCCACCCGGATCGAGCGCGACGGCGACGAGTACATCATCAACGGCCGCAAGTGGTGGTGTTCCGGCGCGATGAATCCCCGCGCAAGGGTATTCATCGTCATGGGCAAGACCGATCCGGCCGCCGACCGGCACCGGCAGCAGAGCATGGTGCTGGTGCCCAGGGACGCTCCCGGCGTTGCGGTGCGCCGGAATCTCTCGGTCTTCGGCTACCACGACCACTCGCATGGCGGCCACGCGGAAGTCGATTTCGTCAATGCCCGGGTACCGGTCAGCAATCTCATCGCCGCCGAAGGTGACGGGTTCTCCATCGCCCAGGCCCGGCTGGGGCCTGGGCGGATCCATCACTGCATGCGGCTGATCGGTATGGCCGAGCGCGCGTTCGAGCTGATGTGCCGTCGGGCGAACGAGCGCGAACCGTTCGGCCGGCCACTTGCCGAGCAGGGAGTGATCCGCGAGTGGGTGGCAGAAGCGCGGATCCGGATCGAGCAGGCGCGGCTGCTGGTGCTCAAGACAGCTTGGCTGATGGACACCTACGGGAACAGAGCGGCGGCGACCGAGATCCAGGCCATCAAGATCGCCGTGCCGCCGGCGGTGGAATGGGTGATCGACAAGGCGATCCAGGTACACGGAGGCGCGGGCGTGAGCCAGGACTTCCCGCTCGCCGAGCTCTGGACAGCTCCCCGAGTCATCAGGATCGCCGACGGTCCGGACGAGGTGCACAAGATGTCACTGGGCAAACGCGAGCTGCGTCGGTTTCCCGTACAGCAGCATCACCGCTAGGAGAAAGAGCTGATCATGCCTGAAGCAGTCATCGTCTCGACGGCCCGCTCCCCGATCGGGCGGGCGGCCAAGGGATCGCTGGTCGACATGCGACCGGACGACCTGACCGCGCACATTGTCCGCTCCGCGCTGGACAAGGTGCGGCAACTCGACCCCGCCGACATCGACGATCTGATCCTCGGGTGCGGACTTCCCGGTGGCGAGCAGGGTTTCAACATGGCCCGGGTCGTCGCGGTCCTGCTCGGTTACGACCATCTGCCCGGCTGTACGGTCGCGCGGTACTGCGCGTCGAGCTTGCAGAGCACCAGGATGGCCTTTCACGCCATCAAGGCCGGCGAGGGCGAGGTGTTCGTATCCGCAGGAGTCGAGACGGTGTCGCGGTACGTCAAGGGAAACTCGGACTCCTGGCCCGAAACCATGAACCCCGCCTTCGACGAGGCCCGAGCTCGTACCGCTGCTGCCGCGGAGGGCGGCGCCGAGGGTTGGAACGACCCTCGTGGGGACGGCAACCTGCCCGACGTCTACATCGCGATGGGGCAGACGGCCGAGAACCTCGCGCTGGCCAGAGGCATCACCCGCGAGGAGATGGACGAGTTCGGCGTCCGGTCGCAGAAGCTTGCCGAGAAGGCGATAGCGGACGGCTTCTGGGCCCGGGAAATCGTGCCCGTCACGCTGCCGGACGGCCGGGTAGTCGAGGCAGACGACGGCCCGCGCCCGGGCACCACCCTGGAGAAGGTGGCCACGCTGGCGCCGGTGTTCCGGCCCGACGGCCGCGTGACGGCCGGCAACTGCTGCCCGCTGAACGACGGCGCGGCCGCCGTGGTGATCATGTCTGACAGCAAGGCGCGAGAGCTCGGAATCACACCCCTTGCGCGCATCGTCTCGACCGGGGTCTCGGCCCTGTCGCCGGAGATCATGGGTCTCGGGCCGGTCGAGGCATCGAACCGGGCCCTGGCCCTGGCCGGGCTGACCATCGACGACATGGATCTCGTCGAGATCAACGAGGCGTTCGCGGCGCAGGTCATCCCGTCGTACCGAGACCTCGGCATCGACCTGGACAAGCTGAACGTCAACGGCGGAGCCATCGCCGTCGGCCACCCGTTCGGCATGACGGGCGCGCGGATCACCACGACGTTGATCAACTCGCTGCAATTCCACGACAAGGAGCTGGGCCTCGAGACCATGTGCGTCGGTGGCGGCCAGGGCATGGCCATGGTGATCGAGAGGCTCAGCTGATGGCGGGACGGTTGGACGGCAAGGTGGCGATCGTCACCGGAGGCAGCAGGGGAATCGGGCTGGCCGTGGCCACCCGCCTGCTCTCCGAGGGCGCGCGGGTATGCGTCACAGCACGCAAGCCCGACGGGCTGTCCGAGGCGGTGGATTCGCTTGGCGACGACGACCGCGTGCTCGCCGTCGCCGGCAAGGCGCACGACCCCGAGCATCAGGCGGCGGCCGTTGCGCAGGTGCTCGACCGGTTCGGGCGGGTGGACGTCCTGGTCAACAGCGCCGGTACCAGCCCGGTGATGGGACCTCTGATGGACCTCGAGATGCCGGCGGCCGCGAAGATTCTGGAGATCAACCTGCTCGCTGCGCTCGGCTGGGCCCAGCAGGTCTACCGAGCCTGGTGGGCAGAGCACGGCGGAGCCGTGGTCAACATGGCGTCCACAGCAGGGGTCGGGGTGTCGCCCGGCATCGGGATGTACGGCGTCAGCAAGGCCGCATTGATCAACCTGACCAAGCAGCTGGCGTTCGAGCTGAGCCCGTCAGTTCGGGTCAACGCGGTGGCGCCGGCCGTGGTCAAGACGCAGTTCGCCCGGGCGCTGTACGAGCACGGTGAGCAGGACCTCGCCGCCCAATACCCACTCAAGCGGCTCGGCGTGCCGGACGACGTCGCTGCGGCTGTTGCCTACCTGGCGTCCGACGATGCCGCGTGGGTGACGGGACAGACCATCGTGCTGGACGGCGGCGTGACGATGTCCGCGACCTGACTGGTTGGTCCATGCGTACATGGGTGTTCATCCTGCTCGGAGGCGCGGTCGGGTTCGCGGTGGCCACCGGCGTGTACCTGGTCGTGAACCCGATCCTGGAGGAGAGCACCGGCCTGGCGCGGGAGATGCAAGGCCTGCTCTGGAATCTCGTTCCCCTGCTGACCGGCATCGGCATGCTGCTCGGCTGGTGGTTCGCACGAGGGCGGTCCGCCTGACGCACCCGCCGCTCGGCGGCGATCACGAATGACCCCATGTCCCGGGGCCGTCACCACGCTCTAGTCCGACGGTGGCAGGTCGCAGCCGCACTCGTTGGAGAAAGTGGTGGTGAGGACGATCGGGTTGCCGTCCTTCGCCGCGGTCTCGAAAAGCAGCCGCACGGCCTGCCAGACCACATCGTCGGGCCCGACCACCACCGTGCTCATGCTGCCGACGTCAATGTGCAGGCCCCGGCGGCCCTTCAGCGGCTCCAGACTCTGCACCGCTTCAGAGATCAGGACGGAGAAGTCCCCGCTGCCCAGCGGGTAGAGCGACATCTGGCAAGCGATCATGACCCACCTTTCACCCAGCGGACCGCGAAGAAGCCCGCACGGTCCTCCTGCCGCGCCTGCTTGTCCTTCTCCACCTGCTCGGCCACCCTGCGGTCCAGGTCGGGTTCGGGCGGGTAGTACAGCCCCTTGCGCAGAACATACGGCGCGTCGAGCAGCGCCGGGAGTTCGTCCTCGGTGAAGAAGTGGGCGTTCGCGAAGACGCTGTCGGCCCGTTCCTCCGCCTCACGGAGGTAGAATTCACCCCACGGGCTGTCGCGGGTGAGCAGGCCGAGGACAAGCCGGCCACCGGGCCGCAACAGTCGCATGGCGTCGCGGAGCACCTTGCCCCGGGCCTCGACGAACTCCATCGTGGCGACGGAGACGACGAGGTCGAATCGCTCCCCCGTGAACGGCAACGCGGCCGCGTCGCCGTGCACCCAGTCGACGGCGAGACCGGAGCCGGACGTCTTCGCTGCGGCCACCGCGAGCATGGCAGGGGACTCGTCCAGGCCGGTGACGATAAGCCCCTTGCTGGCGAGCCAGATCGAATGGTTACCGGTCCCGCAACCGATGTCGAGCGCCCGCTCCCCCGGAACAGGCTCGGCGAGCTCCTCGATCAGGCCCTTCTCCACACTGTCGGCATACCGACCCAGCTCGCTGTCGTACCAAGCGTCGTAGTCGCTCGCGTGCGCGTCGAACCAGGCCATGCTCGCTCCTCGAAGGTGCACTACAGCTCCTGGACCGAGTGAACCATCTCCGGCAGCGATGCGTCCCTGTGCGAGCAGGTGAGCGGCAGGTCGCGGCCCGGCACCCGCTAAGGCAGCTCGACGTGCCGGACGGCGTCGCCGGTGTGGGTAGCGTAGAGGCATGCCTTGGCGTGACGCTGAAGGTAACGTGACCACCGGTGCTTACCAGTCGTGGGTAGACCGCCAGATCGCCGCAGCCCAGAAGCGCGGCGAGTTCGATAATCTGCCCGGCGCCGGCAAGCCGCTAACGCACCTGGGCAACCCGGATGACCCGGACTGGTGGGTCAAGCAGCTGATCGCCCGAGAGGGACTCGACATATCGGTCGCGCTGCCACCGCAGCTCGCGCTGCGCAAACTGGCTCAGGAGTTGCCCGACCGCGCCAGCGAGTTGCGATCCGAGCAGGCGGTTCGTGACCTGGTGGACGACTTCAACGTCCGGGTGCGGGACAGCTGGCGCCAGCCTGTGGAGGGACCGCCGGTCGTCGCCCGCCTTGTCAAACCCGACGACCTCGTAGCGCACTGGCGCGCTTACCAGCCGCAACGTTCGCGCACGCCGCAACCCGCCGGCGAACCCGACTCCGGATCGGGCACTCGGACCGCGCCCGGGCGGATCGGGCGCGCTTTGGGCCGGCTCCGCCTCACCCGGCGCCATAGTAACTAACGCGTGGCTCGATCAGCATCGACCGACACCACTCCACTGCCCTGCTCAGCTCACGGGGCGCTTTAGCAGTGCCACGGGCCAGGCGACGAGATCGCCCCTCTTCAGCGACAAGCCAACCGCTTCCCAACCTTGGGCGCCCAGCGCATTAAGCCGCTCGAGTCTGAGGCCGTCAGAATTCTTCTTGAGTCCTCCGGCTTCGTCCAACGGCACGAGCATGTACTCCCACTTCTGACCCATCGAATCCCCCTCTCCTACCGACCGCCTGCCCCTGCAGGTCCAGGTTCCACGATCGCACTGGCCTGCGATGCCGCCGTAGGGTCGAAGGTCGGCGAATTCACCTATGCCGGGGAAACTCGATTGCCCTCCCCCGCCTGTACTGACGATGCTCTGCGGCGTGGACATGCATCATGGCCAGCTCGAGGTACCCATCCACATCGTGCGCAGCCTGGTGGACGAGCAGTTCCCATCGTGGAGTGGGATGCCGACCAAGCGGGTTGCATCACACGGCACGGTGAACGCCCTCTTTCGCATCGGTGAGCACCTTGTCGCTCGCTTTCCGCTGCAGGGCGACGACGTGGAGGCGACCAGACGATGGCTCGAGCGGGAGGCCAACGCGGCCCGCGAGCTCCTCGGCCGGACCCCGTTCCCCACTCCGGAGCCGGTTGCTGTCGGTGAGCCGGGCGCGGGCTACCCGCTGCCCTGGTCAGTCCAGACCTGGCTGCCGGGAACGGTCGTTACACATGCCGATCCCGGTCAGTCCGTCGCGTTCGCCCATGACTTGGCCGAGTTCATCCGCAGCGTTCGGGCCATCGACACCCGCGGAAGGACGTTCTCCGGCCAGGGGCGGGGCGGGGACCTGCGCTCCCATGACTCGTGGGTAGCCGAGTGCCTCGTCCGGAGCGAGAGCCTCATCGAGGTTGACCGGCTTCGCCGAGTATGGGCCGCGCTCCGGGAACTGCCGCGCAACGGAGTACCTGATCGGATGACACATGGCGACCTGATTCCCGGCAACATACTTGTCGCCGGCGAGCGCCTGGCCGGGGTCATCGATGTGGGCGGACTGGGACCGGCCGATCCCGCCCTGGATCTCATAGTTGCTTGGCACCTGCTCGACGAGGATCCCCGCCAGGCTTTGCGCGACGATCTCGGGTGCGACGACGTGGAGTGGGGTCGAGGCGAGGCGTGGGCCTTCGTGCAGGCGATGGGCCTGCTGTGGTACTACGTCGAAAGCAACCCGACGATGAGCCGGATGGGGCACCGCACCCTCCGCCGCATCATGAGGGACGTCTCGCCCTTCTGAGTCCGGTCACCTCACGAAGCCGGTTCGGGCCGCGTACGGCAGGTGCCCGCACGCGGCCCGAATCGATGGGTGGTCGCTTACAACGCGCGACTGCGGGACCTCATCGCCGAAAGCAGTCCGACACCCACAGCGGCCACGACGACCTGGAGGAGTAGCTCGATCCAGTCCACGCCGTCCGTGTCGGCAACACCAAGTGCCCCGGCCAGTGCGGTGCCGAGGAGCGCTGCGACGATTCCGACCAGGATCGTCAGGATGATCGAGATGTTCTGCCTGCCGGGCAGTACCAGCCGCGCCAGGACTCCGATGATCAGACCGATGAAGATCGCGGAGATGATGCCACCGATTTCCATGGTGCTCCTCCCTGTAAGGTCCAGAGTTCGCGTTACTCCGGGCCCGGTATGGATGCCGCGATACTCCGTCGCCAAACATCGGCATCGCCGATGGTGCTGGTTTCTGACTGGCGTATATCAGCTGAATTCCGGCATATCTCGGCGTGACGGCGACAACGTGTCTAGAGTGCCTGGACATGCTGGCGAAGCTCGCGCTCATCGTCCGCAGCGACCTCGGGATGAGCAGGGGGAAGATCGCGGCCCAGGTGGCGCATGCCGCCGTCGCGGCCGCGCTTCGCAACCAGCACACAGCTCAATTCGCCGCCTGGATGCGCGATGGGCAACCCAAGGTCGTGCTCAAGCTCGACGGCGCGGACGAGTTGGAGGAGCTGTGTGCGGCGGCCGAAGCCGCCGGCCTGCCGGCGGCAGCAGGCGTCAGCAGGCATGAGCGGGTTCACCCCTCCCGCGTGGCCTCGCACCGAGGCGATCGCCGTGCAGGCGTCCCCGTCGGGCCCCGCACATGGCGTTGCTCATGATCGGCGCCCGAGACCACAGCCGCAGCGGCGGTACGGCATGGACATACGCACGCGTGTTCCAACTCTCTCCGGTTGTCGAGGTGGGCATGCGCGGCGCCGGAGGCGGCTCTGAGATTTGACTTCGAGTCGGGGACCCGACTACCACTCCCCCATTGACGACATCGTGCCGACCAGACCCATGCTGCATTTCGCCCAGTGTGACGTACCGCGAGCGGGTCGTCTGTCGGCCGGGCACCTCGAGCCCGGGCCGGGGATCACTCGTCGAGCGGTCAGGCGGCGTGCCGTCAGCTTGAGGTTTGGGCGTCGACATCACGGCGGAGAAGCATGTGGACGCCGATCAGCAGCGGCATGAGCAGATGGAGGACCGGGAAGTAGAGGTCATCGGGGCTGGCCAGCCTCAAGACGACCGGGCAAGCAACGTTCCAAGCCACGGTGGTCCAGGCGACCCAAGGGGCTACCAGTCGTGCAGCGCGCAACCCGAGCCCGATGACCGTTTGGCTGACGAAAGCCGCGAGCACGTAGGTGACGAACAGCGAGTAGATCTCTGAGCTCTCCAGGTCGATGGACTCGCCAACGACTCCCACAATGCTGGCAGCCAGATAGCCAAGGGCTCCCGCGCGCAACAGCGGGTTCGCGCGACCAGCTCCTCGGTCGTCCAAGAGGCAGAACGCGATCGCCGAGAGAAGCATGCCCACCATGAACAGGCTTCGCTCGACGACAAGGTACCCATGCGACGGGGGAAGTCCGCCGTTGGCACCGTCGTGCAAGGTGAACAGAACGACAGCCGACACGTTGGCCGCGGCTGCGACCAGCAGACCGAGCTCGGCGATCGGAGCACCCGCACCGGCGGCGGGAGGCTTGGTAGCAGTGCTTTGGTCCACTCCGGCCCCTTTCTCGCTCAAGTGGCCACAGGAGTACCGCATGCTGAGGATAGAGCGCATCGAGCCACCCGAACTCACGTCCTGCTGCGCGATCTGCACCCCGGTGGTGCCGAGGTTCGTTTGGACAGCACCCAAGCCCCAGCTCTATTGGCCAAGATCCGACCAGCGACGCCCGCTGACCGGCAGCGCAAGCAGATCGCCCGCGACGTCGTTCGTGACCTCAAGCGTCACGAGGCATCCATCAAGGAGCTGGACAAGCAGTTCCGCGAGGCAGTCAGCGCGAGCGGCACCACCCTGACCCAGATCCGGGGCATCGGGTTCCTGACCGCCGCCAAGATCCTGGCCCTGACCGGCGACATCCGCCGCTTCCCGAACCAGGAGCACTACGCCAGCTACGCCGGCACCGCACCGATCGACGTCTCCAGCGGCGATCAGCAAACCCACCGGCTATCGCGACGAGGCAACCGCCAGCTCAACGCCGGCATCCACGTCGCCGCGGTCACCCAGGCCCGCGATCCCGGCCCCGGCCGCGACCACTACCGGCGCAAACTCACCGAGCACAAGACTCCCAAGGAGGCCCGCCGGAGCCTCAAGCGCAGGCTGTCGAACACCATCTATCGTCGCATCCTGGCCGACCACCAACGCACTCAAATGCCCGCCGCTTGACACACAGAGGCGCTCTTGAGCCACGCCTCGTCACGGCGCCCGACGGGCTGCAGACCGGAAGTGAGCCACACCCGCGAGCGAGTGGGCAGCCCAAGAAGTGAGCGGCCCGCCGAGCACCTGGACCGAGTCTGGCCCGACGCCGGCCCTAACGGAATCGTCTGGTAGCCGCCTATGCGCCCGCTTCCTACTGCCGATGAGCCGCGTCAGCCACTGCCCTTCCGCACGGTCGGGACCTAGGCTGCCTAGATGGGAGAGCGCGCGCCGAGTGACCAGGAGATCCTCCGCGAGGAGTTCGTCCACCTCGTCGATCTCTCGCATGACCGGGTCCTGCTCGCCTGGGGGGCCTTCTGGTTCCGGCGTGACGAGGCCGAGGGGCGTTGGACCATCCTTGACGACTCGGAGCTGCACGAGGCCGTCGGGCGGCGTTCCTCGATCGGGCATGAGGCGGAGCCGTTCGGCGGGGCCCGGGTCGAGGTGCTGGACGCGAGCGGCGACGTGGTCGCCGAGGCGAGCACCGCGACACAGTGCTGGGTCTGGGTTGAGGGCCTCGAGCCCGACACGGAGTACCGCTACCGCATCCATGTCGACGGCCAGGAGTGGGCCGCCGGTGAGCGGTGGGACTGGGTGCCCACCGCGGCGGGTGGCTACGACCTTGGACCTGGCAAGACCTACGACCTGGTGTTTCGCACCTTCCCGGACCCGGAGACCGAGTCGCCGTCGGTGCGGTTCGTCGCCATGGGCGACTACGGCGTCGGGATCAGGTCGGACAGCGAGTCGAGCCGCCGGCAACGCCGCGTCGGCGACGTATTGGACGAGCTCGTGCGCAACCACGACGTCCGATTCGTGCTGTCGCTGGGCGACAACATCTACCAGGGCGAGATGGGGCAGGTCGACGACGAGAGCGGCGGGGAGGACGACGACTGGTATTCCAGCTTCTTCCAGCCCTACCGCTACGTCATCGCCCGGATCCCGGTGTTTCCCGCGATCGGCAACCACGACACGACCGACAGCGAGGGAAGCGACGACCGCGCGCAGATGGAAGACAACTTCCACGTCAGCGAGCGCTTCAAGCAGCAGCAGGACCGGGCATCGCTGGGGCCGGGGCTGTTCTACCGGTTCCGCTATGGGAGCGGCCTCGAGCTGATCTGTGTCGACACCTCCGAGGACAGCGACAACCCCGACTATCACCGGTTCTTCCAGGCGCCGGACCACAAGCAGTGGCTGGAGGAGGCGCTGGCCGAGGCCGACCCCACCTGGCGGATCCCCTTCTCCCACCATCCGGTCTATTGCGCCGGACCGTCGCACGACAACGATGCGGAGATGCTCGAGACGCTGCTGCCGCTCTACGAGCGCGGCGGGGTCAGGCTCGTGCTGGCCGGGCACGAGCACAACTTCCAGGTCTCGGAGGTGGACGGCCGCACGTTCGTGGTCTCGGGAGCTGCCGGCCAGCTCCGCGAGGAGACGCCCGAGTGGTTCGAGGAGGCGCACACCACCGCGTGGGCTGCGCAGGCGCACCTGCTGCTCGTCGAGATCGAGGGAGCAGAAGCGCGACTGACCCCTATCTCGGGCCTCCTGCCCGACGGATCACTGCATGTGATGACCGCGCTCAATCCGAGGAACGAGGTCGTGCGGCCGCCGATCGTCGTACGGCAGCAGGGGTGAGTCCCTCACAAGGTGGCCTCAGGCCATGGCGTGGGCGGCCCGTCGCCGCCCCTGGAAGGCCAAGATCGCCGGATTGATCACGCCGCCGTCACGGATCTCGATCGCTCGGCTCAACGTCTCGTCGGCGTCCCAACCGGCGGCGCCTTCGAGCACTCGCCGCAGGAACGGGATCAAGGCGCTGCTGTACTGTCAAGCAAGCCGATCGACCGACGCGACTGCTACCGGATGGTCGCCCGGATTGCCATGGCCGCCGGCATCGCCTGCCACATCAGCCCGCACTCGCTGCGGCATGCTCCGATCACCAACGCCCTGGACGCCGGCGTGCCGCTGCGCGATGCCCAGATCCTGGCCCGGCACGCCGATCCGCGCACCACCGAGCACTATGACCGCGCAGGCGGCAACCTCGACCGCCACGGCGTTCCACTTCCTTACCGCGCACGTCGCCGGCGTGTGAATTCTGTATCTCCATTCGCGAGGGCTCCATGACGAAGGCGCGTCCGCTGCGCCCACTAAGACTGAGCGGCTGCAGCGCGCATCCGGATTCGCACGGCCAGGTGGCACTTCGCTGGTCAGTTCTCTTGGTCTACCCCGCCAAGTACGCCGTTGCCTTCGTCCTTACGGCCGTGATCGTTTCCGGCCATGCTCTTCGAGATGAGCCGATCGGTCTGGGAAAGGGTGCGACGCGGTCGTCGATGGGATCGATGCCGTCCGTGACCAGCTGGACGTTAGGTCGCCCGCGTCACGGACTCCGTCCGATCCGTTACTTTGCTGCTCAAGGGAATCGACGGCGAGGACCACTATGACTGATGAGCGGATTCACCGAGCCGTTTCTGCTGACGGCACTGAGATCGCGGGACGAGTAGAGGGAAACGGGCCGCCGCTGGTTCTGGTCCATTCCGTGCCCCACGACGGCGACATTGCCTGGGAAACGATGCTCCCCCACCTCACCGACCGGTTCACCTGTTATCTGCCAAGCATCCGCGGCGTCGGGCTGTCCGGCGACCACCCAGATCACTCGCCCCCGCGCCTGGAGGAGGACGTCAACTCGTTCGTTGACAGTATCGGCGAGCCGGTCTACCTGCTGGGCTTCTCGACCAGTGGCCCGCTGGTGCTGGGGGCCGCCATGCACAGTGGCGCCGTGGTCGCCGTGGCCGTCTACGACCTGCTCGTGGGCTCGGTGATGCGAGAAGAACATCTCGCCAGTTTGGGCGCCATGTTGGAGCAGATGGGCGCGGCGGCTGCCGAGGGCCGGCTCGTCGACGCGGCCCGTACGAGCCACCACCACGCGGCCACCGACGACGAGTTCGCGGCCCTGGAGGCCAGCTTGGGCGGGGAGTATTTCGAGCGGTGCGCAGAGATCGTCCCGGCGGCGCTGCAATGGGTCCGGCAGGGCGCAGCCTACGAGGGGCCCTTGCCTACCGACCCTGAGATGCTCGCACAGATTGCTGCACCGGTCCTGGTTCTGCGGGGACGGGAGATCCTCCCTTGGCTGGGCACGGTCCTCGCCGATTCGGAGCGACATGTTGCGCACCACGTCGCCGATCTGCACGTCCGCGAACCGCTGCCAGGCCTGGGCCACTATGCCCCGCTGCTCGCACCCGAGCGCATCGCCAGGGAACTGATCTCCTTCTTCGAGATGGTCCGGTAACAGACAAGTCCGGGTTTGGTACCCCCGACCGGGATCACGCCCCCGGCTTCAGGCCTCCAGTTGAACGGGCCACATTAAGACGCCACAAGCTAGGTCAGAGAGGCGATTCATATCGCCGCCTGTCGGCCACGCTCAACGCGGCTGTTTATTGCCCTGGACTGGCTGGCCGGTCAGTCTGCGGGTAGGTGCCCGGTCGGACGCTCTCTCTCGCGGCTGCCCATCCTGATACCAGGTTGTGGCTCGTTCATGGCGTGCGGCCCGGCCGGGCACCGTGGCGAGGCGTGGCTCGAGAAGGGTCTGCTGTCGCTCGTAACAGCGTTGCCCGTCCTCGCTGTCCTGGAGTCCGTGCGTGGTGAGGAGGCGGCAACGATGGATCGAGTGATCATTGGGGTGGATCCGCACAAGCGGTCGGTGACGTTCGAGGTCCGCGACATTCGGGAGGTGCTGCGGGTGATCGGGACGTTGCCCACGGACCGGGATGGCTATCGGGCACTGCTGCGAATGGCGCGGCAGTGGCCGGATCGGATCTGGGCGATCGAGGGCGCGAATGGCACTGGCCGTCCGCTGGCGCAGCGGCTCCTATCTGATGGGGAGCGGGTGCTGGATGTGCCGGCCAAGCTGGCCGCCCGGGCCCGGGTGTTCGACACCGGTCAGGGTCGCAAGACCGA
>DASUUU010000098.1:0-4628 GCA_036373915.1 Jiangellaceae bacterium | reverse complement strand
GCGATGGACAAGGCATTGCCCGCGGTACGGCTTGAGATCCTGGTGGGTGGCACACCAGCGGCTCAGGGCGGACGTCCACTCCTGCGCGCGCCGAATGTCGAAGGCGTCCCGGCAGGCGATGATCGTCCCGCAGTAGACGATTCCGGTGACGAGAGGCGAGACCTCCCCGGTCGTGACCGCAACCATCGTCTCGTCCAGCATCGCCATGCCTTCCGTGACATCGCCGCGGGCGACCAACGATTGGCCCTGCCCTAGCGTCCCGAGGGCCCGAAGGTCGGGGTCGCCGAACCGGTCGGCGTGTGCCGTGATGTCGACGAAGGTGCGGTACGCGGCCTCGTGATCACCACTAGCCATGGCCTGCAACCCGGCGGGGACTCGCAAGTACCCGTGTTCGACGCAGTCGAGGGCCTGCTCGTCGAGGATGTGTTGCGCCCGGGCGAACCACCCCCCGCCCCGGGCGTGGTCACCGCGCTGCATGAGTACCATCCCGAGCCAGAAAGCGCAGCGTACGCCGCGCGCGGCCGCGCCGGACTCGACGAACGAGTGGTGCGCTCTCTCCAATGCTTCGGCGGCCGAGTCCACCTGACCGGTGAGGTAGGCCGCGAAGGCGAGCCGCTCGAGGTCTTCTGGCGCGAGATCATCCGCAGCCGCGAAGAGCTCGCGTGCCTCGCGCCAGGCATTGCGCTCGAACGCGTCCCGGGCTTGGGCAATGACGTCGGTTGTCACCACCGGTCCTCCCGGTTTCGGGAGCGGGCGTATGGATTCCTACTGGCTTGCGCATGCAACCGTACTAAGGTCATGCAGCGCGCACTAGCGACAAGTGGCACTGTGGCGTGGGGAGAGGCATCGGGCAAGCTGGTGGTCGTGTCCAACGAGCGAGTCGTCGAGATCGTCCGCAGTCACCTGGCCGGCACGGGTGCCGCGTGGGACGAAGATGCGCCGGGCCGCTTCTCGGTCGAGCTGCCAGGGGAGCGGAAGCTGAAGACGTCGTGCAGCCTGGCGGTGAGAGACCACAGCCTCGTCGTCAACGCTTTCGTGGCGCGGCACCCGGACGAGAACGCCGAGGGCGTCTACCGCTGGCTGCTGGAGCGAAACGCCCGGTTGTCCGGCGTGGCCTTCGCCGTAGACGGCGCGGGTGACATCTATCTGGTGGGGCGGCTCCCCCTGGACGCCGTCACACCCGATGAGCTGGACCGGCTGCTGGGTGTCGTCCTGGACGCCGCCGATTCGTCGTTCAACACCATCCTGGAGCTCGGATTCTCCACTGCGATCCGGCGCGAGTGGGAATGGCGGCTGGCCCGCGGAGAGTCGACGCGGAACCTCGCCGCGTTCGAACATCTGCGGCCCGACTGATCGGGGTCGGGTCGGGATGCGTCCCGGTGCCGTTGTCGCCAACCCGTCTGGCCTCGCGCCACCATCGCGTCTACTACGCTCGGGAGCATGCCTTACCGCCTGGTACTGCTCCGTCACGGCGAGAGTGAGTGGAACGCGAAGAACCTGTTCACCGGCTGGGTCGACGTCGGCCTGACGGAGAAGGGACGGGCTGAGGCGCTGCGCGGCGCCGAGTTGCTCACCGAACGCGAGCTGCTGCCCGACATCGTCCACACCAGCGTGCTGCGCCGAGCCATCCGTACCGCCGAGATCACGCTGGATGCGGCGGATCGCCACTGGATTCCGGTTCGCCGTTCGTGGCGGCTCAACGAGCGTCACTATGGCGCGCTGCAGGGCAAGAACAAGAAGCAGACGCTGGAGGAGTTCGGCGAGGAGCAGTTCATGACCTGGCGGCGCTCCTACGACACGCCGCCACCGCCGATCGCGGACGACGACGAGTACTCGCAAGCCGGTGACCCGCGGTACGTCGACCTGCCTCCAGAACTCATGCCGAAGACGGAATGCCTGGCCGACGTCGTCGACCGGATGTTGCCGTACTGGTACGACGCGATCGTGCCGGACCTTCGCAGGGGTCTGACCGTTCTGGTCGCCGCACACGGCAACTCGCTGCGGGCGCTCGTCAAGCATCTGGACGGGATGTCCGACGAGGCGGTCGTCGGGCTGAACATCCCGACCGGCATCCCGCTGGTCTACGAGCTGGACGAGGCGATGCGGCCGATCAAGACCGGCGGCGAGTACCTCGATCCCGTCGCGGCGGCAGAGGCGATCGAGGCCGTGGCCAGCCAGGGCCGCTGAGCCCAGCTGTCGTTCGATCACGTTCAGCAGGCCCGTCGGCGCCGTACCACCCGCACGCGCATGGTACGGCAGGGATACGCCTGCCGAACGTGATCGAACGCCGTATGAACGCCTGGATCAGTGGCCGGGTGCGCTGTCCGCCCACTCGAGCTCGCCGGTGACGAGGTAGCGGACGTTCATCGCGATGTGCACGGCATGATCGGCGAACCGCTCGTAGTAGCGGCCGAGAAGGGCGATGTCGACGGCAACCTCGACGCTGCGGCTCCACCCGCTGTCGAACATCACCTGGAACAACGAACGGTGCAACCGGTCCATCTCGTCGTCGTCGGTTGCCAGCTCGTCAGCAGCGTCGAGGTCACGGGTCCGCAGCACGGCGCCGGCCTTAAGGGCCATCGCCTCGGCCGTGTCGCCCATGTCGCGGAACGTTCCGCGGAACTCTTCCGGCACCGCGATATCCGGGTAGCGCATCCGGGCGATCTTGGCGACATGGACTGCCAGGTCGCCCATCCGCTCGATGTCCGATGTGCTGCGCATCGCGGACAGCACGGCCCGAAGGTCCTGAGCCACCGGTGCCTGCCGCGCGATCATCCCGAGGACTCGCTCGTCGACCTCGAGCTGGTCGCGGTTGATCGAAGCGTCGCCGGCGACGGTTTGATCGGCCAGCTGAATATCGGCCTCGAGCAAAGCGGTAGTGGCCAACTTGATCTGCTCACCGGCCTTGCGGGTCATCCCGACCAGCCGGCCCGTGACCTCGTCGAGCTGTTCGTGAAACGCCTCACGCATCCGGATTCCGCCTTTGATGAGTCGAACGTTCAGCCTAGCCGCGTCGTGGCGGCGGCCATAGGCCTGTGCGGCAACCGTAGGTGGCGTACATGTCTCGGCGAGGACGCGAGGTGAATGCCCAGGTAAGTCTCGATGAACAAAGGCCGTCAAGTCGCATATGACCAGGCACGATGTGGTGACGTGGCATCGGTAATCGGCACCGGCGACCTACCATTGGCAAGTGTGGAGGTGCTGACGGGCGCGGTGATCGCAGCCGCGGCGGCGGCGGTCGGACTCGCCGCCGGGCTCGCGTTCCGGGCCAGCGAGCGCGCTCAGCACGCGGTGCCGTCGTCCAGCGAGCCCGTCGTGCCGCAAGGAGTCGACGAGGTGCTCTCGGTCCTCCGGCACAGCGCGCTGCTGCTCAACCGGGAGCTGGACGTGGTCAAAGCCAGCCCGTCGGCCTACGCCTTCGGCTTGGTCCGCCAGGACAGGCTGGCCGTACCGGAGCTGGCCACCTTGGCCGAGTCGGTTTTCCACGACGGGCAGATCCGGGAAGTCCAGCTGGAGATCTACCGCTCGCAGGCAACGAACCACACCATGCACGTCGGGGCCCGCGTGGCGCCTCTCGGCCCGTCGCTCGTCCTCGCTCTCGTCGAGGACCGCACTCACGCGATAAGGGTGGACGAGGTCCGCCGCGACTTCGTCGCCAACGTTTCCCACGAGTTGAAGACTCCCGTCGGCGCGCTGACACTGCTCGCCGAAGCGGTGCAGGACGCGGCGGACGACCCGGCCGCGGTCGAGCGATTCGCCAAACGGATGCAAGAAGAGGGGGCGCGGCTGACCCGGCTTGTCCAGGAGATCATCGACCTGTCGCGGCTGCAGTACGACGATCCGGTGGAGTCGCCGGAGGTCGTCGTGGTGGACGAGGTGGTGGCCGCGGCCCTCGACCGTAGCCGGGTGGATGCCGAGACAAAACAGATCAGGCTCGCGTCCGGCGGTCAGTCCGGTTTGCACGTGCTCGGCAACGAGTCGCAGCTGGTCGTCGCACTCGGCAATCTCGTCGAGAACGCCGTGGCCTACAGCCCGCCTCACACCCGGGTGGCGGTCGGCGTCCGGCGGCGCGAGGACCGGGTCGAGATAAGCGTCACCGATCAGGGCATCGGTATCCCCGAGGCCGAGCAGCAGCGCATCTTCGAGCGCTTCTACCGCGTCGATCCGGCCCGATCTCGCGCCACCGGCGGGACGGGTCTCGGACTTGCCATCGCCAAGCATGTTGCCGCCAGCCACGGCGGAGAAGTAGGTGTGTGGAGCGTGCCGGGAGCAGGGTCGACGTTCACGCTGCGGCTTCCCCTCCACACTCCACGGCCCGGGCGCCCGCCCGTGCCCAGTTCCACAACCCCGGAGGCCACCCAGTGACCCGTGTGCTCGTAGTCGAGGACGAGGACTCGTTCAGCGACGCGCTGTCCTACATGTTGCGCAAGGAGGGATTCGAGGTCGCCGTCGCGGACAATGGCGACGCCGCCCTCGAGGAGTTCGACCGGGCCGGTGCCGACCTGGTGCTGCTGGACCTGATGCTGCCCGGGTTGCCCGGCACCGAGGTGTGCCGGCAGTTGCGCCAGCGGTCGAACGTCCCTGTGATCATGTTGACGGCGAAGGACTCCGAGGTCGACAAGGTGGTG
>DASUUU010000097.1:0-26543 GCA_036373915.1 Jiangellaceae bacterium | reverse complement strand
CAGGCCCAGCTGTTGGTACGCCCATGCCGTGCCGGTGGTGCCCACGCCCGTTTGGACCTCGTCCATGATGAACAGCGCGTCGTTGCGGTGCACGAGCTCCTGCATCGCCTGGAGGAACTCCGGCCGCATGTGGTTGTCACCTCCCTCGCCCTGGATCGGCTCGGCGATGAACGCGGCGACGTCGTGCGGGTAGCGCTCGAAGGCCTCGGCGGCCTGCCGTAGCGCGCGGTCCTCGGCGGACTTGAGCTCGTCCTGCGATGCGGCCAGGTGGATGGCGGGCACCTCGACGCGGGGCCAGTCGAACTTCGGGTATCGGGCGGTCTTGTTCGGCTCGGTGTTGGTCAGCGACATCGTGTAGCCGGTGCGACCGTGGAACGCCCTGGTGAGGTGCAGCACGCGGGTGCCCAGTTCGGGACCACGGCCCTGGGCCTCGTTGAGGCGGCTCTTCCAGTCGAAGGCGACCTTGAGCGCGTTCTCGACGGCAAGTGCGCCACCCTCGATGAAGAACAGGTGCGGAAGCCGTGGGTCGCCGAGGACTCGGGCGAAGGTCTCGACGAACTCCGCATAGTGAACGCTGTAGATATCGGAGTTGGCCGGCTTGTTGGCGGCGATCTCGGCCAGCAGGGCCATGAACTCGCTGTCGTCGACGATTCCCGGCGGATTGACGCCCAGCGGCGCGGAGGCGAAGAACGTGTACATGTCCAGGTAGCGCTGGCCGTCGCGAGCGTCGACCAGCCAGGAGCCCCGGCTCGCCTTCGTGTCGAGCACGAGCTTGAAGCCGTCGGTGAGCAGGTGCCGCCCGAGTACCTCATGTACATCGCCCGGCTTGACCCCTGTGTGGTCCGTCACGTCGCCTCCTGTGAGTCGGAAATGTCGAAGAATGTACGGCTACGAGCTTGTTGAGCCAAAATTATTGCCGTTCAACCTAACGATATCCGCAGAGTGTCCGCAATCCGAGGAGACCGGCGATACCGTTTGCGAGCCTTTGCAATGCGCCCCCCTGGGAAGCGCCGGTGCTTCCTCCTGGTGTGCATTGCAGAGGCGCTCAGCCCGCACCGCTCCCTGGCCGGCCGCCGACTCGATCATCGACCCTGGCAGACTTTCGATCGTGTCGAGATCCACATTGCTGCGCAACGGCCGGGTCTACAGTCCCGGCGATCCGTCCGCCACCGCCATGCTCGTCGCCGGTGAGCAGATCGCCTGGGTTGGTGACGAAGCGCGAGCGGCTACGCGCGCCGGCTCCGCGGATGCGATCGTCGATCTCGATGGTGCGCTGGTGACTCCGGCCTTCGTGGACGCGCACATGCACGTTCTCGGCACCGGACTGAGCGAGCGCGGGGCCGCCATCGGTGACGCGCGGTCTCTGGACGACTTCCTCGACCGCCTCAGACGGTACGCCCGGGCACATCCCGATGAGCCGATCGGGGGGCAGGGCTGGGACGAGCACAACTGGCCGGAGCGCCGGCCTCCGACCCGGGAGGAGATCGATAGGGCTACTGAAGGCGCCGTCGTGCTGCTCAGCCGGGTCGACGGCCACAGCTCGCTCATCTCGACGGCGCTGGCCGAGCGCCAACCCGGTATCACCGCGGCTGACGGGTACGAGGGAGCCATCGTCCGGCGGGAGGCGCAGACGCTGGCCCGGCAGGCGGCCGATCGAAGCATCCCGGCTCACTTCCGCCGCGAGATCCACCGAGGGGCGCTGTTGCGGGCGGCGAGCCTCGGGATCGGCGCGGTACACGAGATGGCCGCTCCCCACATCAACGGCGAGCATGACGTGCGCGCGCTGCTCGAGCTCACCACGGCCGAGCCGCTGCCGGAGGTCGTGGCGTACTGGGGCGAAGCCGGTGCGGACGGCGTGCGGCGGGCGCTGGACATTGGCGCGGCCGGTGCGGCCGGAGATCTGACAGTGGACGGGTCGCTGGGATCACGCAGCGCAGGTCTCGATGCCCCGTACGCGGACGACCCGTCGACATCCGGGCAGCTGTACCTCGACGTCGATGCCGCCACGGATCATGTCGTCGCCTGCACGCAAGCCGGCCTGCAGGCGGGCTTCCACTGCATCGGCGAAGCCGCGGTACGGATCGCCGTGACCGCGATAGCCAACGCGGTCGAGCGATGCGGTGAGGAGAACGTCGTCCGGGCGCGGCACCGGCTCGAGCATGTCGAGATGATCTCCCCTGAATTGATCGAACAGATGGCAAGGTTGGGGATCGTCGCCAGCGTCCAGCCGGTGTTCGACGCGCTGTGGGGCGGGGATCAGGGCATGTACTCGACCCGGCTCGGAAAACCGCGGGCGGCGGCGCTCAACCCGTTCGCTTCGATGGCCCGCGCCGGAGTTGCGTTGGCCTTCGGCTCGGATTCGCCCGTGACGCCGCTCGGCGGCTGGGAAGCCGTTCGTGCCGCCGTCTACCATCACAACCCGGAACATCGGATGAGCGTTCGCGGTGCCTTCCAGGCCGCCACTCGCGGCGGCTGGCGGGCAGCGAAGGTGCAGGACGCCGGAACGCTCGCGGCGGGCATGGCCGCGACGTTCGCGGTGTGGGAGCCGTCTGGAGGGTCGGACGCAGTCGGGCCCGCCGATGAGGCCGAGCCGGGGTCCGGCTCGGCTGCCGTCGGTCTGCCCGACCTGGCGCCGGGGCAACCGCTGCCGCGCTGTGTGCGGACGGTGGTACGCGGTCGTATCGTGTTCGAACGGTGAGCCGGGATCGGTCGTTCGGCCGATCCGGGATCGGCCGGTTGAAGCCGGACACGCCGGACGCGAATTAATTCCTTGATCTTTTACTTGATCACAGGGCCTTGCTGACCTGCGCAAACACCATGTTTTCGCTGGTCAGCGACAAGTTGACAGGTCACCGCACCGTGGGCAGAGTCACGTGAAGTCCACCAGCGGACAACCACACTCGATTGGCCGACATGTCGGCCGATGCGTTCGGGGTCCAGACGGGAAACTTCGGCGAGAGCCCTGATGAGCCAGGCTCGTGAGCGCAAGGCCCGGCATCGCAAGCCATCGGGGTGGCACGGGGTGAGACGAGGTCGGGCCCGGCCCGCCCAGTAGACAACGGTCCGCGGATCGCATCCAGCGGTGCGGGGAATCGGTTCGAAGGGTAGGGCCGGGTCACGTCCCCGGCAGGGACGGCCCGGGCACCCACGAATTCCACCGGACGTTGTACGGTCACGCACGTAGACCGTGACCGGCCGACGGACGGAGCAGACCGCTGGTGAACGCGTATCTACGACCCGCGGCCGCCCTCTTCACCGGAGCGGCCCTGATCTTTGCGTTCCAGCCCTACGATCTGTGGTTCGTAGCCATCCCGGTGGTGGCGTCGTTCACCTTGATCGTGCGGGGCCAGACAGCATGGCGCGCCGCCCGGCTCGGGCTGCTGACCGGTCTCGGCTTCTTCGTGCCGTTCCTGCCCTGGATCGGCGACGAGGTCGGGCCTATCCCGTGGCTTCTCCTGTCCTCGTTCGAAGCGTTGTTCTTCGCCCCGCTCGGCGTGGCGGTGATGCTGCTGCAGCGACTGCCGGCGTGGCCGCTGCTGACAGCCGCGGCCTGGGTCGCCGAGGAGGCGGTCCGGGGCCGGCTGCCCTGGGGAGGGTTCACCTGGGGAAAGCTGGCGTTCTCTCAAGTGGACGGCCCGATGTTGGGGCTGGCGTCGGTCGCGGGTTCGGTCGGCGTGTCCTTCGCGGTGGCCCTTTCCGGCGGACTTGCGGCCTGGGCCGTCCTCGCCCGGCCGACGTGGCAGCGGGCCGCCGCCGTAGCCGGTGCCGGTTCCCTGGTGCTGGTCGGGTTGATCATTCCCACTCCGGCGCCGAACGGCGAAAGCGTGACGGTCGCGACCGTGCAGGGCAACACCCCCGGAATGGGCCTGGACTTCAATGCTCGGCGCCGAGTCATCCTCGAGAACCACGTCGAGACCACGCACCGGCTGGCCGCCGAGGTGCGCGCGGGAACCCAGCCCCAGCCCGACATCGTCGTCTGGCCGGAGAACTCGTCGGACATCAACCCGTACGGCGACGCCGAAGCAGCCGCTGCGATCCAGTCAGCAGTGGCGGCAATCGGCGTCCCGACCCTGGTTGGAGCCGTCGTTCCCACACCTGACGAGCAGAACGTCGAGAACACCTCCATCGTCTGGGATCCGGATACCGGCCCGGGTCAGACCTACGTCAAGCGGCACCCGATGCCGTTCGGTGAGTACATACCGTTCCGAAGCATCGCCCGGATGATCGCCGCCGACGCCGTCGACCGGCAACCGCGTGACTTCGTCGCCGGTCAGCAGGTCGGCGTTCTGGACATGGCCGGAGTGCAGGTAGGCGCCATCATCTGCTTCGAGGTCGCCTTCGACAACCTGGCGCGGGACGTGGTCCGAGAGGGCGCCGAACTGCTCGCGGTGCAGACCAACAACGCCGGGTTCGGCTACTCGCCGATGACCGAGCAACAGCTCGCCATGGCTCGACTGCGCGCAGTCGAGCACGGCCGATGGACATTCGTCGCGGCGCTGGCAGGGGTCAGCGCCGTCGTAGACCCGTCCGGCGCGGTCACGCAGCGGATCGAGTTGTTCGAGCAGGACGTCATGATGGCCGACGTCGAACTCTCGGACGCTCGGACGGTGGCTACGGCGATCGGGGAGTGGCCGGAATGGCTGCTGACCGTTCTCGCCATCGCCGGGCTCGCGCTGGCGGTGGCGAAAGCGCGAACGGGCACGCCGCGGCAGCGCACGGTCGAGGACGCGGTCCGATCCCGGGTCGGGGCGGACGCTCGATGAGCGACGCCGGCGGCGCGGTCCTGGTCGCCATCCCGACCTACAACGAGGCCCAGTCCGTTAGCAAGATCATCGGCCGGGTGCGCGCCGCGGTCCCGGCTGCTCACATTCTCGTCATCGATGACGGATCGCCGGACGGGACCGGCCAGATCGCCGACCGGATGGCAGCGGTCGACGACCAGGTGCACGTGCTCCACCGGACGGCGAAGCGGGGGCTCGGGGCGGCCTACGTGGCAGGCTTTCGCTGGGCGCTCGAGCGCGGGTATGGCACCGTCGTGGAAATGGACGCCGACGGATCACACCAGCCGGAGGAGCTTGCTCGGCTGCTGGACGCGCTGGACCACGCCGACCTCGTTCTCGGATCGCGCTACGTCCCAGGCGGGCGGGTCGAGAACTGGCCACGCAGGCGGGAGGCGCTCTCGCGCGGCGGCAACGCCTATACCCGCCTGCTGCTCGGCGTGTCGTTGCAGGACGCCACCGGCGGGTACCGGGCGATCCGCGCCAGCGCGCTACGCAGCCTTGACCTGGACGACGTGGCATCGCAGGGTTACTGCTTCCAGGTCGACCTGGCCTGGCGCGCGGTCCGGGCCGGTCTGCGCGTGGCGGAAGTTCCGATTACGTTCGTCGAGCGCGAGGAGGGCAAGTCGAAGATGAGCGGCGCGATTGTGCGCGAAGCCCTGTGGCGGGTGACCCAGTGGGGCATCCAGCACCGGCTCGGCCAGGTGAGATCGGCGGTGATATCCCGATGAGGCCGCCGTTGCGAGCCAGGGTGGTATTCGTCGCGCTGGTGATTGCTGAGCTGGCCGTGATCGTGCTGCTGGCCGGGTGGCTGGGCGGATGGGTCGTGTTCTGGCTCATGGTCGCGACGTCGTTGCTCGGCGGCTGGGTGGTGCGCAACGAGGGTGTCCGAGCCTGGACCGCGCTTTCGGAGGCGGTTCGCGCCGGTCGCGCGCCCGAGCGGACCGAGCCGGCATCGCGGGCCGCGATCGCCGGCGGGTTCCTGCTCATCCTGCCCGGATTCATCACGGACCTGGTCGGAGCGGCGCTGGTGGTGCCACCGACCCGCCACCAGACGACGCGGCTGCTCACACGCCTTCGGCCGGCCACCGCGTCCCGGCCCGGACCGCATGTCGGCCGGCCGCCCCGCGGTGAGGTGATCGAGGGGGAGATCGTCGACGACGACAACGAGCCGAAGCAATAGGCGACCGGGTCGTAAAGAGACCGAGCCGCGTCGTTGGGGGGTAACGACGCGGCTCGGCGTAGCCGAGGGGGCGAGTCGGGGGGTGACCCGCCACCGACGGCGGCTAGGCGGTCTTCTTGCGGCGGCGTGAGGACGCCAAGTGCGCAGCACCCGGAAGGCGACCTGCTCGCAGCAACTCGAGCCGTTCGTCGAGCAGGACCTGCAGTTCGTCGATGGATCGACGCTCCAGCAGCATGTCCCAGTGCGTGCGTGCCGGCTTGGCGATCTTCTCCTCGGGACGGTCGGTCGCGACCTGGAGCGCCTCGGCACCGCATTTCGGGCAGTCCCACAGTGGCGGGACCTCGGCGTCGACGGCGAACGTCACCTCGAACTCGTGACCGCGAGGGCAGTCGTACGAGACCCGCTGGCGTTCCGCGAACTCGACGCCGCGCTCGTCCTCGTAGCTGGTGGCAACGAGACGAGAACCGCGCAAGGTGGAACGCTCGGACATCGTGGTAGGCCCTTCCGGAGCTCATGGCCCCTGGGTCGTCGGTACGGTTGGTCGGTATTGCTCTTTAGGTGTATTCCCCGGTCACCGGCGGGGCAATCGTGGAACGACATTCGAGTAACGCCTGGAGCTCGCTCTTTTGTTCCTCCCGCGGATGTGATAGAGGCGAGGTGTTGCCGTGATTTGCCTCACTGGGCCTGCGGCCTTCATCATCGCCCACATCGCAGGAGCCGCGCCACTGGCCACCCGAGCTGGGGATAATCTCAAGAGCCATGGCGGTCCGTGAGATCCGGCTCTATGGCGACCCTGTGCTGCGCACGGTCGCCGATCCTGTCGATTCGTTCGGCGAGATGACGCGCGCACTGGCCGCTGACCTGCTGGACACGCTCGAGTTGCCGGGCCGGGCGGGGGTCGCGGCCCCGCAGATCGGTGTGCCCGTTCGCGCATTCTCCTACGGCGTCGACGGCGCCCGTGGCGTCGTGTTCAACCCGGTGATCGTCGAACTCGACGGCACGCAGACCGGCGACGAAGGGTGCCTTTCCGTTCCGGGCTTGTGGTTCCCCACGACGCGCGCCGCTCATGCGGTGGTCGAGGGCTTGGACGCCGACGGGCGCCCGGTGCGGGTGGAAGGCACCGATGAGTTGGCTCGGGCCATCCAGCATGAGGTCGACCATCTGGACGGCATCGTTTACCTGCACCGGTTGGATCGCGAGACGAGGCGGGCGGCGATGCGGGCGATCCGCGAGTCGGAGTGGTTCATCACCACGGGCGCCGCTCGTTAGGCGGCGAGCAGGTCGGGCGCCGGTGACGGACGCACCCGGCGGACTCCGTACGGCGTCGCGACGTACGTGCCGTAGCAGGTGACGTGGGCCACCCGGCAGCACTGCGCGAGCGCGTCGTGCCAACCGAAGTCGCTGCCGCGGGGCCGGGGATCGCCGTGCCGGCTAATCGCCATGGCCACTCCGGGCGGCCGGCCGAACTCCGTGATCTGCTCGAGAAGGGCGGCCAGCGCGCTGATCCGCTCATCCTGGGGCGGGTCGTCAGGCACCTCGTCAACGGCGACGGGCAGCACGACGCGGCCGGTTTCGTCCGCGACTAGGACCAGGAGGCTCGGCGGCGGTAGATCTCCGGCGCGCTCCACCGTGGCCAGGAACGCGATCGTCTGCCGCTCTAGGTGCAGGTCGAGGATCTGCATGGCGTCGATCATCGATGACTTCGCCTGTGGATCGTTTCCGCGCTCCACAACCGGTTTGTGGTAACCGAGTCTTGCCGTGTGCCGCACCCCGAGTGATCATGAACAAAGGGTCCCTAGCCGCAGCAGGGGAGCGGCCGATGGGTGAGCAGGCGGCCAAGCGGGTCGTGCTGGCATTGCTGCTCGGCGTCATGCTCGGCATGATCTTCGACGACTCGGCACTCGGGATGGCGCTCGGGGTGGCCCTCGTGTTCGGTTCCGGCCTGTTCGCGGCTAAGAAGTGATCTCGCCGGGCCACGCGTTGCGGGCCTGCAGCATGTCCTTGAGCACGTCGGCTCGGTCCGTCACGAGTCCGTGGACGCCCAGGTCGAGCAGCCGGTGCATCCGGGATTCGTCGTTGACGGTCCATACATGCAACTGCTTGCCGGCCGCTCGGGCCGCCGCGACGGTGGCCGCGGTGATGATCCGCACGGGGCCGGCTCGTTCCGGTACCTGCAAGCAGTCGACGTCACGGAGAGCGAGCGCGACGAGTGCCATCCGGCGCGCCGGCGACGCGGCGAGCCTGAATCGAGCGACCGTCCACCGGCCTCCGGAGGTCGCCACGGGAGCCGACAACCGGCGGAGGACCGCCCGCCGCCGACGATCCGAGAACGAGGCGACGCAGACCCGATCGTGGGCGTGGGTTCGCTCGATGGCCCGGGCCACGGGCGCGACCGCCGCGGCGTCCTTGACGTCGATGTTCAGCCGGACGTCGGACCAGGCGTCCAGCACGTCGTCGATGCGCGCGATGGGTTCAGTGCCTCCGATCCGCGCCCGCCGCGCCTCGGACCAGTCCAGATCGGCGATGCGGCCGGTGCGGTCGGTGATTCTGTCGAGCGTCGGGTCATGGAACGCGATGGCGACGCCATCATGAGTTCCGCGCACGTCGGTCTCGAGGTACCGGTAGCCGAGTGCCACGGCGGCCGAGAAGGCCGTCAGGCTGTTCTCCAGACCGTCTGGCGAGAACCCGCGGTGCGCGAACGCCAGCGGCGTCGGCGCGTCGAAGAAGGCGCGGTCGCACAGCTCGGTGTGAATACGGGTCCGGCGTCGGGCCACCTGCCTACCGTACCCAGCCTTGCGCGTTTTACGGCCGGTCGGCGCCTCCGAACCGATGGGTGAGGTCGTGCAGCAGCGTGCGCAGCAGGTCCGAGAGCTGTTCCTGCTGCCGCTCGGTGAGAGCGGACAGCAGCGACTGCTCGTGCGTCAGCAACTCGTCGACAGTTCGCTCGATGAGCGCGTGACCGGCCGGCGTGAGCTCGACCAGCACGGCACGTCCGTCGGTTCCGGGCCGCAAGCGACGCACCCAGCCGTTCCGCTCGGCGCGGGCAACGCGCTGCGACACTGCCCCCGGGCTGACCAGCACGCGTTTGGCGATCTCGCTGGGGGAGAGGCGGTACGGCTCACCGGCCCGCCGCAGGGTTGCCAGCAGATCGCGGGTCGCCGCGTCGACCCCGAGCCTGGTATGCGTCCGGCGGCGCTCGTCATCCAGCAGCTTCGCGATGCGCCAGATCCGGGTGATGATGCCGATGGAGCGCACCGGGGTGCCGGGACGCTCGCGAAGCCAGGCTTGCTGTATGCGGTCGACGCCGTCGGTTGTGCCGGTGGCCGGCGAGAAGCTAGGGTCGGGCACGACAAGTACTTTAGACCTAAAGGAGATTTCATGCGACAGGTCATCGTGACCGGCGGCGGCACCGGAATAGGTCGTGCCATTGCAGCGGCGTTCCGCGACGCCGGTGACGCGGTGACCATCACGGGCCGCCGGGTCGATGTGCTCGAACGCACGGCGAAGGAGATCGGGGCCACCGCGGTGCCGTTCGACGCCACCGACCCGGACGCCGTGACAGCAGCGCTGGACGAACTCCCGCAACAGGTGGACGTGCTGGTGAACAACGCCGGCGGCAACACCGACCTGGACCGTCCCGAGCCGGTGAACCTGGCCGAACTGGCGGCGCACTGGCAGGCCAACTTCTCGGCGAATGTGCTCTCCGTCGTCCAAGTGACAGCCGCCTTGGGCCCGCGACTCGCAGACAACGCCAGGATCGTCGCCATCGGGTCGATCGCTGCGCGCTTCGGTGCCGGCTCCTACGGCGCCGCCAAAGCCGCGATAGAGGCCTGGACGGCCACCGCCGCCACCGAATACGGCCCGCGTGGCATCACCGCGAACGCTGTCGCGCCGGGCCTGATCCTGGGCACCGAGTTCTTCCGCGGGCGGCTCGACGCCGCCGGTATCAAGCAGCGGGTCGACGCTACCCGCAACAAGCGGGCCGGACGGGTGGACGACGTCGCCGCCACCGTCCGGTTTCTCGCCTCCGAGGAGGCCGGGCACATCACCGGTCAGGTCATCCATCTCAACGGCGGCGCCTATTTCGGCCGGTGACCCGTCGCCGGCGCGACAAAAATCGGTTGCTCGAAGCAGCGCCCGGTTGTTGAACTGAGACCAGTCACACGAGCGATCGAGGAGTCCACCATGCGCGCAGCGTTCATGTCCGCATCGAAGGAGGCCGCCTACCGAATGGACATGACGCATCGTGCGAACTCTGAACTTGGGAATCTTGGCGCATGTAGACGCCGGTAAGACAAGCCTGACCGAGCGGCTGCTGTTCGCCGCTCGTGCGATCGACCAGTTGGGACGGGTCGATGACGGCACCACCCAGACCGACACGTTGGCGCTCGAACGCCAGCGAGGCATCACGATCAGGTCGGCTGTTGCGTCCTTCGTGATCGGCGACATGGCCGTCAACCTGATCGACACTCCGGGCCACCCGGACTTCATCGCCGAGGTCGAGCGAGTACTCGCGGTGCTGGACGGCGCGATCCTGGTCGTCTCCGCAGTGGAGGGCGTGCAGGCGCAGACGCGACTCCTGATGCGGGTGCTACGTCGGCTTGGCGTGCCTGCCATCCTGTTCGTGAACAAGATCGACCGCAGCGGAGCCGACTTCGACCGCACACTGGACGACATTGCCGCGAAGCTGACTCCACTCGCCATTGCGATGGGGACGGCAGCCGGCGTTGGCACACCGGTGGCCACCTTCTCGACAACAGCCATGTCGGAGCCGCGCCTGCGGGATCGCTTGGTCGAGAAGCTGGCCGAGCACGACGACTCCCTGCTGGCGGCCTACGTCGAGGACGAGTCGGCCATCCCGGCGCGTCGGCTTGACGAAGCGCTCGCGGCGCAGACCGGGAAAGCACTTGTGTACCCGGTGCTCGCCGGCTCGGCCATCACGGGCGCGGGGGTAGAGGCACTGACAGCGAGCATTCGCAACCTGCTGCCGTCGACTACTGGTCATGGGGCGGGCCGTGCAATTGGCACCGTGTTCAAGATCGAGCGTAGTCCGGCGGGCGAGAAGATCGCGTATGTGCGCTTGTTCTCGGGTTCGATTCGGATGCGTGATCGCGTCCGCGTCGGAAGCACAGAATCCAAGGTGACCGCCATCGAAACCTTCGCTGCGGTTGCTGCGAGCGAGCCCAATGTGATCTCGGCGGGGCAGATAGGGCGGGTGTGGGGGCTTGCCGAGGCGAGGGTCGGCGACGACGTCGGCGCAGAGCGCCCAAGCGCCCGTAGGCACCAATTCGCGCCACCGACCCTGGCGGCGGTGGTGGTCCCGCGCCGCCAGGCTGACCGCCGCGCGCTACACGCCGCATTGACCCAGCTCGCCGAGCAGGATCCGCTGATCAACATGCGGTGGGACGCCATTCGGCAGGAGTTGTCCGTGTCCCTCTACGGCGAGGTTCAAAAGGAGGTGATCCAGGCAATTCTGTCCGACGGATACGGGATCAACGTCGAGTTCCAGGAGTCGACCACCATCTGTGTCGAGCGTCCCGTCGCCGTCGGGGAGGCTGTCGAGCGCCTGCAGGAGGATTCGAACCCGTTTCGCGCCACCGTCGGCCTGCGGATCGAGCCGGCGCCACCCGGCTCGGGGGTGGCATTCCGGATGCGGGTCGATCCACGGACCGTGCCGGCCCACATCTACCGGAACGTCGACGGGTTCGCAGCGATGATGGATCGGTACGTGCGCGGCACGCTGCATGAGGGTCTTCGCGGCTGGTTGGTCACGGACTGTACGGTGACGCTGATCGAATGCGACTACAGCGTTGCCGACGGTCCACCGTCGCGGCGCGGACCGGACAGCACCGCGGCAGATTTCCGCAAGCTCACACCGCTGGTGGTGATGGCCGCCCTGGCGCGTGCCCGTACTCGGGTGTGCGAGCCGGTCCATCGCTTCGAATTGGAGATCCCTGCCGACGCCCTCGGCGCCGTACTGCCAGCGCTTACGCGGCTGGGTGCTGTCCCCCAGGCGCCACGGGCGGACGGGTCGTGGTACCTGCTGGACGGTGTCGTCCCAGCGGCGCGCGTGCATGAATTGCAGCAGCAGCTGACGATTCTGACGCGCGGTGAAGGCGTGCTGGCGACCGCCTTCGACCACTATTCGCCGGTTCGCGGACCGGTGCCGGCGCGGCCGCGCACGGACGACAACCCCCTCGACCGTAAGGAGTACCTCATGCGCCTGACGCACCGCATCACGCCGCGAGGTGCGCAGGCCCGGCAATGATCGACTCTGGCTCCGTCTCGCGTAGCCGACGACCGGTCTTCGGTGATCGAGGGGTCAGCGGGCGGAGGCGACGTGGGCTTGGTAGGACGCGATGACGTCCCGCAACACTTCGTCCCCCGGCCGGCCCCAGAGTTCGGCATTGAACACCTCGACTTCGATGGGGCCGTCGTAACCGGCCGCCTCGATGCACTCGCGTAGGTGGCGGTGGTCGATGGGGCCATCGCCGGGCAGCGCGCGCCCGAGCAGGGGGTCCGGCAGTGGGACGAGCTGGTCGCAGACGTGGAAGCCAGCGATCCGGCCCGCCGAAGCCTCGATCGACTGCTCGACGGCGGGGTCCCACCACACGTGGAACTCGTCGACCACGACGCCGAGCGCCTCAGCGGGGTAGCGGGCGGCCAACTCCGCGGCCTGGGCCAGCGTGGACAACACCGACCGCTCCGCGCACTGCATCGGGTGGAGCGGCTCGAGCCCCAGCCGGACACCGCGATCGAGTGCCACTGGCACGAGTTCCTCGAGTGCGTCGGCGACCCGGTGGCGGGAGAGCACGAGGTCGCGGTCCGCCACCCCGCCGACCACCAGGACGAGCACACCCGCCCCGAGCCGGGCCGCCTCGTCGATGGCGGCCTTGGTATCCGCGACGCCGCCTCGCGTCGGGCCGTCCGGGCCCATGCCGGTGAAGAATCCGCCCCGGCACAGTGACGACGGGCGAACCCCGTGCCGGCGCAGCAGCCGGGCCGCCTCCTCGACTCCCACCTCGGCGACCTTGTCGCGCCACAACCCGATCCACTCGATTCCGGCCTCCGCGCAGCCGCGGACCGCCTCCGGCAGTGACCAGCGCTTGGTCGTGATCTGGTTCAGGCTGAGCCGGTTCACCGGATGCCCGCCGCCTCGAGCAGCGGCCGCATCCGCGCGACGGCGAGGTCAGGGTCCGGCAGCACGCCGGCCGCGTCGGCGAGCCGGAGCACGTCGGCCAGGTGGACCATCGAGCGCGCCGACTCCAGGCCGCCGACCATCCGGAAATGGTCCTGGTGGCCGGCCACATAGGCCAGGAACACCACACCGACCTTGTAGTGCCGGGTAGGCGCGCGGAAGACCTCGCGGGCCAGCGCGACGGTCGGGTCGAGGAGCTCGCGGAACCCGGCGATGTCGCCTGCGTCCAGCCGGGCCAGCGCGGCCGACGCCGCCGGGGCGATCGGGTCGAAGATGCCCAGGAGGGCATCGCTGTGCCCGTGCTCGTCGCCGGCGATGAGCTCCGGATAGTTGAAATCGTCGCCGGTGTAGCAGGCGACGCCGGCCGGCAGGGCGCGCCGGAACTCGGCTTCGACGGCGGCATCGAGCACGGAGACCTTCACTCCGTCCAGGACCCCGGCGTGCTCCCGGCACAAGGCGGCGAGCTGATCCGCGGCGGCTCGGACGTCGTGGTGGCCCCAGTACCCGGCGAGCGCAGGGTCGAACTGCGTGCCGAGCCAGTGCAGGATCACCGGGCCGTCCGCGCCGGCAAGAACCTTGCCGTAGGCCCGGTGGTAGTCATCAGGCCCCGTCGCTGCCGCCGCGAGTGTCCGGCTGGCCATCACCACGGGCACCGCGCCGGCGGCGCTGACGACCTCGAGCTGTTCTTGCCAGGCCGCCACGACAGCGTCGATCGAGGCAGGGCCAGGCGGCAACTGGTCGGTACCGACGCCGGCGCACCAGCGGCGCCCGGCGGCCTCGGCGCCGGTCCGGGAGATCAACTCGCGGGTGGTGGGCCAGTCCAAGCCCATGCCGCGCTGTGCGGTGTCCATCGCCTCGGCCACGCCCAGCCCGCAGGACCAGATGTGCCGGCGGAACGCGAGCGTGGCGTCCCAGTCCAGGGCCACGGATTCGCCGGGGTCGGCGGGGGAGAGGGGATCGGCGACGACGTGCACTGCGGCGTAGGCGACGCGGGATGCCGCCGGCCGGTCGGTCGGGGTCACGGGACGCGCCGCCGACGGGGTCCACGGCTCCAGCGTGCCGTGGCGGGTCGGAAGCGTGAGCATGGGACCGTTCACGTCCTCATCCTCCGGCATGCGGCGAATGAGGAGGGACGTCGACCCAGCGCCGCTCGGCCGCCGAGCGGAGCGCGAGCTCGACCAGCAGGGAGCCCCGCGCACCCGCGGCCAGCGTCTTGTCGTAGGGCTCGCCGGTGACGACATGCCGGAGGAACGACTCCCACTGGTACCTGAACGCATTCACCTTGGGCTCGACCGTCGGCGCGTCCACCCAGGTGGAGCGAAAGTCGATGGGGTTGGCAATGTCGGGGTTCCAGACCGGGCGCGGAGTCGCGGACCGCGGCTGCAGCCGGCACTCCCGCAGCCCGGCCACGGCAGAGCCCTGCGTGCCGTCGACGTGGAACTCGACAAGTTCGTCGCGCCACACCCTGGTGGCCCAGGACGAGGTGATCGAGACGACCGCGCCGCCGTCGAGCTCCATCAGCGCGTACGCGGAGTCGTCGGCCGTCGCGGCGTACGTGCGGCCCCGTTCGTCCACGCGCTCCGGGATGTGGGTGGCGGTGTGGCAGAGCACGGAGCGGATCTCCCCGAACAGGCCCTCGATCACGTACTGCCAGTGCGGGAACATGTCGAGCACCATGCCGCCGCCGTCCTCGGCCCGGTAGTTCCAGCTGGGTCGTTGGGCCGGCTCGAGGTGTCCTTCGAACACCCAGTAGCCGAAGTCGCACCGGATGGACAGCAGCCGGCCGAAGAACCCGCTGCGCAGCGCCCGGGACAGCTTGCGCAGCCCGGGCAGGTAGAGCTTGTCGGTGACGATGCCGTTCTTCACGCCGGCGGCGGTGGCCTGCTCGGCGAGCTGCATCGCCTGCGCCGCAGTGGCGGCCAGCGGCTTCTCGCAGTACACAGCCTTGCCGGCCGCGATGGCCGCCCGCACCCCGGCGGGCCGGGCGGAGGTGGCCGTCGCGTCGAAGTAGACGTCGATCTCGGGACTCGTGAGCACCTCGTCGAGGTTCGTGGTGTACCGGTCGAGGCCGGACTCCTTGGCGATCCGGGTCAGCTTCGCTTCGTCGCGCCCGACGAGGACGGGTTCCGGCCAGATCAGCCCGCCGCCGGGCAGCGGTACGCCGCCGTCCTGGCGGATGGCGAGGATCGATCGGTCGAGGTGCTGGTTGCGGCCCATGCGGCCGGTGACGCCGTTCATGGCGATCGTGATGGTTGTTGTCGGCAAGGCAGAGAGCTCCCGGAAGAGTGCGGTGACGATGCTGGCAAGCGCTTTCCGAAAAGCGTAGTGCACTGCCGGTCGCCGGGCAAGGGTGTGCCGGGTTAGCCGGCCTGGGGGAGAAGGGTGCTCTCGCGGCGTACGACCTCGCCGGGGATGGAGACCTCACCGGTCGCATCGCCGAGCGCGAGAGCCACGGCGCGTTCGCCCAGTTCGCCGAGAGGTAGCCGGACGGTGGTCAGGCCCGGCACGGAGTCACGCAGTGTCGGGATGTCGTCGAAACCGGCGACCTGGAGGTCGTCCGGCACGCGCAGCCCGGCTTCGCGAAACGCGGCGATCGCGCCGATAGCCATGACGTCGTTCACGGCGAACACGCACAAGGGGTTATCGGCGCCAGCGGAGATGCCGAGATCGTGGGCGAGCCGCCGCCCGGCGTCGAATCCGCCATCGCGGGTGAACTCGCCGAAGACCATCGCGGCCGGTGCGAGACCGTGCTCGGCCAACGCCGAGGTGAATCCTGCGGTCCGGTCGCTGGCTGTGACGAGTGCCTCCGGGCCGGCCAGGATCGCGAACCGGCGGTGGCCGTCCGCGACCAGCGCGTTGGCCAGGCCGGCGGCGCCGCCGTAGTTGTCCGGCAGCACCGCACTCGCGCCCGGCAGCCGCTGTCCGATTATCGCGACGCGCCCGCCATTGCGGCGGTAGCGGTCGAGGTCGCGGGTGAGCGCGGCGTCGTCGACGGTCGACCACCGGGAGCCGGCCAGGATTATGGCGTCGGTGCGGTGTGCGGCGAACGCGAGCACCGTGTCGCGCTCGACCTGCGGGTCGCGGTCGGTGTTGGCCAGGAGCACCTGCCGGTCATGCTGCCGGGCAGCGATCTGTACCCCGCGTGCGATCGTAGAGAAGTACGGGTCGGCGATGTCGTGCACGACAAGACCGATGAGCTGGGTCGCCGACCTGGCCAGTGCCTGTGCATTGGCGTTCGCGACGTAGCCGAGGTCCCGCGCTGCCTGCCGAACCTTCTCGCTGACGTCGGGCCGGGGAGTTCGGGCCGAACCGTTGAGTACGCGGGATGCCGTGGCGAGCGACACCCCTGCCCGGTCGGCGACGTCTTGCAGCGTGACTGCTGGCACTTCCCACCTCGATGTGTCCGGGACCTGCGTGGTCATTGTGTCGCACCGGATACCCTCTTGGCCCAGATGCTTGACGTCACATTCCTGATCATTGCCGGCGCAGCGGTGCTCGTCGGCGCCGCCGTCCAGAGCAGCGTCGGGCTCGGTCTCGGTCTGGTGGCCGCCCCGGTCGTCAGCATGCTGGACCCCACCCTGATGCCGGGCTCGGTGCTGGTCACGACGGCCTTGCTCCCGGTGCTCACCCTTGGCGCCGAGTGGCGGCACATCGATCTGCGCGGCATGTCGTGGGCCCTGGCCGGCCGGCTGGCCGGTACCGGCGTGGGCGTGTGGGTTGTCGCCACGCTTGCGCCGCGGTCGCTGGCCATCGTGGTCGGGGCCATGGTGCTGGTCGCCGTCTTGTTGACGGCGACCGCCGTACGGGTGCGCCCGACGCCGGGGACGTTGAGCTTCGCCGGTGTGATCTCGGGTGTGTCGGGCACGGCGACCTCGATCGGCGGGCCTCCGATCGCCCTGGTCTACCAGCATGACCCGGGGCCCAGGGTCCGCTCGACCCTCGGCGCGTACTTCCTGGTGGGTGTCGTGGTCTCACTGGCGGCACTGGCGATCGCCGGCCAACTCGACTCTCGCGACGTGGCGGCGGGCGCCGTGCTGCTGCCGTTCGTGCTCGCCGGCTTCCTGGTCGCCAGGCCCCTGCGCCGGATTGTCGACGGCCGTGTCCTGCGAGCCGCGCTGCTCGTGGTGGTGACCGTGTCCGGTGTCGTGCTGATCGTGCAGTCACTGCTGAGCGGCGCGTAGCCTGAGCCGGTGGACCTGCGCGCGGAGCTGAAGGTAGCCGAGTATCGCCTGCGTACCCTGAGCCCGGACGACGCGGCGCTTGTCGTCGAGGCGACAGCTACCGAGCGAGCCCCGGCAGCCTGGGGTCCGCGCCCGGCCGGCCCCTACACGCTGGATGATGCAGTGACCGCGCTGCGGGCCTGGGATCCCGAGACGACTGGGCAGGCGTCGATCGGAATCTTCGTCGGTGGCCAGTTGGTGGGCGCCCTGGGGCTGATGCCGGACGGGACTTCGAGTGCGGAACTGGGTTACTGGGTGCGGCCGGAGTTTCGGGGCCGCGGTATCGCGTGGCGGTGCCTCGTCGCGGTGACGGGCTGGGCCCACCGCGCCGTTCCGTTGGCCCGGATCTGGCTGGAGATAGATCCCACCAACGCGGCGTCGATCCGTGTCGCCCAGCGGGCCGGATTCCACCTCGAAGGGCGCTTGGCCGGGCACTGCCGGAGTTGGATACACGACGATCCGGCGCTGGATGCGTGGCACGACTGCGACATCTGGGGTCATTCGGCCGCGGAGTGAAGGTCCGCGGCGACGGACAACCTCGCGTGCCATGGCCAACCGGGACGGTCCTGGACGAGGACGCGTAACTCCAGCGTCGCCGGTGGCGCGAATGTCCGGGCTGCTGGCCGGTGTCGGTGTGCCGGCCTAGCCTTCGGCCATGGACATCATCATGATTCCCGGGCTGTGGCTCGACGGCTCGTCGTGGGACGAGGTCGTGCCCCATTTGGAGCGGGCGGGGCATCGCACATATCCGCTCACCCTTCCTGGTATGGAATCGAAGAGTGCCGACCGCTCCGCGATCTCGCTGCGTGATCACGTGGACGGCCGTTGTGCAGGTGATTGACTCGATCAGTCCCAGCGACAGGAATGTCGTGCTCGTCACCCATTCCGCCGGCTGCGCGATCGCTCATGCGGCGGTCGACGCCCGGCCCGAACGCGTCGCCCGAGGCGTCTATATCGGCGGCTTCCCGATCGGCGATGGCGGCACCATCGCAGGCGGGTATCCGGCTGACGGCCCGGACGTGCCGATGCCCGACTGGTCGGAGTTCGACGAAGAGGATCTCATCGACCTCGACGGCGAGGCACGTGCGGCATTCCGCGGGCGCGCGATCCCGTCGCCGGCAGGGGTCGCCAACGGTCGGCAGCGACTGTTCGACGAGCGCCGGTACGACGTGCCGGTCACCGCGATCGCGACCGAGTACACGACCGAGATGTTGCGGTCATGGATCGCCGAGGGCATGGAGCCGGTGGGGGAATTCTCAAGGATCCGCGAGGTCGAGTACATCGACCTGCCGACCGGCCACTGGCCGCAGTTCACCCGCCCCAAGGAACTCGCGGAGGCGATCCTGGCCGCCGTTTAGAGAGCCTGAGCCATTCTGTTGAGAATCCTTTCGGCAGGAATGGCGAGACGGAGATCGCTGGTTGCCTTCGTACCGGCCGCCTGCCGGCGCCGCCGAACTTCGAACCACCGAGCCTAGGGAAACGACATGCTGAATGGCTTCGCCGACCTGTCCACGCCTTTGGTGGCCGATGCATGTGTCCGCACCGGCGTGGCGTTGCGCGCCGCTCCGCCAGGCATCGGTGCTGTCGTCAAAGGGCACAAAGTCGCGGGCCGGGTGCTGCCGGTGCGCCATTACGGGAGCGTTGACATGTTCCTGGAAGCCTTCGATCTGGCCGAACGCGGTGACGTGTTAGTGATCGACAACGGTGGTCGACTGGACGAGGCGTGTATCGGTGATCTGGCCGTGCTGGAAGCACAGTCGGCCGGTGTATCGGGCATTGTGGTGTGGGGTCTGCACCGCGACTCCCCGGAACTGGTGGAGATCGGCTTGCCGGTCTACAGCTACGGCAGCTATCCACCCGGCCCTGTCCGGCTGGACGAGCGGGAACCCGAGGCTCTTGCCACCGCCCGGTTTGGCCCGCACCTGCTTAGCGCCAATGATGTCGCGTTCTGCGACGACGACGGCGTGCTTTTCGTGGCCGCTCACCGGGTTGAGGAAGTGCTGGCGACCGCGATGCAGATATGGCGGACCGAGCGCGAACAGGCTCGCAAGATTCGGGCGGGTGAGCCGCTGCGTCAGCAGACGGCGTTCAACGACTACCTGACCCTGCGGGCAGCGGATCCGTCCTATACATTCCGGCAACATCTGCGGCGAATCGGCGGAGCCATCGAGGAGTAGACATGCAGGAACCGAGTCTGTCGTCGAGGATATTCGCGGTCGGAACCCACGTTCGCTACGTCGCGATAGCCGACGGTCAACACGTTCATATGCAGGCACGTCCGGGATTGGTCGATGCTTCGTCGAGTGAGACCGACCGGTTCGAGGAGCTTCTGGTGAATCCCGTGCTGCTTCTCCTGGCTCGCCAGCGGGGGGATATCGACTGTGGCGGATTGAACTATGTGATCGTCAGGTACGGGCATTTCTTCCAGGTGGTCGTGCCGAACCCGGATGGCGGACATATCTCGGTGGCTGTGGAAGCCGGACAAGATCCGGTCGCCGTTGCAGACGAGGTTCGCGCGCTCCTCGCGTGAATGCGTCGCCCAGGCGTGGCGTGCACTGCGGGCGCGGTCGGGTGCTTCTCGACGAACTCGTACATGGTGCAGACCGTGGCAGAACGGGCGTGGTGTTGGGGTGGGACGTCCTGGGCGCCGTCCCGCACGACGTAGACTCTCGCTCGTGACCAGCGGACCCGCCGACCAGCATCTGCGCGACCTCGTGTGGCTGCGCCGCGTCCGTGATCGGATCGACCGGGAGTACGCGCGGCCGTTGGATGTCGAGGCGCTCGCCCGTGGCGTGAACATGTCCGCCGGGCACCTGAGCCGCCAGTTCCGGCTCGCTTTCGGCGAGTCGCCGTACAGCTATCTGATGACACGGCGCATCGAGCGCGCGATGGCGCTGCTGCGTCGTGGCGACCTCAGCGTCACCGAGGTCTGCTTCACGGTCGGGTGCTCGTCTCTGGGCACCTTCAGCACTCGATTCACCGAGTTGGTGGGCGTACCGCCCAGCGTCTATCGGCGTCAGGCGGCTGGCGCGACGGTGGGGATGCCGCCGTGCGTTGCGAAACGGGTCACCAGGCCGGTCAGGAATCGAGAAGCGAGGGAAACCGAGCCGCAACTAGCCTGACGGCTATGGACCTGACGATTCACCAGACCTTTCTCCCGCACACCGACCCGGACGTCTCCCTGGCCTTCTATCGCGACACCCTCGGCTTCGAGGTCCGCAACGACGTGGGATACGGCGGCGTGCGCTGGATCACGGTAGGACCCGCCAACCAGCCCGGCACGTCCATCGTGCTCGAGCCGCCGGCGCCCGATGGTTGCGGCAAGACAGAGGAAGAGGTACGCGCTATCACCGAGATGATGGCCAAGGGCACCTACGCGGGTGTCAATCTGGCCACCACCGACCTCGACGGCGCCTTCGAGAAGCTGGCCGCAAGCGGCGCCGAGGTCGTCCAGGAGCCGACCGAGCAACCATACGGCGTCCGCGACTGCGCAGTCCGCGATCCAGCGGGCAACCTGATCCGTATCCAGGAAGTGCACTGAGCCATCCGGCGATCGACCGGACCCGGATTACTGCTCGAGACCCACCTAGCCGACCGAGCGGAGGCGGAGCGGCTCGGCTGGTTCGAGTGCGACGGCCAGCTCCAATGGGCCCAGTTCGGCCGCGATCTGGAAGAACTCGGCGGTCAGTCGGCCGGTCTCACCCGAGCGACGCACGAGACCCCAGCGCATCGTCGGCCGCTCGGCGATCGGGACATACACGACGTCGGCCCGCTCGAGGTACTTGATGCCCTGCGCGCACGCGAAGGCGACGCCATCCCCGGACGTGACAGCCCACAAGACCTCCTCGCGGGTGCGCAGGGCGCGACTGGAATCCGAAGCGGGGACCGGGCTCACCGCTTGCTCCCAGAAGTCGGGGATCGGCAGGCCGGACGGCAAGACGGTGTTCGTGCGCAGCTCGGCCAGGGAGACCAATGACCGGGTGGCCAACGGGTGCGTACGACCGACCGCGAGCACTATCGGTTCGGTGAACGTCACGGGCCCCACGCTGAGATCCGGTTCCTGGACAGGCAGCCAGAGCAGGGCGATATCGACCTCGCGCTCGCGGAGTAGCCCGAAAGGATCGTCGATCCGTACCTCGCGCATCAGCAGCTCGACGTCCGGGTGCCGACTCCGGAACAGTGCCGTGATGGGGGCGATCTCCTGCCACATCGGGCCCAGCACGCCGAGCGTCAATGCGCTCGGCCCACCGCGAGCGAAGTCGCGGGCCGACTCGACACCCTCGAGAATCCGGCGGTAACCGGCCTCGAGGTCGGCTCGGAGCTGCTCGCCCAGCGGAGTCAAGGTGACCTTGCGACTGGTCCGCTCGAACAGCGGAGCGCCGATTCGCCGTTCTTGCTTGGCGATCGCCTGGCTGACCCGCGGCGGGGAGATATGCAGTCGTTCGGCCGTACGACCGAAATGGAGCTCCTCGGCGAGGGTCAGGAAGATCTCGATGTCGCGCAGTTCCACCAGGTCATCTTCGCACCCGGTATCGCCTCGACTCTTCGATCAGCGCCTCCTGTGATCCGACCAGCACCGTTAACCCGGTACGCAACCGACGTTTCGCGATTGCCCATTGTTCGTGAATCGGGCCGGCGGAAGGCTGTGAGTCGTAGGGAGAACGAGCCAAACCACGATCAAGAAGGGCACACCACCATGGCTGTCGTACGAACCCACCGGTACACGGTCGAGACGGGCAAGCTGGCCCAGCTGCTGGAACAGCGTGCGGCGCTGATCCAGGGCATTCGGTCCGCGAACCCGGCGTTCACCGTGGCCACCCTGATTCGGCAGGACGACGGCTCCTACCTCGACGTCTGGCGCTGGGAGTCGGCCGACGCAATGCAGACTGCGGTGAAGGCGGCCGAGAACTTCCCGCTGGTCGGGGCGACCATGGCCCTGACGTCCGACCACTCCGCTTCGGACGGCGAAATCCTCGACGAGCAGTGAACCTCGCAAACCGCGACGGCAATGCCCGCCGGCAGGCGGGGGAGTGAGGTCGGCCGGTCAGGTGAGCCCGCGGTGCACCTGACCGGTCAGGAATCGAGAAGCGCCCATCGCCGAGCCGCATCTAGCGTGGCAAGCATCGATTGCAGGTACGCCCGGCGCGCTGTCTCGGCCAGGCGCCGATCGACCGGCCCGCCGATCCGGCCCACCCGGCGGTTAATAGGTACGCTCGCGGTTGCGGATCGCAGAGTTGCGCGACCTCGCCGACAGATGGAGAGATACCAGATGAGCACGGCCCATAGGACGGATCCGCAGCGTCCTGCGCTGCACGCTGCCGACAGCCACGACATGATCCGCGTGCGCGGCGCGCGAGAGAACAACCTCAAAGACGTCAGTGTCGAGATCCCGAAGCGCAGGTTGACGGTGTTCACCGGTGTTTCCGGCTCAGGCAAGAGCTCGCTGGTGTTCGACACGATCGCCGCGGAGTCGCAGCGGCTGATCAACGAAACCTACAGCGCGTTCGTTCAGGGTTTCATGCCCACTCTGGCGCGGCCGGAGGTCGACGTCCTCGAAGGGCTGACAACTGCGATCATCGTCAGTCAGGAGCGGATGGGGGCCAACCCGCGCTCGACTGTCGGAACCGTCACCGACGCCAACGCGATACTTCGGGTCCTGTTCAGCCGGCTGGGATCGCCGTACATAGGTCCTCCCATTGCCTTCTCGTTCAACGTCCCGGCGCGCAGAGCCAGCGGGGCGATGACGGTCGACAAGGGCAAGGGGGAGCGCATCGTGGTGCGCGACGCCGTTTACCACGGCGGCATGTGCCCGCGCTGCGAAGGAATGGGCTCGGTCAGCGATGTCGACGTGACCCAGCTATACGACGAGAGCAAGTCGCTGAACGAAGGCGCGATCACCGTTCCCGGCTACAAAGCGGGCGGGTGGACGGTGAAGTTCTTCGCCGAGTCGGGCTTGCTCGACCCGGACAAGCCGATCCGCGATTACACCAAGAAGGAACTTGACGATTTCCTGTACCGCGAGCCGACCAAGATCAAGATCAGCGGCGTCAACATCACCTATGAGGGCCTTGTCCCGCGGATCCAGAAATCGTTCCTGTCCAAGGACATCGACTCGCTACAGCCGCACATCCGCGCCTTCGTCGAGCGGGTGGCGACGTTCACCGCCTGTCCCGACTGCGACGGAACCCGGCTCAGCGAGGCGGCGCGATCGTCGAAGATCAAGGGGGCCAACATCGCCGACGTGTGCGCGATGCAGATCACCGACCTGGCCGAATGGATCCGCGATGTCGCCGAACCTTCAGTGGCGCCGCTCGTAGCGGCGCTGGGGGAGAACCTCGACTCGTTCGTGGAACTGGGGCTTGGCTACCTGAGCCTGGACCGCCCGTCCGGCACTCTCTCCGGCGGGGAGGCGCAGCGCATCAAGATGCTCCGTCACCTCGGCTCGTCGTTGACCGACGTCACTTACGTCTTCGACGAGCCGACCATCGGGCTGCACCCGCACGACATCCAGCGGATGAACGACCTGCTGCTGCGGCTGCGCGACAAGGGCAACACCGTGCTCGTCGTCGAGCACAAGCCAGAGACGATCGCGATCGCCGACCACGCCGTCGATCTCGGTCCCGGTGCAGGTACGGCCGGCGGCACGATCTGTTTCGAAGGCCCGGTGGACAAGCTGCGGGGAAGCGACGCGGTCACCGGCCGGCACCTGGACGACCGAGCCACCCTGAAGCCGTCGGTGCGCACGCGATCCGGGGTGCTGGAGGTACGCGGCGCCAACCTGCACAACCTGCAGGATGTCGACGTCGATATACCGCTCGGAGTACTGGTCGTCGTCACGGGTGTGGCGGGCTCGGGCAAGAGCTCGCTGATCTACGGTTCGGTCTCCGGCCGCGACAATGTCGTTTCGATCGATCAGAGCGCGATAAAGGGCTCGCGTCGCAGCAACCCGGCGACGTACACGGGCTTGCTCGAACCGATTCGCAAGGCGTTCGCGAAAGCCAACGGGGTGAAGCCGGCGCTGTTCTCGGCGAACTCCGAGGGTGCCTGCCCGACGTGTAACGGCAATGGGGTCATCTACACCGAACTCGGATTCATGGACACGGTGGCCACGCCGTGCGAGGACTGCGGCGGCAAGCGATTCGAGACCTCGGTCCTGGAGTACACGTTCGGTGGGCGAAACATCGCCGATGTGCTGGAGATGTCGGTGGCGGAGGCCGAGGAGTTCTTCGGCGCCGGGGAGGCGCGCACGCCGTCCGCGCACACCATTCTCGAGCGGATCTCCGCTGTGGGGCTGGGCTACCTGAGCATCGGCCAGCCACTGACGACGCTTTCCGGCGGCGAGCGGCAGCGGCTCAAGTTGGCCACGCACATGGGGGAGAAGGGTGGCGTGTACGTGCTCGACGAGCCGACGTCCGGCCTTCACCTCGCCGACGTCGAGCAACTGCTCGGCCTGCTGGACCGGCTCGTCGACTCGGGCAAATCGGTCATCGTCATCGAGCACCACCAGGCGGTCATGGCACACGCCGACTGGATCATCGACCTTGGGCCTGGCGCCGGCCACGACGGCGGCCGGATCGTCTTCGAAGGAACACCCACCGACCTCGTCGCGGCGCGCTCCACTCTGACCGGCCAGCACCTCGCGGAGTACGTCGCCACCTGACGGAGGACACCGTGTTCCACAACATGCCGGACGGCCTGCTGGACCGCATGCACGAGCTCGAGCGCCGAGACGAGCAAGACCGCACCGACGGCACACCCCGCCTCGAACGACTGCGTCAGATTCCCGCCGAGACTGGCCGCTTTCTCGCGCTCTGGGCAGCCGCTGCGCCTCCCGGGGCGTACGTAGAGATCGGCACGAGCGCCGGCTACTCGGCCCTGTGGCTGGCGTTGGCCTGCCGCGCCGTCGGGCGAGAACTCACGACCTTCGAAGTGCTACCCCACAAGGCCGCGCTGGCTCGCGACACCTTCGCGCGCGCCGGCGTCGGCGACATGGTGAGCCTCGTCGAGGGCGACTTTCTCGAGCACGCCAGCGAGTACGCCGAACTGGGCTTCTGCTTTCTTGACGCGGAGAAGGAGATCTACCGGGAGTGCTATGACGCGGTGGTGCCCCGTCTCGTCCCCGGCGGCATTCTTATCGCGGACAACGCCATCAATCACCGAGAGACGCTGCAGCCGATGCTTGACCGCGCGCTCGCCGACGACCGCGTGGACGCCCTGATCGTGCCCATCGGCAAGGGGGAGTTGGTCTGCCGCAAGAGGTAGTCGTAGCGCGGTCCGCCATGCCCAGATCCCGGCGTCCTCGCGAAGTTCTACGGTGCGATGCTGGATTGGCAGGTCGACGAACGTCGGACTGAGCAGAGGTCCGTGCGGAGTACGGTCAGTGCATCTCCTTCCAGCGAGTGGAGTACTACACTCCGCCTCGATGGCCGACCCAGGAGGTGCCACAGCAGATGCACCTCGACGTGATCGTCGACGACCTCGACGCAGCGGAAGCCGCGGTGCTCGAACTCGGCGCGACCAAGCGGGAGCACCAGCCCGGTACGTCCTTCCGGGTATTCCTCGACCCGGCAGGGCACCCGTTCTGCCTGTGTGTGGTCTGACCGGGGGACAGGTACGCGAGACGCCGAGCGTGGGCCGACTGCTAGGTCACGGTCCACCCGAGGTCAGCCGGGGTCGAGACCGAGTCCGACGATGCCGCTTCTCAAGAAAGCCCCGCCCATCAGGTCCTGCCCGAACTCGGGCTGCCCGCCGTAGTTTGTCGGCTCTTCACAATGCAGGGTGTAGTCGGGGCGGGGCGTCGGCGATACTGGTGGGCGTGGAGTACGTGTCCAGTGTGCCGCGACCGCCGCTGGACGGGCTGATCGACGACCTTTACTACCTGGAGGGTGCGTCGCCGTACGCCCGGCTGACGCTGCCGCCGATGCCGGCGGCGCTGCTCATCGTCAACCTCGGGGCGCCGTTCCGCATCCGCGCCGGCACCGACATCGAGCCGGCCGAATACGCCGACGGCTGCGTGGTCACCATGCCCACCCGCGCGTTGGAGTTCGGCTACCCACTCCGGACCCGGTCCGTCGGCGTGCACTTCAAGCCGTGGGGGCTGGCGCCGTTCCTGCCGATGCCCGCGGCCGAGCTGTGTGACCGGCCGGTGACGGTAGAGCAGGTTT
>DASUUU010000096.1:0-15067 GCA_036373915.1 Jiangellaceae bacterium | reverse complement strand
CTCCGTACGGTTGGCACCGAGACGGCTATGGCCCTGGCAAGCTCGGCGCCGTTCCACGTCTGGCCGTGGTAATGGGCCATCATGGTCCAGAACCGTCGCATCGTCGTGGCCGGGACCCGAACGCCCAGATTGGCCAAGTCTCGCTCGAGGAATGTGCTGATGAAATCCTTCCGCCACGCGGCAGACGATGCGTCGTCTTCGGCGAGAAACGATCTGGGTAGGCCGCCGCGTAGCCAGAGCTTGCTGGCGGCGTCCGCGCCGACGTCAGCCAACCGGAATCCCCCGAGTTCCAGCAGGGCGACGCGCCCAGCAAGAGACTCTGACGCGAGCCCGACGAGATCTGGGGATGCACTGCCGAGGATGAGGAAGCGGCCGGGTCTGGGATCTTCGTCTGCAAGGACGCGCAGGATTGGGAAAAGGTCGTCGCGTCGTTGCGCTTCGTCGATGACGATGGTGCCGTGGAGAGGCGGCAAGGTAAGCGCAGGTTCGCCAAGACGAGCGGCATCGCGAGGATCCTCTAGATCGAAGACGTTGCTCTGCGCTGGTTCGGCGACGACTCGTGCCAACGTGGACTTACCGGCCTGCCGGGGGCCAGTTAGGAGCACGATCGGCGCTCTCTGCATGGCACTGCGTAATCGTTGCTCGTCCTGATGGCGTGGAGTGAGACCGGATCGAATCACCTTGAAAAATTAACATAGAATGTTTGATTTTCAAGGCAGATGATGCCGCTGGCTCCCCAATGCCACTGAAGCGAGGTTGCGGACAATCAACCTTGCTGTGACACAGTAGAAGCCGTACAGCTTCGCCTTGTCACATCTGCCGCATTGTCGCGCCGGAGGTAGCCGTGCCCATCGACGAGCTCATCACCCGTCACCAGCAGACCCTTGACGACGCGCTGAGCGCGATCCGTACCCGGACGTACTACTCCGCATACCCGGAGTCGCCGAGCCCGCGCGTCTACGGCGAGACGGCGGCGCCCGAAGGCCAGGCCGCGTACGAGGCACTGCTGGGCCAGGACTTTCCGCTCGAGACTCCCGGAGCCGACGGCCGGGTCGCTACCGAGACCAGCCCGTTCGGTCCCAAACTGGGCGTCACGTATCCACGCGTCCCGAACTCATCGGAGGCGCTGGACGAGCTGCTGGGCGCCGCGCAGGCCGCCATGTCGGGCTGGCGTGAAGCCGGCCCGGCCGGTCGGGCCGCAGTCTGCCTGGAGATCCTCGCTCGCCTCCACGCGCGCAGCTTCGAGTTAGCACATGCGGTGATGCACACGTCGGGGCAGGCGTTCGTGATGGCCTTCCAGGCCGGTGGCGCCCACGCGCTCGACAGAGCGCTCGAAGCCGTCGCGTATGCCTACGACGAGCAGACCCGCACTCCGGCCACGGCATTGTGGGAGAAGCCGGCCAAGGGTGAGCCGCTCCGGATGGTCAAGACATTCCATGTCGCGCCGCGAGGGGTCGGGCTGGTCATCGGCTGCAACACGTTCCCCACCTGGAACTCCTGGCCCGGCCTGTTCGCCTCGCTGGCTACCGGCAATGCCGTCGTGGTGAAGCCGCACCCGGGAGCCGTCCTACCGCTGGCGATCACCGTCCAGGTCGCCCAGGAGGTCCTCGCCGAGCATGGCTTCGACCGCAATCTGGTCACGCTCGCCGCCGAGGACCCGGCCGACAAGCTCGCCGCTGCACTTGCCGTCCGTCCTGAGGTCAAGATCATCGACTTCACCGGCTCCAGCGCGTTCGGCGACTGGCTCGAGGCCAACGCCCGCCAGGCCGTCGTCTACACCGAGAAGTCCGGCGTCAACACGGTGATCGTCGACTCGACTGACGACTTCGCCGGGATGTGCCGCAATGTCGCCTTCTCGCTGAGCCTCTACACCGGGCAGATGTGCACCGCGCCGCAGAACATCTACATTCCGCGCGAAGGCATCGCGACCAACGAGGGGCACAAGACCTTCGCCGAGGTCGGTTCGGGAATCGCGCAGGCGATCGAGAAACTGCTTAGCGACGACGCCCGCGCCGTCGAGATCCTCGGCGCCGTGGTGAACGCCGGCGTCCTGCGGCGTCTCGAGGCGGCGCCGGAGGGACGGGACGTCGCGCTCGCATCGCGCGCGATCACCCATCCGGCATGGCCGGACGCGACCGTCCGAACGCCGGCGATCCTTGCGCTCGACGCGTCCGACGCGGACGTCTACACATCAGAGTGCTTCGGGCCGGTCTCGTACCTGATCGCGACCAACTCCACCGACGCGTCCATCGACCTGTTCCGCGACACGGTTCGCGAACACGGAGCGATGACCGCCGCTGTGTACTCGACCGACGAGAAGGTGCTGGACGCGACCGAGCGGGCAGCGTTCGACGCCGGCGTCACCCTGTCGATGAACCTGACCGGCGGCGTGTTCGTCAACCAGTCCGCGGCGTTCTCCGACTTTCACGGAACGGGCGCGAACCCGGCCGCCAATGCGTCCTTCACCGACGGCGCGTTCGTGGCGGGGCGGTTCCGGATCGTGCAGTCCCGGCGGCACGCAGACGCTGGCTAAGGCACGCCCCGGCCGTCCAAGATCAAGTGTTCGCGACACGCCGGCGTTGCTACAGCATTCTCGGCGTGTTGCGACCACTTGATCTTGGTGCTTACTCCTCCAGGTCGCCGAAGAGCCGAGGCGCGGAGGGCAGGCGCGTGGAGCACACCGCGGCGCCCTGTGTGCTGCCTGTCGTCCCGCCGTGTGACCGAATTGTTACCACAGAATGACCAAAGTCCCCTTGCGCGCCAGCACCGAAAACGTTTTCGTTCAGAGAAGCCGGTTCTTTGGGCGACAAGCGCCTAGGCCGGTACGAAGATATGCCTTGGGAGGGAGGCTTTACCACTATGGCGATTCGCAAAACACGCCGTGGCGCCGCTGCCCTCGGTTGCCTCACCGGTCTCGCGCTGGTGCTAGCAGCTTGTGGCGGCGACGATGACGATGGCGACACTGCCGAGCCCGGAGAGGCCGGCGAAGGTGAAGTTGCCGAAGGATGTGAGGCCTACGAGAAGTACGGCGATCTGACTGGCACGAACGTGACGGTGTTCACGTCGATCGTCGCGCCAGAGGACCAGCCGCACATCGACTCGTGGGAGCAGTACCAAGAGTGCACCGGAGGAACGGTCACTTACGAGGGCACGGGCGAGTTCGAGGCACAGCTGCTCGTCCGTATCCAGGCCGGTACGCCGCCGGACATCGCGTACCTGCCGCAGCCCGGTCTGCTGCGTTCGATCGTCAACGACACTGACGCAGTCGTTCCGGTGGGCGAGTTGGCCGAGGAGCACGTCGACCAGTACTTCTCTGAGGACTGGAAGAACTTCGGCATTGTCGACGGGACGTATTACGCCACGCCGGTGGGTGCCAACGTCAAGTCGTTCGTCTGGTACTCGCCGAGCATGTTCGAAGAGGCCGGTTACGAGATCCCGGAGACCTGGGACGACATGATCGCGATCTCTGACGACATCGTGGCCAACGGCGGGAAGCCGTGGTGCGCGGGTATCGAGTCCGGCGCCGCTACCGGCTGGCCGGCGACGGACTGGATGGAAGACGTCATGCTCCGCGAGGAGGGGCCGGAGGTCTACGACCAGTGGACCAACCACGAGATCACGTTCAACTCGCCTGAGGTGGCGAGCACGCTGGAGCGGGTCGGGTCCATCCTGAAGAACGACGACTACGTCAACGGCGGGCTCGGCGACGTCCGAAGCATCGCCTCGACGGCGTTCCAGGACGGCGGCCTGCCGATCCTGGACGGCAACTGCTGGATGCACCGGCAGGCGTCCTTCTACCAGGCCAACTGGCCAGAGGGTACGAACGTGGCCGAGGACGGCGACGTGTTCGCGTTCTACCTGCCGCCGATCGACGAGGCGTCGGGTAAGCCGCTGCTGATCGCCGGCGAGTTCGCGGCCGCGTTCGACGAGCGGCCCGAGGTGCAGGCGTTCCAGGCGTTCCTGGCTTCACCGGAATGGTCCAACGCCAAGGCCCCGGTCTCCGGCCCGGGCTGGCTCAGTGCGAACACCGAGCTGGACATCAGCCTGCTCGAGTCGCCGATCGATCAGCTCTCGGCCGAGCTTCTCCAGGACCCGGAGACGGTTGCCCGGTTCGACGCGTCGGACATCATGCCCGGCGAGGTCGGCTCCGGCACGTTCTGGCGGGAGATGACCGAGTGGATCGCTAGCGACAAGCCCAACGACCAGGTTCTCGACGCGATCGAGGACTCCTGGCCTGAGTGATGAAATGACCGTGAGCGCCGGTGTGCGGGCCCGTAGAGGGACTCTGCGCACCGGCGCTCTCGTCGGATTGAGAAGGGGTGGCCTTGTCCGAGACCAGACCAGATTCTGACGTGGCCGGGGGCCCGTCTGCTGCAACCACCACGACGGAGGGCGCGCCTCCTCCGCCTGCACACTGGCGAACCGGGTTGAAAGAAGGCTCGACGGCCTGGACGATCGTCCTTGTCGTACTGTTCGTCGCCGCTATCGGCGGTGCCGCCACCTTCTTGCTCAACGTGTTCGGCGTGCTGAACATCGAACTCGACCGGGACTTCTGGCCGAATTGGATGGTGGGCACCACCACCTGGAGCAGCAAACTGCTGCTGATGGTGATCGCGATCTTGATGTTCGTCGCCGTCATGACCATAGTCCTGCTCTCGGCGGACCGGGCGAGGCGCATTCCGAACTGGGCGGTCGCGGCCGCGTTTCTCGGACCGGCCGCGCTGATGCTGGGCCTCGGCTTGCTCTACCCCGCAATCAGGACGATTCGCGAGTCGTTCTTCGATCGCCAGAGCGCGAACTTCATCGGATGGGACAACTACGTCGACATCTTCACCCAGAGCGGGTTCCAGCTCGTCCTCCGGAACACGCTCGTCTGGGTGATCATCGTCCCGATCGTGTCCACGTTCATCGGCCTGGTGTACGCGGTGCTTGTCGACCGTACCCGGTTCGAGGCGGTGGCCAAGGGACTCATCTTCCTGCCGATGGCGATCTCGCTGGTCGGCGCTTCGATCATCTGGAAGTTCGTGTACGCCTTCCGTCCGGACCAAGAGGGTGTCGAACAGATCGGTCTTGCCAACCAGCTCCTCGTGTGGCTGGGTTTCTCACCGCAGCAGTTCCTGATCACCTCACCCTGGAACACGCTGTTCCTGATCGTTGTCATGATCTGGATCCAAACCGGCTTCGCGATGACCCTGCTGTCGGCGGCGATCAAGAACATTCCCGACGACATCATCGAGGCGGCCCGGCTCGATGGGCTCTCCGGCGCGCGCATGTTCCGCTACATCACCGTGCCGGCCATCCGGCCGGCGCTCGTGGTTGTGCTGGTAGCCATCACCATGACGACGCTGAAGGCCTTCGACATCATCTACACGATGACCGGCGGCCAGTTCGAGACCAGCGTCGTGGCTAACGAGTTCTACTTCCAGAGCTTCCGGCAGGGCAACTTCGGCGTCGGCGCCGCCCTCGCCGTGTTCCTGTTCGTGGCGGTCATTCCAGTGGTGATTTACCAGATCCGCCAGCTGCGACTCGCGGAGGAGATCCGATGACGACAACAGGAGGACCTCCCATTCCGCCTCCGCCGGCGGAAGGGCTTACCACCACAAGGACCGCACCGCGGAAGCTGACCAAGGCCGAGTTGCGGGCCGCGGAAGCCAAGACCCGGCTGACCTCGCCCTGGGCCTCCGGCATCGCGATCGTGATCGCGATTCTCTGGACGGTTCCCACGTTCGGCGTGCTGCTCAGCTCGATCCGGCCGCAAGCGTCCATCCAGAGCTCCGGTTGGTGGTCGTGGTTCACCAATCCCGAGTTCACGCTCGACAACTACGACCAGGTGTTGTACGGCACTGGCACGGCGTTCTCGACGTTCTTCATCAACTCCGTGACGATCGCCTTGCCGGCGGCATTGATTCCAGTGACGCTTGCGCTGCTCGCGGCGTACGCGTTCGCCTGGATCGAGTTCCGTGGCCGGGACCTTCTGTTCGTCGCGGTGTTCTCGCTCCAGATCGTGCCGTTGCAGATCGCGCTCATCCCGCTACTGCGTGAGTACGTGAACTGGGGCCTGGCCGGCTCGTTCTGGACCGTCTGGATCTCGCACTCGATCTTCGCCTTGCCACTGGCGATCTTCCTTTTGCACAACTTCATGAAGGACATTCCGCCGTCGCTGATCGAGGCGGCCCGGGTCGACGGCGCTGGACACGTGAAGATCTTCTTCCGGGTCCTGCTGCCGCTGCTCGTGCCCGCCATCGCGGCCTTCAGCATCTACCAGTTCCTGTGGGTCTGGAACGACCTGCTGGTCGCATTGACCATGGCGGGCGGGACGCCCAATGTCGCTCCACTCACCGTCCGGCTGGCCGAACTCTCCGGCTCACGTGGGGCGGACTGGCACCTGCTCACCGCAGGGGCGCTCGTCGCGATCGTCGTTCCGTTGATCGTCTTCCTGTCCCTACAGCGGTTCTTCGTTCGCGGCATGTTGTCAGGAAGCGTGAAGGGCTGATCCGGCCGAGCCGAGAGTGAGCAGCGATGGTCGGGATCGTCGATGTCGCAGCGCACGCGGGAGTTTCGGTCGCGACCGTCTCGCGTGCGCTGCGCGGGCTTCCGGGCGTTGCCGAGGCCACCCGTCGCTCGGTGGAGGAGGCAGCGGCCGAGCTTGGCTACGTCGCCTCGCCGAGCGCGGCCGGCTTGCCCACCGGACGTACCGGTGCGGTGGGCATCGTCGCGCCATGGATCACCCGGTGGTTCTTCACGGCGGTCATCGAGGGCGCCGCCGAAGTGCTCGTCGACCAGGGCTACGACCTGCTGCTCTACGACCTCGGTGGGGCGGCGGCGGCGCGCCGACGAGCGCTGGACACCAAGCTGCTCACGAAGCGGGTTGACGCGCTTCTCGTGCTCAGCCTGCCGCTGAGCAAGACCGAGGTCGAGGCGTTGGGCCGGCTCCACCGACCAGTCGCCACCGTCGGCCCGACCGTGCCGGGGTTGTCCGGGGTGCGCATCGACGACGTCGAGGTGGGACGGAAGGCGACCGAACACCTCCTCGGACTAGGCCACACCCGGATCGCGTTCGTCGGTGGTGACCCGAACGACGAACTCGGCTTCCCCGTCGCCCCCGAACGACGATCCGGGTACGAAGCGGCCTTGCGGGCGGCAGGACTAGAGCCGGAGCCGGCCCTCATGGAGCCGGCCGAGTTCACAGTAGACAGCGGGACGCGAGCCTGGGCCGGTCTCTGCGGCCGATCCAGACCGCCGACGGCGATCGTGGCGGCATCGGACGAGATCGCCATGGGGGTCCTCTACGCGGCCAAACAGTCGGGCCTCAGCGTTCCGGAGGACCTCTCGGTCGTCGGCGTCGACGACCACGACATGTCCCACCTGTTCGACCTCACAACGGTCGCTCAGCCGGTCCGCGAGCAGGGACGGGTCGCAGCGCGATTGATCATCGAGCAACTTGCTGTCCGGGCCCCGGTCGTCGCTCACGTTGTCACCGTGCCCACCCGGCTGACCGTCAGAGCGACAACGGCACCGCCGGTGGCGCAACCGGCGCCTGCCGCTTAGGGGCGGCTCGAGCGCTTCCGACCGGCCGGGGGCCGCGAATTGATCATCGCCTCGATTCCGTCCAGCAGGAACGTCAGCCCGTACTCGAAGTCCTCATCCGGGCCTTGCACGGGCGCGTCGAACACTCCCGCTTCGACGATTCTGGCAAGCGCTGGGTGGTCGCCGTCGGCGACGACCTTCCGCAGCATCTCGGCGTAGACACGTCCCCACTCCTCGGGCTCGACGCCGGTCACGCGCGCGCCCTCGACCAGCGCCAGTTGCTGCGCCGCCTCGCTGCGGACGTAACCGCTCAACAGGATCAGCACCCACACCATGTCGTCCGGCGTGAGGCCACTGCCCTCCATGGCGCGCAATGCGGCCTCCATCCACCTGATGTTGTTCGGCCCGAACGGCGGATGGCTGAACGGAAACTGAACCAGCCAGGGATGCCGACGGAACGCCTCCATGTTCTGGCGCGCCCACCAGTGCAGGGCATCACGCCAGTGTTCTGGCATCTGCGACAGGTCTGGCCCGGGTGCGGCGATGGCGTCCAGCATGAGCTCGAGCAGGTCGTTCTTGCTGGGGACGTAGCGGTACAGCGACATCGTCGTAACGCCGAACCGCTCGGCCACCTTCCGCATCGAGACGGCTTCCAGGCCCTCGGAATCGGCGATCTCGATGGCGGCCTGGACGATCTGCTCGACACTCAGGCTGGGTTTGGGACCCCGCGTCGGCTGCCCGCGTAAGCCCCACAACAGCTCGAAGGTGCGCTGCGCGCTGCTCTTGTCGGCCATGTGCCCCCTTGACGAAGTGCTGACAACTGTGTATACCATACACTGAGCGTGTACGACATAAACAGTTTATTACGTCAACAGAAGAAAGGTTGACCATGAACGAACCGGCCATCGTCGCCGAGGGGTTGCACAAGCTCTACGGCGATACTCCTGCGCTGGACGGATTCGATCTGACCGTCCGCGCGGGCACGATCCACGGGCTGCTCGGCCCCAACGGGGCGGGTAAGACGACGGCTGTGCGGACCTTCGCGACGTTGTTGAGGTTCGACGGCGGACGGGCCACCGTGGCCGGGTACGACGTGGTCCGGGACGCCGCTGCGGTCCGCGATCTCATTGCGCTGACCGGCCAGTACGCCGCGGTCGATGAGGTCCTGAGCGGGCGGCAGAACCTGCTGTTGTTCGGGCAGCTGCTTGGGCTGAGCAAGCGGCAAGCCCGGCGCCGGGCGGACGAGCTGCTGGAGCAGTTCGAGCTGACCGACGCGGCCACCAAGTCGGCCGGCCAGTACTCAGGCGGCATGCGCCGCCGACTCGACCTAGCCGCCAGCCTGGTCCGGACCCCTGCCGTGCTGTTCCTGGACGAGCCCACGACCGGGCTTGACCCGCGAAGCCGAAACCGCCTTTGGGACGCCGTCCGCTCTTTCGTCGGCAGCGGCACCACGGTGTTGCTCACGACCCAGCACCTGGAGGAGGCCGATCAACTCGCCGACAGGATCTCGGTGATGGACAGGGGTCGCGTCGTCGCCGAGGGAACGGCCGACGAATTGAAGGCGCTCATCGGGGGCGACCGGATCGAGGTCGTCGTCCACGACGTCGCCGACCTGCCGTCCGCCGCCGAGCTGGTCGGGCGCATCGCGGCCACCGAGCCCGAGATCGATGCGGAGCTTCGCCGGATAAGCGCACCCGTGTCCGACCGGGTGACTGCGCTCACGGACGTCGTACGCGCCCTTCACGACGACGGTGTCGTCGTCGAAGACATCGGACTGCGGCGGCCCACGCTCGACGAAGCGTTCTTGCATCTCACCGGGCGCCCGGCCAGTGATCAACCGGCGAGCGGCGAGCGAGAGGAGATCTCGGTATGACGACGATTGAGCTCACTGACCCTCAGGTCCAGCCGCCCCGCCGTGGGTTCCGGCGGGTTCACGCCATCCGCCACAGCTGGGCAATGACGAAGCGAAACCTGACCCACGTGATCAGGTCTCCGGAACAGATCGCGATCTACTTCTCGGTGCCCATCATGTCCGTGCTGGTCTTCGGATACGTGTTCGGCAGCGGCATGATGGTTCCGGGCGACGGCAGCTACCGGGAGTTCTTGCTACCCGGAGTGTTTGCGATGTCGATGGTCTACGGCATGGGAGCCACTGCTACGGCCATCGCCTATGACGTCAACCGCGGCGTCGTCGACCGGTTCCGCTCGATGCCGATCGCCAGATCCGCACTCGTGGTAGGGCGAAGCGCCGCAGACCTCGTCCGCGCCCTCCTGGAGATGACCGCCCTGGTGGTCTGCGGGCTGCTGGTCGGCTGGCAGTGGCACCGGGGCATCGGCAACGCCCTGCTGGCGGTGGGGCTGGTGCTGCTGCTCCGGGTTGCGATCACCTGGCTCGGCATCTACCTGGGGCTCGTGGTGGCCGACCCGGACATGGTGGGCATCATCGTCTTCCCCCTTGCCTTTCCGCTCACGGCGGTTTCCAACGTCTTCGTCGCCCCTGAGCTGATGCCCGGCTGGCTTGGGACGATCGCCGAGTGGAACCCGCTGTCGGCAACCGTTGCTGCCACCCGAGATCTGTTCGGCAACCCGGGACTCGCCGGCGATTCGTGGATCGCTCAGCACGCCCTGCTGATGGCGGTCGTCTGGCCGGTCGTGCTGACGGCGATCTTCGCACCGCTAGCGATTCGGCGTTACAGGCGGCTCAGCAGGTAACTCCTTTGGCCGGAGGTCGGGTGCGCGTGATAGGGAGTCATTCGTGACAGACCAACAGCAGCAATCCCCGCGGACGCCCTTTCACGACCTCGATGCGTACGTCGCCCTTCCACGAACGGGCGGGTTGGCGATCTCTCCGGACGGAGTCCGCCTGGCTACATCGGTTGCGACACTCGGCGCCGACAAGACCAAGTACGTCAGCGCCGTCTGGCAGGTCGACCCAGCGGGTGAGCAGCCGGCTCGCCGGCTGACCCGCAGCGCAAAAGGCGAGGCCGGCGCGGCCTTCTTGCCGAGCGGCGATCTGATCTTCTCTTCCGCTCGGCCGGATCCGGAGGCCAAGGACTCCGACGATGAGGTCCCGATGCTCTGGCTGTTACCCGCCGGTGGCGGCGAGGCCCGGGTTGTGGCTAAGCGACCTGGCGGCATCGGTGGTGTCGTGGTCGCCCGGCAGGCGGGGACGATCGTGGTCTCGTCGGACACCCTGTTCTCGTCCACGGACACGGAGAGCGAAGAGGCCAAGCGCAAGGAACGCAAGGAGCGCAAGGTGTCGGCGATCCTGCACGAGCGCTACCCGGTGCGGAGGTGGGACCACGACCTCGGCCCGGGAGCGCCGCGACTCTTCGTCGGGACGCTCGGTGCCGATGACCGGGTCGAGCTGAGGGATTTGACCCCGGACGCCGGTCCGGCGTTGGTCGAAGCGGGGTACGACATCAGCCCGGACGGGACGACCATCGTCACCACCTGGCACGCCGAGGAGATCGGCGCGCTGCGCGCGACGCTCGTCGCGATCGACGTCGCTACGGGCGAGCGCCGGACGTTGCTGGACGAGGAGGACTTCGAGTACCTCAGCCCGGTGATCTCGCCCGACGGCACGCACGTGGCGGCCATCCGGGAATCGCGCAGTGCACCGACCGAGCCACCGGACATGCGGCTCGTCGTAGTGTCACTGGCCGACGGCTCAGTCCGGGAGATCGCCCCCGACTGGGACCGTTGGCCCTCGGAGGCGACCTGGACACCGGACGGTCAGGCGCTCATCGTGACAGCCGACGACAACGGCCGCGGTCCGATCTTCCGGATCCAGCTGGCAACAGGGGCGGTCACCCGGCTGACGGCGGACGACGCAACCTACACGGACGTCGTCGTCGCGCCGGACGGGACGTCGATCTACGCGCTTCGCACCTCCTACCAGGCGCCGCCGAACCCGATACGGCTGGACGCGACGACTGCCGGCCAAGTCCCCGAGCCACTGCCGGCACCGGCCGCGGCGCCCGAGCTCCCAGGGCGGCTGACCGAGGTATCCACGACGACGTCAACGGGTGTCCACGTCCGAGCATGGCTGGCACTGCCGGAGGGAGCGTCGGAGGCGAATCCGGTGCCGATGCTGCTCTGGGTCCACGGCGGGCCACTGCATTCCTGGAACGCCTGGCAATGGCGGTGGAACCCGTGGCTCGCGGTGGCCCGCGGCTACGCCGTCCTGCTGCCGGACCCGGCGCTGTCGACCGGTTACGGCCCCGAGTTCATCCGCCGCGGCTGGGGCAACTGGGGCAATGCCACCTACACCGATCTGATGGCGATCACCGATTCCGCAAGCGACCGTCCCGACATCGACAGCGAGCGCACAGCGGCGATGGGCGGGTCGTTCGGCGGCTACATGGCGAACTGGATCGCCGTCAGCACGGACCGGTTCAAGGCCATCGTCACGCACGCCGGCCTGTGGGCACTCGACCAGTTCTCTCGTACGACGGACGGTTCCTGGTACTGGGAGCGGGAGTTGACGCCGGAGATGATCGAGGCCAACTCGCCCCATCTACGCGCCGACAAGATCGTCACGCCGATGCTGGTGATTCACGGCGACAAGGACTACCGGGTGCCGATCGGGGAGGCGCTGCGGTTGTGGTACGACCTTGCCTCGCGCGCCAAGGCCGGCAACGGCCGTGAGATCCCGCACAAGTTCCTGTACTTCCCGGACGAGAATCACTGGATCCTCACGCCGGAGCACGCCAAGATCTGGTACGAGACCGTGTTCGCGTTCCTGGCGCACCATGTGCTGGGCGAACCCTGGAAGGCACCGGCCCTACTCACCTAACACGCTGATCATGCAGAAACGGGGCCCGCGACACGCCGCTGTGGCTGACGGGGTGGTCAATAACCGGCGTGTCGCGGGTCCCGTTTCTGCATGATCAGCGGGGTTTAGCTGCGGACGAGGCGGGCGATGGCGTCGGAGGCTTCGCGAACCTTCGCGTCGGCCTCCGGCCCGCCCGCCTTGGCGGCGTCGACAAGGCAGTGCGAAATGTGCTCGTCGAGAAGTTCGAGCGAGAACGACTGCAAGGCCTTGGTGGCGGCGGAGACCTGAGTCAGGATGTCGATGCAGTACTTGTCCTGCTCGACCATGCGCTGCAAGCCACGGATCTGTCCCTCGATCCGCCGCAGCCGCTTGAGGTGGCTCTCCTTGTTGTCCAGGTAACCGACCACGTGAACCTCCCTGAGTTACGTCCACCGTCATGATACCCCTATCAGGTATAGGTTGACGTGTCATCGGCGGGCTGCGGGAAGTCTCCGCCCGCAGTCACGGTTGACTTGTGCTGTGAACATACGCGTGCACGCGCCCGAACTTAACGGTCGGGGCGGCTGGATAGGTACCGCCGGATCGTCGTTGTCGCTGGGCGAGCTCCGCGGGCGGTTCGTCCTGCTGGACTTCTGGACGTTCTGCTGCATCAACTGCCTCCACGTGCTGGACGAGCTTCGCCCGCTCGAAGCCGAGTACGCCGACGTCCTCACCGTCATCGGGGTGCACTCGCCCAAGTTCGTCCACGAGGCCGACCACGACGCGGTCCGTGCGGCTGTGGAACGGTACGAGGTGCACCACCCGGTCCTCGACGACCCGGACCTGACGACCTGGCAGGCGTACAGCGTTCGCGCCTGGCCCACCCTGACCCTGGTCGACCCGGAGGGGTACATCGCGGCCCAGTTCTCCGGCGAGGGTCACTACCATGCCCTGCGGGCACGGCTGGACGAGCTGATCGCGGTACACGAGGCGAAGGGGACCCTGCGACGTGGCGACACGCCGTACGTCCCGCCGCAGCCCGAGCCGACGACGCTGCGCTTTCCGGGCAAACTGGTCGGCCTCCCGAACGGCAACCTGCTGGTCAGCGACACCAGCAACCATTCGCTGGTCGAGCTCGCCGGTGATCTGGAGACCGTGGTCCGGCGCATCGGGACCGGCGAGCGCGGCTGGACCGATGGCGGTCCGAACGAGGCCCGGTTCAGCGAGCCGAATGGGGTGGCCGTGCTGCCCGCCGAGATCGCCGAAGCCGCCGGTTATGACGTGATCCTTGCCGACACCGTCAACCACGCGTTGCGCGGGATCCGGCTCGCAGACGGTTCGGTTCGCACGGTCGCCGGCAACGGCCGGCAATGGATGCAGGGTGACGGTACGAATGCCCTGTCCTCGCCGTGGAACGTCGCCTGGTGGGACGGCCGGATCTGGATCGCGATGGCAGGGATCCACCAGTTATGGACGTTCGCCCCCCTGACAGGTGCCGTCGAGGTCGCCGCCGGTACGACCAACGAGGGCCTGCGGGACGGGTCACTCGATTCGGCCTGGTTCGCGCAGACGTCCGGGCTGTCCGCCTCGGGCGACACGCTCTGGCTGGCGGACTCGGAGACGTCGGCGTTGCGCCGGGTCAGGGCCGGTCGGGTGGAGACCCTGGTCGGGACCGGCTTGTTCGACTTCGGGTTGCGCGACGGTCCGGCCGACAAGGCGTTGCTCCAGCACCCGCTCGGCGTCACCGCACTCCCCGACGGGTCGGTGGCCATCAGCGATACCTACAACGATGCGATCCGCCGCTACGACCCGTCGAGCGGTGAGGTGAGCACCCTGGTGACCGGCCTGCGCGAGCCGAGCGGCGCGGTGGTGGCCGGCGAGCATCTCGTGGTCGTCGAGTCGGCGGCGCACCGGCTCACTCGTGTTCCGCTGGGCGCGGCGGCGGTCGCGGTCGAGGACTTCGCGCACCAGACCCAGCGTCCGCCGACCGAGATCGCGCCCGGACCCGTGGAGCTCGTCGTGGTGTTCGATCCGCCGCCCGGCCAGAAGCTGGACGAGCGGTACGGCCCGTCGACCCGCGTGCTGGTATCGGCGACGCCGCCGGCATTGCTGCGAGCCGGCGAGGGGCGCACGACCGAGCTCACCCGGACCATGGACGTCGATGCCGCCGTCGGTGACGGTGTGTTGCACGTGGCGGCGATGGCCGCATCGTGTGAGGAGTCGTCGGAGCACGCCGCGTGCCACGTCCACCAGCAGGACTGGGGATTGCCGGTGCGGGTGGTCGACGGCGGCGCCACGCGCCTGGAGTTGGTTCTGTCGGGCTAGCGGGCCTGGCCGTAGAGCCGGTCGACCTGCAACCGGAGCACCAGCCGGTTGTCGGCGACCATGGCCGCCCGGTACTCAGCCCAGTCCGGGTGCTCGCCGCTGGCCGCCCGGTAGTACGCGATCAACTCCTCCACCGTCGCGTCGTGCGGATCGGCGGCGACCGGTGAAAGCTCACCGGTGCCCTCGGCGGTCACCCACGACCACGGCGTAGGGCCGGTCACGTGAAGCGCCGCTCGCGGGTCGCGGCGCAGGTTGCGGGTCTTGACCCGGGTATCGGTGAGTGAGATACGCACGGTCTTCGCGCTCTCGTCGACGGCGTACGTGATGGTCGAAAGGTGCGGCCGGCCGTCGGGCAGCAACGTGGCAAGCACGCCGAGATGCTGACTACGAAGGAGTGTGCGGAGGGCTTCGTCGCTCATGCCAGCGGCAACATTCCGGGCGGCGGTGGTGATTCCTGGT
>DASUUU010000095.1:0-39186 GCA_036373915.1 Jiangellaceae bacterium | reverse complement strand
GGTGGGCCTAAGTGGACTTGAACCACTGACCTCTTCCTTATCAGGGAAGCGCTCTAACCGACTGAGCTATAGGCCCGGGTGTGCACAGCGCGCCGAATGAGATTACCTCACCGATGCGCGCCTGCCCAAACCGGTAAGGCGGATCAGTCGTCCTCGGCTAGCGTGACTTCGAGGCCGCCGACCAGGCTGGCCGACAGGTTGTACAAGAACGCCCCGAGCGTCGCCAGCGCCGTCAGCAGCACGACGTCGATCACGGCGATCAGCGTCGTAACGCCCAGCACCCGCGAGAGGGCGATGTACTCCTCGATCTGGACGCCCGCGCTGGTCTCCGACTGGGTAAGCTCGCTCACCAGATTGCCGACAGATGCGAACACGCCGGCAGCGTCGAGCACCGACCACAGCACCGCGACCGCGATGAACAGCGTGATGCCGACGGCTACCGACAGCAGGAAGGCTGTCTTCATGACCGACCACGGGTCGACCCGCATCAACCGCAGGCGAGCCTTGCGGACCCGAGTGGTCCGGCGCACCGGCTGCGTCGCCCGTTGCGGTACTCGTGGCGGCGCCGATACCGGGCCCGGCTGCTCGGGACGAGCGTCCAGGCTGACCTGAGTGTCGTCCACCTCACCGGGTGGAGTTCGCGGCGCCACGGGCGCTGGAGGTGCTACGGGAGCGGCCTGTGCAGCCGGAGGGACGCCTGGTTGCTGGATCGCACCGGGCTGACCATTGCTCGTACGGTTACCCGTCGGGTTCGGCTGTACGGGCCGGGGGGTCGATGCGGGCGCCTGGACCGCCGACGCGGCAGGACTGGCCGGTGGCTCCGGATCGCCGCTCGACGGCTGTGCGGCCGCGCGATCTCGCGTCGGTGCGGTCGCCGCCACAGCGGCAGCCGCTCCCGTCACACCCGAATCGTTGCCGGGGGAATCCGGCCGTTTTCCATTCTTCGCCTGCACGTCCTGCTCTGGTGAGGTCACGGCGCTCTGGACCCGATGCGCGGCGTCCTTTGTCGCCTGTGCCGCGCGCGACGCTTGGGCGCGTAGCGCAGCGGCTACCTCATATGCCGTCGATGCCTTGGTCGTCGACCCGGCACCGTTGCCCGACGGCGCCGAAACCCGCGTCGTGTCCTCGGGCCGATCGGATTCGGCCGGGGAATCTTGACGCGCGTCGTGCGTTGTCGGAGGACGCCCAGTCCCGCCGCTGGTCGTCACGAGATTTCACCCTTCGGTTCGGCAGTTGGTTCCGCCGGAACGGATTCTGCTTCAGTCTCATCCTCCGCGTTCCGAGCGATCGCCACAACAGCATCGCCCGAACCGAGGCTGACGTACTTGACACCCATGGTGTCACGTCCCTTTGCTGGTACATCACGTACTGGACTGCGTGTCACTCCGCCCGACGCGCGAATAGCCAGAACCTCGTCTCCTTCACTGACTACCAGCGCGCCCACTAGAGTGCCCCGATCCTCATTGATCTTCATTGCCTTGATCCCGAGACCCCCGCGACCTTGGACTCGATAATCTTCGACGACCGTACGTTTGGCATATCCGCCATCGGTGACGGTAAACACGAACGAGTTGGTTCCGTCCCGAACCACCGACATCGATAGCAACTCGTCGCCGTCCCGGAATTTCATGCCCACTACCCCACCGGTGGCACGGCCCATCGGCCGCAGCTGTTCATCCGTTGCCGTGAACCGGATCGCCTGGGCCTTGCGCGACACGAGCAGAACATCGTCGGTCGCGGACACCAGCTCAGCGCCGATCAGCTCGTCGTCCTCGTGTCGGAAGGTCACGGCGATGAGGCCGCCCGACCGCGCCGAGTCGTATTCGGTGAGCCGAGTCTTCTTCACCATGCCGTTCTTGGTGGCCAGCACCAGGTACGGCGCCTTCTCGTAATCACGGATCGCCAGCACCTGGGCGATCTTCTCGTCGGGCTGGAAGGCCAGCAGGTTCGCCACGTGCTGGCCCTTGGAGTCGCGGGCAAGCTCTGGCAGCTCGTAGGCCTTGGCGCGGTAGACCCGGCCGCGATTGGTGAAGAAAAGGATCCAGTGATGTGTGGTCGTGACGAAGAACTGCGCGACCACGTCGTCCTCGCGCAACTGCGCCCCGCGCACGCCCTTGCCGCCGCGGCGCTGCGACCGGTACAAGTCGACCTTCGTTCGCTTGGCGTAGCCACCACGGGTGATCGTGACGACGACCGGCTCTTCCGGAATGAGGTCCTCGGCCGTGAGGTCGCCTTCAGCCGGGATTATCCGTGAGCGACGCTCGTCACCGTACTTCTCCACGATCTCGGCGAGCTCTTCGCGGACGATCTGCCGCTGCCTCTCCGGCGATGCGAGAATCGCCTTGTAGTCGGCGATCTCGCGCATCTTGTCGTCGTACTCGTCGAGGATCTTCTGTCGTTCGAGGGCGGCCAGCCGGCGCAGCTGCATCTCCAGGATCGCGTTGGCCTGGATTTCGTCGACGTCCAGCAGTTCCATCAGGCCAGCACGGGCGGCATCGACGTCCGGCGAGCGGCGAATCAGCGCGATCACCTCGTCGATGGCGTCGAGCGCCTTGAGATAGCCACGCAGGATGTGCGCTCGCTCCTCGGCCTTGCGCAACCGATACCGCGTACGCCGCTGGATTACGTCGACCTGGTGATGCACCCAGTGCCGGACGAAGGCGTCCAGCGACAGCGTCCGGGGCACACCGTCGACCAGCGCGAGCATGTTGCAGCCGAAAGTCTCCTGCAGCTGGGTGTGCTTGTAGAGGTTGTTCCGGACGACGGTGGCGACGGCGTCACGCTTGAGCACGATGACGATCCGCATGCCGGTCCGCGCCGACGAGTCGTCGCGCAGGTCGGCGATGCCGGGCACCTTCCCGGTGTCGGCCAACTCGGCGATCTTGCGGTTTAGTGCATCCGGATTGACTTGGTACGGCAGTTCGGTGACGACCAGGCAAGTGCGGCCCCTCTGGTCCTCCTCGACATCCACCACCGCGCGCATGGTGACCGAGCCGCGTCCGGTGCGGTAGGCCTGCTCGATGCCGGTGGTTCCGACGATGAGCCCACTGGTGGGGAAGTCCGGTCCCTTGATCCGCTCGAGGAGTGCGTTCAGCAATTCCTCGTTTGAGGCCTCCGGATTGTCGAGGTACCAGTCGACGCCGGCGGCGACCTCTCGCAGGTTGTGCGGCGGGATGTTGGTGGCCATACCGACCGCGATGCCGCCGGCACCGTTGACGAGAAGGTTCGGGAAGCGGGACGGCAAGACGACCGGCTCTTGACTACGGTTGTCGTAGTTGGGCGCGAAGTCGACCGCGTCCTCTTCGATGTCGCGGACCATCTCCATGGCCAGCGGCGCCATCCGGCACTCGGTGTACCTCATGGCGGCTTGCCGGTCGTCGCCGCGGGAGCCGAAGTTGCCCTGACCTTGAACCAGCGGGTACCGCATCGACCACCACTGGCCGAGCCGGACGAGGGTGTCGTAGATGGCCGTGTCGCTGTGCGGGTGGTAGTTGCCCATGACGTCGCCGACGACGCGGGAACACTTGGAGAAGCCGCGGTCGGGCCGGTATCCACCGTCGAACATCGCGTAAAGGATCTTGCGGTGAACCGGCTTGAGTCCGTCCCGGACGTCCGGCAGGGCACGGCTCACGATCACGCTCATGGCGTAGTCGAGGTACGAGCGCTGCATCTCGACCTGCAGGTCGACCGGCTCGATCCGGCCACCCGGCGGGACGGGCGACGTCGTGGTGTCGTCAGTCACGGAACTTCCTCCATTGGCGGTACGAGACCGCACCCCTAGCTATGACGCGCACAGCACCGAATAGGTTGCTCGACGCCGTTAGATGTCCAGGAATCGGACGTCACGGGCGTTGCGCTGGATGAACTTGCGCCGACTCTCGACGTCCTCGCCCATCAAGGTTGTGAAGATGTCGTCGGCCTGGGCGGCGTCCTCGAGCGTGACCTGGCGCAGGATCCGCTGCGACGGGTCCATCGTGGTCTCCCACAGCTCGTCGTCGTTCATCTCACCGAGACCCTTGTAGCGCTGGATGCCCTCGTCCTTGGGTAGTCGCTTGCCGGCCTCGATACCAAGCCGGATCAACTCATCCCGCTCGGCGTCGGAGTACGCGTAGTCGGGCGCTACGTCCCGTCCCGACCACTTGATCTTGTAGAGCGGCGGCTGAGCCAGGTACACGTGACCCTGCTCGACCACTGGACGCATGAACCGGAACAGCAGGGTCAGCAGCAGCGTGCTGATGTGCTGGCCGTCCACGTCGGCGTCGGCCATCAACACGATCTTGTTGTAGCGCAGCCGGTTGAGGTCGAACTCTTCGTGGATGCCGGTGCCGATCGCGCTGATGATCGCCTGCACTTCCTGGTTCTGCAGGATGCGGTCGATCCGGGCCTTCTCGACGTTGAGGATCTTGCCTCGGATCGGAAGGATCGCCTGGACCCGCGAGTCGCGGCCCTGCTTGGCCGGCCCGCCGGCCGAGTCACCCTCAACGATGAACAGCTCGCACTCGTCCGGGTTGGTCGACTGGCAGTCGGCCAGCTTGCCGGGTAGCCCCGCACCGCCGAGCAGTCCCTTGCGGCTGCGCGCGGCGTCGCGGGCCTTGCGTGCGGCGACCCGGGCAACCGCGGCCGCCTGGGCCTTGCGCGCGATCAGCTTGCCCTCGGACGGGTTCTGCTCGAACCACGCACCGAGTTGCTCGTTGATCACCTTCTGGACGAAGCTCTTGGCCTCGGTGTTACCCAGCTTGGTCTTGGTCTGACCCTCGAACTGCGGCTCGGCGATCTTGATGCTCACGATGGCAGTGAGACCTTCACGGACATCCTCACCGGTGAGGTTGGGATCCTTGTCCTTTAGCACACTCCAGTCGCGGGCGAACTTGTTGACCAGCGACGTCATGGCAGCTCGGAACCCTTCCTCGTGGGTGCCGCCCTCGTGGGTGTTGATGGTGTTTGCGAAGGTGTGCACCGACTCGGTGAAGCCAGCGTTCCACTGCATCGCCACCTCGAGGCTCATCGCCTGAGTCTGCTCACCGTTGGACTCGGCCTCGAACGAGATCGTCGTTGTGTGGATCGGGTCCTTGCCACGGTTCAGGTGAGCGACGTAATCGACCAAGCCGTTCTGGAACTGGTACCGCACCTCGCGGGGACCAGCCGACTCCTCGGACTCGACGTCCTCGTCCGCACCCTCATCCATGCTCTTCGGACGTTCGTCACGCAGAGTGATCAGCAGGCCCTTGTTGAGGAAGGCCATCTCGCGGAACCGCGTCGACAGCGTCTCGAAGTCGTAGTCGGTGGTTTCGAAGATCTCGGTGCTGGCCCAGAACGTTGTGGTGGTGCCGGTCTCGGTAGTCGGCTCGCCACGCTGGATCGACTCGTTGGGCACGCCATAGGTGTAGGACTGCCGCCAGCGGTAGCCGTCGCGGGAGACCTCCACCTCGAGCCGCTGCGACAATGCGTTGACCACTGACACGCCGACTCCGTGCAGGCCACCGGACACCTTGTAACCGGTACCGCCGAACTTGCCGCCCGCGTGCAGCACCGTCATCACGACCTCGAGCGCAGGCCGTTTCTCGACCGGATGCTCGTCCACCGGGATGCCGCGGCCGTTGTCCGTGACCCGCACTCCGCCGTCCGCCAGCAAGACCACGTCGATCCGGTCGGCGTGGCCGGCCAGCGCCTCGTCGACCGAGTTGTCGACGACCTCGGATACGAGATGGTGCAGTCCGCGTTCGCCGGTCGATCCGATGTACATACCGGGCCGCTTGCGAACCGCCTCGAGTCCTTCAAGGACGGTGATCGCGCTAGCGTTGTAGGAACCGTCGAGCTCGTCCACTCCAGGCACGGCCTGGATTTCCGACTGAGTCACGGGTTAGGGACCTCCTGCCAGGGGTCAGGCCGCCCTGCCCGGCGGGGCGCTGGACGCCCGCTGAGGGCCGGAGCGGCCTGGATGTTCTCCCAATTCTACCTCTAAACCGGCTACAGACCTGCATTCAACGGCCCCAGAAGCGGCTCTGCGGCCCGCACTATGCGATGCCGATTCCCCCTACCTGGAACGGTCATGTCGACTTGGCCGCCGCACACCAGGGGCGCTCCGGCACGCGGGCCTGGTCGCCCACCGCTTGCACCGTTCAAAACGCCCGCTATCAGCTACTTTACAGTGATCATTCTCAGCAGCCGGTTCGATGCTGGTTTCGGGCAGATCGGACCCTATCCTTGGATCGCGATGTGGCGACTCATGAGTATGACGCTGGTGGCGATCCTGGGGCTAGGTGTGGCCGGCAACGTCATGGAAGCTAGCTGGCGGCCGGCCGAGTTCACGGTTCCGGCCGAGTTCAGCGACGTCCCGGCAGGTCCCGCAGTAGACGCGCCGCTCCTTCACGACTCCATCGATCTCCAGGACATCACCGTTGATATCGACGGCGATGCCGTCCAGGGACTGGTCTACGCACCGAGGACCGGCAGCAAGCACCCGGCAGTGCTTTTCGTACACGGTGCCGGCACCAAGGACCGTTCTGAGTTCGAAGAGCAGGCCGCGTTCCTCGCCAGAGCCGGCATCGTCGCCCTGGTGCTCGACAAGCGCGCGACCGACTACTCCCCCTGGCATCGCGACTACGAGAAGATGGCGGGCGACGTACTGGCGGGCGTTGATGCGCTGCGTCAGCGGGCCGACGTCAACTCGTCGCAGATCGGGCTCTTTGCGGAGAGCGAGGGCACCTGGGTCGCACCGGTCGCGGCCGTGTCGGATCCGGGAATCGCATTCCTGGTCATGGTCTCGGCACCGATCGTCGCCCCGGCTCAGCAGGCGACGTACGCCACGCTGATGGCTCTCGAAGGCCTCGATGTGCCAGAGCCGGTCAAGCGGGCCGTTGCGAAGGGCATCGGAACCGCGCTCAGCCTGCCCAATCTGCTGGAGTACGCGACGTTCGACATCCTGCCCTGGCTCGAGCAGGTCGAACAGCCGATCCTCATGATCTACGGGACGGAGGATCCCGCGCTGCCGATCGTCGAAGGAGCCCAGCTGGTCATCGACTCCGCTCCGGGCGACGTCAGCGTTCGGTACTTCTCCGGGGCGCAGCACGGCATCCGGATCGGTGGTGTCACCGGCCCGTTCGCGCCTGGATACCTCGATACACTCGCGACCTGGATCTTCGACCGCGAATCGGTGAATCTGCCGGAGGTCTCAGGCGGCCAGCCGGAACAGATCCTGTCGGCCGAAGCAGCGCCGCGACCACGGTGGTACGCAACGGCGTACGCCCACATCGTCGTGCTGACGCTGGCCGCCGCCGGGTACCTGGCCGGTCCTGCCGCAAGCATCGTCAGCCGGCTTCGCCGCGGCCGCGGCGCTCAGCGCATCTCCCGCCCACTGCGCCGACGCTTGCGCTGGCTGCGCGTGCTCGGCCTCGCGAGTCTCGGTGGGCTCGTGGCCTACTTCGTCGGGCTGTCCCACCTGGCGCTGAACCATCTCACCAGCCCACTGCTCACCTACGGGGTCTGGGCGCTGGTCTGGCTGGTCACGGCCGGAGCCGTGATGGCCCTGGTGAGCCTCTGGTACAGCGACGACTGGAAGCGGCCGGACACGACGCTCGCCGAAGCAGGGGTCGCGACGGCCACCCTCCGGTTGACCCGCGTGGAGACGATCGCACTGGCCGGAGCCGTCAGCGGCACGATCTTCCTGTTGTTGATCGTCACGTACTGGGGCGTGTTCCTCGGCATCTAAGCCCCGGGATTAACCGTAGGTGTCGCGCGGGCCTCGGCCACGGACCGTCCGAGGGCCCTTTCGCCAGCTGGGTGCGTGCGGTCCCAGGACGGTGACCTTGGACACCACGCCGTCACCGATCTCGTCATTGAGGCGCCGCACGATGGTCGGGGCAAGCAGCCGCACCTGGGTGGCCCATGCCGTAGAGTCGGCGCGAACCGTCAGCACGGTGTCGGCGTATCGCTCCGGGCGCACATGCGCGGCCACATCGGTACCGACAACCTGGTCCCACCTCGCCACCACGCCGTGCACCGCCAGATCCTCACCCCAGCCGTGCTCGCCGACCAGCCGTTCCACCGCAGCCTCCAGGGACTGGGGATCTCGGTCGTCGCCGGCCGGACCGCTCCAGCCTGCGCCCTGGCCTCGACTGCCCTTCTGGGTACGCCTTTCACGCCGGGCTCGCCCACCGGTTCGCCAGCGAAGGGGGGACTTGGCACGGGCAACGAGCGAGCGGGCCAGATCGACCCCGTCGGGATTCCAGTCATCGGCCGGTGGGCCACCCTCGGGCGGCGGCTCGGGCGGCGGCTCGCCACTCGGCGGCTCGGGCTTGGTCACCGCACTCTCCGCAACTCGCCGCCCATCACGTCAACCCGGGCGCCGGATAACGATTCGGGGACGTCCGCCGCCACCGCCGCGGTGACGAGAACCTGTTCGGCGGTACTGACGAGCTCGGCCAGGCGGGTCCGACGCTGGGAGTCCAGCTCGGAGAACACGTCGTCGAGGATAAGCACCGGGTCGTCGCCGCCGGAACGCAACAGCTCGTAGGACGCGAGCCGGAGCGCCAACGCGAACGACCACGACTCACCCTGGCTGGCGTACCCCTTCGCCGGCAGGGGGCCGAGGCTCAGCACCAGGTCGTCGCGGTGCGGCCCCACCAGCGAGATGCCCCGGTCGAGTTCGTCGCGGCGGATGCGCCCGGTGGTGTCCAGCAGGGCGGCGCCGAGCAGTTCACGATCGGGCGTCAGCTCGACGTCCGGTCCCAGCGAACACTTGTAGTCGAGTCGGGCCGTCACGCTGGCCCGCCCACCTTCGGTGGCGGCCACTTCGTCGTAGGCCTTGGCTACCAGCGGACGGAGTTGTTCGACGAGTTCGAGCCTGGCCGCCAGCAACTCGGCTCCAGTGCGGGCCAGGTGGGCGTCCCACACGTCGAGGGTACGAAGGTCGGAGGCCGCACCACGGCTGGCCCGCATCGCCGCGCCGGCGGACTTCAGCAGGGCGTTTCGTTGCTTGAGCACCCGCTCGTAGTCGGCCCGGACTCCGGCGAACCGGGGCGCGCGGGACACCAACAGCTCGTCCATGAACCGGCGCCGTGCCTGCGGGTCACCTTTGACCAGGGCGAGATCTTCGGGAGCGAACAGGACGGTACGCAATACACCGAGCAGGTCCTTGGCGGTTCGGGCCGGCGACCGGTTGATGCGGGCCCGGTTGGCCTTGCCGGGAGCGATCTCGACCTCGAGCAGCACCGAGCGCCCGGCGGAGACGACGTTGCCGCGCACCACCGCGCGATCGGCGTCCATGCGCACCAGCGGAGTGTCGTGGGCGACGCGGTGGCTGCCGAGGGTGGCGAGGTAAGCGATCGCTTCGACAAGGTTCGTCTTGCCCTGCCCATTGGGTCCAACGAACGCCGTGACGCCCGGCTCGAGCGGCAACTCGGCAGCAGGGTACGACCGGAAGTCGGCGAGCGACAGGTGCGAGACGTACATCGGCGGCGGACTAGTCGGCCGGCTTGACGGTGTGCCCACCGAACTGCTGGCGCAGCGCGGCCACTGCCCTCATGGCCGGCTCGTCCTCCTGCCGGGAGGCGAACCTCGCGAACAGTGCGGCGGTGATGGCCGGTGTCGGGACTGCGTGGTCGATGGCTTCTTGCACCGTCCATCGTCCTTCCCCGGAGTCTTCGACATGGCCGGCCAACTGCGTGAGCTCCGGGTCGGCCTCGAGCGCCTCGGCGAGTAGATCGAGCAGCCACGATCGCACCACGGTTCCGCGGCGCCAGGCCTTGAGTGTTCCGGGCACGTTGTCGACCACGCCGGAGGCCTTCAGTAACTCGTAGCCTTCGGCGTACGCCTGCATGAGCCCGTACTCGATGCCGTTGTGAACCATCTTCGCGTAATGGCCGGCGCCAACCCCGCCCGCGTGCACGAAACCCTCGTCGCGCGGGCCCTCGGGACGCAATGCATCGAAGATCGGCATGAGTCTTTCCACGTGCTCCGCCGATCCTCCGGCCATCAGGCCGTAGCCGTTCTCGAGCCCCCAGACGCCGCCCGACACGCCGCAGTCGACGTACCCGATACCTCTTGCGCCGAGCAGTTCGGCGTGTTTGCGATCATCGGTCCAGCGTGAATTGCCGCCGTCGACCACGACATCGTCTTCAGACAGCAGTTCAGCCAGCTCGGTGATCACCTCATGGGTGGGGTCGCCGTGCGGAACCATCACCCAGACGGCTCTCGGTCTGACCAGCTTGTCGACCATCTCGTCGAGAGATCCAACGTCTCTGACCTTCGGATTGTGGGCGTAGCCCACGACCGTATGCCCGGCGCGGCGCAGCCGTTCGCGCATGTTGCCGCCCATCCGGCCAAGTCCGACGAGTCCGAGTTCCATGGCGGTTCCTCCAGGCAGCGTTCGTCGGGGCGGGTCTGTACCTAACGCTAGCCGGAACACATGGGCACAATCCCCTGGCGACGGACGCGGGCGCGTCAGCTCGAGATGCGGACCGGCATTGCGAGGTAGCGGTACTGGCTCACCGGTTCGGCATCGATGCTGTCCGCGCCCTGCAGCACGGCAGCCTTCTTGGGGTCGGTGAACGATAGGACTGCGATAGGTGCATTGATCGCCTGCAGGCCGTCGAGAAGATAGCCCGGGTTGAAGCCGGTGGTCATGGCTGGGCCGTCAACGCTGGCCGGCAACGCCTCCGATGCCTGCGCGTCGTCGCCGCTGCCGGCTTCCAGCACGACCTGACCGTCGTCGAACGACAACTGGACGGGGGTGTTGCGCTCCGCGACAAGGGCGACGCGGCGCACCGACTCGATGAGTGCGACCATCTCGACCCGAGCCATCGTCTCGATCTCGGTGGGGAAGAGCCGCTGGTAGTTGGGAACCCACTCGCCGTCGATCAACCGGCTGGTCGTACGGCGGCCTCCGGCGGCCAGGCCGAGCAGGCTGTCCTGATCGGAGCCGGCGAGGGCGAGGGTGACCTCACCGCTGGGCGCCAGCGTCTTTGCGGCATCGACCAGTGTGCGGGCCGGAACCAGCGCTATCGCCGAAACATCGGGCCGCGCCGGACGCCAGGTGAACTCGCGGACTGCGAGACGGTATCGGTCGGTGGCCGCAAGCGTGACACGCTCGCCCTCGATCTCGACCCGGATGCCGGTCAGAGTGGGCAGCATGTCGTCGCGGCCGGCGGCGACGGCCACCTGAGAGACAGCATCGGCGAAAACCTCGCCGTCGACCGTTCCGGACGCTTCCGGCAATTCGGGAAGGGCCGGGTACTCGTCGATCGGAAGGGTCAGCAGGGTGAAGCGAGCGCTGCCGCACGTGATGACGACCTTCGTGCCGTCGGAGGTGAGGTCGACCGGTCGGTTGGGCAGGGCGCGTGCGATGTCGGCCAGCAGTCGGCCGGAAACCAGGGCGGTGCCAGGATCTGCAACCTCGGCCGGCACGTCGGACCGGCCTGAGACCTCGTAGTCGAACGAGGAGAAGGTGACCGACCCTTCGGCGGCATCGATACGCAACCCCGCCAGGACTGGAACAGTCGGCCGGTTGGGCAGGGTCCGTGCCGTCCAGGCAACGGCGTCAGCCAGCACGTCACGCTCGAGCCGGAACTTCACAGCGGCACCGTCCTTGTCTTGGGCGTCGTTGTCTTGGAGGTCGTTGTCGTGGGCGTCGTTCGGGGTCTTGCCTGGGCCACGCCCAGCACCTGCCATCCATATCCTTCCACGCTGTACTGACACGTGTCGCTACGGCCGGTTGTCCACAAGTAGGCGCGAAGCGTGGAGTGGACGATCGGAATCGATATGTATGGGCTCGGAGTATTCATAGGGCCCGTGGACTGTGTGGAAAACCGCCGTCGGCGCTGGCACCTGAGCATGGAACCGTCCACTGCGGCTGTGAAAACAGCCGCACAGGGACGTGGACGCTTGGCGGCCATCCACTGGCGCGTGCCGGTTGTTCCACTGGCATCCAAAGCCGGACGAAGCCTATCCACAGGTTTCTCCACAGCCTGTGTGTAATAGATCATGCTTGCCGTCGGTGCTTTCGGATCCGGCCGTCACGACTGACGAGCTTGCTGTTTGATGCGGTTCGTGAGTTCGGTGACCTGGTTGAACACGCTCCGGCGTTCGGCCATCAACTGGCGGATCTTGCGCTCGGCATGCATGACGGTCGTGTGGTCCCTGCCACCGAACTGCTGACCGATCTTGGGAAGTGAGAGGTCGGTGAGCTCGCGGCAGAGATACATGGCGATCTGGCGGGCGGTGACCAGCACCCGGCTGCGGCTGCTGCCCTGGAGGTCCTCGATCGTGAGGCCGAAGTACGCCGCCGTCTGGGCCATGATGAGTGCGTCGGTGATCTCGGGGCCGCTCTCGGTGGGTACGAGGTCCTTGAGGACCACGTCTGCGAGGCTGAGATCGACTTGCTGCCGGTTGAGGCTGGCGAAGGCCGTGACGCGGATGAGGGCGCCTTCGAGCTCACGGATGTTGGTTGCGATCCGGCTGGCGATGTACTCGAGTACGTCGGGCGGTACGTCCAGGCGGTCCTGGGCCGCCTTCTTGGACAAGATCGCGATCCTGGTCTCGAGGTCGGGGGGCTGGACGTCGCAGATTAGGCCCCATTCGAACCGGTTGCGGAGCCGGTCTTCGAGCGCGGACAACTGCTTGGGTGGCCGGTCGGACGTGATGACGATCTGCTTGTTGGCGTTATGGAGGGTGTTGAACGTGTGGAAGAACTCCTCCTGCGTCTGGATCTTGCCCTCGAGGAACTGGATGTCGTCGATGAGCAGCACGTCGACGTCGCGGTACCGGCGCTGGAAGGCAGAAGCCTTGTCGTCGCGAATTGAGTTGATGAAGTCGTTGGTGAACTCCTCCGAGCTGACATAACGCACCGGGGTGCCCGGATAGATCGTCCGCGCGTAATGACCGATGGCGTGTAGCAGATGCGTCTTGCCCAGCCCGGATTCGCCGTATATGAGCAGCGGGTTATAGGCCTTGCCGGGAGCCTCGGCGACGGCGACGGCGGCGGCGTGTGCGAACCGGTTGCTGGAACCGATGACGAACGTATCGAAGGTGTAGCGGGGGTTGAGGCGCGGTTCGATGTCGGCGCGCCTGCCGACCGTGTCGACAGATCGCTGCGATGTCAGCGGGCCGGCGGGAGGGTCGATGTCGGCGAAGCCCGGGCGCAACGTGGTGACAGTCGCTGTGCGGGCGTCGTCCGCCTCGTTGAGACGTTCGTCGTCGTCGGGGCCGTCTGGCGCGCCGTTGACAGTATTCGGAGGTGAAGTGCCGGCCGTCGACGGCGGGGAGCCGTCTTCGCCGGTCGCCGCCACGCCGGCCGCATCACCATCGGAGTCTGCTGACGGGGCGACGCTGACCGCGAGGCCGACTTGACCGCCGAGGACGCGGCCGAGAGCCTCGACGATCATCGGGCGGAGACGTTGCTCGAGTTGTACTCGCGCGAATTCGCTGGGGACGGCGACCACAGCCGTCCCCTCGACAAGGGTGACGGGCCTGGCCTGCGCGAGGAAGGCCCGCTGCTGTGGACCCAACTCCGCGGTGTCGAGCGATTCGAGCGCCGCCCCCCACGCGACCCGGAAGTCGCCGTTTGGCTCGTCGGTCACATCTCACTCCCGCTTTAGTCGCCGGCTGACCCGTACAGTCTCGGACACGCCGTCGTCCACATGTCATCCACAGGTGTGGACGAGCATGTGCCGGCGGCGTCAGCCACCCCCGTTGACATTTGTGAGCTGCGGAAACCTCGCTCAACCCCTGATGAGGCTCAGTAGCCGCGTTGCTTGTGGAGATGGCGACGCTAACAAGGTCTAGGGCGTACATCAACCGATCCTGGAGGATTCCGTCGTTTGACGGCGTGTCGACTTCGATTTGGTACCGACCACCTGGGACGGTGGGGGGTTCACGGTGCCTGCCGTCCGGAAGTCAGAACCGCCGGAGCGTGAGGGGTCCGGTTTGACCCTGTGGGTCGTCTCCGCGTACCGTAGATCGGTCCGACGAAGCGCCATTTCGCCGTGCGCTTCGGTGCGCGCGTGCCGGGCGGTCGTCGGTCCACGACTGACTGACCCCCGTAGATTCGGAGCATGCACCGTGAAGCGCACCTTCCAGCCCAACAACCGCCGCCGGGCGCGTAAGCATGGTTTCCGGCTGCGCATGCGCACCCGCGCCGGCCGCGCTATCGTCGCTGCTCGCCGCCGCAAGGGCCGTGCTCGACTCTCGGCCTGACCTGCACCGCACCTCGCGAGTAGTCCGCGTGTTGCCCGCTGAGAACAGGTTGCGGCGCAGTCAGGAGTTTCGGAGCACGGTCCGGCGGGGAATCCGCGTCGGCAGGCCACTCGTCGTCGTACACGTGGTCCGCGGCGGTGACTCAGGGGGGCCGGTGCGCGCCGGTTTCATCGTCTCGGGAGCGGTGGGCGGTGCTGTGGTCCGCAACGCCGTTCGACGACGGCTGAGGCACCTAGTCCGGGACCGACTCGACCAACTCCCTGCCGGCACCCATGTCATCGTGCGGGCGCGTCCGGAAGCGGCGGTCGCTCCCACCGAGGCTCTGGCGCGCGACCTGGACTCCGCGTTCAGCCAGCTCTTCGATGAGGCGGTGAGAAGGCGATGAGGTTCGTCCTCGTAGCTCTGCTCAAGGGCTGGCGGCTGCTGATCAGCCCGCTCTACGGTCAGACGTGCCGCTACTACCCGTCCTGTTCTGCGTACGCGCTGAGGTCTGTCGAGACCCATGGTGCGCTGCGCGGCAGCTGGCTCGCGATCAGGAGGCTCGGCCGCTGCCATCCGTGGACGCCGGGTGGTGTCGACCTGGTGCCGGAGCCGCACGCCTATCGTTGGTGGGGCCGCGCCGAAGGGACCGACGGCGAGAGTGAGTCCGAAGAAGCTGAACCCTTGGCCGCCCCCGCTAGGAGTCTGACAACCCGTGGATAGCGTCCTTAACCCTCTGTACTACCTGGTCAGCTGGATCATGATGGGCTGGCACTGGCTCTTCGAGTCGGTATTCGGCAGCACCAACGACGGGCTCAACTGGCTGCTTGCGATCATCGGGCTGGTGATCGTGATCCGGATCCTGCTCATCCCGCTGTTCGTCCGGCAGATCAAGGCGCAGCGGAACATGCAGATCCTCCAGCCGAAGGTTCGCGCGCTGCAGCAGAAGTACAAGGGTGATAGGGAACGTCTCCAGCAGGAGATGATGAAGCTCTACAAGGACGCTGGAACCAACCCGTTCGCCTCCTGCCTGCCGATCCTGTTGCAGGCACCGTTCTTGTTCGCGCTGTTCCGTGTGCTGCACGGGGTGGCGAACGACGTGCCGCGTGGGGCCTTCAAGAACAACGACGCACTGTTCGAGTCGGCGGGCAAGGCCGAGATCTTCAACGCTCCGTTGTCGGCCACCTTCCTCGATGCGCCCACCGTCCAGGTACGGGTCATCGCTGTCGTCCTCGTGGTTCTGATGGTGCTGACTACGTTCCTGACGCAGCGTCAGATCATGCGTAAGAACATGCCTCCGGAGGCGATGGAAGGCCCGTTCGCGCAGCAGCAGAAGATTCTGCTGTACGTGCTGCCACTGGTGTTCGCGTTCTCGGGCGTCTACTTCCCGCTGGGTGTGGTCATCTACTGGCTGACGTCGAACATCTGGACGATGGGACAGCAGTTCTATGTGATCCGACGGATGCCGGCGCCAGGGTCGCCGGCCGAGGAGGCGCGTAAGCGGCGCATGGAGTCGAAGTCGCGGCGACGTGGTGAGCCTGCGCCAGAGCTGCCCGCGGAGGACGGTGATGGGGAGACCGGCCCGGTAGCCGTGGCGGAGCCGGTGCGGCGGCAGCCGAAGAGGACTAGTCGGGCGCAGCGAAAGGGCAAGCGGTGAGCATGAGCGAGAGCGACACGACGGTGAGCGACGATGCGGGCGAACCCGGCGTGAGCTCGCTGGAGCGGGAGTGCGACATCGCGGCGGATTACCTAGAGGGCCTGTTGGACATCGCCGACCTGGACGGTGACATCGACATGGACGTCGAGGGTGACCGGGCGATGGTGTCTATCGTTGGCGCAGATCTGAGCGAGCTCGTCGGGGAAGACGGGAAGGTCCTGGACGCGCTACAGGATCTGACCCGGCTGGCGGTGATCCGGGAGACAGGCGAGCGAAGCCGGCTGATGCTGGATATCGGGGGGTTCCGGGCCCGCAAGCGGGCCGAGTTGGCGGCGCTCGCGGAACACGCGGTGGCACATGTGAAGGAGTCCGGTGAACCCGAGGCACTTGGCGCGATGAGCCCGTTCGAGCGCAAGGTCGTCCACGATGTGGTGGCCGCTGCCGGGCTCACGAGCGAGTCGGAGGGTGAGGAGCCGAAGCGTTACGTGGTGATTCGGCCCGCGTGATGGGGTCGGTTTCACGTGAAACGACGGGCGGCGAATTGCCAGAACCGCCGCCCGCTGCCGTTGAGTATTTCGGGGACCGACTGCCGGCCGTCGAACATTACGCGGAGATCCTGGCCGGGCGGGGGATCGCGCAAGGCCTACTCGGTCCGAGGGAGGTGCCCCGACTCTGGGACCGGCACCTGCTGAACTGCGCGGTGGTCCAGGACGCCGTGCCACGAGAGGCCGCACTGGTGGACGTCGGATCCGGCGCCGGGTTGCCCGGGGTCGTGCTGGCGGTCGTCCGGCCGGACCTGGCCGTGACTCTCGTCGAGCCGCTCCTGAGAAGGTCCGTGTTCCTCAGGGACGTCGTGGCCGAGTTGAGGCTGCCGAACGTGCAGGTCGTTCGGTCTCGGGCCGAGGACTTGCACGGCAAGCTGGTCGCGGATGTCGTGACCGCGCGGGCCGTAGCCCCGCTGGATCGACTGGCGCGGTGGACTCTTGCGCTGTTGCGACCGGGTGGGCTGCTCGTGGCGCTGAAGGGTAGTTCGGTGCGGGACGAACTGGCGAATGCCGCCGACTCGCTGGAGACGCTAGGTGCGGTCTCGTGGCGGGTCAGTGCGTACGGTGCTGGAGTAGTGGATCCGCCGACTCTGGCGGCAGTAGTGGTGGTCGGAGATCAGCCGCAGGGACGGGGCGACGGTCTGTCGAAGCGCCGGAGGAGTTAGCGATGCAGAGCCGCGGCGGTGGCCTAGGCTGGCCGGAGGCCGAGAATGACGACGCGGACGGCAGGCTCGGCTGGCCGGATTCCAAGGGCGAAGTCGAGGAAACAGGTGAGACCGACGATGGCCAGTGAGAAGCAGCCGGCGACGGACGTGGAGGCGAGTGTTGCGCTTCTCGGCGCTGCGAAGAGTGCGGCCGCGATCGCAGCCAATCCAAACCGGGCGGCGGGTGCCGGTGAATTGGCCGGCGCGACACCTGGCGGCGCGGAGACACCCATTGCCCAGCAGGCGGCAACTGCGGTGATGGCCGAGGCGACGCGCCGAACCGGGTTGCCCGCGCCGTTCCGTTCCCGGGTGATGGTCGTCGCGAACCAGAAGGGCGGCGTTGGAAAGACGACGAGTGCGGTGAACCTGGCGGCCGCGCTCGCGACGTGCGGACTGCGGGTGCTGGTGATCGACCTGGACCCGCAGGGCAACGCGACCACGGCGTTCGACATCGATCGGTGGAACTCGGAGCTGCCAAATGTGTACGACGTGCTCGTCGACGGCGCGTCGATCGATGAAGTCGTGCGCAGGGTAGACCGGTTCGACACCTTGTGGTGCGTGCCGGCGACGATCCATCTTGCTGGGGCCGAGCTGGAACTCGCAGAGGCGGATGCACGTAGGAAGGTTGGCGCGAGCCTCGAAGGCGATCCCCGCGGCGACGCGCGGGGCCTGCTGCGAACGGCATTGCGTGACCACCTCGGGGCGGTGGGTCGCGACGAACGCCGCTACGACTACGTGTTCATCGACTGCCCGCCCTCGCTGGGACTGTTGACGGTCAACGCCTTGGTGGCCGGCGACGAGGCGCTGATCCCGATCCAGTGCGAGTACTACGCGCTAGAGGGACTGTTGCAGCTGCAGCAGGCGATCGAGATGGTACAAGCACATCTAAACCCGGCGCTGCGGGTGTCGACCATCCTGCTGACGATGTACGACGGCCGGACCCGGTTGTCAGCGGACGTCGTCGAAGACGTACGGGAGCATTTCGGTGACATCGCGCTGCGGACCATGATTCCGCGGTCAGTGCGAATCAGCGAAGCACCGAGCCAGGGGCAGACGGTCATGACGTGGGACCCTGGGTCGAGCGGCGCGATGTCCTATCTCGAAGCGGCCCGTGAGATCGCAATTCGCGGCGCCACCGACCGGTCATCGCGACCGGCTAACGAGATGGAGGTCCGATGACCGAGCGCAGGCGCGGCCTGGGTCGCGGCCTTGGTGCATTGATCCCGACCGCTCCGGACTCGCGGGACTCCGCGGCGACCGCGGTCGCGGCCGTTTCACGTGAAACGACCCCCGTGAATGGAGACGGTGCCGGCAGCGCCGTGACGGATCGGGCGTCCGAGCCGCTGGTACCGGTCGACGGCGCGAGGTTCGCGGAGCTTCCGGTCGACTCCATCCAGCCGAACCCCCGCCAGCCGCGCCAGGACTTCGACGAGGACGCGATGGCCGAGCTCGCGCATTCGGTTAGCGAGGTCGGCCTGTTGCAGCCGGTCGTCGTCCGGCCGCTCGGTTCGGGTGGCTACGAACTCGTGGTGGGGGAGAGGCGGTGGCGGGCGACCCAGCAGGCGGGTCTCACGACAATCCCGGCCATAGTCAGGGAGACGCAGGATGACGCGATGCTGCGCGACGCCCTGCTGGAGAACTTGCACCGCAGCAACCTGAACCCGCTGGAGGAGGCCGCTGCCTACCAGCAACTGCTGGACGACTTCGGCTGCACGCACGACGAGCTGGCCAGTCGCATCGGCCGGTCCCGCCCGCAGATCACCAACACGTTGCGTTTGATGAAGTTGCCGCCGCTCGTCCAACGGCGGGTCGCGGCGGGCGTGCTGTCGGCGGGCCACGCTCGGGCCCTGCTCGCACTTCCGGATGCGTCGCAGCAGGAAAGGCTCGCCCAGCGCATCGTCGCAGAAGGACTGAGTGTGCGGTCCGTCGAGGAGATCGTGGCGCTAGGCGACGTGCGCGAGGCGTCGGCGCCGCGCCCACGTGCCAAGTCGGCCAAGCCGTACGCACCGCGACTCGCTGACATCGCCGCTGACCTGACCGAACGCTTGGACACCAGGGTGAAGGTCGACCTCGGCCGGAGCAAGGGGAAGGTCACCATCGAGTTCGCCAGCATCGACGATCTCGAACGCATCGTCGCCACGATAGGGGCGAATCCGCGGAAGTAAGCGGACGCGGCGGGAAGGAGGTCGGCGTGGGATCGGGAAGCCGCCGGTTCGCCGCGCTGACGCTGGACAACCTCGCCGACATCGGCCCGCCGTGCCGCTCATGTGTCTTCTGGGAACTCGATCTCGCCGAATCGCGCGCAGAGGGCGCCGCTGACCCCGAACTCGAGAAGGAGGCGTGGTTCTCGGCAGTCCTTCTGGAGTGGGGATCGTGCGGGATGGTGGCCTACCTGGATGATACCCCCATGGGGTATATCACGTATGCTCCGCCTACCTTCGTACCCCGGTCAGGTTCGTTCCCCACGAGTCCGATCTCTGCTGATGCCGTTCAACTGGTGACAGCCCGGGTTCCGCCGGATCTGCGTGGCCAGGGCGTTGGCCGGGCTCTCGTGCAGACCGCCGCCCGGAGTCTCGGCCGACGTGGCATCAAGGCGATCGAAGCGTTCGGCGATGCCCGGCACGACGTGCCGAGTTGCCTGCTGCCCGCCGACTTCCTCCGTACCGTCGGGTTCAAGACGATTCGCCCGCATCGGGTATGGCCGCGGCTGCGTCTCGACCTGCGAACCACCGTCACCCTCAGCGAGGAAGTAGAGGTTGCCCTCGACCGGATCATGGACCTGGTGCACCCGGACCCGGTGCCGCGCCCGGTCTGATGCTCGAGGCCGATCAGCGGAAGGGTCGGCTAGGCATCGGCCAGGTCACGGAGGCGGAGCACCCCGGTCTGGGCGTCTTCGTGGGACGGCAGGTACACCCGTTGCACCGCCACCACGATCGCCTCGGCGACAACGTCGCGGAACTGAGGGTCGGCGAGCAGTGCCGAATCGTGCGGGTTGGTGACGTACCCGAGCTCGACCCGGACGGCCGCCATCCGGGTGTGCCGCAGTAGGTCCCACGTCTTGGCATGGGTGCGGCAGTCGACGAGGTCGGTCCGCGCGACGATCTCACGCTGGATGAGTCCGGCGAACATCTCGCCTATCGCGCTGTTCGCGCCCGGCCGGTCGTGGCCGTAGAAGTATGTCGCCACTCCGGAGGCTTCTGGGTTGCGATGGCCATCGACATGTAAGGAAATGACCAGGTTGGCGCCGGTTTCGTTCGCGAACTCTGCACGAGTCACCTCGTCTAGCTCGTTCGCCATGCCTGAGCCGCGGGTCAAGTACGCGTGGACACCCGTGGCGGCCAGTCGCCCTTCGATCCTGGCGGCGAGGTCTTCAACGATTGTGGCCTCCTCGAGGCCGTTCCCGGTACAGCCTCGGTCCGGCCCGCCGTGGCCCGGATCGATGACGACGATCTTGCCCGGCAGCCGCTTGCCGGCGCGCTGAAGGGCCTCGGACGCACGCAGGGTATCCGGCCGTCCGCCGGTTACGATCGGTGCGAGCCGTCCCAGCGCCTTGAAGGTGCTCGGCCCGCAGGTGCCATCTGCCGGCAGGCCGGTGTTCCGCTGGAACTCGCGCAATGCCTCTCCGGTGCGAGGTCCGAAGATGCCGTCGACCCGGCCGACGTCGAAGCCCAGTTCGGTCAGGCGCCGTTGCAGTTCAAGCACGTCGTCGCCGGACTGCGGGTTGGCGACGACATACGACAGCAGGCGGTCACCGAGCCGCCACCGCGCCTCTTCGAGCACTCGGTACGTGGCCGGTCCGACCACGCCGTCCGCGATCAGCCCCCGTTCTTGCTGGAACTGGCGGACGGCGTGGTCGACGTCGATGTCGAACGTGTCGAGCGGCACGCCGGTCTCGGTATGGTCGAGCAGGCCCAGCTGGGCCAACTTGATCCGGATCTCGGCCACTGCCGGGCCGGAATCGCCGAGGCGATAGCGCAGGGTCATGGGTGCGATGCCGTCCTTAAGAAACAGGGGTTGCTCGGCATGCTACCCAGCTTGCTCAGCCGACGAACCCGTCGAGGTCACGCAGCAGAGCAGCCTTGGGCTTGGCCCCGATGATCTCCTTGACCACCTGGCCGTTCTGGAAGACCTTGAGCGCCGGGATCGAGGTGATCCGGTACGCGGCCGTGGTCTGGGGGTTCTCGTCGGTGTTGAGCTTGACGATGTCTAGATTGTCCTGCGTCGCGGCGAGCTCCTCGAGGATCGGAGCGATCATTCGGCATGGCCCGCACCATTCGGCCCAGAAGTCGACCAGCACGGGCTTGTCGTGCTGCAAGACCTTCTCGGTGAAGTCGGCGTCGGTGACGTGCTCGATGGCGCTCACGTTTCGTCCTTCCGTGGAGAAATGATCAGTTGTCAGCCGCGGCGAGCGCGGCCTCGGGCGCCGCTGGGGCATCCTCGAGTTCGGTGAGATAACGCTCGGCGTCGAGCGCGGCCTGGCAGCCGGTGCCGGCCGCGGTAACAGCCTGCCGGTAGATGTGGTCGACGAGGTCGCCTGAGGCGAACACTCCCGGCACGTCTGCGCGTGTCGATGGGTGGTCGACCAGGACATACCCGGACGGGTCGACGGCGACCTGGTTCGCCACGAGCTCGGATCGGGGATCGTGGCCGATCGCGATGAACAGACCCGTAACGTCCAGGGTGCGCTCCTCGCCCGTGTCGGTAGACCGCAGTCGCAGCCCGCTGACCTTGTCCTCGCCGAGGACGTCGACGACCTCGGTGTTCCAGACGAACTCGATCTTGTCGTTGGAGAACGCGCGCTCCTGCATCACCTTGGACGCACGCAGTTCGTCGCGGCGGTGGATGACGTACACCTTGCGGGCGAACCGGGTCAGGAAGGTGGCCTCTTCCATGGCCGAGTCGCCACCGCCGACCACGGCGATGTCCTGGTCGCGGAAGAAGAAGCCGTCGCAGGTGGCGCACCACGAAACGCCGTGGCCCGACAACCGCTTCTCGTTCTCCAGCCCCAGCTCGCGATAGCCCGAGCCCATTGCCAGGATTATCGCGCGGGCGCGGTACTCGTTACCCGAACTGTCGCGCACCACCTTGATGTCCCCGGTGAGCTCGATCTCAACCGCGTCGTCGGTGACGAGTTCGGCTCCGAACCGTTCGGCCTGGGCGCGCATCTCTTCCATCAGCGCAGGCCCCATGATGCCGTCGCGGAATCCTGGGTAGTTCTCCACCTCGGTGGTATTCATGAGCGCTCCGCCCCAGGTCACCGAGCCTTCGAGAACGACCGGCTCCAGTCGGGCGCGGGCCGCGTAGAGAGCGGCAGTGTAGCCGGCCGGTCCAGAGCCGACGATAATGAGATTACGGACATCGGTCACGTTCGGGGCCTTCCTCAACTTGATGCCCAACACTGGGCTGTCCATGTCAACAGATCCTAGGGTTGCGGGCATTCCCGCGCCCCATATCGGCGAGGCCGACTCGGCGAACGGTCTGAGATAGTCGGGCATGGATTTCGAGCAGGCGGTGTCCCGCTACGACCCCACACTGGGCAGCTTCGTGCTGTTCGACCGCGGCGGAGGGCTGGATCCAACCGGCGACGGACCATTGTCGGGCCTCATCGTGGCCGTGAAGGACCTGATCGACGTCGGCGGCTGGCCCACGACCAACGGCACCGGTGGTGCACCACCGGAGCCTGCGAGCCGCGACGCGGCCGTCGTGGCCTGGCTCCGGCGTAACGGCGCCCGGATCATCGGCAAGACCGCGCTGAACGAATACGCCTACGGCGTCACGGGATTCAACCCGCACCACGGGTGGATCCTCAATCCGCGAGACAGGTCGAGGACGGCCGGTGGTAGCAGTGGCGGGTCGGCGGCGGCGGTAGCGGCCGGTGTCGCGGACATCGGCGTAGGAACCGACACCAGCGGGTCCATCCGCCTACCGGCTGCATGCTGCGGCGTCTACGGCTTCAAGGCCGCCCACGGCGCCTACGAGATGAGCGGCGTCACGCCGCTTGCGCCGTCGTTCGACGCGATCGGCTTCCTGGCGACCGATGTCGCGATGCTCAGCCGGGTCCTGGGGATCGAGGAGTTGCCCGACTACCGAGAGATCAGAGTTGGTGAGCTCGGTGTCGATCTGGAGACGCCCGCGCTGCCGCACCACCATTGGACGATCTTCCGCGCCGAGGCCTGGGCGGTCCATCACGAGATGTTCGCCGCGAACCCGGACCGGTACGGCAAGGACGTGCAGCGCAGCCTCCGGCTGGCCATCGGCGACGTGGAAGGTGCGCGCGACGTGGTCGCCAGGTGGCGTGACAGGTACGACGAGGCCACGGCGGACTTCGACGTCCTGGTCGGGCCGGTGCTGGACGGCGCCGCTCCGCTGGTGGAGGCGGTACGCCGGGACTACGAACGAGGCGAGACGTTCGTACGGCAGCGCCTGCTGCGCCACACACCCGTCTACAACGCACTTGGGTGGCCCGCCCTGAGCTGCCCGACCGCGACGGCGAACGTGCAACTTGCCGCCCGCCCCGGGGCCGAGGCGAAGCTGCTCGCGGTCGCGCAAGCCATGGCCGATCAGCGGCTGAGGACGGGATGACAGACCGACACCGGTGCCCGATAGAGCAACCAGCCGTTCAGTCGAGCTCGACGCGCAACTCGTTCAGCGCCTCGTCGACGGTGGCATCGCAGGCGGGCATTACCCAGCCGTGAACGACGGCGGGATCGTCGTCGCTCCGCACGACGACGAGGACCGCGGCCTCGCCTGTGACGTCCGTCGCCGCCGTGCCCACCAGTTCGGCGCCGAGCTCGTCGGCCAGGGCCAGCCCGCACGTGTCATCGGCTGCGTCGCGCTCTGCCCCCGGTCCCTGCTCAGCGACCGCCCGAATCTGGTCGGCGAGCGCCGCAGCCGGCGCGGCGAGCTCACCGTCGTCCGCCTGTAGCGGCTCAGCGGCGGCCTCTTCGTCGGCGGATTGGAGATCACTATCTGCGGCGATCCCGGCGTCGGCCGCCTCCTCGGGCGCGTCCTCACCGCCGCCGGACTCCGCGGTTGTAGCCTCTTCGGCGTCGTCACCACCGTCACTGCCAGTGGTAATAGCCCAGCCCGCGAAGCCCAGAACTCCGACCGTGGCGGCCGCGGCGAGCAACTGTGGGGCCTTCCGCCGGAACCACGACAGCTGAATCACCGGGGCCCGCAGCGGCGTGCCGGCGTTCTCGTCGGCTAGCGCCCGATCCAGCTTGGCGACGACGTGCGCGGGAGTGGGCAGGGTTGGCGGTGCCGTGGCGAGCATGGCGGTGACCGACTCGAGACGCGCCGCGGTGGCGCGGCACGCCGCACACTCTTGGAGATGCGCCTGCGCCGCGGCGGCCTCGCTCGCCCCGAGCAGGCCCTCCGCATGCTCGGCAAGGCGGGTTGCGTCGAGGTGCCCGGTCGTCATCGCGGGTCACCTCCGGGCGGTGTGGATCGGGACGGTCGAGATGTGGATGGGACGTCAGGTGCAGCCGCCCGGTTCCCTTCACGCTGCTGGGGCACGAGTAGCGGCAGCAGCTTTGCGCGGGCGCGGGCACACCTGCTCTTCACCGTTCCGACGGCGCAGCCGAGCATCTCCGCGACCTCGGCGACCGGAACACCCTCCATGTCGACAAGAACGAGTGCGGCGCGCTGTTCGCTCGGCAGCGTCGCCAGGGCCGCCTCGACATCCAGCCTCGTGGCCACGAAGTCGGCGGGATCCGGCCCGGTTCCGGCGAACGTCATCGAGCGATCGTTGCTTTCCGGGAGCGGGTCGGACGGTCGGGCCGCCGCCTTGCGGACCCGGTCGATGCATGCGTTGACAACTATCCGGTGCAGCCAGGTGGTGACCGCAGCATCACCCCGGTAGGACTTCGCCCGCCGGTAGGCGTTGATAAAGCCGTCCTGAAGTGCATCCGCGGCATCGTCGGGATCGCCGAGCGTGCGCAGCGCCACTGCCCACAGGCGGTCTCGATGCCGGCGCACCAGTTCGCCAAACGCGTCCGGATCTCCGCCGACGTGGCGGCGCATGAGCACGTCGTCGTCGGCCGTGCGGTCGCCACGCGGGTCGGCGGTCAAGACCCGTGCACCTCCCGCTGACGGCCGCGGCCGAGCCTGACCCGGCCCGATCGCGTGCGACGACTCCTAGTTCACGGTGACGGTCGCCGTGCTGGACACGACCTGTTCACCGTCGATCTCGCCGACAAGGCGCCACTCGTTCTCGCCGGCACGTCCAGTCTGCACCCAGGTGCTGAACTGGCCGTCGTCTTGTGTCGTAGTTGTGACCGGGTTGTTGGAATCCGGGAATCCTGACCAGTCGCCGCCGCTGAGGCGTCGCTCGACCCGCAGGACTACACCTTCGTGAGCCGGCTCGATGGCACCGGAAAGGGTGATTCGCTGGCTGCTGGCGACGGAGGTCGGGTCGGCCGCAAGCGAGACGGTGATCTCGTCCGGCTCCTCCTCTTCTTCCTCTGGGGTCTCTTCCTCCTCTTCCGGAGGGGTGGTCTGCTCGTCGTCGGTCTGCTGCGCCGTCTCGCTGGGTGCCGGATCACCACCCGTGGTGCGATCAGGTGTGGAGACGCCGCTGAGCAATAGTTGCAGCCCGATCCAAGCAACTACCAGGAGGAATGCGGTCGCGCCCAGAACCCCGAGAACCCGGCGGGCCGTTGTGGAGCCGCCCGATCGCTGCGCCGTTGCCTGGGCCTGGGCTGAAGGAACGACCCGGTTGGTCAGCAGGGGAGCCGCCGGCTCGGCGAGAACGGCCGGCGGAGGCCAGGCCTCGTCACTGTTGTCACCGAGAACCCCGTTGCCGCCGATCACCGCTCCGGAGCCGCTCGAGCTAAGGGCATCGGCCACATCAGCAGGACTCAGCAGTCGGCTGGCGTGGTGCCGTTCGGCGTTGCCGAGAGTCCGGTCCACGACTTCGTCCAGGTGCCGTGGGATGCCCGGACGTACCTGACGGGGGGAGGCGAACCGGCCGTCGATTCGTGGAGCGATCGGCAACCCGTGCCCGTCGTCGTCCGGCCACCGGCCGGTCAAAGCGGCGTACAGGATGCGTCCGATGCCGGCGGCGTCCACCTCGCCGGGATCAGCGTCGGGAGCACCGTGCAGAGCCGCTTCGGTCGCCAAGCCGGCCACCTTGACCGAGCCGTTCGGCGCCACCACAACCGAGCTGGGTTCGAGCCGCAGATGGGTGAGCCCCTGGGCGTGCGCCACGGCGAGAGCCATCGCCAGTTCGCGTCCCAGAATCGCCGCCTGCTCGGCGTTCAGAGGTCCGTCTGTCAGCAGGGTCTTGAGATTCTGTCCAGTGATCCATTCCCGGACGACGTACACCGTGTCGTCCTCGGCGTCGACATCCAGCACCTGGAGGAACCGCAGGTCTGCCACTTGAGATGCGGCCCGCGCGGCTTCAGCGAGCGCATCAGCGCGCGGATCGTCGGTAGGCACGGTGTGGACGAACACCGCTCGGCTCAGCACCTCGTCGACCGCTCGCCACGAACGCACGCCACCGACCTCGTCGAGCAGATCCTCGACGCGGTACCGGCCGGCCAGCAATTGACCGGGCCGGACTGCTTGGGTGGTCACAACAGCCCCACTCTCACAAGCGGCCTCCCGGTATCACGAGCGCCTCGGCGGTCGATCGTCGTCCAACTCCCGGTCACCTTCGGCGCGGTCTCGAAAGTCCATGCTAGGCCCGAACCCGGACCTGTGCGGTCGGACCCGACGGACAACCAGGTTGATCGCATCCCGGACTTCCCCGATGCGGAGCAGGTAAGCCAGGCCGATGAACGCGATCACACCGGTGATCCCCCCAACCGCGAGGATGATCAAATCGGCGAGCTTGTCCGGAACACCCCCCAGTGACTCGTCTAGGGCCACCAGTATGCCGTAACCGCAAGCTCCTGCCAGCACGGCAGGGCCGAGGAGCCGGCCCAGGTGTGCGAGCAGGGCGATTCCCCCCAACCCGCCGATGCGCCGGCCCAGCACGCTCGCGCTCACCGTCGCGCCGACCACGTAGGCCAAACTGTAGCCGGCGGCCAGCAGTACGGTAATGGACTCGATAGGGGCGAACGCGCCGACGAGCAGGGCGTTGACGATCATCGTCAGTCCGATCCAGATCTGCACGAAGAACGGCGTACGGGTGTCTGGCAGCGCGTAGAAGCCACGCAGCACCACATAGTGCACCGTGAAGGCGATGAGGCCCGGAACAAGGGCCGCAAGCGTCCAGGCGAGGACGGCCGTCTGGCCGCTGGCCGCGCCGTAGCCGAAGATCACCGCAGCAAGCGGGACGGCCAGCGCCGCGAGCAGTGCCGCCACCGGCATCATGATCGCCACACAGACCCGGAGCGCTGACACCAACCGGTCGCGCACCAGTTGGTAGTCGCCGTCGGTGGCATGGTCGGCCAGCTTGGGCAGCAGAGCGGTCGCGACCGAGACGGTGATGATCGCGTGCGGCACCATGAGGATCAGCATGGCGTTGGTGTAGACGGTGACACCCGCTTCACCGGCCACGGACCCGCCGCTGGCCGTGCGTATCACGATGACATAGGCGATCTGGTTGATCAGTACGAAGGCGAGCGTCCAGGCACCAAGCCGCCCGGCGGTGCCCAGACCTGAACCGCGCCAGTCGGTCCGGAGCCTCAGCCGGAACCCGGCTCGGCGCAACACGGGGATGAGGATCAGGGCCTGCAGCGCCACACCGAGGGTCGAGCCGAGGCCCAGCAGTGCGACCTCGGCGGTGCTGAACGGCTCCTGCTCCTTCGTGCCCGACACGATCAGGTACCCCGCGAAGACGGCGATCGCCACGAGATTGTTGACGATCGGCGCCCACATCATCGGGCCGAACCTGCTGCGGGCGTTGAGCATCTGCCCGACAAGTACGTACAGCCCGTAGAAGAAGATCTGCGGCAGGCAGAACCGGGCGAACAGCACCATGTTGTCGAAGAACGCGCGGTTCTCGGGCGCGAGCCACTCGGGGTCGACGAACAGCCGCAGCAGCCACGGCGCGGCAACGACCGCCACGATCGTCGCCGCCCCTAGCACCACCACGACAAGGCTGAACAGTCGCTGGGAGTACGCCTGCCCGCCGTCGGCGTCGTCCTTGATCGCCCGGACCAGCACCGGCACGAGGACCGCATTGAGCACGCCGCCGGCGACCAGGATGTAGATCATGTTCGGGATGGTGTTGGGCAGGTTGAACACGTCCGCCGTGGTGCTGAGGCCGATCGCCGCGGCGATCACCGCTGCTCGCGCGAAACCCGTCAACCGCGACACGACGGTGCCGGCCGCCATGATGGCGCTCGAGCTGAGCAGGCCGGTCTGCCTTATCTCGTGCGACGGCTCGTCCGCTGGAAGGTCGGTCACCGGCTAGCCCTCTCCAGGGGCGCGTGGTCTGATGGCTGAGTACCCTTCGAGTCCGGTGTCCCGTTCCGCCGCTTACCTCGAACGGTCCGCAACGCCAGCCCGGCCACGAACAATAGCCCGGCGCCGACGATGAGGAACCAGCCGATGACGCCATAGTCGGTGGCGTTGACGACAGTATGTGTGGCGCGGCCGAGCGGCGTGCCGTCAACGGTGGCCAGTTGCAGGTCGACGCGCACCTTGCCGTTCGCGACCGCTTCGGCTGTGACGCGCAGGATCTCCGTCTCACCGGCTTCGACGCGTTGCGCGGTGACCGGTTCAACGGCCATCCGCTGCGGGTTGGCGGACTCGAGTTCGAGACGCACCGTCACCGGGAAGTCGAGATGGTTCACGACGTTGACCGGGAACGCACCCGTATTGCTCGACAATGTCACCGTCGATGCGACCTGTACTGACACCTGCGAAAGGAGGTCTCCCACCTCCCTTGTCGCAGCGGCGATGAACGCCCGCCCGGAATCCGGGTCGGCCCGCCAGCCCGCCGACGCGGCCCTGACCATCGCAGTACTGAAATCGTCGCCGTCGGCCGGCTCTGCGAGCAGGGTCTCGTACTGGCCCACGCGGGCCAGCAACTCTGCGGCGGCATCGGCGGTCGGGGAGTCCTGCCCGCTCGCCGAAGTGTCCACCGGGGCGAGCGTGCCGGGCGTGCGCTGGGAACCGATCTGGTCCACGGCCACCGGTTCTACCCAGGGCACCGATGTCCAGACCTCGATCAACCGGGACGCCGCCTGGTAGCTCGGCTGCCAGCCGAGCGGCGGGCTGACCACGAGCGGAGCAGGATCCGCATCGGGTTCCAGCACGGCGAGCGCCGTTGCCGCCAACCACCGCTGCCGCATCGCCACATCGTCGTCGGCGAGTGCGATCGTCGAGCTCAGCGTGGTGTCGACGACCAGGCCGGAGATTCGGCTGTCGCCGGCCGGCAGGTCGACCCACGGCCCTGACCGGGTGGCCACGGCGTCGCTCGGCACGACAGCCGTTGTAACACCCGCCGCCCGGTACGCCGCCAGTTCGGATTCCAGCGCCGTGGTGCTCGCGGGCCAGGCCACGGTACGGGTTCCCGTCGGGAACTCCTGCGCCGCGATCGTGGACAGGCGGACGGCCGTTCCCGCCAGCCTGGCCTGTTCGGAGGTGTCGAAGGCGGCCACGTCAGGCACCGCGAACGGCAGCAGCCAGATCGCAGCGTCGTCGGCGGTCGACTCGAACGTCGTCAGCCAGTTCTCTGCCGAGCTTTCGTCGCTGTCGGCTATCGCACCGACGGTGTCCAGCAGGTCCGGATTGACCACCCAGGTGACCGGCGCGTCGCCGGGCGCATCGAGCAGCGCGCTGAGCCAACCGCCCGGTCCAACTATCGCGTCAGCGTCGATGTCACCGAGCGTTCCGTCCGGCCGGACCGCCGGCGAGCCGGAGACCGGCCACAACATGGCGACCTCGACGCTGCGCTCGGCCGTACCCATCAGCCAGGGCAGCAGGCTGAGGGTGGTGCCGGCATCGACGCGAGCACCGGGCACGTTCGGATTGCCTTCCCTGATGTCGACCCCGAACACGTACACACCAGGGTGCTGGATTTGCACGCAGGGCGGTGCTCCCGGTACCGCCGGCGGACAGGCCGTTTCGAGCTGGACCTCGAGCCGGAAGTCCGCGGCCGCCCCTGCCGGAAGAGACGGGGTCACCTCGGCGAAAACGTGCCCGGGCCGCGATCCCCAGACCAGCCGGGGGTCGGTGTCCACGAGGCCGAGGTCGGCTCGGGAGCTGATCGGGTTGAGGTTGTGTCTCAGCAGGGCCTGCACATTCAGCAGCGGGGCATCGGTGACGTTGGTGACCGTGCCCTCGATGACCAGTAGGTCGCCCGGCTCAGGGGCCGCCGGTTCGAAGGTCGTGATGTCGATGCCGACGCTTGGCACGTCCGGGCCGGCCGGACCCGGGATGGTGGGACTCTCCGCGTACATCGAGCCGACGGACGCGAGGGCGGTCGCCGTGCCTGGTTCGGCAGCCGCGGGAGGGACCATCGTCGCTGCGAGCACACCGACAGACCCGGCCACCACCAGCAGGCGGCCGGAACCGGTGCGCTGGATTCTCATTGCGTGCCGTCTCCTGCTCCGGCCGCGAGCAACCCCGGAAGCTTCTGCAATAGCCGCCGTTCCGAGGGGTGGCGCAGCCGGCTCGCCAGCTCGTCGAGTGGCACCCACGCCACCTGGCTCACTTCGACGTCCTCCGTGCCCAGTGTCCCACCGACGGCAGCCAGCAGATAGTGGTGCACGGTCTTGTGGATCCGCTGCTTGCCCGCCACGAACCAGTAGTCGATCGGACCGAGCGAACCCGCGATGGTCGCCTCCAGCCCGGTCTCCTCACGGATCTCGCGGACAGCGGCCTCCTCGGTCGTCTCTCCAGGCTCGACATGACCCTTCGGGAGCACCCATTCCAGCGCGCCTTGGCGGTCGACCCGCCCGATCAGTACTCCGCGGGTGGCGCCGTCGATACGATCGACCACAAGTCCGCCGGCGGATGTCTCGCGAACCGTCCCCCTCCGCAGTCGCCGACGGCTGCGGCGAAAACCATCGCCCGGCACGTGGGACGAGGCTGGCGGGCCGGGCATCCGCTCAGGGTAGCTACCCTGGTAGGTCGTGACGAAGTCGACCACCACTCTCAGCTCCGCGCAGCGCACCGCCGTCCGGCATCTTCTCAGGATCGCACCGGTGGCCGACGAGCTTGCGGACAAGTTCAGTGCCGACGGCCACGAGTTCGCGCTGGTAGGGGGTTCGGTTCGGGACGCGCTCCTGGACCGGCTCGGCTCTGATCTTGATTTCACGACGTCCGCACGTCCCGATGACACCAAGCGACTGCTGGCCGGCTGGGCAGACGACCTGTGGGAGGTCGGCAAGGCGTACGGGACGATCGGAGCCCGCAAGGACGGCTTCCACATCGAGATCACGACATACCGAAGCGATGTGTACGACGGGTCCAGCCGCAAGCCGGCGGTGGCGTTCGGTGATTCGTTGTTCGGCGACCTGGTGCGGCGTGACTTCACCATCAATGCGATGGCGGTGCGGTTGCCGTCGCGTGAGTTCGTGGACCCGCACAGCGGTCTCGAGCACCTCGTGCAGCGGCTGATCACCACACCTGGGACTCCAGAGGACTCGTTCGCGGACGATCCGTTGCGGATGCTTCGCGCTGCGAGGTTCGCCGCCCAACTCGAGTTCGATGTCGACCCGGCCGTCCAAGCCGCAATGCGCGACATGGCAGACCGGATCTCGATCGTGTCAGAGGAACGCATCCACGACGAGTTGTCCAAGCTCCTGCTGTCACCGCGACCGCGGGCCGGGCTGACGCTTCTGGTCGATACCGGGCTGGCCGATCGCATCCTCCCCGAGTTGCCCGCCCTACGGCTGGAGATCGACGAACATCACCGGCACAAGGACGTCTACGAGCACTCCCTCACCGTCCTGGAGCAGGCCATCGACCTCGAGCCCCGGCTGCCGGATGGCGGGCCCGACCTTGTCACGCGGCTCGCCGCGCTGCTGCACGATATCGGCAAGCCGAAGACCCGCCGGTTCGAAACGGGGGGCGGGGTGAGCTTCTACCACCACGACGTCGTCGGCGCGAAGCTCGCCCGTAAGCGGCTCACCACGCTCCGGTTCCCGTCCAGCGTGGTCGACGACGTCGCCCGCCTTGTCGAGTTGCACTTGCGGTTCCACGGCTACGCCGGTGGCGAGTGGACCGACTCGGCCGTCCGCCGGTACGTCCGCGACGCCGGCCACCTGCTCGACCGCCTGCACGTGCTGACCCGGGCCGACTGCACGACCCGAAACAGGCGCAAGGCGCATGCCCTCCGCGAGGCCTACGACGCGCTGGAGGGACGCATCGCGCGGCTGGCCGAGGAGGAGGAGCTGGCGGCCATGCGCCCGGATCTCGACGGCAACCAGATCATGGAGGTTCTCGGCATCCGGCCGGGGCCGGTCGTCGGACGCGCCTGGCAGTTTCTGCTGGATCTGCGGCTCGACCGCGGGCCGGTGGGCGCTGACGTGGCCCGCGAGGAACTCCTGAAGTGGTGGGCGGACCAACCAGAAAGCCGCGCCTGAGCTGCGTTCGATCACGTTCGGCAGGCGGTGCGACTTACCTACACGCATGCGTGCCTGTAGCTACGTTGCCGGCCCTGGCGGGCGGCAACGTCATGCCCTCAGCCGACCGGCCGCAGCGCGGAGTGCACGCGGACGACGCCTTCGCCGTACTGCTCGTCGAGCTCGCGCTGAAGGCTGCCGTCATCCACGACAACCATTAGTTCGACGTAGCCGATCGGCACGTCGATGCCAGAGCCAAGGACGTCGTCGCCGAGTTCGCCGTGCAGCCGGCGCTGGACGTCCCGCAGTTCGGCCTCGGTGTGCTCCGCGCGGGTGACGCACAACGCACCACCCCAGATCTCGCGAGGCTCTCGCTCGTGCCGCTCCAGGTCGCCGGCGAACCGGAAGTTGAGAATCAACTCCGTCGGATCGTTCGCGGCGGCCTCGATCTCGGCGTCGGCGATTCCCGTGTCACCGGACAGTGCCGGATTCATCGACTGATCGAGCCAGGTGCCGGCATGGTCCGGTTGGCTCGACGCGTACTCGATCGCCGCGGTCATCGCCTTCTCGGTGGCCGTGGCCTCGTCGACGACCGTCCAGCCCCCGGGTGGTTCGTCACACGGAGTCCAGAACTGCGGATCGACCGGATCGACCGGATCGTCCGGCTCGGCGGGTGGCGTGGGCTGCTCGGTGAGCGTGAAGTCCTCACCGTCGTACGTGCCCACGACCGTGTAGCCGCCCCAAGTCGTGCCGCCGGCGGATTCGAAGTCGTCGACGTCGTCCCAGCTCCAGTTCGGAATGTCCGGGCCACCGCATTGAGGCGGCAACGAATCCTCGACGCCGCCGAGACACAACTGGGGTCCGTGGTCCGGACTCTCCAGAACCATGGCAGTTGCCGTGTAGCGCTGATCCGAGTCGGGAGCCGGCCCATCCGTCGTCGTCCGTGCCGCTTGATCACCGCAGGCGGCGACAGTGACAACGGCCACCGCGAGCACCACTCGCCTCATGGTGCTTCGACGCTGAGGCTGCCGGCGAGGTTCCCGCCCGGGCCGGCCTGGTTTCCAGCCGTGGTGGGCGGGCCCAGCACAAATCAGTAACAGCCCTACCGTGCATTCGGCGATTGCGGCACAGTGGTCTAGACCCTGGACTTATGGTCTAGTCCACTATCTCTGAACAGGTTTACGCCGTTTAGTTCGTCCAGCTTCAAGGAGGCCGGAGATGCGAAGAGCACGGTTTCTCGCCATCGCCGCCGTAGCCACCCTAGCGATGGCCGCGTGTGGTGGCGACAGCGATGATTCGCCCGAAGGGGGTGAATCGCCCGATGGCAACGAGGAGGTGACCGGCGGGACAGTCCGCCTGTCGATGGGCGATCCGGGCACCCTGCTCCCGCAGGACTCCAACACGTTCGACAACATCCGGATACTCGACGTGCTGTTCTCCGGCCTGGTCCGGTACGACGTCGAGACGACAGAGCCTTACAACTACGTCGCGGAGTCGATCACATCGGACGACAACACGACGTGGACTATCAAGATCAAGGAGGGCTGGACGTTCCACAACGGTGAGCCGGTGGATGCCGCTGCTTTCGCCCGCGCGTGGAACTACGCCGCCTATGGCCCCAACGCCATGGCCAACAACTACTTCTTCGAGCGGATCGTCGGTTACGACGAGATGCAGGCACCGGACGAGTCCAGCGAACCGGAGGCCGAAGAGCTGTCCGGACTGCGCGTAGTCGACGACCTGACCCTCGAGGTAGAGCTCTACGAACCGTTCGGATCGTTCGCGGCGCTACTCGGCTACACCGGCTTCTACCCGATGGCACAGGAGTGCCTCGACGACATCGAGGCGTGCGCGACGAACCCGATCGGCAACGGCCCGTTCCAGGCCGACGGCTCCTGGCAGCCCGAGATCGGGCTGACGGTGACTCGGTGGGAGGACTACCTCGGCGACGAGCAGCCGACGTTCGAGAGCGTCGAGTGGACGTCCTACCTGGGCGACGACGTTTCGTGGCCGGACTTCCTGGCCGGTGACATCGACGCCTCTGAGCCTCCGCCGGCCGAATGGGAAGCGGCGATGAACGACCCGGAGTTGTCCGAGCGGGTCATCTCCCAGAACGGCACCGCCCTGACCTACCTGGGCTTCCCGCAGTACGACGAGAAGTTCACCGACGTCAACCTGCGGCGCGCGTTCGCGCTGGCGATAGACATGGAGACGATCGTCGACACGATCGTGCCGGGGCGGTATGTGGCCGCCGACAGTTGGGTAGTCCCGGGCGGAGTACCAGGCGGCGAGGCCGGCACCTGCGAGTACTGCCGCTTCGACCCCGAGGAGGCCGAGCGCCTACTCGAGGAGGCCGGTGGATGGCCGGCGGGCGACGTGCTCACGATCACGTACGGCGCCGACCCGACGTCGGAGGCCATCTTCAAGGCGATCGGCGACCAGCTGAAGCAGAACCTCGGCATCGACTACCAGCTCGACCCGACCGAGGACTTCTTCTCCCGGCGATCGGAGCGCGATTTCGCCGGTGGGGTGTTCCGGAACAACTGGTTCCCGGACTACCCGCTGAATGAGAACTACCTCGCGCCGATCTACGGGAACGGTCCCGACGGTAACCACTTCGCGTACCACAACGCCGACTTCGAGGCCAAGCTCGCTGACGGCGACCGGGCCTCGACGCTGGAGGAAGCGGTCACGCATTACCAGGAAGCGGAACGCATTCTGGCCGAGGATCTGCCGACGATCCCGCTGACCTGGACGCAGAGCACCACCTTCTACAGCGACCGGCTCGACAACGTCGTGCTCAATCCGTTCAGTGGCGCGATCGAGCTTCGCAAGCTGACGGTGAACTCGTAGTCGGATCATTGAACGATCGCTTCTGGGCGCCGGTGACGGGCTTGGACCCGGCCGGCGCCTAGGGGCGTCCAGATCGGAGGAAGGAGGACGCGGTTGGGCAGATACGCGGCTCGCCGGCTGCTACAGGCGCTCCTCACGCTCTTGCTCGTCATAGGTCTGCTGCACGTGCTGACGACGTTCACCGTCCAGCTCAACGACAGCCCGGCTCGGGCCTTCTTCGGTGACCGGAGCCCGACGGCGTCCCAGCTGGCCGCGGTCGAAGCTCGCTACAACCTGGACGACCCCTGCTATGACCAGGTCGGCAACCCTTGCGTCGGTCCGTTCGTCGAACGGCTCGGGCAATATGCGCGCGGTGACTTCGGCGAGGATTTCCGTGGCCGGGCGGTGACCGAACTCGTCGCGGTTTCGGCTCCGAACACCCTCCGGCTGTTCGCGGTCGTGACGATCACGTGGCTGATAATGGGCTTGCTGCTGGGCTCGGTGGCCGCCCGGTATCGTGGCCGCGCCGCCGACCACTCGATTCGGTTCACCAGCATTCTCATCGACGCTTTCCCGGTGTTCGTGATGCTGCTCGTCTACAAGTACGTGGTCGCCGTGCCGGTGGGTACCTGGATGCGAGACCGGTTCGGCAGCGACAGCTTCCTCGGCCTGCTGTTCAAGCCGTCGTTCGATTCGAGCTACCCGTGGACAACCGTGATCATTCCGGGAATCCTGCTCGGTGCGACAGGTTCGGCGGCGTTCATCCGCCTGGTCCGGGCCAGCCAGCTGGAGAACTACGGCGCCGATCACGTGCGCGCGGCGAAGGCGAAGGGGATGAGCTCGAAACGCCTGATCATCTTCCACATCTTGCGGAACTCGTCGATTCCGGTGGCGACCGCCGTGGGATTCGTCTTCGCCGAGGCGCTGAGCGGGGCGGTCATTACCGAAGGCATCATGAACATCCACGGCATGGGCGGGCTGTTGTGGAACTCGGTGCGCGAGAGCGTGACTCCCGTCGTCGTCGGTGTCGTGACGCTGCTGGCCATCCTCGTGCTCGTGGTGAACATTGTGGTCGACTTCGCGTACGCAGCCCTGGATCCGAGGATTCGCTATGGCTGAGACGATGGTCACTGCCCTGAGGGAGAACACTCCGGCCGATGTGCCACCGGGGCGATCGGTGTGGTCCGAGGCGTTCCACTCCTTGCGCCGCCGGCCGAGCGTAGTGATCGCAATGCTGGTCGCGGTGCTGTTCGTCATCGTCGCTGCGTTTCCCCGGCTGTTCACGTCCGCGGATCCGGGCCGGTGTGACATCGGCCGGGCGAAGATCAAGCCTCAGTGGTTCGGGGGTGAGCACCCGTTCGGCACCGATCTGTTCGGGTGCGACTACTACGCCCAGACGATCTACGGAGCGCGGCCGTCGCTCGTCCTGGCCTTCGTGGTCGTCGGGTGCTCGGTGCTGATCGGTTTGACGCTCGGCAGCCTCGCCGGGTACTACCTGGGTGCCGTCGACGCGGTCATATCCCGGCTGCTCGAGGTCTTCCTCGTCGTACCGTTCCTGCTGGCCGCCCTGCTGGTGCTTTCCATGTTCCGGGGCGTCGACCTGGGGAACAGCCAGTTCATGGCGCTGCTGCCGCCGGCGATCGTACTGGCGATGTTCGGCTGGATCAGCTATACGCGGTACGTCCGCGCGAGCACTCTTGAAACGAAGAACTTCCAGTTCGTATTGGCTGCGAAGGCTCTAGGCGCCTCCGACAGGCGGATCATCTTCCGGCACATTCTGCCGAACTCCATCGCACCGGTTACCGCACTCATCCCAACCTCGATAGGTGGAATCATTGCGACCGAGGCCGTGCTGTCGTTTCTCGGCATCGGGGTACGTCCGCCCGCGATCAGCTGGGGGATCATGATCGCTAACGGTGCTGAATGGGCCCGCGGCGGCTACCCCCATCTGCTGCTGTTCCCGCTCGGGTGCCTCGTCGCGACGATCCTCGCGTTCGTGGTGCTCGGTGACGCCCTCCGGGACGCCCTTGATCCGAAACTCCGCTGACCTCGATCCGGAGGAGCCGCGGGGGTTGCCGCGTAGTCTGCGGTCCATGCCACGTCGCACTGTCCGCCTGGCCGCAACCGACCGTGCACTGCGCGAGGAATTGGCCGACATCCGCCGTGAGCTGAGGATTCCCGGCCCATTCTCGGAGGCAGCGCTTGCCGAGGCCCGGCTTGCGGCGTCGGCCGGCCCTCGGCCGACGCTGGATCTCACCGATGTCCCGTTCGTAACCATCGACCCCCCGGCGTCGCAAGACCTGGATCAGGCGGTGCACCTGTCTCGGGACGGGAGCGGCTTTCTGGTTCGGTATGCGATTGCAGACGTAGCGGCGTTCCTCGTTCCCGGGGGTGCCCTCGACACCGAGACGCACCAGCGCGGCGTCACGTACTACGGCCCGGACGCTCGAGCGCCACTACACCCGGTCGAGCTGTCCGAAGGCGCGGCGAGCCTGTTGCCGGGGCAGGACCGTCCCGCCCTGGTGTGGGAGATCAGGCTCGACTCCTCTGGTGCCGTGGCCGGCGATCCGGTGGTGCGGCGCGGGCTGGTCCGGAGTTCGGCGAAGTTGTCCTACGAGATGGTCCAACATGATCTGGACAGCGGCACGGCCGGTGGGATGCTCGAACTGCTCCCGGTGGTGGGCCGGCTCCGTCAGGAGCTCGAACGGTCCCGCGGCGGGGTATCGCTGCCGCTGCCGGAACAGGATGTCGTGGAGACTCCGGACGGGTTGGCAATCGAGTACCGCAGCCCGCTGCCGGTCGAAGGGTGGAACGCGCAGATTTCGCTGCTGACCGGAATGGCGGCCGCAGCCATCATGCGGGACGTTGGGATGGGGGTGTTCCGCACGGTGCCAGATGCCGGCGAAGCGGGCCTGGCCCGGCTGCGCCGCACGGCTCGCGCGCTTGATGTGCCATGGCCGGACGGGATGTCCTACGCCGAGTTGATCCCCTCACTGGACATGGTGAATCCGGCGCACGAGGCGTTCGTCAACGAAGCTGTCGGGCTGTTCCGCGGCTCGGGTTACCTGGTGTTCGACGGCACGGCGCCGGGCTCGGCCGCCCATGCCGCTATCGCGGCCGAGTACGCGCACGTCACCGCGCCGCTGCGGCGGCTGGTCGACAGATACGGCCTGGAGATCTGCGCGGCAGCCAGCGCCGGCGTCGACGTTCCTGACTGGGTGCGCGGCGGGCTGTCGTCCGTGCCCGACATCATGACCGAGGCCGGGCGGCGGGCCGGATCGTACGAGGGCATGTGCGTTGCCGCCGTAGAAGCGGCACTGCTCACCGGTCGCGTAGGTCAGCGGTTCGAAGGTGTCGTCGTCGACGTGTCACCACCCCGTGGGGACGGCGAGGCAGAGTCCGGCGAGGTGGTGATCCGGTCTCCTGCGGTGCGCGGCCGGGTGACGGGAACCGACCTACCGCTCGGTGAGAAGGTGACCGTCCGCCTTGTCGAGGCGTCGATACCCGCCCGGCGGATCGAGTTCCGGCTGGATTAGAGATGCCGCCGAGGATCCTCGTCACGTTGGTTGGGCGAGGGTCATGGCGTGTTCGACGAGGTTGACCAGGACTTGTTTGACGGCTTGGCGGTTGCGGGCGTCGGTGATGATGAAGGGGGTTTGGGGTCCGAGTTGGAGGGCGTCGCGGACGTCGTCGATGGTGTGGTGTTGGATGCCGTCGAAGGCGTTGAGGGCGCAGATGAATGGGACGCCGCGTTGTTCCATGTAGTCGATGGCGCCGAAGGAGTCGGCGAGGCGGCGGGTGTCGATGAGGATGAC
>DASUUU010000094.1:0-21354 GCA_036373915.1 Jiangellaceae bacterium | reverse complement strand
TCAGCCGACGGCGACCTTCAGCGCATCACCGAGCGCGTTGGCCTCTTCGGCAGACAACTCGACGACGAGCCGCCCTCCACCTTCGAGCGGGACGCGCATGACGATGCCGCGACCCTCCTTGGTGACCTCGAGTGGCCCATCGCCAGTCCGCGGCTTCATCGCCGCCATCCGCGCACCCCTTCCTCTCCAAGCGCACACGCAGGCCCCCAGACGTCGGGCGACGGTCCCACGTGCGTCACGATGACCCCATTATCCCCGATCCGGCCGGAGGGTGGGAGCCACCTCCCCCGGGTCGGTCACCCATCTTGTCCGACCGACCAGGCAGGATATGAAAGCCATGAATGCCAGATCCGCGCTCTTCGACCTGTACGGCGACCATCTGCGGTCGCGCGGCGGATCGGCGCCGGTCGCCGCACTTGTCGCCCTGCTGGCGCCGCTCGGCGTCACGGCCCCCGCCGTGAGGACCGCCGTCTCGCGGATGGTCAAGCAGGGCTGGCTGCAGCCGGTCAAGCTCGCCGGGGCCGCCGGCTATGCGCTCACGCCGCGGGCCGAACACCGTCTCGACAACGCCGCGGCGCGTATCTACCGGACCACCTCCAATGACGAATGGGACGGCTACTGGCACCTGGTCATCCCGGACCGCCCGAACGACCGGGCCAGCCGTGACCGGCTGCGCAGCGGGCTGGCATATCTCGGCTACGCACCGGTGGGTGACGGCACGTGGCTCGCCGCACGTCCGTCTCCGGAGCTCGGAGCTCTGCTGGAGAGCGAGCGCGTCACCGCGGAAGCTTTCCTGGCCCGGCACCAGGACGACGATGCCGCGCTGATCCGGCGAGCCTGGGACCTCAACGCGGTCGGGCGGTCGTACCGCCGGTGGCTCGCCGAGGCCGAGAAGCTCGTCGGAAGCCTGCCGGCGGCGCCCGCTGACGAGGAGGTCTTCGCGGTGCGCAGCCGGCTGGTCCACGAGTGGCGCAAGTTCCTGTTCACCGATCCAGGCCTGCCGCGTGCGCTGCTACCCGCCGACTGGCCGGGCGACGAGGCGGCCGCCTACTTCGACGCGGAGGCTTCCAGGCTGCTGCCGGCGAGCGCCCGCTTCGTCGACGCCTGCCTCGCCGTCCCACGCAACGACAAACACTTGAACGGAGCCAGCTCGTGACCGATCAACCCGTGCTCTACGGCATAGACGCCGGTGTCGCGATCATCACCCTCAACCGTCCCGACGCGATGAACAGCCTGGACACGACGACCAAGGTCGCACTGCGAGACGACATCCGCCGCGCCGCCGACGACCCGTCGGTCCGCGCCGTCGTCCTGACCGGAAGCGGGCGGGCGTTCTGCGTGGGCCAGGACCTCAATGAGCACGCCGACGCGCTGCGGTCGGGATCGGCATCGCTCGGCACGACGGTCGAGCAGCATTACAACCCGATCGTGCACGGGCTCGCCACGATGGGCAAGCCAGTCGTGGCCGCCGTCAACGGCGTGGCCGCGGGCGCGGGCGCGTCGTTCGCTTTCGCCTGCGACTTTCGCATCGTGGGCCAGTCGGCGGGCTTCAACCTGGCGTTCACCGCCATCGGGCTGTCCTGCGACAGCGGGTCGTCGTGGACACTGCCCCGCCTGGTCGGATGGGCCAAGGCACGAGAGCTGCTCATGCTTCCCCGCACGGTGCGGGCCGACGAAGCGTTGTCGCTCGGGCTCGCTACCGAAGTGGTGTCCGATGACGAGGTGCTGACCCGAGCCCGTGAGCTGGCCCGGCAGCTCGCCAGCGGGCCGACACTGGCCTACGCCGCCGTCCGCGACGTACTCAACTACTCGGCCACCCATCCGCTGGAAGAGTCCCTGGTACGAGAGGGCGAGATGATGAACCGCACCGGTGCCACCGAGGACCATCGGGCCGCCGTCATGGCATTCCTGTCCAAGCAGAAGGCCGAGTTCGTAGGCCGATGAACGACGTTGTTCCGGGCCCGGACGGCGAGCCGCGCTGCCCCTGGGCCGTCGGCACCGCCGACTACCTCGCATACCACGACGAGGAGTGGGGACGGCCGGTCCACGGCGACGCCGCACTCTACGAACGGCTGATGCTCGAGGCTTTCCAATCCGGCCTGTCCTGGCTGACCATCCTCCGCAAACGCGCGGGCTTTCGTACGGCGTTCTCCGGATTCGATCCGGACGTGGTCGCCGGCTTCGACGACGCCGACATCGCGCGGCTCATGTCCGACAGTCGAATAGTTCGCAACCGGGCGAAGATCGCGGCCGCCGTCACCAACGCGCGGGCTCTGGTGAAGCTTCGCAATGCAGAGGGTGAAGCGGCGCTGGACCGGCTGGTCTGGTCGCATGCGCCGAACGGCGCCCGGCGAGCCCCCCGGACGCTCGCGGACGTGCCGGCAACGACGGCCGAATCGGCCGCGCTGGCCAAGGCGCTCAAGCGCCACGGGTTCGTCTTCGTCGGACCGACGACGGCCTACGCGACGATGCAGGCCGCCGGGGTGGTCAACGACCACCTCGCAGGGTGCGTCGCCCGGGACCGGGCTCGTTAGCCCGAACTGTCGTCGGCGTGCCCGCTTCCGGGCTCGGCCGGCGAGCTCACCTGATCGTTCTGGACAACCGGCATGGCCCCGGTATCGACGCCCGTTCGGCGGTCACCTGCGTACCCGGCCGCCGACTGCACCGTCTGGGCGTGGACGATCCGCTCCAGCCGGCCGATGTGCTGGTCACGCTTGATCAGCTCCTCGGCCAACCGGTCGAGCACCGAGTCCACCTGATCCATCCGGTAGCCGCGAAAGGCCACGGCGAAGTGAACGTCGTCGATGTCGACGGCCTCGACCTTGCCGTCGGGGAGATACGGGCGCTCCATGTCAGGGAACGGCTCCTCGAGCCCGCCGCCGCGACCGACGGCCGCAGCCGCTACCGCGAATACCACGACCGCCCCCACGACCACGAACACGATGTACATGGACACGGCTGCCTCCATATCCGTCCAGGTGGGGTCGGCGTCCCACCCTAAGCGACGATCGTGCCACGCTGGCCATGCTCGACCACGGGAGGAGGCCGCTTTGGCGCAACAGGGAGCGCCGGTCGACGGCACGCTACGCCTTGGAACCCGTACCTTCCCGCCGGGAACCTACGCCGTCATGGCCATCGTCAACCGGACCCCCGACTCGTTCTACGACAGAGGCGCGACGTTCGCCCTCGGTGCGGCACTGGCTCGGGTGGACAAGGCGATCAGCGAGGGCGCGGACATCGTCGACGTGGGCGGAGTCAAGGCCGGTCACGGCCCGCCCGTCAGCGAAGCCGAGGAGATCGCGCGGACAGCCGATCTGGTCGCCGCCGTTCGGGAACTCCACGGCGGCATCGTGATCAGCGTCGACACCTACCGGCATCGCGTTGCCGACGCGGTATGCCGCGCCGGGGCCGACCTGATCAACGAGACCTGGGCCGGCGCCGATCCCGACCTGGCGAACGTCGCCGCGCAGCATGGTGTCGGTCTGGTCTGCAGCCATACCGGCGGGCTGCCACCCCGGACCGACCCGCACCGGGTGCGTTACGACGACGTGGTGGCCGATGTCATCGAAGGCACCACCGCGCTGGCCCACAAGGCGGTCGCGGCGGGGGTACGGGCGGACGGGCTGCTGGTCGACCCGACACACGATTTCGGCAAGAACACCTACCACTCGCTCGAGTTGACCCGCCGGCTCGGCGAACTCGTCGCCACTGGCTGGCCGGTACTTGTCGCGCTCTCACGCAAGGACTTCGTCGGTGAGACTCTCGACCTACCGGTGGATGACCGGCTGGCGGGCACTCTCGCGGCAACGGTGATTTCCGCCTGGCACGGTGCGAGAGTGTTTCGTGCCCACGACGTGGCGGCCACTCGGCAGGCGCTGGACATGGTGGGCTCGATCCGCGGGATCCGCCCGCCGGCCGTCGCGCGCCGTGGCCTGGCTTAGGCCGTCGTGGTCGCCGGGAGCCGCAGGTCGAACCGGCACCCGCCATCGACGTTGATCACGCTGACCGTCCCGCCGTGGGCCTCCATCACCTCACGCACGATCGCAAGGCCCAGGCCGCTTCCCGGCTGGCCGTTGCCTCCCCGGCCGGGGTCACCGCGCCAGCCGACCTCGAACAGCCGCGGTAGGTCCTCTGCCGCGATACCACCGCAGCCGTCACTCACGCTGAGCACGACCGTGCCGTCCGTGGTGGCGCCTGCCACCGTCACCTCCCCCCCGGTCGGTGTATGCCTGATCGCGTTGCTCAGGAGGTTGGCGAACGCTCTGGTGAGCTCTCCGCCGTCGCCGTGGACCGCGAGTCGGGCGCCAAGCTCGCAGCGCAGCCGCACCCCGACCGCCTCCGCTTCCGGCCGCACCTCGGCCACGACGTCGTCGGCCAGTTCGCGCATGCTGACCAGCGAGTCGCGGCCGGTCCGCGGGAGCGAGCGGAGTCTGGAGAGTTCGAAGAGGTCGTCGGCCATCCTCGCAATGCGTTCTGCGCTGGCCCGCAACTGGGCCAGTGCCTGTGGCACGTCGTCGACGATCCCGTCCTCAAGGCCTTCGGCCAGTGCCCGGATGCCCGCCAAGGGGGTGCGCAGGTCATGGCTCAGGGCGGCCACCAGATCCCGGCGACTCGCTTCGATGGCCTGCTCGCGGGCCCGGGACGCCGCCAGTTTGCGATGGACTTCATCGAGCTGAGCGGTCAGCTTGGCCAGTTCGGCCGATGCGGGCCGCTCGCCGTCGTCCGGCTGGCCCGCGTACTCCTCGGTCAGCCGGCTGAGCCGGCTGCCCACGACCCGCGACCACGCGGTGATCCGGCGGCCGAGCACCACTGCCAGCACGACGGCCAGTACAGCCGCGGTCGTGAGAACGACCGCGATGACGTCGGCGTCGTGGTCGGACAGGAACATGGCCCTGACATTGACCTGCACGGCCACGATGACGGCCACCATCGGCACGAGCGCACAGATCACAACGGCCAGCGTCACCGAGCGCCGGCGGGTGGCGTGCAGGGCGTACCAGCCGGCCACACCCACGCCGACGCAGCTCGCGGCCGTCGCCGTCACCATGAAGGCAAGGTCACTCACGGTGTACCTCGCCTTCGTGGGCAAACTCGGCGGATTTCGCGAACCGGTATCCCCTGCCTCGCACGGTGATCACCAGTTGCGGGTCGGACGGATCCCGTTCGATCTTCTCGCGGAGCCGGCGCACGTGCACGATCACCGTGGAGTTGTCGCCGAAGTCCCAGCCCCACACCCGGCGCAGCAGGTCACGTTTGGTGAAGGTCTGGCCCGGGTTGCGCATCAGGAACACCAGCAGATCGAACTCGCGAGACGTGAGTGCGACCGGCTCGCCCCTGACTGTGACGGTGTTCGCGGCCGTGTCGACGGCAAGTGGGCCGGCCCGGAGCGAGCTGGGCACGACGGCTGAACCGGCCAGCCGCTCCTCGCGGCGCAGCAGGCCCTCGATCCGCAGCATCAACTCACGCGGGCTGAACGGCTTGACCAGGTAGTCGTCCGCGCCCACCTCCAACCCGACGACCCGATCCTCCTCCTCGCCGCGGGCGCTCAGCACCACGACGAGGGTTTGGTCGCCGTCGGTACGCATCCGCCGCAGAATGTCCAGCCCCGCCCGGCCCGGCAGCATGAGATCCAGCACGACAACGTCCGGTCGCCACTCCCGCCACGCCCGCTCCGCGGCCAGTCCGTCGGCGGCCACCCGCGCCTCGAATCCCGAGTCGCGAACGTAGGCCGCTACTACCGAGGACACGGCGGTGTCGTCCTCGACGACCAGTACTCGTGCCGGGTTCATCTGAGCACGTCCTCGAACCGCAATTGCCAGTCGAACCAGCCGTTCTCGACGACCCAGCCGAGCAGCTGCTTGTCCAGGCCGGTAGCTATCGCAACGCCGAACATGATGAAGAACACCCCGAGCAATCTGCGGAACCAGCCGTGCGGATCGACGCCCCAACCCAGCGCCGTGACCGCGCGGCGTCCACCGACGACGATAACCGCCATCATCGCCGCCAGCCCGACGAGATAGGCGATCAGGTAGCCCGCACCCTCGGCCGGTGTCACGGGCAGGATCACGGCCACGATAAGGGCGTAGGTCGGGCTGCACGCGCTGAACGCCGGCCCCAAGCTCGCTCCGAGGATGAGATCACCGGCCCTGCTCTGCCTGCCGATGCCGAACCGAGCACCGCGGTCGCCCACCTCGGCAAGCCGCAGCCGGGCGCTAACCCGGTCCCAGAGCTGCGGGACGAGTGACACCACGCCGAAACCGACGAGGACCGCACCGGCGACGTACTGCCACACCCGCTGCGGCACGTCGACCAGCAGTGTCGTCGCACGGAACAGGAGGGTGAAGGCGAAGATCGACGCACACAACCCGGCGATGACCAGGATCGCGCTGTGCGACCGGCTCCCGGGGGCGACCGAGCGGCCGATCAGTATCGGCAGCAGCCCGACCACACACGGCGCCAGAACCGACAGCGCGCCGGCGAACAGTGCGACTGCGGCCAGCGGCACCGGTTACCCCAACTGCTGGAGGAGGTTGTCGACGGATCGGTCCTGCTCGTAGCCGACCCACTTCGAGATCATCTCACCGGAGTCGTCAACCTTGACGAAGGTGGTCTGGATATCCACGCCGTACTCGTCCTTGAGCGCGGTCTCGGTGTCGTAGTCGGCCTTGAGGATCTGCACCCCATCGGGAATGGGGCCGGCCTCGATCGACTGCTCGAACGCGCGGCACTCCGGGCACCAGGAGGCGTGGAAGAAGATGACGTTCGTTTCGTACCCGGCCTCGGCCAGCGCCTCCTGGCTGTAGGCGCGATAGGTACCAACGGCCAGGTCGGGCTCCTCGTCGGCCTCCCCCGGACCCTCGGTCATCTCCGCGGCGCTGCCTTCGGTTGCCTCGGCCTCGCCGGCAGCAATCGGCGACGGATCGGTCATCGGCTCGGTTGCCGCCGGTTCGGAAGCGGAGTCCGTGATCGTCCCGCCATCGCCGGACCCACCACAGGAGGTGAGAACCACCACTCCGGCGGCGAGCAGAGCCGCTGCGGCGGCGACGGGGCGGCCGCGGGCGGCATCGTTGTCAGCACGCATGCATCAACCGTAGGCCGCTCCCGCGGTGACCCCCTATGCGCCGGTGATTACGGCTCGCTGACGGCGCGTTTGGAGTTCTCTGCCAGGACTGCCGCCATGTGTTCGGCGCGCGCCGCATCGGACCGCTTCATGATCTCGACCACCTCGTCGACTTCGTCGGTCACGGTGATCAGGTCGACATCGGTGACGGAGATCTTCTCATTCGCCGCCAGGCGGCTGCGCAGCCAGTCGATGAGGCCGGCCCAGAAGTCGCCGCCCATCAGCACGATTGGAAACTGGGTCACCTTACCGGTCTGGACCAGAGTCAACGACTCGAACAGTTCGTCGAGCGTGCCGAATCCGCCGGGCAGCACCACGAAGCCCTGGGCGTACTTGACGAACATCGTCTTGCGCGCGAAGAAGTAGCGAAAGTCGATGCCGAGGTCGACGTACTCGTTGAAGCCCTGCTCGGCCGGCAGGTCGATGCCCAGGCCGACCGAGACCCCACCCGCCTCACAGGCACCCTTGTTGGCGGCTTCCATGATCCCGGGACCACCCCCGGTGATCACCGCATAGCCGTGCTCGACCAGGCGCCGCCCGAGCAGCTCCGCCGTTTCGTAGTCGGCGTCCTCGCGGGGCGTCCGTGCGGATCCGAACACGCTGATCGCCGGACCGAGCTGGGCGAGGGCACCGAATCCCTCGACGAACTCCGACAGAATTCTCATGACCCGCCACGGGTCTGTATGCACCCAATCTGCCGGGCCGCGGGTGTCGAGCAGTCGCTCGTCTGCGGTGGTGCCTTCGGCGAGGGCCCGACGCAGGGTGAGCGGGCCGATGTGCTTTTCTCTCACGGTTACCAGGCTATTGCCGGGCTACGGCGCGGTGGTGAGCCACGTGCGCAACCTGTCCTCGCACGCGACTATCTCGGCGACATCGACTCGTTCGTCGTCGTGATGCGCCAGCTGCGGATCGCCGGGGCCATAGTTCACCGCGGGAACTCCGATCGCCGAGAACCGTGCAACGTCGGTCCACCCTTGCTTGGCCCGCGGTTCACCACCGACGGCGGCTGCGAAGGAGGCCACTGCGGGGTGGGTGAGGCCCGGCCGGGAACCCGGCGCCGAGTCGGTGACGGCAACGTCGAACCCGCCCAGTACCTCGCGCACGTGCTCCTGCGCCTCGTCCTCGCTGCGGCTGGGGGCGAATCGGAAGTTGACGGCAATGACGCACTCGTCCGGGATGACGTTGCCGGCGATGCCGCCACGGATGCCGACCGCGTTGAGCCCTTCGCGATACGTCAGGCCATCCACCTCGATCTCGGCCGGTTCGTAACTGCGGAGCCGGTCGAGCACCCGTCCCGCGGAATGGATGGCGTTCGACCCAACCCACCATCGAGCACTGTGGGCGGCCCGGCCCCGCACGGTGATACTGACATGCATGGTGCCGTTGCAGCCGCCCTCGATGGCGGCGGACGTCGGCTCCATCAAGATGGCGAACGTTCCCGCCAGCCAGTCCGGATGTGCCGCAGCCACCCGTCCCAGCCCGTTCTTGTCCGACTCGACTTCCTCGTTGTCGTAGAACACGTATGTGACGTCGCGGTTCGGTTGCCGGACGTGAGCGGCCAGCCGTAGCGCGACCGCGACACCACCTTTCATGTCGACCGTCCCCCGCCCCCAGATGAAATCGCCCTGCCTCCGAACGGGCAGGTTGCCGGCAACCGGGACGGTGTCCAGGTGCCCCGCGATAACGACTCGCTCCGGACGGCCGAGGTCGGTGCGAGCGACGATCGTGTTGCCGTCCCGATCGACACTCAGGTGAGCTACCTTGCCCAGTTCGCGCTCGATTGCATCGGCGAGCCGGGCCTCGTTGCCGCTGACGGATTCGATGTCGCACAGCTTGACGGTCAGCTCAGGGCCGGGCAGATCAAGCTCGAGCGTCGGTGTCATCACGCCTCGAGACCCTACCGCCCCATTTCGATGCGCTCCGGACCGAGCAGGTCCCCCGAAGCCCTTGACGGAACGGCGAACAACGGGCAGGCTCGATCCCGACGGGCAGGGCGACCCGCTGTCGCGCTTCGGCGCTGACTCGAAACTTGCCGTGAACCAACCACGGTTCTGGGTGCCCTGCCTGTCGCCATGCTCGACGACCATGTCTCCTAGGCTGGGCGCATGTCCACGACTGCATCCGGGCTTGGCCTGGCCACGATCGCCGACGACGGGACCGTGCTCGACGTCTGGTACCCGTCCCCCACGCTCAACGGCGGCCCGAACGGTGCGAACGATACCGATCTGCGCGCGTTGGCCGGCGCCGACATTGACCGCGGCGTGCGGACGTCCGTCGTGCAGACTGTCAGCAACCTGGCCGAGCCTCCGGTCGACGCCGCAGACGTGTACCTGCGCCTGCACCTGCTCTCACACCGGCTGGTTCGCCCCCACGAGATCGACCTGACCGGCGTGTTCGGCCTGCTCAGCAATGTCGTGTGGACCAACTACGGGCCCTGCCCGGTTGATGGCTTCGAGCAGGCGAGACTCCGGCTGCGCCGCCACGGCCCGGTCACGGTGTACGGCGTGGACAAGTTTCCGCGAATGACTGACTACGTCATACCCTCCGGCATCCGGATCGCCGATGCCGACCGGGTTCGGCTCGGCGCACATCTGGCGCCCGGCACCACCGTCATGCACGAGGGCTTCGTCAATTTCAACGCCGGCACTCTCGGCGCGTCGATGGTCGAGGGCCGGATTTCGGCGGGCGTCGTGATCGGTGACGGTTCGGACATCGGCGGCGGGTCGTCCATCATGGGCACCCTGTCCGGCGGCGGCAAGGAGGTCATCTCGGTCGGCAAGGGTTGCCTGGTAGGCGCCAATGCCGGCATCGGCATCTCGCTCGGGGACGGTTGTGTCGTCGAGGCCGGGTGCTATATCACCGCGGGCACGAAGGTAAGCCTGCCGGACAACAGAATCGTCAAGGCGCGCGAGCTGTCCGGCCAGGACGGTCTGCTGTTCCGCCGTAACAGTGTCACCGGTGCGGTCGAGGCCCTGGCGAGATCCGGCGACTGGGGCGGGCTCAACGTGGCCCTCCACTCGAACTAACATGCCGGTCGATCACGTTCAGCAGGCGTATCGGTGCAGTACCAGGCGCGTGCGCCTGGTAGAGCGCCGGCCCGCCTGGTGGAGTCCGGGCCGCGGGTACCAGGGAAATTCCAGTCACGCTCCGGACGTTGTCACCTCACGATGAACCGAACCGGACGCCTGGTGGCGACGCTTACGGTCCTCGCACTCATCGGTGCGGGGGCCGCTGCCTTGCTGGTGTGGTGGACCGATGGGCGGCCGAACCCGCTGGCCCGCGAGGAGTGCATCGCAGTAGTCGGCGATCTTCGCGTCTCGCTGCACCCCGAGCAGGCCATGAACGCGGCGACCATCGCCGCAGTGGCGGAGCAGCGTGGGTTGCCGGCCCGGGCGATCACTATCGCGCTCGCTACCGCATTCCAGGAGTCCGACCTGTACAACCTCGATTACGGCGATCGCGACTCGCTGGGCCTGTTCCAGCAGCGGCCATCGCAGGGTTGGGGAACGCCGGAGCAAGTCCAGGATCCCGTCTATGCAGCCGGCGCGTTCTACGACGAGCTGGTCGAGGTCGGCGACTACCGCGAACTCGAGATCACCGATGCGGCGCAACGGGTACAGCGCAGCGCTTTTCCGGACGCATACGCGCAGCACGAGTCCAACGCCCGGGCTCTGGCATCCGCCCTATCCGGGAACTCGCCGGCCGGGCTCACCTGCACCTTCCGCCCGGCCTCGTACGCTGCCGAGCAGCCCGGCGACGACGGGCTGACGCCTCGGGCCCGGAGCGTACTGGACGAGATCGAGACGTCCCATGGACCGCTGACCGTCGGTGGCTTCGACCCGAATGGCATCGACTCCGGGCACATCGCCGGCTCCGCGCACTACGACGGGCGCGCGATCGACATGTTCTTCCGCCCTCACGACGATCCCGCCAGCAAACGATCGGGGTGGGTCGTGGCCCACTGGCTCGTGGTCAACGCGGACCGCCTCGGCATAGCCACTGTGATCTACGACGACCTGATCTGGACGGCGCGCCGCTCGGACGAGGGCTGGCGGCCCTATACCCACCCGTCCGGAAACACGACAGACCCCACGCTGCGCCATCTCGATCACGTCCACGTCGACGTCCGCTAGCACCCGGCAACGCGCTCGCACGTACGATCGGCCACATGACTGAGCCCTTGCAGGACGGCACCGAACCTATGCCGGACGGCACCGAACCTCCGACGCTGCTGGCGGCGGCCGTGACACCGATGACGACCGGCGGCTCGACCGTAGACCTGGGTGCGGTGGCGCCCATGGCGGCATTCCTGGCAAGCCACGGCGCCGATGGCGTGCTCGCCGGCGGGACGACCGGCGAAGGCGTCCTGCTCGACGTCGCCGAGCGACGTGCACTGACTCAGGCGTTCCGGGAAGCCATGAGCGGCACCCTGATAGTTCATGCCGGGGCGCAGACCACCGCGGAGTCGGTCGCGGTGGCGGCGCATGCGGCCGAGGTCGGGGCGGACGGGGTTGCGGTCATTGCACCGCCCTACTACCGGTTGGACGAGACGGCGCTGACTGCACACTTCGTCGCGGCAGCGCGAGCCTGTGCGCCGCTGCCCTTCTACTGCTACACCTTCGCCGCACGGTCGGGGTATTCCATCCCGGTTGAGGTGGTGCGTCGCGTGTCCGAAGCCGTGGACAACCTGGCGGGCCTGAAGGTCAGCGAGTCGCCTTGGTCTGCCGTCGAGCCGTACCTGGGGCTCGGCATTCCAGTGTTGATCGGGAACGAACCGCTGCTGCCGGCCGGGTTGAAAGCGGGCGCGACCGGAGCGATTTCGGGGGTGGCGGCCGCCTTCCCCGAGATCGTGCGCCGAGTACTGGACAATCCGTGGGGCGATGATGTTGAGGCGCTACAGCGGCTCCGTGCGGCGCTCGAGGCATCGGGCCAGTTCATCGCAGCGGTCAAGTATGCGCTGGGGCGCCGCGGCGTGCCGGTCCAGCCCGACGTTCGGGCACCGCTGCGCATGCTGAACGACGACGAGAAGGCCGCCGTCGACGCCGCCATCGGCGGGTAAGCCGGACACGTTGGTCAGAACCGTACCGAGTCGATCAGCCAGGGCCGTCTGAGCCCTATCAAGGCAGATCCCGTTGTGACATTCAGGCGAGTCGCTGCACCACGGCACGCACATGTGCGTCCGTCGCCGTCAGGGCAACACGCACGTGACGGGCTCCGGCAGGACCATAGAACTCGCCGGGGGCGACGAGGATGCCATGTTCGGCGAGCCGGCCGACGGTGTCCCAGCACGGCTCGTCTCGGGTCACCCACAGATAGAGGCCGGCTTCTGAGTGGTCGACCCGGAACCCGGCGGATTCGAAGGCCGCTCGCAGACTCGACCGGCGCGCGGCGTACCGGGACCGCTGGTCGTCCACGTGAGCATCGTCTCCAAGGGCGGCGACGATCGCCGCCTGGATCGGGGCGGGAACGATCATCCCGGCGTGCTTGCGGACCTCGAGCAGGTGGTGTACCAGCTGGGGGTCGCCTACGACGAACCCAGCGCGGTAGCCGGCCAGGTTCGACCGCTTGGACAGCGAGTGCACCGCTAAGATGCCGTCGAGCGTCCCTCCGTTGACCGCAGGATCGAGCACCGAAACCGGCTGCGCGTCCCAGCCGAACTCCAGGTAGCACTCGTCCGAGGCCACGACCGCACCGCGCTCGCGGGCCCAGGCCACGACCTTCGCAAGGTGCTCGGCAGGCAGAACGCGGCCGTGGGGGTTGGCAGGTGAGTTGACCCACACGAGCCCCACGCGTGCCGGGCCGACGGCCGTCAGCGAATCGGCGGCCATCGCCTGCGCGCCGGCCAGCCGGGCCCCGATGTCGTAGGTCGGATACGCCAGCCGCGGGTACACGACGACGTCGCGCTCGCCTAGTCCGAGCAGCACCGGCAGCCAGCTGACCAGCTCCTTCGATCCGATTGTCGGCAGCACACCGAGGGGATCCAGGCCGGTGATCCCGAACCGGCGTGCCAGCCAGTCCACGGTGGCCGAGCGAAGCTCGGGCGTCCCGTACGTCGCGGGATACCCGGGCGCGTCCGCCGCGCCGGCCAGCGCCTGTCGGACGATGGCCGGCGTCGGGTCCACCGGCGTTCCTACGGACAGATTCACCAACCCGCCGGTGTGGGCGGACGCCTGCTCGCGGTAACGAGCCAGCGTGTCCCACGGGAAGTCCGGGAGGGGGCGCACCTAGGTCTCGTCGTGTACCTGCGGAGGCAGCGCTGCGACGAGCGGGTGATCCTTGTCGATCTTGCCTAGTTTGGACGCTCCCCCGGGCGATCCCAGATCGTCGAAGAACTCGGCATTGGCCTGGTTGTAGTCCGTCCACTGCTCCGGAACGTCGTCCTCGTAAAAGATCGCCTCGACCGGGCACACCGGCTCGCAGGCACCGCAGTCGACGCACTCGTCGGGGTGGATGTACAACATCCGTTCCCCCTCGTAGATGCAATCGACCGGGCACTCCTCGACGCACGCCAGGTCCTTGAGGTCGACGCACGGCTCGGCGATGGTGTAGGTCACGAGGTTTCCTCCTTGCGGCACCGGTCAGGGGTCGTACGGCACCTGTGTTTAGTATCGCGTTGCCGGTAGGTACGCATGCACCCGAGGTCCACTCTATGACGCTACAACCCAGCGACGTGGGTCGTCGCGTGGTCGTTCGGTACCGACTCACCGCACCGGTGGACGGCGCCCACGCCACCGATGTGCTCGGGGAACTCGTAGATTGGTCGGGTGGCCGGTTGAGGGTCCGTACCACGGCCGGCGCGCTGGTGAACGTACCCGAGTCCGATGTACTGGCCGCCAAGGTCGTCCCTGCGCGGACGGTTACCCGTCGCGCGGTCCGTGACCTCGAAGCCGCCGCAGCCGGCGGGTGGCGGGCCACCGAGACCGAGCGGGTCGGCGGCTGGCTGCTGCGAGCGGCCGGCGGTTTCACCGGGCGGGCGAACTCCTGCCTGCCGCTGGCCGATCCTGGGATGCCCGTCGACGTGGCGATCGCCCTGGTCGAGAAGTGGTATCGAGCGCGGGGCCTGGCTCCAACCTTCCAGGTGCCGGTACCGCTCGGCGCAACCCTCGAAGGTGCCCTGGACAAGCGCGGCTGGCCGCCAGCGTACGAGGACAATCTCGTGCTGACCGCAGCGCTGGCGAGCGTGGCCGCGAGCACGCGCGGCGACCTGCCGCCGGTCGAGCTGCTTCCTGAACCGGACGACCGTTGGCTCGCCGCCTACCACTACCGCGGCACGACACCGCCGCCCAACGCGAAGTCGGTGCTGATCAATGCCGACGTGCTGACTTTCGCGGCCGTTGTGGTCGACGGCCGGCCGGTGGCGATCGCCCGCGGGGCGGTGTCCGATTCGCCCGAGGGACGCCGCTGGCTGGGCGTCACGGCGGTGGAGGTCGACCCTGCGATGCGGCGGCGCGGGCTGGCATCTCACGTCATGACCGGGCTTGTCGAGTGGGCTCGCCGGCACGGAGCCACCGACGGCTACCTCCAGGTGACCGAAGACAACGCGGGGGCGGTAGCCATGTACCAGCGGCTCGGCTTCACCGAACACCACCGGTACCGCTACCGCCGCCTGCCCTAGCCCGCGCTGATCATGCAAATCGGGTTCGACACGCCAGAATGTCCGAATTGCGCTCGCGGCGCAGCGCCGCGGCCGACGGCGTGTCGAACCCGATTTGCATGATCAGCGTTAGTTGTCGTCGTCTTCGGGCTCTTCACCGCACACGACGACGGGGTTCGGTCGGTAGGTCCACGGGTACGCCTCGTCCTTGACGAGGGTGCCGTCGGGATCCCAGACCTTCCGGTAGGAGGTGATCGAAAAGCCCTTCGACCCCACCTGGTTGGAAATGCAGTTGTCCTTGTTGTTGTAGATGGTCGGCGGATCGGTGAAGTTCGACCGCTCGGACACCGACGTCTCGACCTCGAAGTACTCGGTACTCCACAGCCGGACAGTGAGGACGCCCTGCGAGCCCGGCGTGCTGGCCGTGAACCGCGCCTCGACCAGAACGCCGTACGGCGTGTCGTTGCGGAAGGCCATGTCGAAGTTGCCCCACGACACTGTCGCTTCTTGCGCGACCGGATAACGATCGAAGTAAATGCTGTGCGGCTGGTGGTAGATGTCCTCGAGGCCGGCCTTGAAGGCTGCGTGGTAGGTCGTCGTGGCCACCTGCGAAACGCCGCCGCCGTAGTCCTCGACGAGCACGCCGCCACTGATCGTGCCGCCCTTGGCGAATCCGTTCGCAGCGGTTCGTTCACCCACGAGCCCGTTCAGGCTGAACTCCTCCCCGGGCTTGAGCAGGGTGTTGTGGATCCTGGACGCGGCGAGCCCGATGTTGGTGTTGCGGTACGCCGCGTGCGGGAACCGCGTCGTGAACTCGCTGATGACCTCTTTGACGCCAAGGGCTTCGGCGTCCTCGGCGGTGAACTCGGGCTCCGCCTCGCTGTACTCGACGGTCGCCGCGCGGGCGTCACCTGTCTCGGTCAACACCGGCAGGACGGCGTCTGCCAGGGCTCCGGAACTGATGCCGACGCCGACCTGGTGCGGAATGATCGTCGGGGCACCGTTCTCGATGCGAATCGTGGCCTCACGGCCGGGCTGGCCTACGTCTTCGAGGACCTCGGACGCCGCGTCTGCTAGCGCGTCCCCGTCGAGTGCGGGCTGTAGCGTTCCGGACTCGTCCGGCGTCAGCGTCAGGGCGGCGCTGATCATTTCGGGCTCTATGTCAATCGTGTGCTCATCGGCCGAGATGCGAACTGGTTCGGACATCGCGGGTTCGGCGAACTCAGTGACCGCCCGCTCGACCTCGGCGTCGGTGACAGTCGGTTCGACATCTGTGACAACGGCGGCCAGCGGACCGATCGGAGTCTCGTGCGGCCCTTCTCCCCCGAAGAACGCTTGCTCGATCTGGTCGGCGGTGGCTGTGACGTCGACCGCACGCCCGACCTCGGCCGCACTCGTGACGACCTCTCCATCGTCGAACGCGACGCCACCATTCACCGGCTCGATGTCCGATTCGTCGGCGATGGTTTCGAGCGCCGACTCGAGCGCTGGGCGGTCCACGGACGGTACGGGTGCGACCTCGCCCCCGCCGAGCAACGCACCGACGAGTGAGAGCGGATTGGCGCTTCCACCCGGAATCGAATCGACCGTGGCCACGTAGTCGATTCCGAGCCCCGCCTCGGACGGAACCATCGGGAAGGTCGACTCCGCGTGCTCGACTTCGAGATCGATCGCCTGGTCGACGATCGCCGGCAACTCCGCGGCCAGCTTGGCCTCGGCTTCGGCCGGCGACAGACCACCGACCTCCACGCCGAGCACGGTCGCGTTGCGGGCCAGATTCCCACCCGCTATGGCGTAGGCCGCGACGTACAGGACCAGGAGCCCGCCGAGGACGGCGCCGGCGATCAGCACCGGAGGCCGACGCCAGAACGAGACGGGCGGCTCCGCAGCACGATGCCGCCGCTGCTCCGAATTGCCGGAGACCGGAAGCTCGGTATCGCGATGCCGCCGCGGCGCGAACTCAGCCGGCTGATCGACCGGAGGTCTACCAGGAGCCGGTTCGTGCACTACCGGCATGCGGACCGTCGCCTCTGTATCGGGCGTCTCGTGTGCGGTGGTGACCCCAGTTGCGGCCTCGCGAGCGGCAGCCTCCTTCGCCGCAGTTTCCTGCCTGGTGGCCTCGCGCGCAGCGGCCTCGCGCGCAGCGGCCTCGCGAGCGGCCGCCTCGCGGGCTGCGGTCTCGCGAGCGGCAGCCTCACGAGCGGTAGCCTCACGGGCAGCGGACTCACGCGCGGCGGCGTCCCTGGCCGCGGCTTTCTGCATGGTGGCGGTCCAGGCAGGATCGACCGCATCCTGCCCGTCGCGTGCGGACTGCTGGGCAACCGACTCGTCGGCCACCGGATCAGGTTCGGTTCGTACGCCGGCGGCTTGAGATGCGTCTTGCCCGGCCCGACCTGGTTCCGCGTTCGCGACTGGAGACTCGCGGCGCTCATCCGACGTGGCCGCGTCCACGTGCTCTTCGCCGGGACCGCCGCGCACCTCGCCGGGACCGCCGCGCACCTCGCCGGGATCGCCGGGCACCTCGCCGACGCCCTTGGACGCGCCATCCTCGACGACCGGGACGGCGAACTCGGCCGTGTCGTCGAAGATGGAGCGGCCTGGGCGGGCTTTGGGCGCGCCCGGGCGCGGAAAGCCCCTCGGATTGGATTTGTCGGTCACGCACAGCAACTTTCAGTCGGGGTCGGCAGTACACCTGAGCATGGCCACAGGCAAGGCCGACAGGCGAGCCGCCCTGAATCCTACCGGACTCCACCACCTGCGCCACCTTCTCGCGACGGCAGGCCCGCAGCGACGACACAGCGCGGCAGTGGCGCGAGACGGATACCCGGGCTCAGACGTCCAGCCCGGCGAACAGGTCTGTCTCCCATCCCGTCTTGGGATCTACCGGCCCGCGCCGACCCTTGACGAGTCGGTAGAACTCCAGACCCCACACCTGGGGGCCGAGTTGATCGGACAACTTGAAGAACGGCCCGTCGGCAGCGATCTGCGTGACGTAGGCACGCATGGCCGCAAGTTTCTTCTCGACGTGATCCATCCCGTCGACCCTGGCCGTGATGAACTCGTCGGGGACCGCGAACGGAGTGTCGTCGGCGCTATCGAGCCCGAAGAAGTCAGAACCGATCTCTCGCATGGTGACGATGCCCTCCTGCATCACGCTGCGCGGCATCGCCGTCCAGTAGATCTTCGGGACGTCCCAAGCAACTCCGAGGTCCGGCCGGTACGACGGCGCAGCCGCCAACGCGGAGCCGTAAGTGGCGACCCGATGGGCCTGGACGTGGTCCGGATGCCCGTACCCACCCATCTCGTCGTACGTCACCAGCACGTGAGGGCGGACTTCACGAATCACGGGGACGAGCTCATCAGAGGCCTCCCGCAGGTCGGCTGCCCAGAAGGTGTCGGGACGGACATCGGTCGGCGGAACCGCCTGCCCGCTGTCGCCCCACGCCATGCCCGTGTCGCGAAATCGACCGGCATCCCCGAGGAACCTGTAGTCGGTGATGCCGAGATCGGCCATCGCCTGTTTGCGCTCGATGATGCGCTGCGAGCCCAAGGTGTCGTCTCGGTCGGACGCGAGGTGCGCGAGGTCAGGTACGAGAACCTCACCTTCTTCGCCCAAGGTGCACGTCACGAGCGTGACGTGGGCGCCCTCGTGCACATATTTTGCCATGGTGGCGCCGGTGCTGATCGTCTCGTCATCAGGATGGGCGTGCACAAGCATCAACCGCCGCCCCGCCTCTGGTCTAGTCATGTCGCTCAGACTAACGAGGGAGTCTGACAGCCCTATCAGGCTTGTCGCAGCTCCACCAGGCGCGTGCGCCTGGTGGAGCACCAACAGCCCTGCTGAACGTGATCGACCGGTCAGTGGTGGACGACGACGTCCTCGCGCGTCTCCGCGTAGTGGCAGGCCGACTCGTGATCGATGCCCGGCCGAACCACGAGCGCCGGCTCCTCTTGGGCGCACAGATCCGTGGCCTTCCAGCAGCGCGTCCGGAACCGACATCCGCTAGGCGGGTTGGCCGGGCTGGGCGGGTCGCCGGCCAGGATGATCTGCTGGCGCTGACCCCTCACCGACGGGTCCGGGACGGGTACCGCCGACAGCAACGCCTGCGTATATGGGTGCGTGGGGTGCTCGTAGATCTGTTCCTCCGTGCCCAGCTCGGCGATCTTGCCGAGATACATCACACCCACCCGGTCGGCGATATGCCGGACGACCGACAGGTCGTGAGCGATGAAGATGTACGAGAGGCCGAACTCGTTCTGCAGGTTCTTCAGCAGGTTGATCACTTGCGCCTGCACCGACACGTCGAGTGCCGAGACCGGCTCGTCGCAGATGATGATCTCCGGTCGCAGCGCGAGCCCGCGCGCGATGCCGATGCGCTGTCGCTGACCGCCGGAGAACTGGTGCGGGTAGCGGTTGATGTGCTCCGGGTTGAGTCCGACGACGTCGAGCAGTTCCTGCACGCGCCTGCGGCGGTCGCCGCGAGGTGCGACCTCGGGGTGTATGTCGAACGGTTCACCGACGATGTCGCCAACTGTCATCCGCGGGTTGAGCGACGCGTACGGATCCTGGAAAACGATCTGTATGTTGCGGCGCATTGCACGCAGGCTCTTACCGCGCAGGTCGAAGATGTTCTGACCCTTGAACAGAGCCTTGCCGCGAGTCGGCTCCTCAAGTCGCATCAACAGCTTGGCCAGCGTGGATTTTCCGCAGCCGGACTCACCGACGATGCCGAGCGTCTCGCCCTTACGAAGTTTGAAACTCACACCGTCGACGGCCTTGACTTCGCCGATACGGCGCTTGAACACGATTCCTTGGGTGAGCGGGAAATGCTTGACAAGTTCCTCGACCTCGAGGACTACCTCCGCATCCGCAAAGCGATCAAAGGCTGCCATCGAGGACCTCCTCAGCGAAGTGACATGCGGCGAACCGACCGGGCGCGGCTTCCCGAAGCGCCGGCCGCTGGTCGATACAGATCTGCTGAGCATACGGGCACCGCGGGCTGAACTCGCAACCGTGCGGGATGCGAATCAGGTTGGGCGGAAGGCCCTTGATCGCCGAAAGCTCCTGCCCCTTGAGGTCGACCCGCGGGATCGATTCCAGCAGGCCCTTGGTGTAGGGGTGTGCCGGCTTGCCATAGATGTCATGGACGTCAGCCTCCTCCATGACGCGCCCGGCGTACATCACAGCGATCTTGTCTGCCACGTCGGCGACGACACCCAGGTCGTGGGTGATGAGGATCAGGCCCATCCGGCTCTCGCGCTGCAGTTCGGCGAGCAACTCCATGATCTGGGCCTGGACGGTCACGTCCAATGCCGTCGTCGGCTCGTCGGCGATCAGCACATCCGGGTCGAGCGCGATCGCCATGGCAATCATGATTCTTTGCCGCATACCGCCCGAGAACTGGTGCGGATAGTCGCGAGCCCGGTCCTTCGCCGCCGGGATGCGAACCCGCTCCATCAGCTCGATCGCACGCTTGCGGCCATCTTGCCGGGAGAGTCCTTCGTGGACGCGGAACATCTCGGCGATCTGCCACCCCACGGTGAACACGGGGTTGAGGGACGACAGGGCGTCCTGGAAGATCATCGCAATACTGCGGCCGCGGAACTGCCTTCGCTCGTCCTCGGGCAAGGCCAGCAGGTTTTGCCCCCGGAAGCGGACCGAACCGCCGGTGACGAATCCTGGCGGGCTGTCGAGAATGCCCATTATCGCTTGAGCGGTAACGCTCTTGCCGGATCCGGACTCGCCCAGGATGGCGAGCGTCTCGGCCTCGTCGACGGTGAACGACACGCCATTGACCGCTTTGGCCACGCCGTCGCGGGTGCGGAACTCCACCTGAAGGTTCTCGACCTCCAGCAATGGCGCTTCTCCGGCCAACGACGCCTCGGGCGCGGGTGTGGGGGAAGTCGTTGCCACGTTGGTCCTCTCTTACAACCGCAGCGATGGCTTGGCGGTCATAGACGACATCGCGCTGCATCATAACGGCGATGACGCGACATGGAAGGAAAACAACCCGTTCGCAAACGTTCTGGTAGCGGGTTGATAACGGTTGATCCGGTAGCACCGGATCCGGTTTGGGGGGACAGGCACCCATGACTACCCTGGTCCAGTCTCAAGACACTTGATGACGCCTTACGCAGCCTCATGAGGAGGACCCCAATGCGTGTAAGCACGCCATTCAAACTAGCCGCCACTGCCGCCGCAGTGGCGCTGCTGGCCACCGCCTGTGGTGGTGGCGACGACGACGACGGCGACGCCGCGGAACCGGCTGGCGAGGAGCCAGCGGTATCCGAAGGTGGCACGCTCCGCATCTATTCATCCGAGCCTGCATTCCTGGTGCCGACCGCAGCCGACGATCAGCCGTCGATCCTGATTGTTCGCCAGCTGTACAGCGGCCTGGTCGACTACGACTCCGAGGGCGCGCCGGTACTCGACCTGGCCGAGTCCATCGAGTCCGAGGACAACCAGACCTGGACGATCAAGATCAAGGACGGCTACACCTTCCACAACGGCGAGCCGGTCGACGCCGACTCGTTCATCCGGGCCTGGAACTACGCGGCCGACGGCGACAACGCCCAGAACAACGCGTACTTCATGTCGCGCATCGTCGGCATCGACGAGGCCCAGGAGGACGGCGCCGAC
>DASUUU010000093.1:0-25291 GCA_036373915.1 Jiangellaceae bacterium | reverse complement strand
CCAGCGACCGGCGGACGACCGCGAGCTCGTCGCCGGCCTGGCAGCCGAGCTGGGCTGGGTCCGCGACCGGCTCACCGACCTGGGACTGGAGGCCGCATGACCGGGCTGCTGGTGTTGAACGTCGTGGGGCTCACCCCGCGGATGCTCGAGCACATGCCGCGGCTGGCGGCGGTGGCGGACCGGGGTTTCGGCGCCGAGCTCGGCACCATCCTGCCCGCCGTCACGTGCTCGGTGCAGTCGACCTTTCTGACCGGGACCCTGCCGCGCGAGCACGGCATCGTCGGCAACGGCTGGTACTTCCGCGACCTGGGCGAGGTGCTGCTGTGGCGGCAGCACAACCGGCTCGTAGCGGGGGAGAAGGTCTGGGAGACGATCAGACGGCATCGGACCGGGTACCGCGTGGCCAACGTGTGCTGGTGGTACGCGATGGGCTCGAGCGCCGACACGACCGTCACGCCGAGGCCGGTCTACCACGCCGACGGCCGCAAGTCGCCGGACTGCTGGACCTGGCCGCCGGAGCTGCACGACGAGCTGACCACCCGCCTCGGCGCGTTCCCACTGTTCCAGTACTGGGGCCCGACCGCCTCGATCGCGAGCTCGCGGTGGATCGTCGAGGCCACCCGGCTGCTCATGCCACGGCATGACCTCACGCTCAGCTACGTCCCGCATCTGGACTACGACCTACAGCGGTTCGGGCCGAACGGGCCCGAGGCGGCGGCGGCCGCCGCCGAGCTGGACACGGTGCTCGCTCCGCTGCTGGACGACGCCGAGGCCGCCGGCACCACGGTCGTCGTGCTCAGCGAGTACGGCATCACCCCCGTCCACCGGCCGGTCGACGTCAACCGGGCGCTACGGCGGGCCGGCCTGCTTCACGTGCACACCAACGCCTCCGGCGAGTTGCTGGACACCTGGACGTCGCGGGCGTTCGCGGTCGCCGATCACCAGCTCGCCCACGTCTACGTGCGCGACTCCGGCGACCTGCCGCGGGTCCGTGAGATCGTCTCGACCCTTCCCGGTGTCGATCAGGTGCTTGACACCGTGAGCAAGCAAGAGCACGGGCTCGATCACGAGCGCTCCGGCGAGCTGGTGCTCGTAGCCCAGCCGGACTCGTGGTTCACCTATTACTACTGGCTGGACGACGCCAAGGCGCCGGATTTCGCCCGCGCCGTCGATATCCACAAAAAGCCCGGCTACGACCCCGCCGAGCTGTTCTTCGATCCGGCCGACCAGTGGGTGAAGCTCCGCGCGGCGGCCGGGCTCGCGCGCAAGAAGCTCGGCTTGCGATACGCGATGAATGTCGTACCCATCAACCCGAGAGTCGTGCGGGGCAGCCATGGGCGCTTGCCCGATGACCCGGCCGACGGGCCGGTGCTGCTCTGCTCCGAACCCGGAGCATCCCGCGACCGGCTCGAGGCGACCGATGTCCGCGACCTGCTGCTGGAACTGGCCGGCATCCCCGACCGAACCCGAGCCCGCAACTGACCAACACGCCATCACCCCCACCGAAGGAGACAGTGGTGAGTCGACCAATGATCGGTACGGCGGCACGACGACTACTGGCGGGTGCGCTCGCCGCGGCCCTGTCAATCCCGCTCGGCATCGGCGCCGCCGCGCCGGCGTCCGCGCACCCGGGACACGGCGGGTACTCCGTCCTGGTGTTCTCGAAGACCGCCGGGTTCCGGCACAGCTCGATAGAGGCGGGCATCGCCGCGATCCAGCAACTCGGTGCTGAGCACGACTTCGACGTGACCGCCACCGAGGACGCCGCGGTGTTCAACGACGCCGACCTCGCCGCGCACGACGTCGTGGTCTGGCTGTCGACCACCGGCGACGTCCTCAATGCCGATCAGCAGGCGGCCTTCGAGCGGTACATCCAGGCCGGCGGAGGCTACGCGGGGATCCACGCGGCGTCGGACACCGAGTACGACTGGCCGTGGTACGGCGAGCTGGTCGGCGCCTACTTCGACAGCCACCCGCAGAACCAGACGGCAACGATCAAGGTCGAGGACCCGGCACATCCGTCGACCGCGCATCTCGACCCGCGCTGGACCCGCTTCGACGAGTGGTACAACTTCCAGGACAACCCGCGGGGCGACGTGCACGTGCTGGCCGCGCTGGACGAGTCGTCCTACGACCCGGGCGGCGGGGCGATGGGTTACGACCATCCTGTCGCGTGGTGTCAGGACTACGACGGGGGCCGGGCGTGGTACACCGCACTCGGCCACACCGAGGAGTCGTTCGCCGAGCCGGAGTTCCTGAACATGGTCCTCGGGGGCTTGGAGACCGCGGCCGGGGTCACGCCGGCGAACTGCTCGGCCAGCCAGCCGGAGTACTTCCAGAAGGTGACGCTCGACGACACCACCAGCAACCCGATGGAGCTGGCGGTCGCCGACGACGGCCGAGTCTTCTACATCGACCGCAACGGAGCCGTGCGGCTGGTCCGGCCGGACGGGTCGGTCACGACGATCGGCTCGCTGGATGTCTACACCGGTCAGGAGTTCGGCCTGATGGGCATCGCGCTCGACCCTGACTTCGTCACCAACGGGTGGATATACCTCACGTACTCGCCGGCCGGTAGCGAGGCCATCGACCGGGTGTCGCGCTTCACGCTCACCGGAGAGACCCTGGACCCGGCGAGCGAGACGGTCGTCATCGAGTACCCGACCAACCGGGTCGAGTGCTGCCACGCCGGTGGCGCGCTCGAGTTCGACGGGGCCGGCAACCTCTACCTCACGACGGGCGACAACACCAACCCGTTCGCCTCCAGCGGCTACACGCCGATAGACGAGCGTCCGGGCCGTGAGCTGTGGGACGCCCAGCGCACGTCCGCGAACTCCAACAGCCTCAGCGGGAAGGTGCTGCGCATCCGCCCGGAGCCGGACGGCGGCTACACCATCCCCGAGGGCAACCTGTTCGCTCCCGGCACCCCGGACACCCGCCCGGAGATCTTCGCCATGGGTTTCCGCAACCCGTTCCGGATCGGCGTCGACCCGGCTACGGACAAGCTGCTTGTGGCCGACTACGGCCCCGATGCCGGCAGCTCCAACCCCGACCGCGGGCCGGACGGCCGGGTCGAGTGGAACATCGTCGACGAGCCGGGCTTCTACGGCTGGCCGTACTGCGTCGGTGACAACACGCCGTACATCGACTACGACTTCGCCACCGGCGAGTCGGGTGAGGCATTCGACTGCATCGGAGGCGTCGTCAACGACTCGCCCAACAACACCGGCATCGCGCAGCTACCCCCGGCGATCGAGGCGGAGGTGTGGTACGGCTACTCGACCAACCCGCTGTTCCCTGAGATCGGCGGCGGCGGGGCGCCGATGGCCGGTGGCGTCTACCGGTACGACCCGGACCTGGCGTCGGACCGCCAGTGGCCGGAGTACTGGGACGGTAAGGCGATCTTCGGCGAGTGGAACCAGGGCAACCTCTACACGTTCCAGCTCGACGAGTCTGGGTCCGAGCTCGTCGACATCAACGCACTGTTCCCGGACTGGACGTTCCACCGGCCGATGGCCATGCAATGGGGGCCCGACGGCGCGCTCTACGTCATCGAGTGGGGTTCCGGGTTCGGCGGCAACAACACCGACTCCGGGGTCTACCGCATCGACTACGTGCTCGGTGACCGCGCGCCCACGGCACGGATCGACGCCGGCCCGCTGGCCGGTCCACTACCGCTGGAGGTGACGTTCGACGGCTCACGGTCCAGTGACCCGGAGGGCACGCCGCTGAGCTACGAGTGGGACTTCGGCGACGGTGAGACCTCCACCGAGCCGGTGGTCACCCACACCTACACCGAGGCGGGCGACTACACCGTGCAGCTGACCGTCACCGACGGTGACGGCCAGCAGGACGTGGCGAACGTGGAGATCGCGGCGGGCAACACGCCACCGGAGATCACGGTGACCTTCCCGGTGAACGGCGGGTTCTTCGACTTCGGTGACACGATCGCCTACGAGGTGAGCGTCACCGACGCCGAGGACGGCGCCGGCGACTGCGACCGCATCGTCACCCAGCCGGGGCTCGGGCACGACGACCACTCCCACGGCTACGAGCAGTACACCGGATGCGCCGGGGTGTTCCCGCTGCCCGGCGACGAGGGCCACACCGGGGCCAACGTCTTCGGCACCGTGACCGTGACGTACACCGACGACGGCGCGCCCGGCGTCAGTCCCCTGACCAGCCAGGAGGTCATCGTCCTTCAGCCCAAACGCCGCGAGGCGGAGCATTTCGACTCGACCGGGCGGCTGCCGGACTCGACGGCCGGTGGCGATCCGGGCGTGCAGGTCGAGAACACCGGAGACGTGCTCGGCGGCGGCCAGAACATCGGCTGGATCGAGGACGGCGACTGGTGGGCCTGGGACCCGATGAACCTGACCGCCATCGACGAGATCACCCTGCGGGGGGCGTCGCCGTCCGACGGGGCGACGGTCGAGGTCCGCACCGGCGACCCGGAGGGCCCGACGGTTGCCACGATCCAGGTGGCGGCGACCGGTGACTGGCAGGTCTACGACTACTTCACCGGCGCGGTCGACGGGGCGACGGCTACCACCAGCGGCCCGCTCTACTTCGTCAAGACCACCGGCCAGCTCAACGTCAACTGGGTCGACTTCAACGGCAAGGGCATGACCGAGAACCAGCGCCCCGATGTGTCGGTGACGGCCGACCCGGCCAGTGGAACCGCCCCGCTGGAGGTCGACTTCACGGCCGACGCGACCGACCCGGAGGGCGACCTGCCGCTCACCTACGAGTGGACGTTCGGCGACGGCGGCACGGCTACCGGACAGCAGGCGACGCACACCTACACCGAGCCGGGTGACTACACGGCACGGGTGACGGTGACCGACGCGCGGGGCGCGCAGGGGTCTGCCACGGCATCGATCACCGTGGATGGCGCCGAACCACCGGTATGCCTCGCTGAGAGCTCGGACGGGTTCGACGGCGACGAGCTCGACAGGTCGATCTGGACGACGGTCGTCCGGGAGAACCAGGACCTGCGGATCGAGGATGGCCACCTGGTCATCCCGGCTTCGAGCACGGACATCTACGGCACCAACAACACCGACACGCCGAACATCGTGCTCCAGGACCTGCCGGACGGCCCGTTCGTCGCGACGGCGAAGCTGACCATGCAGGCCTACCAGGCCTACCAGCAGGCCGGCCTGATCATCTACGGCGACGACGACAACTACGCCAAGATGGTCCTCGAAGGCCGGGACACCTCGGCGGTCAACCCGGCGGCCCGGATCTTCCAGTTCATCCGGGAGGAGAACGGCCAGCCCAATGAGGTCGGCGACAGCAACACCGCCGAGCTTGGCGCCGACTACCCGGACACGGTCTGGGTGCGGTACATCAGCGACGGCGCCAACCTGCGCGCCGCGTACAGCGACGATGGCGTCACGTTCACCGAGATGCCCCAGACGAAGAGCCTGGCCGGAATGACCGACCCGAAGATCGGGCTGGTCTCGTTGGCCGGAACCGGCTTCCCGGTCACCGACGCCCACTTCGACCACTTCCAGCTCCAGACGGAGGGGTCGGGGGCCGAGGTCGGGCCGGATGACGAGTTCGACGGCACGGCACTGGACGGCTGCCGGTGGACGGTAGTGCGCCCGGACCCGTCGGCGTACCGGGTCATGGACGGTCACCTGGTGATCGACACCAGCGATGGCGACATCTACCAGGCGAACAACACCGACCCGGCCAACTTCATCGTGCAGCCCGCTCCGGACGGCGATGAGTGGATGATCGAGACGTTGGTGGACGGCTCGGCCTTCGACGAGCAGTACCAGCAGGGCGGCTTGATCGTGTACGCCGATGACGGCAACTACGTCAAGTTCGACTACGTCGTCGACAACCAGGCTGGAAGCCCGGTCGCCCGCCGGATCGAGCTGCGCAGCGAGGTGGGCGAGTCCATCCAGAACCCGCAGCCGAACGCCGGTGACCTCGAGCAGGGGGTGTGGCACCTCCGGCTGGCCCGCTCCGGTGACACGTACACCGGGTGGTACAGCGCGGACGGCGACTCGTGGACCGAGATGGCCGAACCGGTGACCAACAGCGCCCTGTCCGGCGACGACATCAACGTCGGGTTGTTCGCGCTCGGCGCCGCCCAGCAGGCGTCCAAGCCGGCCGAGTTCGACTACTTCCGGGTGGTCGACGTGGACACCACGCCGCCGGATGTCGAGCTGAGCCTGGATCCGGCCGGGCCGACCGGGGACAACGGCTGGTGGACCGGTCCAGTGACGGTGGCCGCCACGGCGACCGACGACGTGGACAGCGACGTGCCCATCGAGTACCGGCTGGACGGCGGGGAGTGGGCCGAGTACACCGCGCCCATCGTGGTCGATCAGGACGGGACGGTTCTGGTCGAGGTTCGGGCGACCGACCAGGCGGGCAACGTGTCCGATGTGGCGTCCGCCGAGATCCGGATCGACGCGAGCCCACCCGAGGTGACGGCCCTGGGTGTCGAGGACGGACAGTCGGTTCCGTTCGGGACCGAACTCGAGCTCTCGGCGATCGTGTTGGACCAGATGTCCGGCGTAGCGACACTGACGGCCAGCCTCGATGGAGAAGCCGTCGACCTGCCGGTTACGGTCGTGCCGGATCCGGGCGCTCACCTGCTCGCGCTCACGGCGGTCGACCAGGCGGGCAACGTCGCGGAGGTGGACGTCTCCTTCCAGGTCGACGTGACCTTCCAGATCACCGCCGGGCTGGTCGACTCGCTGTACTCGGATGGGCGGGTGAGCAGGCAGCAGCATTCGCAGCTGCACGCTCAGTTGGCGACCGCCGAGCGGGCCGCCGCTGCGGGACAGACCGACCAGGCCGCCAGGGCGCTGGGCCGGTTCATCTCGATAGCCATCGGTGTGTCCGACGACGAGGCCCGAGCATTGCTGGTCACAGCCGCAGTGGAGTTGCGGGATCAGTTGTGAACGTACATCCGTCAAGAGTGAGGAGCAGATGAGATCATGACTCGACCGATCACCTTGTTCACCGGCCAGTGGGCCGACCTGCCGTTCGAGGAGATGTGCCGGCTCGCGTCGGAGTGGGGGTACGACGGCCTGGAGATCGCCTGCTGGGGCGACCACCTCGACGTGTGGCAGGCGGCCGAGGACGACGCGTACGTTCGGGCCAAGCTGGACACGTTGGAGAAGTACAACCTGAAGGTGTGGACGATCTCCAACCACCTCAAGGGCCAGGCGGTGTGCGACGACCCGATCGACGAACGGCACCGCGGGATCCTTCCGGACCGGATCTGGGGTGACGGCGACCCCGAAGGGGTGCGGCAGCGGGCCGCGGAAGAGATGAAGACGACCGCGGTCGCCGCGCGCCGTCTCGGCGTGAACACGGTGGTGGGGTTCACCGGATCGTCGATCTGGAAGTACGTGGCCATGTTCCCGCCGGTCTCGGCCGAGATGATCGAGGCCGGGTACCGCGACTTCGCCGACCGCTGGAACCCGATCCTGGACGTGTACGCCAGCGAAGGCGTGCGCTTCGCGCACGAGGTCCACCCGTCCGAGATCGCCTACGACTACTGGACCACGGTGGCCACCCTGGAGGCGATCGGGAACCGGCCGGAATTCGGGTTGAACTGGGACCCCTCGCACATGGTGTGGCAGGACCTGGACCCGGTGATGTTCCTGTGGGACTTCCGCGAGCGGATCTACCACGTGGACTGCAAGGACACCAAGAAGGCCGTCGGTAACGGACGCAATGGCCGGCTCGGCTCGCACCTGCCGTGGGCCGACCCGCGCCGGGGCTGGGACTTCGTCTCCACCGGCCACGGGGACGTGCCGTGGGAGCAGTGCTTCCGCATGCTCAACACCATCGGTTACGAAGGGCCCATCTCCGTGGAGTGGGAAGACGCCGGCATGGACCGGCTCCGTGGCGCTCCTGAAGCCCTGGAGTTCGTCCGCAACCTTGCCTTCGACGCTCCCGAGGCCGCGTTCGACGCGGCGTTCAGCACGGACGGCTGACGGGACACCAAAAGCCGGCGGTGTGGCGCCTCACGGCCCGGAGGTGCCACACCGCTGTTCAAGCATGCCGAATTAACAACGCATTCATACGAAACATCTGCAAGTTTCGGTTTACTTTCCTTGACGTCCGGCGAAAGTGTCACTACTTTCAAGACGCATGAACGCAACGGGCGTTCATACGAATGACCCAGCAGGGGTTCGGGCCACCTCTGATGGGCCCTGCGAGGTCTCGTACCTACGTGCGCGAGGAGACAGTCGTGCATTACCTGGATCGCTCGAAGAACCAGCAGGCCCGAGCAGAACTCACCCGACGGGGGTTTCTGCGTGCTGCGACCGGTACGACGGTAGCGGTCACGGCCGCGACCCTCGGCGCCGGGCTGGCCACCCCCGCCCACGCGGAAACCGTCGGTAGCCGGATCATCCCACCGGGCAAGATCGGCCTCCAGCAGTGGAGCATCCGGGACGTCACCTCGTCCCTGGGCTTCCGGCCGGTCTTCGAAGAGCTGTCCCGCATGGGTTACGTGCACTTCGAGTTCTTCAACTACAACTCCCCGGCGGAGCCGGGCCAGACGCTCGAGCAACTTCGCCAGCTTCTCGACGACAACGGGATGACCGCCGTCGGCGCGCACCGCGGCCTGGGTGCGTTCCGCGGCAACCTCGAGCAGGAGCTCGACCAGGCCGAGATCCTCGGCCTGCCGTTCATCGGGACCGCGAACGAGCCGGTCAGCTCGAACAACCGGACCGTGGCCGGGTACAAGGCGGTGGCCGAGGAGTTCAACGCCTGGGGCGCGGCGGCCAAGGCCCGGGGTATCAGGTGGTATCAGCACAATCATCAGAACGAGTTCCGGTTCGCCACTGACGATCCCAGCGTCCGGCTCTACGATGTGATGCTCGCCGAGACCGACCCGGATCTCGTCTTCTTCGAGATGGACATCTACTGGGCGTTCGTCGGCCAGCACATCGCCCCGGGCTTCGAGCCGGCCGACTACGTCAAGGCCAACCCGCAGCGGTACCCGCTGTTCCACGCCAAGGACGGCGAGCGCCGCCCGGACCTGACCAACGGGTACAACTTCACCGAGTTCGGTGCCGGCGACATCGACTTCGCCAAGTTCTACCGCGAGATAGGCCCGAACAGCCGGGCGCACTTCTCGTTGTGGGAGCAGGACAACGCACCGTTCACGCCCGCCGAACTCGGCGGCTCGCTCGGTGCCGCCGAACGCAGCTATGACGCGATGTACAACCTGCGCGGCTGACCCCAACCGCCGACAACAGATTGGGGCCGGAGCTGAAACCTTGCACGCTCCGCTCCGGCCCCGCACCGCAGCCCACCGAAGGAGACTGCTCCATGAAACCTACCCGATCCCGATTAGGCGCTGCGGCCGCAGCCGTGGCACTGTGTGCCGCCGGCCTGGCCGTCACGCCGCCGGCCGTCGCCCACGACGGTCACGAAGATTTTGACTGGAACGACTTCGACAAGGTCACGCTGACCACGGAGGTGGGTGAGCCGATGTCGATGGCGGTTCTACCAGACCGCCGCGTTCTGCACACGAACCGGCATGGCCAGATCCGCCTCTACGACCCGGCCACGGCCAGCACCAGAATCATCACGAACCTGCCCGTCTACCAGTTCTCCGAGGACGGGATGCAGGGGATCGCCCTCGACCCGAACTTCGAGGAGAACCAGTGGGTGTACATCTACTACTCCCCGGTGATCGAAGGATTTCCCGAAGGTCCTGCACCGGAGCAGGTCGAACCCGGGGGCGACACCAGCGTCTTCGACGACTACCTAGGGCATAACGTCCTGTCGAGGTTCAAGTTCGTCGACGACCCCGTCAACCCGCGCATTGACCTTTCGTCCGAGCAGCAGATCCTCGAAGTGCCGATCGCCCGCGGGTTGTGCTGCCACAACGGTGGGGACATCGACTTCGACTCCGAGGGCAACCTCTACCTGTCGACCGGGGACGACACGAACCCGTTCCAGTCGAACGGCTACGCGCCCATCGACGAGCGGCCGTACCGCAACCCCGGGTTCGACGCGCAAGGTACGTCCGCGAACACGGCGGACCTCCGAGGCAAGCTGCTGCGGATCAAGGTCAACGAGGATGGCAGCTACGACATCCCCGAAGGCAACCTGTTCAACAGCGGCGAGTGGGATGACCTGTTCCCGGGCGGGGAGTACGACCCGGACCTGGGCAGGCCGGAGATCTACGCGATGGGCTTCAGGAACCCGTTCCGCTTCACCATCGACCCGGTGACCGACGCGGTCTATCTCGGCGACTATGGTCCGGATGCCCGCGAGCCCAACCCGCTGCGCGGCCCACGGGCGACGGTCGAGTGGAACCTCATCACCGAGCCGGGCAACTACGGGTGGCCGTACTGCCACGGCAACAACTTCCCGTACATCGACTACGACTTCGAGACCGGCGAATCCTTCGAGGCGTTCGACTGCGACAACCCGGTCAACGAGTCGCCCAACAACACCGGATTGACCCAGCTACCTCCGGTCACGCCGGCGACGGTCTGGTACCACAACAACATCATCACGCCGGAGTTCCCTGAGCTGGGCAGCGGCGGCGGCGGCCCGATGGGCGGTCCGGCCTACCAGTACGACCCGGAGGTGGCGGCGGAGTTCCCGACGGCGTTCCCCGAGGACTTCAGCGGCATCCCGCTGATGTACGAGTGGACGCGCAACTACATCAAGCAGTTCCACCTCACCGAGGACCGCACGGACGTCGCGGCTATCGAGGAGATGCTGCCCCACGTGCCGTGGAACCGGCCGATGGACATGGAGTTCGGGCCCGACGGGTCGCTGTACGTGCTCGAGTACGGTGGCGGCTTCTTCGTCGAACACCCGCTCGCCCAGCTCTCACGCGTCGACTACGTCGCCGACGGCCGGGCACCAGCGGCCCGGGCCAGTGCTGAACCACGCTCCGGGCACGCGCCGCTCGAAGTGCAATTCTCCAGCGAAGGGACGCACCACCCGGAGGACGTAGAGATCGTCAGCCTGGAGTGGTCGTTCGGAGACGGCGCGACCTCGACCGAACCGAACCCGACGCACACCTACCAGGCCGACGGTGTGTACGCCGCGACGCTGACCGTCACCGATGCCGACGGAAAGACCGGCAAGGCCGGCGTGACTGTCGTCGTCGGCAACACCGCGCCGGTCGTCGACCTACAGCGGCCTCCGGACGGCGCGTTCTTCGACTGGGGTGACGAGGCGCCGTTCCGGATCCGCGTGACCGACGTGGAGGACACCCGGGTCGACTGTGACCTTGTCACGCTCAACGCGGCGCTCGGCCACGACGAGCACGGCCACCCGATGGACGAGGAGACCGGCTGCGACGGGACCTTCACCGCGCCGCCGACCGCCGGGCACAGTTCCGACCTCAACATCACCTGGGTGCTCACCGCGCAGTACGTCGACCAAGGTGCGCCCGGCCTGCCCTCGCTGTCCGGCACCGACCAGGTGAGGCTGCAGCCCAAGCGGAAGCAGGCGCAGTTCTTCTCGGCCGCGAGCGGTGTCGCCACCCAGAGCGCGCAGGACCCCGAGGAAGGTGGTGGCCAGCGGTTGACCAGCGTCAACCACGGCGACTGGACGGCGTACTCGCCGGTCAACTTCCTCAACGTGGAGGAACTCCAGTTCCGCGTGAGGTCCGACGGAGGTGGCGGAACCATCGAGGTTCGCAAGGACGGGCCGGACGGCGAACTGCTCGGCTCGGCCACCGTGGCCGACACCGGCGGCGCGTGGACGTTCGTCAGCACACCGGTCGAGGATCCTGGTGACACGTTCACCCTCTACCTGGTGTTCTCGAATCCCGACGCCGACCCGGCGGCACAGTTGTTCAACGTGAACTTCTTCGAGGTGGTCGGTGAGGGAGTCGCCGGTCCGCCGCGTCCGCCGATCTGTGAGGGGACGATCGCTTTCGCCGGCGTCGACTCCGGAGTCGAGGACCGCGATGCGGGCAACGACTTCTGCGTCGGGTGGACGCTGGACGACCACCGCGACTGGGCGAGCCACGGTGCGTTCATCGATCACGTGGACTCGACGACGGACCAGTTGGTTGCCGACGGCGTGATCACGCCACGGGAGAAGGGAGCACTGGTCCGGGCGGCGGCTCAGTCCGGCATCGGCCGGTAGCCGCGGGCGCTGCCGACCAGCTGCACGCCACAGTGGGGAGCGGGCTGCTCGCTCCCCACTGTGAGTGTCTGGAGCCCTGTGACCGCGCTGCTGCCAGCTGGGACGGGCGGCGATGGCGGCGGGTTATGTCAAGTTGCGGGAGGAGACAGCCTTCCGAATTCGGTCCATTCCTGAGGGAGCCGAACCCGCTCTCCCAGGAATGGACCCGAAATGAAGGTGCCATGGGAGCGGCGGCATTTGTCCGGTTTACAGTGAGTCTCTGCTCCGCACACGAGGTCACAGGAGTGTCCATTGCGGGTGCGAGGCGGCTGGCCCGGGTGTCGGGTCTCTCGGTGCCGCTGCCCAGACCGCGTTGGCCAGATTGCCAGTGCTGTTCAGTGCAGGTTCCAGGTGGTGAGGTGACCGCACATGCCGTACTTGGCCGCCGGACCACCGGCCGTCGCGACCGCCGCGGCGGCCAGGTGCCCGGCCTGGCCGGCGCCGAGTGCGTCGAGGTGGTCGCCGGTGGCGGCCGCCTGGGCGAGCGGACGCTGCCGCCACAGCTCGCGCCAGCGCGGAACGAGATCCTGGACGATCCCGGCGGCGGCCCGGTGCAGGTCGTCCAGCGCGGTGAAGTCGCCGGCTCGCACCCGGTCGCGCAGGGGAAGGTAACCCTCGATCGCGAGATCGCGCCGGGTGCGAGCGGCTTCGGCGAGCACCGCGTCGTCGTCCGACGCGGGCAGTGCGGCGGCCTTGCGGTACCGCTCGTGGTCCGCAAGCACGCCGGGCGGGAAGGTGAACACGGCGTCGCCCGCCTCGGGAAGGCCGGAGTTCTGCATCACGACCACGATCTCGAGATCGCCCCCGGAATTGACCAGGCGGTGCACGGTTCCGGGACTGAACCACAGCACCCGGCCGGCGGCGAGCTCGTGCTCCTCGTAACCGGCGCCGGACAGCGTCTCGAGCAGGCCGGTACCGCGCAGCACGACGTAGCCTTCGGCCGACACGGTGTGCACGTGGGGCGAGCCGCCGCGCAGCCCGTCCGCAGTCGGCCAGTCGTAGACGCGAAGGTGCGATACCGAAGTACCGCCCGGGAAGCCCGTCATGCCGGCGTAGCCTCTTCAAGCGCTCCCAGGCCCAGCTCCGCGAGCCGTCCCGCCCCGTCCTGTCCGGGGGCGCCGTCGGCGACCACGACGGTGGAGAACCGGCCGTGGTCGTCGTGCCGGCCGGTGAATCCAAGCCACGGGGCACGGGTGCCCATCAGCTCGTCGCCGCCGGTCACGCCGGGTGCGAGCACGGCGCCGCCAGTGAACGACCGCGGTCCCCGCCAGAACAGCCCCCCGTAGCCGGCGTTCTCACGGCCCTGCGTGGTAGGGCTGCCGATGGCGATCGGACCACCGCTCCGATTGGTCAGGACGGTGGTGACAGCCAGTACCCAGGTGTCGCCTTCGACGGTCACAGTGAACGAGCGGTGCTCGTCGAACCAGGTGTCTCCGGCCTGGGTGATCCAGTCCAGGCGGTGGGCGGCGTGGATTCGCTTCGGCGAGGCGCTCAGGTCGGTGAACTCGCGTTGGCGGATCGACCCGTTGTTGTCCAGCTGCTGGTATCCCCGGCCGCGCAGGTACGTGACCCCGCCCCAGAAGTTCTCCTGCTCCGGGCTGCCCGGGCGACCGACGTTCGGCAGCGACAGCGCGATCCCCTTGTGCCACACGTGGTCGTGTGGCCGGAACAGGCTGACGACGTCCCCGGCGAGGGTTCGGACCGGGTGGAAGTACGGCCGGGGCGATTCGAGCTGGGCGTCCCGCGGCCGGTACACGTACCTGGCCACTCCTGGTCGCCGTACGAGATCCGCAGGTCCAGTTCGTGCTCGTGGACCAGCCGCAGTCCGTCGGTGCTCGGTTCGGTCACGTCACGTTCTCCCTCGGCGTCGAACTGGTCAGCCAGGGAGCGCCGGTGCCGTCCAGCCGGTCGTAGAACGGCGAACCCGGCCCTATCTCGCCGGCGGTGACCGGCCGGCCGGTGAACGCGGATGCGTATATCGCGGTCACGAGCTCCATGGTGGGCCGAATCTCGGCTAGGGAGGCCGGTGGTGCCTGGCCGGCGTCCAGCGCGTCGAAGACCGCGCTCAGCTGGGCCGCGTGGCCGCTCGGCAGGCCGGTCGGGCCTTCGTTCAAGGCGGCGGCAACGGAGTCCTCGCGGCCGGGAACGGCGGTGACGCTCCAGTCCGCGTCCGCGTACCCGTAGAGGTGTTCGAGCTCGACCGTCGCGTCGGCGAAGTCGAACCGAAGGTAGCTCGTCTCCCGGGGGGACAGGAGGCTATTGATCACCGTCGCGACCGCGCCGTTGTCGAAGGTGACTATCGCGGCCGACACGTCCTCGGTGTCCGTCGGCCGGGCCTTGCGGTCGGCGACGGCCGTCACCTGGTGCCAGGGGCCAAGTATCGACAGCATCAGATCCATCTGGTGGATGCCGTAGCCCAGGGTGGGGCCGCCGCCCTCGATCTCCCACGTGCCGCGCCACGGCACGGAGAAATGGCCGTCCGGCCGGTACCACAGCGTGTTACACACCGCGACGGTCGGAACACCGAGCCGTCCGTGCTGGACAAGGTGCCGCAGAGTCTGCGCGCCGCTGCCGAACCGGTGCTGGAATACCGCGGCGAACCGGCCCGCACTGGCGGCTTCCGCTGCCGCGAGGTCGTCCAACTCCGCCAGGCTGAGCGTCGGCGGCTTTTCGCACAGCACTGTGAGGCCGCGCTCGAGGCAGATCTTCGCCTGCGCGGAGTGCAATGCCGGCGGAGTGCACAGGTCGACAAGGTCGGGCCGCTCCTTCTCCAGCATCGCGGCCAGATCTGGGTAGGTGCGCGGCACCCACCACGCCGACGCGAAGGGTTCGAGCCGGGCCGGGTCAGGATCGACCGCGGCGACGATCTGGGCTCGATCGGCGAGCCGAGCGATGTCGCCGGCATGGATCTGCGCAATGCCGCCGGTACCCACGATGGCGATCTCGCGTGGCCGGCTGTCCGATGTGCCCGCTGTCTGCATTCGCATCCGTTCTGGCTTGTGACTCCCGGGCACGACAGGTTCCGGAAGTTCCGGCCATATCCCGATCCGAGTGCGCCACACCATAGCAACAGGCCGGGCGCTGGGCGCAAGCAGAATCTCACTGGCGTCACGCTGCGCTGCGCGTATGATCCAACGATGCGCACCGATCCAGGTACCGGACGCAAGTCCGCAATTTCCGGGGAATGCTTTCGCTCGGCTTGGTGGCAGGGCGGGTTCGGACGACCTGGCGCACCGCGCCGTATTGTGACGTCATGACGACCCAGGATGGCCGGGTGACGATTGGTGCGATCGCCAAGGAGGCCGGCGTATCGGTACCCACCGTGTCGCGGGTGCTGAACGGGCGTACCGACGTCGCGCCGCAGACCAGGGCCCGAGTCGAGGAACTGCTTCGCAGCCGGGGCTACCGCCGCCGGCCCTCCCGGTCGCGGACCCGGGCGCGTCTTATCGACCTCGTCTTTCCCGACCTCGACAGCCCGTGGGCGGTCGAGATCCTTCGCGGCGTCGAGGACGTGACGCATGCGGCCGGCGTCGGAACCGTCGTCTCGGCCACCCACCGCCGGGCCGAGCCGGCCCGGCAATGGCTGCACAACCTGCGGGCCCGCGCATCGGACGGCGTCATCCTTGTCACCTCGACGCTCGAGTCGCCCCTGCTCACCGAGTTGCAGCGGCACGACATTCCGCTGGTCGCGGTCGATCCGGTCGGTGGCCCGACCCTCGAGGCGCCGACCATCGGGGCGACCAACTGGGCGGGCGGTCTTGCCGCCATGGAGCATGTTCTTGCGCTGGGTCACCGGCGGATCGGCATCATCGCCGGCCCGCCGGAGGTGCTGTGCAGCCGGGCCCGCCTGGACGGCTACCGCGCGGCCCTGGCGGCCGCGGGCGTGGATTCCGACGACGTGCCGGTGGAAGAAGGCGACTTCTCCAACCAATCCGGCTTCGACTGCGCCCGCACACTGCTGACGATGGCACCCGGGCCGCCGACAGCCATCGTCGCGTCCAGTGACCAGATGGCTTTCGGTGCCTACGAAGCGTTGCGGCAGCATGGCCTGCGGATCCCGGACGACGTCACCGTGGTCGGCTTCGATGATCTACCCGAGTCGCGCTGGTCGTCGCCGCCGCTGACGACGGTCCGCCAGCCCCTCGCGGAGATGGGCGCGCTGGCGGCGCGGACAGTGCTGCGGCTTGCCGCGGGAGAGGACGTCGACAGCCCGCGCGTGGAGCTGGCGACCTCGCTCATCGAGCGCGAGAGCAGCGCGCCCCCGGCGCGGGCCTGACCGGCGGGTCAGCAACTTCCGAACCCGCGCACCTCGCGACAACCCCCTTGTCACATCCTCGTCACGGACTCTTGACCTGGCTGCATCGGCTGGTTAGTGTCCCGGGAACACGGCGTCGAAACTTGCGGAAAGTATCGCCGAAATGTTCCGAGAGGAGCTGGCAGCTCGATGGTGCGTCGCGGAGTCCTCGCAGGGTTTGTCTTCAGTGCCGTCGCCGGCCTGGTGCTGGCGACCACGACGGCGTCGGCCGAGTCGGCGAGCAGTGCCGCCACCGCCACCGCGGTCCTCAGCAATGACTTCGAGGACGGCACCACACAGGGTTGGTTCGGCCGGGGCTCGGCCCAAGTGGCGGTGAGCGGCGAGCAGGCGAATTCCGGGGAGGGGAGCCTGCTCACGACCGAGCGCACCGACACCTGGCAGGGCCCCGGCCGTGACCTTCGTGATGTGCTCCAGCCGGGCGTCACGTACGAGATCGAGGCCTATGTCCGCCTTGCGGGCGCGCCGTCGGCAGACCTGCACATGACCGTGCAGCGCACTCCCGCGGGGGACAGCACGGTGTGGGAGCGGGTCGCGTCCGACGTCGCGGCCACCGACGGCGGCTGGACGAGGATGGCCGGAACGTACACCTTCACCAGCGCGGACAACGACGAGCTCCAGCTCTACGTGGAGAGCCCTGACGCCACTGTCGCGTTCTACCTGGACGATGTCAGCATCACCGCGCCGACGGCCGGCGGCGAGGTCCTCATCGACGAGGACTTCGAGGACGGCCTCGGCGGCTGGGGCCCGCGCGGCGATGGAACCAATCCCCAGGTGTCGCTGAGCACAGACGGAGATCCGCGCGGCACCCAGAGCGCGCTCGTAACCGGCCGCACCCAGACCTGGCACGGGCTCGGCCATGACGTCACAGACCTGTTCTCGGCCGGATCGACGGTCCAGATCTCCGCTTGGGTGAAGCTGGCACCGACGGCCGACCCGAACGTCGCGGACATCCGGGTCAGCGTCCAGCGCGACGCGGACGGGTCGTCCTCGTTCGACACCGTCACCACCGTCACCGGTGTCACGCCCGACACCTGGGTCGAGGTGGACGCCAGCTACACGCCAGGCACCTTCGAGTCGGCCCTGCTGTACTTCGAGACCGCGTCCGGCCTGTCCGACTTCATGGTCGACGACATCCTCGTGACAGGTTCCAGCGTGGCCATCGACCCCACCATCCCGTCGCTCAAGGACGTCGTCCCGGTGCCGTTCGGAGTGGCGATCGACGGCCGCGAGACAGTAGGGCCGAGCTCCGAGCTGGTGTTGAAGCACTTCGGCCAGATCACCCCCGAGAACCACATGAAGCCGGTGGAGATCCAGCCGTCCGAGGGCACGTTCACCTTCGGCCAGGCCGACGAGCTGATGCAGTTCGCCAAGGACAATGGCCTGAAGGTCTACGGGCACGTCCTGGTGTGGCATTCGCAGATCGGCGACTGGATGTTCCAGGACGCCGACGGCAACCCGCTCACGACCAGCCCCGAGCACCAGCAGCTGCTTCGGGACCGGATGCGAACCCACATCTTCACCTTCGCCGACCACTTCCGCACCGAGTTCGGCGAGTACGGCGAGGACAACCCGTTGGTCGCGATCGACGTCGTCAACGAGGTGATCTCCGAGAGCGAGCTGGACGGCCTGCGGCGCAGCGAGTGGTACCGCATCCTCGGCCCGGACTACATTCCGCTGGCGTTCGAGTACGCCCGGCAGGCGTTCGGCCCGGACGTGAACCTCTACATCAACGACTACAACACCGAGCTGCCGGCCAAGCGGCAGGTGTACTACGACCGGATCTCGGAGTGGCTCGCCGACGGCGTGCCCATCGACGGCGTCGGGCACCAACTGCACCTCAGCCTGCTCCAGCCGATCCCGCAGATCGCCGACTCGCTCGAGCTGTTCCGTACCCTGCCGGTCGTCCAGGCCGTCACCGAGCTCGACGTCACCATCAATACCGCCGGCGAGACGTGGACCACCCCGCCGATGGAGCGCCTGGTCGAGCAGGGGTACTACTACCGTGACCTGTTCGACGTCCTGAACCAACACATGGACGTGCTCGGTGCGATCACGGTGTGGGGCCCCACCGATCCCCGCTCGTGGCGAGCCGATGGCTTCCCGTTGCTGTTCGACGGCAACCTGCAGGCCAAGCCCGCGTTCTGGGGCATCGTCGACCCGTCCCAACTGCCGACGCTCACCCGGCAGGCGAACGTGCACGCCGGTGACGTCCCGCTGAACGAGACGGCGACCGCGGCCGCGGAGTGGGAGCTGCTACCTGACATTGCGCTCGGATCGGCCGGCAGCGGGTTCCAGCTGCGCTGGTCGGACGACCACCTGACCGCATACGTCTCCGTCGTCGACCCCACGGACGACGGAGCCGCCGACACCGTCGAGTTCTTCTGGCCGGACTCCACGCTGGCCGTGTCGCGCGCCGGTGGCGGGCAGTCCGCGGTGGTCACCTCGACCGCCGACGGGTACGAGGTCGTGGCGCACCTGCCGGCCGCCGGGCTGGCCGACGGCGACACCGTCGGCTTCGACCTGCGGGTGACCGACGGCGCGACGGGCGCCCAGACATCCTGGAACGACCTGTCGCATGGCCAGGAGGACGGCGAGCGGTTCGGCGTGCTGACGCTCGTCGAGCCGGTCGGGTATGTCGAGGTGCCGATGGCCTCGACGGCGCCGGCCATCGACGGCGAGGTCGATGCGGTGTGGGATGCCGCTCCGGCTGTGTCCACGGACGTGCAGGTCGAAGGCTCGCCAGGGGCCAGCGCCGACGTGCGCCTGCTGTGGTCCGGCAGCGCGCTCCTCGCGCTCGCGGAGGTCACCGACCCGGCGCTGGACGCCGCCAACTCCAACGCCTGGGAGCAGGATTCGGTCGAGTTCTTCGTCGATCCGACGAACGCGAAGTCCGGTGCATACAACCCGGTCGACGGGCAGTACCGGGTCAACTTCCAGAACGCCGTGTCGATCAGCGGCGAGCCGCCGGTCCAGGACCGGCTGACGTCCGCCACATCGATCACCGACACCGGGTACATCGTCGAGGTCGCGATCGAGCTCGGCTACGAGCCGGAGCCTGGCCAGCTTGTCGGGCTGGAATTGCAGGTCAACGACGCCACGGATGGTGCCCGCAACTCCGTGCGCACCTGGACCGACCCGACCGGCCGCTCGTACCAGAACACGTCCCGGTGGGGCGTGGCGCGGCTCGTCGGCGCCGCTGGCCCGCAGTGCGACACCACCATCGATGGCACCCACCATGGCCCGCTGGCCGTCACCGACGGGACGACGTGCCTTACCGAAGGCGTGCACGTGAGCGGGCCGGTCACGGTCGGCGAGGGCTCCGGGCTCGTGGCCGACGGCGCCACCATCGTCGGGCCGGTCCGTTCGAGCGGCGCGGACACCGTGGTCATCAGCGGCAGCACGATCACCGGGCCGGTCGCCGTCACCGGTACGACGGGTCGGGTGTCACTGGTGGGCAACCACATCACCGGGTTGGTCGGGCTGTCCGGCAACTCGACCGGTTCCGAGGCCATCGTGGTGTCCGGCAACACGATCGCCGGCGTCCTGGCGTGCACCGGCAACGAGCCGGCGCCGGACAACGCCGGCAGTTCGAACACGATCTCCGGTATCGCCCTTGGCCAGTGTCGCGACCTCTGAGTAGTGGTGAGTCGTCTGAGTACTGGTGAGTCGTCGGACAACGGGTGAGACAACGTAGATGGCACGCGAGACACCGGTAGTCGAGATAGGACCGCTGACCGACACCTCGGACGCCCCGCGAGTTCCGACCTACGATCGCATCAGCTGGCGGTACGACCTGCGCAGGCACTGGCAGCCGGATCTTGCGACAATCCACAGCATCCGACGCTGTGGATTGTCGCAAGATCAGCGGAGGCAGGCTTGATGAATTCGAGTCTCGACGGGTTACCGGCAGGGTGTACTGGTACCTGATCGTCACGCTGCTGCTGAACCTGGTGGCCCTGCCGGGGCTGGTGGCCCTTGCCTTTCTCGACCGGTCGGCGGCGAACGCGCCACTGGCGGCAGTGTGCCTGTTGCCGCTGGGGCCGGCCCTGTCGGCGGCGTTGTTCGCGCTCCGCCACCGTCCCAAGGCGGAGGACATGACGCCCGCCCGCTCGTTCTGGCGCGGCTACCGGCTCAACGCCGCCGATGTGCTCCGGCTATGGACGCCGGCGCTGATCGTGCTGGCCGTCATAGCGGTGAGCCTGGCCAACCTCGAGGCCGCCGGCCTGCCGGGCAGTTACGCGGGCGTTCTCCTCGTGAACGGGGCGCTGGTGCTGCTGTGGACCATGAACGCGCTGGTGATCGCCTCGTTGTTCGGCTTCCGCACGCGGGACGTGGCCCGGCTGGCAGCCTACTACCTGGTCCGCCTGCCCCTCGTGACGCTCAAGACGGCGTCGCTGCTGATGCTGGCCGGCGGAATCGTCCTGTTCACGTTCGACGCGGTGTTGGCGATGCTCGGCGGCCTGTGGGCCGGCCTGCTGTTGCGCAATGCCGGGCCACTTGTGACAAACGTCGAGTCTCGTTTCGTCAGGACGTAGCAGGCGTGGTCCCGGGTGAGGTCGAAACAGGAGGACGGCAGCTACCGCGCAGCACGAGGCTCGTCGGCAGGCGCACATGTGGCTCACGCGGCACGCCGCGGATCAGGTCAGTGACCATGCCCAGGGCCTCGGCGCCCATCTGGTGGATCGGCTGGGCGACCGTGGTGAGTGGGGGATCGGTCAGGGCCGATTCAGGCACGTTGTCGAATCCGATCACCGAGATGTCCTCGGGAACACGGAGCCCGAGTTCGCGGGCCACCTCCATGGTGCGGATCGCGGACAGGTCGTTGGCGGCGAACACCGCGGTCGGGCGGTCGGACATGGAGAGCAGTTCGTGCGCCGGCTGGTCGGCGAGGTCGGGACGGTAGCCACCGACGCGCATGAGGGCCGGGTCGACGCCGATGCCGGCGTCCTTCAACGCCTCGCGATAGCCCTGCTCACGGAGTTGGGCGGACTCGAGATCGGGGCGGCCACCGAGGAACCCGATGCGGCGGTGGCCGAGTGAGATCAGGTATTCGGTCGCCGCACGGGCGCCGGCCAGGCTGTCCGAGTCGACGGTCGGGGTACCGGACGGACCGGTGTGCGGGTCGACGGCGACGACGGGGATCGTGTCGTGGACCGTGATCACGGTGGGTGTGACGATCACGGCGCCGTCGATGAGAGTGCCGGCCAACCGCGTCAGGTAGCGCTGTTCCCAGCCGACGCGGTTGTGCTTGCCAAGGCCACCGGAGTAGGCCAGCAGCTCGTAGCCGGTTCCCTCGACAGCCTCGGAGATGCCTTTGAGGAGTTCGGTCGAGAACGGCTCGAACTCGGCGACGAGGATGCCGATGACGTTGGTGCGGCGGCTGCGCAGGCTGCGTGCCACGATCGAGGATTCGTAGCCGAGTTGCTCGATGACCTCGTGGACTCGCAGTTCGGTATCCGGCGCGACGCCGTATCTGCCGTTGATCACCTTCGACACCGTCGAGACGGAGACGCCTGCGGTTCTCGCGACGTCGCCGATGGTCACCCTTCCGGTGGGCTGCATGGAGATGACAGTAGCGTGCCGCAGCAACCTTTCGAGTCCGAAGCGGCTGAAGTTAGATAACGGTTTCGATACCGTTATCGATATCGATTGACGACGTACCCGCGGACTGCCAGACTCGCCGCAATCCGTCAGGGACGACCGGAGGGATCCCAATGACTCGCAGGACACGAATGCCGGCCCTGGCAGTTGCCGCGGCCGTTGCGCTCGTCGTCACGGCCTGTGCTGGACAAGGCGACGACGACGCTACCGACGACACCGACGCCAACGCGACTGAGGACGCCGAGGCCGGCGACGATGCCGACAGCGATGAGCCGGTCACCATCGAGTGGTGGCACAACTCGAACAATCCGCCCGGCAGGGACGTCTACGAACAGGCGGCCGAGGACTTCATGGCGGCCAACCCCAACGTGACCATCGAGATCAACGCCCAGGCGCACGAGGACATGGTCACCAGGCTCGAAGCGGCCATGCAGGCCGGTGACATGCCCGACATCTTCATGGAACGCGGCGGCGGCGAGCTGCTGGCCAAGGTCGACGCCGGCCTGATCAGAGACATCACCGACGATGCGGCCGAGACGATCGACAAGCTCGGCGGCTCGGTCGCCGGCTGGCAGGCGAACGATCGCACGTATGCGCTGCCGTTCAGCCTCGGCGTGGTCGGGTTCTGGTACAACACCGACTTGTTCCAGGAGGCCGGCATCAGCGAGCCGCCGGCGACCCTGGACGAGTGGGTCGCCGCGGTCGGCGCGCTCAAGGAAGCGGGCATCGAGCCCGTCTCGGTCGGCGCGGGCGACGCCTGGCCGGCCGCGCACTACTGGTACTACGCCTCGCTGCGGCAGTGCGCTCAGGACGTGTTGGCCGATGCGCTCGCGAACCTGGACTTCTCCGATGAGTGCTTCGTGCGCGCAGGTGAGACGGTCCAGACCATGGTCGAGGCCGAGCCGTTCAATGCCGGATACCTGACTACGGTGGCGCAGGAAGGCCCGACGTCGGCGTCCGGTCTGCTGGCAACCGGGAAGGTGGCCATGGAGATGCAGGGCCACTGGGAGCCCGGCGTCATGCAAGGCCTCACCGAGGACGGTGAGGGGCTTGGCGAGCAGACCGGCTGGTTCCCGTTCCCGTCAGTCCCGGACGGGGAGGGAGACCCGGCGGCAGTGCTCGGTGGCGGTGACGCCTGGGCGGTGTCCGCGGACGCGCCGGACGCGGCGGTCGACTTCATCGAGTACCTGCTCTCCGATGAGGTGCAGCAGACCTTCGCCGAGAACTCGATGGGCCTGCCGGTGAACCCGGCGGCGACGCAGTACGTTGCCGATCCGGCGATGGCCGAACTGCTCGAGGTGCGCGACAACGCACCGTACGCGCAGCTCTACCTCGACACGTTCCTCGGTCAGTCCATCGGCGGTGCATTGAACGAGGCGGTCGTGGACTTGTTCGCCGGTCAGGCGTCGCCGCAGGACGTCGTCGACGAGCTGCAAGAAGCGGTCGCAGCCGAGCAGTGACAAACGCCATCACCGGGTCCGCCGGTGGCGCCTCGGAGGCGCCACCGGCGGAGTCCGGCTCGACGGGCGTCACACCCCCTGGGCCTCGCCCGGGCCGGCGGCGCGAGGAGTGGCGCAAGCGCGCGGAGATCGCCTTCTTCGTCACGCCCGCGCTCGCGCTGTTCGTGCTGTTCGTGATCGTGCCGGTGCTCACGGCAGTCCAGATGTCCGTGTACCGGTGGAGGGGCTTCGGCCCGCTCGAGGACTTCGTCGGGCTGGGCAACTACACGTCGGTACTGACCGACGATGACTTCATCGAGGCCCTGGCCCACACCATGACCATCGTCGTGGGTTCGATCATTCTCCAGTTGCCGCTCGGGCTGGCGATCGCCCTGCTGCTCAACCGGAGGATGAAGGGCCAGGGACTGCTGCGGATGATCGTCTTCGTGCCGTTCGTGCTGTCCGAGGTCATCGCGGGCGTCATCTGGTTCCAGTTGCTGCAGCCGCGCTACGGCGTCCTCGACACCTTGATGACGAGCGTCGGCCTCCCGGTCCCCGAGCAGGGCTGGCTCGGCGACTCCGACTTCGCCCTGTGGACCATCCTGGTCGTACTGACCTGGAAGTACCTGGGCCTGCCGATCCTGCTGTTCCTCGCCGGCATGCAAGGCATCCCGGACGAGTTGTACGAGTCGGCGCAGCTGGACGGCGCCACCTGGTGGCAGGCGCAGCGGAAGATAACGTTCCCACTGCTCGGCCCGACGATGCGGACCTGGGCGTTCCTGTCGATGATCGGATCGCTTCAACTCTTCGACATGGTGTGGGTCCTCACCCACGGCGGGCCCGCCGGTGCAACGAGCACGATGGTGACGTACCTCATCAATGAAGGAACCGAGCGGTACAACTTCGGCATCGCAGGCGCGGCTTCGGTGATCCTGTTCGTGATCGCGCTCACCATGGCGATCGCCTACCAGCGGATCTTCCTGCGCCGCGACACGAGGGAGGCCGGCCGATGACCGTTTCGACCGTGTCAGGCCCGCGCACCGGCGCAGCGCACTCGCGCAAGCGGCAGCGCCGAAAGACGTTCTCCGGTGGCACCCCACTCGTCTGGCTGCTTGCGCTCGTCGTCGTCGCGGGCTCGCTCGGGCCGGTGCTCATCGCCGTGCTCGGCGGATTTCGCACGAACGCCCAACTCGCCGAGGATCCAGCCGGATTGCCCGATCCGTGGGTCTTGTTCAATTACCAGGAGGCCATCACAAATCCGGCCTTCTGGCGGTTCACGCTGAACTCGCTGGCCATCGGCGTCATCACGACCGTCGTCGTCGTGATGTTCGGCATGATGGCGGCCTACCCGCTGGCGCGGTACCGGTTCCGGGGACGGGAAGCGCTGTTCACGGTTTTCGTCGCCGGGCTGCTGTTCCCGGCGACCGTCGCGGCGATCCCGCTGTTCATCCTGGTCAGCCAGAACCTCGGGCTCAGCAACACCTGGTGGGGTATCGCGCTACCTCAAGCGGCCTTCGCGCTGCCGTTGAGCGTGGTCATCCTGCGCCCGTTCGTGATCGCGTTGCCGAACGAGCTCGAGGAGGCGGCGATGATCGACGGCTCGTCGCGGGTCGGCATCTTCTGGCGAATCATCGTGCCGCTGTCGCGACCGGCGATGGTCACCGTCGGGGTGGTCACGTTCGTCCAGTCCTGGAACGCCTACCTGCTCCCGCTGTTGCTGTTGCAAGGTAACAATCGCACCCTCCCGCTCGGCGTCGCGGACTACTCCACGGAGTACTCGGCCGACATT
>DASUUU010000092.1:0-16653 GCA_036373915.1 Jiangellaceae bacterium | reverse complement strand
CAGGAAGTCGTCGACTTCCTCCATGTCGTAGCCCTCTTTGAGGCGGACTGTCGAGAACTGCTTCTCCTGGACGTCCTCGGGCGTCAATGGCATAACGTCACCCCTGGGTTGTGCGGTCAAGGTGTCACCGTACCCCGTCATTGCAGTGCTCCTACAACCGATAGCGCAATGTACACCGCGATGAACAAAATGATGAACGCTAGGTCGAGCGCGATCGATCCCAGTCGAATGGGTGGAACGAACCGCCGGATGAACTTCAGCGGCGGATCGGTCACGGTGTAAACGGCCTCGAGCACCACGAGCACGGGGCCGCGTGGCTGCCAATCTCGCGCGAACACCTGGATCCAGTCGGAAACCAAGCGTGCCAGCAGCACAATGAAGTACAACCAGAGCAGCAGTTCGAGAATGCTGGCGACAGCGGACACGAGAGAACAACCTACCTGAACCAAGCGCCGGTGCGAGACTCTGGGCCGTAACGGCATGCTCGATCCGCGCCGAGCGCGCCTGCTGGGACCTTCTGGCCGGGCGTCCGTAAACTCGTAGGGCGACCGATACCCGCCGCAGCAGAGGACCGATGACCCAGCAGCCGACGAAGGAACAGCGTCGTACGCGCCAACGTGCGGCGGTAGACGAAGTGCTCGATGAGATCGACGATTTCACCAGCGCTCAACGCCTGCACGCGATGCTGAAGGAACGCGGATCCCGGGTCGGCCTCGCAACCGTTTACCGCACGCTACAGACGATGGCCGAGGACGGCAGGGTCGACGTGCTTCGCACCGACTCGGGCGAGGCGGTCTACCGCCGATGCGGCATCGAAGATCACCATCACCACCTGGTATGCCGCTCCTGCGGCGCCGCCGTCGAGATCGCTCGGCCGGCGGTCGAAGCGTGGGCGACGCAAGTGGCTCGCGAGCACGGTTACGTCGATGTCACGCACACAGTCGAGATCTTCGGCCGGTGCCCCCGCTGCGCCTAGCCCTCAGTTCGATCACGTTCAGCATGCGCGGCCCTGCCGTACCACCCGCACGCGCCTGTTGAAGTGCCGACACACCTGCCGAACGTGATCAATCCGTGCCGTACCAGACGCGTGCGGGTGGTATGGCACCCACAAGCCTGCTGAACGTGATCGACCGGCTAGGACTGGTTGAAGAAGCCGCCGCTGGCGATGCGGGCGCGGTCCTCGGCAGTGACCTCGACGTCGGCCGGCGACAGCAGGAAGACCTTCGCCGTCACCCGGTCGATGCTGCCGCGCAACCCGAAGATGAGCCCGGCAGCGAAATCGACCAACCTCTTGGCATCGACGTCGTCCATGTCGGACAGATTCATGATGACCGGAATGCCGTCGCGGAAGTGCTCGCCCAGTGACCGGGCGTCGTTGTAGGTGCGCGGATGCAACGTGACGATGCGCGGCGACTCCACCGGACTTCGTGCGACTGACATCGGCCGCCGCTCAGCGAGCGAGGCGACCTTCGCGGGACGTTCCGGCCGGGCCTCGCGAGCTTCGGGGTCACCGCCCTCGGCGCCCATCTCGTCGAACGCCTCGCCGGCGTACTCGTCGAACTCGTCGTCGTACTCGTCGTAACGGCCGTGGTCCTCGACGAGGCCGAGGTACGCCGCAACCTTGCGCATTGCGCCGGCCATGTTCGTGGATCCTCCGATAGTGGACGGTGTTGTCGCGAGGTCGGGTACCCGCCTTCGCATTACCGACCCTAGACCCGCGGCGGCCGCTTCCCGAGGATTGCGCTACCGACACGCAGGTGTGTCGCGCCGTGCGAAATCGCGGCCTCGAAGTCACCGCTCATGCCCGCGGAGATCGACAACGCGGCTGGATGTCTGGTTTGCACCAGTTCTGCCAGCTCGGTAAGGCGGGTGAAGGCGTCATTCGGATCCACGCCCAGCGGCGCCACCGCCATGACCCCGGCCAACTGCAAGGATTCAGCTTCGGCGACCCTGTCGGCCACCTCGAGGATCTGCCTTCCGCTTGCACCACCCCTGCCCGGCGCCTCGTCCAGAGACACCTGGACGAAACACTCCACCGGCCGCCCGGCCGTCGCGGCGCCCCGGGACAATGCGTTGACCAGCCTCACCCGGTCGACCGAGTGCACCACCGACGAGTAACCCGCGACCGCCGCCGCCTTGTTCGTCTGCAGTTGACCGACGAAGTGCCACCGGACCGGCAGGCCGGCACACTCGGCCACCTTCGGTCCGGCCTCCTGATGGCGGCTCTCGCCGACATCGGTGACGCCGAGCCCGGCCAGCAGCCCGACGTCCGAGGCGGGGAACGTCTTTGTCACGACGATGAGCGTGATTTCCGACGGGTCACGACCGGCAGCGGAGCACGCGCGCTCGATGCGAGTGCGCACGTCCTGCAATCCCGCGGCCAGCTCGTCGCGTCGAGTCAACTCGCCAGCCACGCCACTCCCGCGAAACGGCCGGTCCTCCGGTCGCGCCGGTACGAGAAAAGCCCCTGATCCTCGATGGTGCACCCGGCCACCCGCTCGTGGGCTACGCCGGCCGTCCGCAGCTGCGCCTCGACGCCGGCCGTCACGTCGACCGACGGCGTTGCGTGCCGCGTCGTCGCGAATGCTTCGGGTACCGTCGCGGCCACCTGTGCTCGCATCGTCTCCGGCACCTCGTAACAACGCCCGCAGACCGACGGCCCGAGGCGCGCTGTGATGACCTGCGCCCCCTGTTCCCTCATCGCCTTGACCGCGGCGGGCACGACTCCTGCTACCAGGCCGGGCCGGCCGGCATGTGCGACGGCGACGACGCCCGCGGCCGGGTCGGCGAGCACGAGCGGCACGCAGTCGGCCACCAGCACAGCCAGCGCGAGGTCACGTTGCCGCGTCACGAGAGCATCGACATGCGGCGCCGCACCGTCCCACGGTCCATCGACGACGGCGACCTCGGAGCCGTGGACCTGGTTCATGTAGAGAATGTGATCTACCGGCAGCCCGATCCGCTCCGCCACCCGCCGGCGGTTCTCGCCGACCGCCTCGCGGGCGTCTCCAACATGACCCCCGAGGTTGAGTTCGGCGTACGGGGACCCGCTCACTCCGCCGAATCGGTCGGTGAAGGCGAACCGGGCGCTACCGAGGGATTCCTCGTACCGGAGCGGAACGGTCACTTGAGGAAGTCTGGCACGTCCAGGTCGTCGTTCGACGGAGGCATCATCCGCCGCGCCGGCTCGGCAATCCCGCCGCTGCCGTTGCCGACGTTGCCGACGGTTCCCGTAGACCGTGGCGTTTGGATGTCCGCCGCCGCCGTGTCGTCACGATCACCGGAGTCCTCGCCACCTGCCTGATCGTTCTCAGCGTTGGTACCGCCCTCGGAACGGGCAGACACCCGTTCTGGACGGTGGAGGGTGCGGGCGTCACGGCGCTTGGGCATGCCCCCGTCGAACCCGGCTGCGATCACCGTTACCCGAACCTCGTCGCCGAGCGCGTCGTCGATCACGGCACCGAAGATGATGTTCGCCTCGTCGTGCGCCGCCTGGGCGACGAGGTTGGCGGCCTCGTTGATCTCGAACAGCCCGAGGTCGGAGCCACCGGACACCGATAGCAGCACGCCGTGCGCGCCGTCGATGCTGGCCTCCAGCAGCGGGCTCGAGATCGCCATCTCGGCAGCTGCGACCGACCGGTCCTCACCGCGGGCCGAACCGATGCCCATGAGTGCGGATCCGGCGTTGCTCATCACCGACTTGACGTCGGCGAAGTCAAGATTGATCAAGCCAGGAGTCGTGATCAGGTCGGTGATGCCCTGGACACCGGACAGCAGCACCTGGTCCGCGCTCTTGAACGCATCGAGGACGCTCACCTGCCGGTCGCTGATCGACAGCAGCCGATCGTTCGGGATCACGATGAGGGTGTCGACCTCTTCGCGGAGCTCTTCGATCCCCGCCTCGGCCTGCAACGCGCGGCGGCGACCTTCGAACATGAACGGCCGGGTGACGACACCGATGGTCAAGGCGCCGAGCGAGCGCGCGATTCGCGCCACCACCGGCGCCCCTCCCGTGCCGGTGCCGCCGCCCTCCCCGGCCGTGACGAAGACCATGTCGGCGCCCTTGAGCACCTCCTCGATCTCCTCGGCATGGTCCTCGGCCGCCTTGCGCCCGACGTCGGGGTTCGCACCTGCGCCAAGGCCGCGGGTCAAGTCGCGCCCGACATCGAGCTTGACATCGGCGTCGCTCATCAGCAGCGCCTGGGCATCGGTATTTATCGCGATGAACTCGACGCCCTTGAGGCCGACTTCGATCATGCGGTTCACGGCGTTCACGCCGCCGCCGCCAATGCCGACGACCTTGATCACCGCGAGGTAGTTCTGCGGAGCAGTCACGTCGCTTCGCCTCTCGCTCGAGTTCCTCGTGCCCCGGCCCTCGCCTGGCGGCCGGCATTACCGTTCTGCTTAACCCTTACCCTCAAGTTGAGGTTTATAGTTATGTCAACCTGAGCGCTACTCAGAACGCTAGGGTGCGTCGGTTACGTCATTGCGCCGACACGCCGACATTCCTTACGTCGACTACGAAAGTCGGCTTCGACACGTGGCAGCCAAACGGGGACGACGAGGCGGTGGCCATAGCCGGATGGGCGTGAAGAACTGACGGACCGATCTATCTTGGGATCACCCTTTGTCGGTTAAGTCGGACCGACTTGCTGGATCGGTCCGTCAGTTCTTCACGGCGACGCTCCTACCAGCCGGAAGACGATCAGGTGATCTGGAAGGATCCAGCGACCCGCATGCCAGCAACCCGACGTGCGACTTCGGTGCGGTCAGGGTCGGATTGCGGGCTTGGCCGGAGCGGACACGTCGTAATGCGTCGCGTCCTCCGCAAGCAGTGCCAGCAGCACGTTGCTCTTGTCGTCCATCTGGTCGGCGGTCCCCCACCTGACCGTCGCGCCGTCCTCGAGGGTCAGCTCCACCGATGCCTCGGACTCAGCGCTCACGGAGACGACGAGATCCGCCAGGTCGCCCGGCAGACCGGTCAGCACAGCGACCCCAGCGGCGCGCGCGGCCACCTCCTCCACCCCGTCGCCGGTCGGAGCTTCCAGCACCGGCAACCCGTCAGGCTGCTCCGACCCGTTGCCGAACAATGCGCCCTCGCTGTCGACTTGCCACCACGACGAACCATCGGACACGGCCGCGGCGGGGATCCGCTGATCGATCGAGATCGTGAGTGCTCGCGGCCACGACCTGGTCACCGACACGTCGGCGACCTCGGGCAACCCGCGGACGGCGTCGGCCATCGCGGCGGTGTCGATCCGGACCAGCGGCTCACCCATCGGCGGGTCGGCCACCGCACGCACATCCCCTTCCACCGAGGTGTCCGCCCCGGTCACGTGGACCTGCCCGAGCGCGAGTACGTCGGACCAGCCGACCAGCCAGGCAAGTGCGCCCACCGCAGCGAGCCCGACGAATCCCGCGAACCCGGACAGCACCCGACGGAGCATCCGGCGTCTGGACCGAGTGACCCGCCGCTCGGCCACCTTGGCCGGCCGCGAGGCTGGCGTCCGCCGGGTCGCCGCCGCCTTGCCGGCCTTGGAGCGAGCCCGGGCCCGCGGGTTCGCCGGCTTTCGCGGCCCGGCCGGTTGCCTCGAGCTCCCGGCCTGCCGTACCCCCGGCGGACGATTGCTCATGGGCTACCGGCCGACCGGCTCGCGGTCGAGAAGCTCCAGGATCTCCGGACCCAGCAGGGTCACATCGCCGGCACCGAAGGTGATCACGATGTCACCGGGCTTGATGCGCTCGGCGACGCGCGCGGGTACGGCGGACCACGACGGCTCGAAGACAACCTGCTGCGGTGGCAGGTCCACGGCCGCCGCCACCAGCGCACCTGTGACCCCGGGCTCGGGATCCTCCCGAGCCGCATATACGTCCATGACGATCACCTCGTCCGCCGCGCCGAGTGCCTTGCCGAACTCCTCGGCGAAGAATCGGGTCCGGCTGAACAAGTGCGGTTGGAACACCGCGACGATCCGGCCGGCACCTGCTAGCGGACGCGCCGCACCGAGCACCGCCGACACCTCGGTGGGGTGGTGGGCATAGTCGTCGTAGACCCACACTCCCCCGGCATAACCTTTCAGCTCGAACCGCCGGCGAGTGCCGGTGAAGCCTGCCAACCCGTCCCGGACGTCGTCACTGGGAAAGCCGAGCCCGAGCGCCGCCGTCATCGCCGCGGCCGCGTTCAACGCGTTGTGCCGGCCGGGCACCCGTAGGTTCACCCGGCCGTGCCGGAGACCGCGCTCCACCGCAACGAAGGACGCCCCAGAGGTGGTCAGGTCGAGCTCATCCAGGCGGACATCGGCGTCAGCGGACTCGCCGTAAGTCCGAACGTCGAGACCGCGCCCGCGAGCCCGCTCGCCGAGGGCGCGCGACCCCGGATCGTCGGCACATATCACCACGAATCCCGAGACCCGCTCGAGAAAGTCGTCGAAGGCGGCGACGTACTTGTCCGGCGTGCCGTAGTTGTCGAGGTGATCGGCCTCGACATTGGTCACGATCGCTACTTCGGGCTCGTACGCCAGGAACGAGCCGTCGCTCTCGTCGGCCTCGGCGACGAAGAACTCCCCCGAGCCGTTGTGCGCGTTGGCACCCGACTCGTTGAGGTGGCCGCCGATCGCGAACGACGGATCCGCCCCGCAGTGCTGCAACGCCACCGTGAGCATCGAGGTCGTGGTGGTCTTGCCGTGGGTGCCTGCGACGGCGATCGCGCGACGGCCGGCCATGACCGAAGCAAGCGCCGCCGCCCTCGGCAGGACCCGAAGCCCGAGCCGACGGGCCTCCACGACTTCCGGGTTGTCCTCGCGGATCGCGGTGGACACCACGACCGTGTCCGCACCCTTGACGTACGGCGCCTCGTGCCCGACGTTTATCTCGGCGCCGAGCGCGCGGAGGCTGGCCAGCGCGCTGGACTCCTTCGCGTCACTGCCCGACACCTGGATCCCGCGGGCGAGCAGGATCCGCGCGATGCCGCTCATGCCGGCGCCGCCGACGCCCACGAAATGGACGCGGCCGAGGTCGGACGCGACCAGCACCTGGTCAGGTGGTGGGACGATCACGCGGTACCTCCATCGCTGGACGCGGCCCGGCGGATCAGCTCGACCAGGCGCTCGTCGGCATCACGGCGACCGAATCCCGCGGCCGCCTTGCCCATCAGCACGAGGCGCTCGGAATCGGCCACCAGGGAGGGTACGTGGTCACGAATCCATTCGGGAGTGCAGCCCGCGTTGTCCACGATCAGCCCACCACCGGCCTGCACGATCGGCGCGGCGTTGAGCCGTTGCTCACCGTTGCCGTGCGGCAGCGGCACGTAGATGGCCGGGAGCCCTACCGCGGTCAGTTCCGCGCAGGTCATCATGCCGGCCCGGCAGATGGCCAGGTCGGCCGCGGCGTACGCGAGGTCCATGCGGTCCAGGTACGGTACGACGACGTAAGGGACGGGACCCTCTGGAGGCACGACCGCGCCCTCGTTGCCGCCCCCCACGGCATGCAGAACCTGCACGCCGGCCGCCACGATCTCCGGCGCGGCCCCCGACAGCGCGTCATTGATCCGCTGTGCCCCCTGACTGCCCCCGAACACGAGGACCGTCGGCCGGTCCGGTTCCAGCCCGAAGAAGGTGCGCGCCTTGTCGCGTAGCGCGGCCCGGTCAAGCGTGGCGATCGCTCGCCGCAGCGGCATGCCGACGTACTCGGCACCACGCAGCGGGGTCGCCGGTGTTGCGACGGCCACGTGGGACGTCAGCCGGGCGCCGACCCGGTTCGCCAGTCCCGGCCGGGCGTTGGCCTCGTGCACGACGATAGGCACGCCGGCCCGCTTGGCAGCCAGGTACGCCGGCAGCGCGACGTAACCGCCGAAGCCGACCAGGACGTCCGCCTTGCGCTCGCGTAGCACGATCCCGGCCTGCTTGACCGCCTGCCGCACCCGCAGCGGCAGGCGAGCCAACTCCAGCGTGGGCCGGCGCGGAAGCGGCACTGGCGGGATCAACGCGAGCTCGTAACCCCGCTCCGGAACCAGCCTGCTCTCCAGGCCGCGCTGGGTGCCGAGCAGCGTGATCCCCACCTTGGCATCCCATCGGCGCAGGGCATCAGCGGTGGCCAGGGCCGGCTCGATGTGACCCGCAGTGCCTCCACCAGCGAGAACGACGTGCACTCCTACTCCTTACTACCTGCGGCGCCTGGCTTGCAGCGCCGCCCGAGCACCGGGCTCCTCCTTCGCGAAGCACACCAGCAGCCCGATGGCCGCGATGGTCGGGACCAATGCCGATCCACCGTAGGACACCAGTGGAAGCGGCACGCCGACCACGGGGAGTACGCCGAGCACGCTGCCGAGGTTCACCAGGGCCTGCCCGACTAGCCAGGCCGTAATGCCGGCCGCTGCGAGGCGGACGAACGGGTCGCGCGCCCGCCACGCGATGCGGATGCCAGCGTAACCCAGCACGCCGAAAAGTCCGATTACGACGAACGTACCCGGCAGACCCAGTTCTTCTCCGATGATCGCGAAGATGAAGTCCGTGTGCGCCTCTGGCAGCCGGCCCAGTTTCTCGCTGCTCGCACCCAGCCCGCGACCCCACCAACCGCCTTCGGCGAACGCGTAGATCGCCTGGATCGACTGGTAACCCGTCCCCTGGGGATCCTGCCAGGGATCGAGGAAGATGCTCACGCGGTTCATCCGGTGCGCGGCGTTGGTGACGAAGTACGTCGCCACCACGACGACGCCGCCGAGGGCGAGCCCGAACAGCCAGGTCGGCACGCCGAGCACCCACAAGATCGCCAGGACGACGCCCATCAGGATCAGCGACGTCCCCAGGTCGTTCTGGCCGACCGTCAACGCCACGATCACCGCTGCCACCGGCACAAACGGCAGCGCGATGTGTTTCCACTGCCGGAGCAGGTTGCCCTTGCGCGCGAACATGTGCGCACCCCACAGGACGAGCCCGAGCTTGGCCAGTTCGGACGGCTGGATCCGGAACAGCTCGCCACCGAAGTCGAGCCAGGCCCGCGTGCCGTTCACCGTGACGCCGAAACCGGGGACGTACGTCGCTACGAGCAGCACGACGGCGATCACCAGGAGCGGTAGGGCCAGCCGCCGCACGGTACGTACCTTGCTCCGCGCCGCCAGCCAACCGACCGCCACACCGATCATGCAGAGCACGACCTGCCGGATGAAGATGCGGTACGGATCACCGTAGGCGTGCTGCGAGGTGAAGGTGGACGCGGAGAACACCATGACCAGGCCGAGCACGAGCAGCAGGCCCGTCGAACCGAGGACCAGGTGGTACGACGCCAGCGGCCGGCGCAGCATGCGCGAGACCGCTGCGACGACTCCGGTGCCGGCGGCAGGAACCTCGCGGTCAGTCTGGTTGGCCATGACGCCGCCTGACCGCCTCGGCGAAGGCATCACCTCGCGCGGCGTAGTTGGCGAACATGTCCATGGACGCGCAGGCCGGCGCGAGCAGCACGGTGTCGCCCGGCTGCGCAAGCCCGGCGGCGGCGGCCACGGCATGATCCATGGCCTCATTGTCGGTGGCGGCTACCTCGACAACCGGTATCTGCGGCGCGTGTCGCGCGAGTGCTTTGGCAATCATTGCCCGGTCCGTGCCGATTAGTACGGCGGCCCGGATCCGGCGCGAGGTCTCCCTGACGAGCTCATCGAACCGGCCGCCCTTGGCCAGACCGCCGGCGATCCACACGACGGCGTCGTACGAGTTGAGCGACGCCTCGGCCGCGTGAGCATTGGTCGCCTTGGAGTCGTCCACGTAGGCGACGCCGCCGAAGACACCGACCGTCGACATCCGGTGCGGCCCGGGCTCGAAGGCCCGCAGCCCGTCTCGAACGGCGGCGGCCGGTACCCCGAACGAGCGAGCCAGCGCCGCGGCGGCCAGCGCATTGGCCACGTTGTGCGGCCCGCCGGGGCGCACGTCGGAGACGGCGGCCAGTTCCGCGGGCGTGTCCTGCCGGTCGGGATGGCCGACGTCATTGCCGGCGTCCTCGCGAGAATGCGGAGCGATCTCGGGCGTTGAGCCGAAGGCCCGGTCCACGAGGACGCCGTCGACCACGCCCACCATGCCGACCGCCGGGACGCCGGTCGTGAACCCGATCGCCCGCGCGCCCTCGGCCGTCTTCGCCTCGCGTACGAGCCGCTCGGTGTGCGGGTCGGACACGTTGTAGACGCACGCGACCTCGACACCGGCGTAGATCCGGCCCTTGTCCGCCGCGTAGGCGGCGAGCGAGCCGTGCCAGTCCAGGTGGTCCGGTGCGATGTTCAGCACCGCGGCGGACCGCGCCGCCATCGAGTGCGTCCAGTGCAGTTGGAAGCTGGACAACTCGAGCGCCATAACGTCGAACGGCTCGGGCTCGAGCACGGCGCTGACCACGGGAGCGCCGACATTGCCGGCCGTCGCCACCCGCAGGCCCGCCGCCCGCAGCATCTCGGTGAGCATCGTGACCGCCGTGGTCTTGCCATTGGTGCCGGTGAGCGCCAACCACGGAGCCGGCCGGTCGGGATCGCGCAGCCGCCAGGCCAGCTCCACCTCGCCCCACACCGGTATCCCCGCCCGCTCGGCGGCCACCAGCAGCGGTGCGGTCGGCTTCCAGCCCGGTGACGTGACGACGAGGTGCGCCCCATCCGGCAGGTCCATCGTCTCGCCCTCGCCCAGGCGGACCTGCGCACCCAGGATCTGCAGGTTCTGCCCGCGCTCGCGCTCAGCGTCGCCGTCCCGCTCGTCCACCACGGTCACCCGGGCGCCGAGTCTCACCAGGGCGTCGGCCGCCGCGTAACCGGAGACACCGATGCCCGCGACCACGACGTCGAGCGCGGACCAGTCGCTGGTTCGGTTCGCCGCGGCGACATTCGTCATGTCCCGACGACCCACTCCGCGTAGAACAAACCCAGCCCGAGTGCGACGCAGATGCCGGCGATGATCCAGAACCTGATCACGATCGTCACCTCGGCCCAGCCCTTGAGCTCGAAGTGGTGCTGGAGCGGCGCCATCCGGAACAGTCGATTGCCGCCTGTCGCCTTGAACCAGCCCACCTGTAGTACGACCGACAGGGTGATGATCGCGAACAACCCGCCGAGAATCACCAGAAGCAGTTCGGTACGGGTGGTGATGGCCAGCCCCGCCAGCGCTCCCCCGAGCGCCAGCGACCCGGTGTCGCCCATGAAGATCTTCGCCGGCGACGCGTTCCACCATAGGAACCCGAAGCAGGCCCCGACGAGGGCCGCGGCCACCACGGCGAGGTCGAGCGGGTCGCGCACCTCGTAGCACGTCGGTCCTGGAGTCACCGAGCAGCTCTGGTTGAACTGCCAGATGCCGATCAGCGTGTAAGCGCCGAACACCATGACCGAGGCGCCGGTCGCGAGCCCGTCGAGGCCGTCGGTGAGGTTCACCGCGTTGGACGCACCCGAGATGATGATCAACGCCCAGACGACGAACAACACTGCCGGCAGCACGATCGACGTGTCACGAAGGAACGACACCGCCTGCGACGCGGGTGCATATCCCTGGCCGTTCTCGAACCTGATCGCCAGGATCGCGAAGCCGAGCGCGACGAGCGTCTGGCCGGCCATCTTGGCCCGGGTGCGCAGGCCGAGGCTGCGCTGGCGAGAGATCTTGATGTAGTCGTCCAGAAACCCGACCGCGCCGAGCCCGACCATCAGCCCCACGACCAGCAACCCGGAGATCGACGGCAGCGCGGGCCGGACGAGGTGGGCGGCGGTATACCCGGCGACCGCCGCCAGGATTATCACCGTCCCGCCCATGGTGGGCGTCCCCCGTTTGGTGTGGTGACTCGTCGGACCGTCGTCGCGGATCAGCTGGCCGTACCCGTGCTTGACGAGCACCCGGATCGCGGCGGGCGTGCCGAAGATCGATACCAGCAGGCCGACGACGGCCGCTGTCAGAACTGCGATCACCGGCCGTTCACCTCTCCGTTCACCAACGCCTCCGCAAGTCGTTCCAACCCAGCAGCCCTGGACGCCTTCACCAAGATCACATCACCGGGCCGGATCTGCCCGGCCAGCAGATCCAGCGCGGCATCGACGTCGGGCACCCACGCCGCCTCGCCCGTCCAGGACTCTTCCTGCACCGCGCCATGCCGGACGGCCTCGGCGCCGGGTCCGATGGCCACGATCCGGCTGACATCCTGCCGGACTGCGAACCGCCCGACCGCGTCGTGTTCGGCCTCCGACACGTCGCCGAGCTCCTTCATCTCCCCAAGCACGGCCCAGGTTCGCCGTCCGCGGCCGATGGCGGCCAGCGCCTTGAGCGCAGCGCGCATCGATTCGGGGTTGGCGTTGTACGCGTCGTTGATGACCGTGACGCCGTCGGGCCGCTCGGTGACTTCCATCCGCCACCGCGAGCGTGCCGTCGCCGCGGACAATGCCGCCGCAATGTCGTCGATGCCCATCCCCAACGTCTCGGCGACGGCTGCGGTCGCCAGCGCGTTCGAGACCTGGTGCTCGCCCACCAGGGAGAGCGAGACGTGCTGCCGGCCGGACGGCGTGACCAAGCGGAACGACGCCCGCCCCTGCTCGTCGAGCACGATCTCGTCGGCGCGGACGTCCGAATGCACGGACTCGCCGAACATGAACACCCGCGCAGCGGTCCGCTCCGCCATCTGCCGAACCAGCGGATCGTCGCCGTTGAGGACCGCCGTACCGCTCTCTGGCAGCGCTTCGACCAACTCGCCCTTGGAGCGCGCGATGGCCTCGCGCCCACCGAACTCTCCGACGTGCGCGGAGCCGACGTTGAGCACGACGCCGACGTCGGGCGGCGCGATCCGGCACAGGTACGCGATGTGGCCGCGACCGCGAGCGCCCATCTCGAGCACCAGGGTGCGGGTGGTCTCGTCGGCCGACAGGACGGTCAACGGCAGCCCGATCTCGGTGTTGTACGAGCCGGGCGGTGCGACGATCGGGCCGAGCCGGCCGAGCACCTGAGCGAGCAGGTCCTTGGTGCTGGTCTTGCCGGACGAGCCGGTCACGCCGACGACAGTCGGGTTCATCCGGGCCAGGACGGCCTGGGCGAGCCGGCCGAGCGCCGCGACGGAGTCGGTCACGACGACGGCAGGAACCCCGACCGGCCGCTGGGCCAGCACGGCGGCCGCTCCGGCGGCAACGGCCGCCGTGGCGAACTCGTGCCCGTCCACATTCTCGCCGGGTACGGCGACGAACAGGCTGCCGGCGGTCGCCGCGCGAGAGTCGGCTACCACCGGGCCGGTGACGGTCGTAGCGGGATCGGCGGCGTCGACCCGACCACCGGTCGCCTCGGCGATCTCGGCCAGGGTGGTGGGGATCACTGGGTGGTCACCTCGGGATCCCGCCGGTCGTTCCACTGGTCCATCGCTTCGCGCAGCATCAGCCGGTCGTCGAACGGGTGGACCACCCCGGCCACCTCCTGCCCCTGTTCGTGTCCCTTGCCGAGGACTGCGACGGTGTCGCCGTCGCCTTCGGCCGCGTCGACGGCGGCCGCAATGGCCTGACGGCGGTCGGCGACCTCCAGCACGTGGACCGGCCGGCCCGCCTCAGCGGTGCCCGACAGGACGGCCGCCCGGATGGCGGCCGGATCCTCCGAGCGCGGGTTGTCGTCGGTGACGATAACGACATCCGCGTGGCGCGCGGCGGCGGCTCCCATGAGCGGGCGCTTGTGGGGATCGCGGTCTCCCCCAGCCCCGAGCACGGCGATGAGCCGGCCCCGGGTCGACGGCCGCAGGGCACGCAGCACGTTCTCGATCGCCTCCGGTGTGTGGGCATAGTCGACCACCGCCAGGGGTTCATCGGCCCCTGCCGACTGCACATGCTCCATCCGGCCGGGAACGCCGCTGCACAGCGCCATGCCGCGGGCGACGTCCCGTTCATTCACGCCGGCCTCGATCAGCATCACGGTGGCGAGCACGGCGTTGGCGACGTTGAAATCCCCCGGGATCGGCGACAGCATGCGGTACTCACCACGGCTCGCGTGTTCGACGTGCGCGAGCGTCGAACGTCCCGATGCCGACACTTCGCGCTCGACGACCGTCCAGTCTCCCCGGCCAGCGTCCTTGTGGGTAGCGACCGTCACGACTGGGATGGCAGCCTCGGCGGCAAGGCGGCGCCCATACTCGTCGTCGATGCACACGACGCCGCGCCGCGACCGCTCGGGCGTGAACAGGGCGGCCTTGGCCGAGAAGTAATCCTCCAGGTCGCGGTGGAAGTCCAGATGGTCCTGCGAGAGGTTGGTGAAGCCCGCGACATCGAAGACGATCGCGTCCACCCGGCCCAACACGAGCGCATGGCTCGAGACCTCCATCACGCATGCGGTGACGCCCTGCTCCCGCATGGCGGCGAGCAGCGCGTGCAGGTCGGCCGCTTCGGGGGTGGTGCGGACGCTGGCGACACGTTCGCTATCGATGCGCGTTTCCACCGTGCCGATCAGGCCGGTGCGATGCCCGGCTGCGCGCAGTCCAGACTCGATCAGGTACGTGGTGGTGGTCTTGCCGTTGGTTCCGGTGACGCCGAACATCAGCAGGTCGTCGGCCGGCCGCCCGTAGATGGAGGCGGCGAGCTCACCGAGCCGTGCTCGCGGATCGTCGACAACGAGCACCGGCAGGTCGGTGCTGACCCGGCGGGCGCCGTCTGGATCGGTCAGATGCGCGACCGCCCCGGCCGCCTCGGCCTGGGCGGCGAACCGCACGCCGTGGGTCAGCGCACCTGGCAGGGCCGCGAACAGGTCGCCGGGTTGCACCTTGCGCGAGTCGTGGGTGATGCCGGTGACCGCCGCGTTGCGGGTCGGAGCGGGGACACCGAGCGTCTCCGCGAGCTCGGTAAGCGACCGCGGCGTCACGTGATGGGGTCGCAGCGGCGGGCGAGACGGCACGTCGCAGAGGGTACTGGAAGCACCCACGAGCGCACTGACCTCCTCTCCCGTGATCGTCGTTGTCCAGGATGCTCGCCGAGTGATAGGCCGGCGCCGTGCGGTGCCTCTAGAGGTCGCTGGCGAAGATCGCCACTTCGGGCGGTTCGGTGCGCGACGGTACGATCCCGGCCTTGGCCAGCGCGAAGCCGAGAACGCTCGAGAACACCGGACCGGCGACGCTGCCCCCGGACCGGCCGGCCCTCGGGTTGAACACGGTCACCGCAACGGCGTACTTGGGTTCGTCGGCCGGGGCAAAGCCCACGAACGACACGTCGACCTTGCCGCTGTAGCAGCCACAGGACGGGTCGACGGCCTGCGCCGTACCGGTCTTGCCGGCCACCCGGAAACCGTCCACCGTCACCTTGTTCCCAGTGCCGCCCGGTCCCATGACGCCTTCGAGCATCGTCGTGACGGCCGCGGCCGTGTCCTCGCTGATCACCCGCGCCGGTTCCGCTGCAGGTACCGGCTGCACTTCACCGTCGGTGTCGATCACTCCGTCGATCAGCCTAGGCGGCATCCTGACGCCGCCGTTGGCGATGGTGGCGTAGACCGACGCCAGCTGCACGGTGTTCACCGAGATGCCCTGCCCGAACGACGCGAAGTCGCGATCCAGACTCGTCCATTCACCCGGCAGCTGCCCGCCCGTTTCGGCCGGCAGGCCGAGGTTGGGCTTGGCGCCGAGGCCGAAAGCCTCTACGTACCGTCCGAACGTGCCAGGGTCGAGTCGCTCCGAAGCCAGAATCGTCCCGACGTTGCTCGACTTGGCGATGATGCCGGACAGCGTCATGTCCTCTTGCGCATGGTCGTAATAGTCACGGATGGTCAGATCGGCTCGGTCGATGTTGTCCGGGACAGAGAAGACGGTGGCCGGTCCGGCCATGCCCTCCTCTATGACCGCCGAGACGCTCAGCGCCTTCAGGACCGAGCCCGGTTCGTACGCGGCCTCCACTGCGGGATTCCCTCCACCCGCGGTGGACGCCGGATCGTAGGGGTCGGCGACCGGAGCCGACGCCATCGCGATGATCTCACCGGTCTCGATGTCGATGACGACCGCGTTGCCTCCGCTCGCCTTGGCGGCCTTGACCCGCTCGGACAGCACCTGCTCGGCGTGCCACTGCACGTCGCGGTCGATGGTCAACGAAAGCCCCTCGCCGGGTACGGCCCTGTCGTGGCTACCGCCGGTCAGCGGGATTCGTGCGCCGCCGCGCGCCATCTGATAGGCGAGTTGGCCGTCCTCTCCGGCGAGATGGTCGTCCCGCGAGAGCTCGAGCCCGGCCAGCCCCGTACCCTCAGCGCCGACGAAGCCGACGATGTTGCCCGCCACCGATCCCGCCGGGTACACCCGCTCCGCGGTCGGCTCGCTGTAGACGCCGGTGAGCCGGAGTTCGCTGATGGCTCGCCAGGTCTCCGGGTTCACCTTGCGGGCCAATACGCGAAATCGCCGGTCGCCGGTCAGCTTGTCCTGGATGTCCCTGGCGGGCTCGCCCAGGAGCTCCTCGAGTTGCAGGGCGTACGCGGCCACGTTGCCCTCTTCGGCGATCAGCTTCTGGTCGACGACGACGTCGTATGCCTCCACCGACTGGGCCAGAGGTTCGCCGTTGCGGTCCAAGATCGTCCCGCGCAGCGCTGGCACGGGGACGACCTGCATGCGGCTGCTGCGCGCCTCGGCGGCGTAACTCGACGCATCGAGTCCCTGTAGCTGGATCAACCGGCCGGACAGCAGCGACAGCACGACAAAGACCACGATCAGCGACGCGTGCAG
>DASUUU010000091.1:0-43336 GCA_036373915.1 Jiangellaceae bacterium | reverse complement strand
GTCAACGGCCCGCTGATCGTGCTGGCGCAGGGCGGGGAGGAGCAGGACGGTACCGAGGCGGCGGAGGCACTGGCTGCCGTGCCTGGCGTAGCCGGGGTGACCCCGTGGCAGCCGCTGCCCGACACGGATCTCGCGACGGCGCTCGTCTTCCCAGACAGCGCACCTCAGGACGAGGCCACCAGTGATCTGGTCGACGATCTCCGGAGTGAGACACTGCCAGAGCTCGCCGAGCGGACCGGTGCGACGTACCTGGTAGGCGGCTCGACCGCCGCGGCCGAGGATTTCGCCGACTCGGTGAGCGACCGGCTGCCGCTGTTCATCTCTGTGGTCATCGGGTTGTCGGCGCTGCTGCTCATGGCCGTGTTCCGGTCGGTGTGGATACCGGTGAAGGCCGCCATCTTCAACGTGTTGAGCATCGGCGCCTCACTAGGTGTCGTCACGATGGTCTTCGGTGAGGGAATGTTCGGCGTGCCGCCAGGCCCGGTCGAGGCGTTCGTGCCGGTGATGATCTTCGCGATCGTGTTCGGCCTGTCCATGGACTACGAGGTCTTCCTGGTCTCTCGAATGCACGAGGAGTGGCGTCGGTCCGGTAATCCGGTGCGCGCGGTGCGAGAGGGGTTGGCCACGACGGGCGGTGTGATCACTGCCGCGGCCGCCATCATGATCGTTGTCTTCGGCGCCTTCGTGCTCAGCCCGGACCGCATGCTCCAGCAGTTCGGCCTCGGGCTGGCCGTTGCGGTCTTCCTGGACGCTGTCGTGATCCGCTGCCTGATGGTGCCGGCAGTGATGCGCCTGCTCGGAACGCGTGCCTTCTGGCTGCCCCGCTGGCTGGACCGCCTGACGCCACAGATTCCCCTCGAGCGCGAAGAGGTCGTCAGGGAGCCCGAACCGGTGCGCGGCCGGTGACAGCCGCGCGGACCAGCCTGCGGGCGCCCAACAGTCGGATCGCCGATCGGAGGGAGAACAGTTGTTCCTGCGGTATCGCTCCGGTGAACACTCCGAGGAACTTCTGGACTTGCGAGGGTCGCTCGGCGATCGCCGACATCAGCAACTGCTGCCGAGGGCTGGGCGGGGCGAACTCGGCGAGCCGGGTCGTGAAGTCGAACAGCGGCCGCGCGGCGGCGTCGCGTCGCCGGTGGTATTGCGCGAGCAGGGCATCGAGCGGCTTGCCCCGTTCCCGTGCGGCGGTCACGGCTTCGGTGAGCAGTTCGGCATCACGGAAAGCCTGGCTGATGCCTTGCGCGCTGACCGGGTCCAGAACCAGCCCGGCGTCGCCGACGAGCGCCCATCCGGGGCCGTGCGGGACGCGGAAGTGGTGCGGGAGATCGGGCGTCGTGCGAAACCGCTCAGCACGCTGACCGGCGCGTACCCGGGCAGCGAGATCACCGCAGCGGTCGAGGATCTTCAGGTAGTGGCCCTCCACGTCGGTCCGGAAGCGAGCGAACTCGGCGAGCGGTGCGGATACGAAGATGACCGCGAGGTCATGGTTGGTCGGGAACGCCGCCACCACCGCATGGCCGGGCCGCTGGTAGATCTCGGCCGAGATGTCGGCGCCGGACCAATAGGTGTAGCTCGCAAAGCTCGAGGGCTGCACTCGTCGATAAACGGGAGCGCCGACGGCGTTCGCAACGAACGAGTGCTTGCCGTCTGCACCTATCACGAGCCGGGCCTGCTCACCGAAGGACGGACCGGATCGCTCGCGGGCCCGAATGCCGGACACCCGCTTTCCGTCCCAGGTGAGCTCCTCGACCGTGATGTTCTCCCGGACTTCGGCGCCGGCCTCTCGTGCCGCGTCGACCAACAGCGCGTCCAGGACGGTGCGCCGTGGGCAGTGCAGCCCGTCAACGCCGTCGAATTCGGGAAACCGGCCCTGCAACACCGCGTACTCGAGGTCGAACCGGACTTCACGGGCTGCCGGCGTGCCGGCGGCGGCGAGCCGGTCGAGCAGTCCCCACCGCTTTAGCCGGGACACGCCGGTTAGCTGGATCGCGTGCGTGGACAAGGTGTCGCTCGGGAACCGTGCCCGGTCCACGGCGAGCACCCTGAGCCCGGCGCGGGCGAGCAGCATCGCGGTCGCCGCACCGGCGGCCCGGGATCCAACGACGATGACGTCGTATGACCGAGCTGCCATTCGCGCCTCCGCGTAGCGCCAACAACTGTTGGCCAACAATTGTTGACATGACTCTACGGCGAGCTGGACGCTGAAGTCAACGAGTGTTGGCCTACAATCGTTGGCATGGCGGACATAGACGGACGGCCGCGGCGGTCCGATGCCACCCGCAGGGCGATCCTGCTGGCCGCCCGGGTCCGATTTGCCAGTGACGGCTACGACAGGGCGACGATTCGGGCTATCGCGGCCGACGCTCGGATCGACCCGGCGATGGTGATGCGCTACTTCGGCTCCAAGGCACGACTGTTCGCCGCCGCGGTCGATCCCGACTTGCGCCTACCCGACCTGTCGAGCGTTCCGCGACGGCGGCTCGGGAAGGTACTCGTCGCCCACTTCCTTGACCGCTGGGAAGGCGATCCGGGTGACGACTCGCTGCTGATGCTGCTGCGCTCCGCCGCCACCGACGACGTCGCCCGTGAGCGCATGAGACACACCTTCGCCAGCCAACTCACGCCGGTGCTGGCGGCGATCGGCGGCGGGTCGGATGAGGTCGCCGGGCCGGATGAAGTCGCCGAGCGTGCCGGGCTCGTCGCGAGCCAGCTTCTCGGCTTGGCTCTCACTCGACACATCCTGCGGCTGCCGCCCGTCGTTGCGATGGATCGAGATTCGCTGGTCGAGCGGGTCGGCCCGACGATCCAGCGTTACCTGACCGGCTAGCCCCTTCGGCCCCACAGGCCCTGCGCGGTGTCCCGCCTGCCGGCGGCCGACGCATCGCCAACGCCGCACGTGATGGCGCCGGATTCGACCTCTCGTCCTGTCCATGAGCGTTACGCTCGTCTCAGGCATAAAGGGGGTCACGATGTCTGAATCCGTGCACATTGCCAATACGCCCCACAAACGTTCGGACCTTGATCGGAAGATATCCCGACTGCGCGGCTACAACCTGATCGCCGCGGCCTTCCACATTGTCCAGGCCGCTTTGGTGCTCGTGCTCGCGAACGACTTCGCGTTGCCGGTCACCGGCAACTACCTGGCCGGGCCACCGGGAACGCCGCCTGAGGATCTGGTCACCTTGTTCGAGATCCGAACCGGGATCGCGGTCGCCTTGTTCCTGTTGCTGTCCGCGGTGTTCCACCTCGTCGTCGCGTCGCCCTGGTTCTTCGGCCGATACCGAGCCGGCCTGCTGGACAACCGCAACTACTTCCGCTGGGTGGAGTACTCGCTGTCGGCGTCGCTCATGATCGTGCTCATCGCCCAGCTGACGGGTATCTCCGACGTCGCAGCCCTGATAGCTCTCTTCGGCGTGAACGCTTCGATGATCTTTTTCGGTTGGCTGCAAGAGAAGTACCAACAGCCAGGAGACGGTGGGTGGCTGCCGTTCATCTTCGGTTGCTTCGCCGGGATCGTCCCGTGGGTGGCCATCGTCATTTATGTGATCGCACCAGGTTCGACCACTGGAGCCGAGCCGCCCGGGTTCGTGTACGGGATCATCGTGTCGCTGTTCGTGTTCTTCAACATATTCGCGGTCAACCAGTGGTTGCAGTACAAACCGGTCGGCCGGTGGCGCGACTACCTGGTCGGCGAGCGGGCGTACATCACGCTGAGCCTGGTGGCCAAGTCCGCGCTGGCGTGGCAGATTTTCGCCGGGGCGCTCGCCGGCTGACGTAGCTAGAACACGACGTCGGCCAGCCGGTCGGCTTGGTCAGGTGCGGACGTGGTGGAAACGAGGTAGAGCTCCGTGCAGCCGACTTCGGTGAACGCCGTGATGGCGTCGCGGATCGCCTGTGGAGTGCGCAAGGCTGAATCGGCGACACGTTCGCCCCACGATCCGAGAAACCCGTAGTAGTCGAGCAGGTACCCGCGGGACTCCTCGGCGAGCTCGTCGCCAAGTGAGAAGTACGCGAGCGCGGCTATGCGCGGCTCGCCCTCGCGGCCGGCATCTGCCCACGCCGTCCGGACCCGCCCGGCGAACTCGGCGGCCATCTGCGGTCCACCGCCGCCGGCCGTCCAACCCGCACCCCACTTGATCACCCGGCGCAATGCGGCCTCGCTCGTGCCACCGATAAGGACAGGGACGTGGTGGTGGACTGGGGTCGGGCCCACGGGCGGCCCGGATGGACCCTCGAGGGGCCATTCACCTCGCCACACCTTGTGCAGCGCTTCGAGCTGGCCGTCGAACGCCTTGCCGCGCTGACCGAACTCGCTGCCGGTGAGTTCGAAGTCGTCCGGCCGCCCCCCTGGCGCCATGCCGAGCGTGAAGCGGCCGCCGGAGAGCTGGTCGATGCTCGCGGCCGTCCTGGCCAGGTGAGGCGTCGGGTAGAGCGGCGCGAGCAAGATGTTGGTGATCAATTCGATGCGACTTGTCGCACCGGCTGCCGCGGCCAGAGTGGCGAGTGAGTCGTAGCTCGGGTACGCGATGCGATCAATGGTGGCCAGACCGGAGAAGTCGCGCTCCTCGGCTCGCCGGGCGAGGTGGAGCAGGGTATGCCCGGGGACGCCGGGCACCGGGTTGGGTACCCCGAAGCCGATCTTCATGTGACCTCCGTGCTCTTTACCTTGAGAGGGAAATCGCTCCTTGCTGATCAAACCGCCGGTGATCAAGGCAAATTCCGGGGTACGGCGACGGTTGGATCAGCAAGGAGCGATTTCCCTCGGCAAGTGACCTTAATGTGATGTCCGCTCAGGCGAAATGAGGACGGGACGTTGCCCCAATGATGAGCAACGTCCCATCCTCATTACTTCGTCCCGCCGGTCCTGAACGTCATGCCTTGAGACCGCCGACCGGCGGTGCAGCGCGACCTGGCGCTGGTTCAGCCGGTCAGAGTTCGCCGGCCTTCAGCCGGTCGATCCAGTCCGGATTCGCGTCCAGCCATTCCTCGATCGACGCGGCGTACTCGTCGTCGTTCGATGCCTCGTTCTGGACGACCATGATGTCTTCGATGCCGATGAGCTCCTCTGGCGTAAGCCGGAAGTTGCTCACCAGATCCGCAGCCTCCGGGAAGTCCTCGGTGAAGCCGTCACGACCGAAGGCGTGAATCTCCTCCGGGTCGCCGAGAGCGCCCTCGGGGTCCTCGAGGTCGCGGATCGGGAACGCCGCGTATGCCCAATGGGGGCGCCAGAGGGTGACGACGACGTCCTCGCCCGCGTCGATGGCGGCCTGCAGGTCGCCCAGCATGCCCGCCGTCGACGACTCGACGAACTCGAAGCCGGCCTCCTCGAGACCGTAGGTGGGGAACACCACGTCGCGGGTGATCCGGTTCAGGCCGGAACCGGGCTCGATTCCGACCACGCGGCTGCCGAACGCGTCGGCGTTGTCGGGCAGCTCGGCCAGAGACTCGATCGGAGCGTCTTCGTTCACGGCGATGGTGAGCGGCGCGTCGTCGTACCAAACGACGAGATCCTCCATCGAGTCGCCGTGCTCGGCCCAGTAGTCCTCGTGCGTCGACGGCAGCCAGGCGTCGAACGAGATGTCGAACTGCCCCTCCGCCACACCGGTGTACACGACCGGCACGTCGGCGAAGTCGTACGTCACCGACGCGCCCTCGGACTCGAACACGTGCCCCATCAGGTACGAGGCGACGATGCCTTCGTCCCAGCCTTCGAAGATCGCAACGCTGATCTCCTGGCCGTCGAGCAGGCCCGCGCTGTCGCCCGAGTCTTCGGTCGTGGTGTCCGTCGACGCATCGTCGCCGTTGTCATCTCCACATGCCGCCAGGATCAGGGCAACACTCGCGATACCTGCGAGCAGCCCAGCCGGCCTAGTGCGGTTTCTCACCTTCATCTCTCTCTTCCCTCTCTTCTCTTTCACCAAATGTCGGCGCCCCGTGTCAGGCCAGCGCCATGACGTTGACGCTCGAGCGCGCCCCCAGGGCGGCCGTGACCCGGTCCAGGTAGATCGCGAGGATCACCACGGACAGGCCCGCTTCGAATCCCAGGCCGATGTCGAACCGGGACAAAGCGCGTAGCACCTGCTGGCCCAAGCCCGGGCCGCCGACGAAGCCGGCCAGAACCGTCATCGACAGCGCCAGCATGATGACCTGGTTGACTCCAGCCATGATCGACGGCAGCGCCAGCGGGAGCTGGATCTGGCGGAGGATCCGGTTGGGCGGGCTGCCAAAGGCGTGCCCCGCCTCGACGACCTCCTGGTCCACCTGCCTGATTCCGAGCTCGGTGAGCCGGATGCCGGGCGGCATGGCGAAGATGATCGTGGCCACGATGCCCGGGACCACGCCGACCCGGAACATCAGCACCGCAGGGATCAGATACACCAGGGCCGGCATGGTCTGCATCAAGTCGAGCACCGGCCGCACTGTCGCGCTGACGATGCTGGACCTCGCCGCGGCAATACCGATGGGTATCGCCATCAGCACGGCCGCGGCAACGGCGACGGCGACGAGCGCCAGGGTCTTCATCGCGTTGTCCCACTGCGCCATCAGGTCGACGAGCAGCAGGCCCACCGCAGAGAACAGCGCGAGCCGCGAACCCTTGGCCAGCCATGCCAACACGGCGAGCAGCCCGATGATCACGATCGAAGGCGGGTAGTTCAGCGCTCCTTCGACACCGTCATAGGCGCCTTCGAGCACGGTGCCGATGAACCGCCACAGCCAGCTGAAGGTCGATCTGATCCAGTCGAATGCGTCCTCGAACCACGCGCCGAGATCGACCCAGTCGAACCAGTTCTTCCAGTCATCCATCGCTTCTCACCCCGTCGGCTCCCGGCTCATGGTGCAACCCGGCCGTCGTGTGCGCCGCCGCGGCCTGCTCCTGCAGGTCACCGGCCCGGTCAACGGGTGCTTTGGTCGTCGGACCGTCTGCCACGTCGCCCGCGGCCGGGCCACCCGTCGTTGTCATGCTCGCCATAGCGGCCAGCAGCGTCACTCTCGGCACGACACCTTTCAGCACGTTCGTCTGGTCGACCACGGCCAGCGGCAGCGGCGATTCCGCCGACGGCGCGAACAGGTCGGCGAGCAACGCATCTTGGTCGACCGTCGGCACATCGCTGATGACGATGTCGGCGATCGTCGAGTCCTTTCGGTTGACCGCCGCGACGACATCGTCATCCTTTACGATGCCGATCAGCTTGCCGTCCTTGGTGACCACGTAGACCGCGCTTGCCTGATTCTCGCGGAGCGTGCGCAACGCGGCGCGTGGTCCGGCGGTCGCGCTGAGTACGGTCCTGGCCGGCTCCATGACGCTCGACGCGGTCAGGACCCGGGTCCGGTCGACGTCGGCGACGAACTGGGCCACATAATCGTTGGCCGGGTCCTGCAGTATGTCCTCAGCGGTACCTATCTGGACGATCCGGCCGTCCCGCATCATCGCGATCCGGTCGCCGAGGCGCATCGCTTCGTTCAGATCGTGGGTAATGAAGATTATCGTCTTGTTGAGGGTGCTCTGGAGCTTGAGTAGTTGATCCTGCATCTCGCGCCGGATCAGCGGGTCGAGTGCGGAGAAAGCCTCATCCATCAGCAGGATCTCACTGCCGGACGCGAGTGCCCGGGCCAGCCCGACACGCTGCTTCATGCCGCCCGAGAGCTGGCTGGGGTAGCTGTCCTCGCGGCCGGCCAGGCCGACGAGCCGGAGGGCCTGTGCGGCCCGCTCGTCCCGCTCCTGCTTGCCAACTCCCTGGACGTCCAGCGCGTACGCCGCGTTCTGAAGCACAGTTCGGTGCGGAAGCAGGGCGAAATGCTGGAACACCATGCTCATGTGCTCCCGCCGCACTCTGCGGATTTCCGCCGGCGACAGCGTCGCGATGTCGTCGCCCCCAACGAACACGTGGCCTGCCGAGGCGGACAACAGGCCGTTCAGCATCCGAAGCAGCGTCGACTTGCCCGACCCGGACAGGCCCATGACGACGAACGTCTCTCCCGGCTCGACGTCGAACGTGGCATCGATCACAGCAGCGGTGACGCCCAACTGCCGCTCGACCTCGTCGCGAGTAGCGCCCGCCTTGAGTTTTCGGATCGCCTCATCGGCTCGCCGGCCGAATACCTTGTACAGTCCTTCCGCGCGTACCGCGGCCACTGTCACCTCTCGTTGGTCCAGCCGCGCGACATACCGGCGTCCAGCGATTCAACGAGAACGCGGCATGTCTGCGACGGCGTTACGGACAGGCGGGGCTGCGAACGCACACCGATCGCGCGCACCGTTGCGCGCTCGGGTACTTCCGCGCACCGCATCAAGACCTCGATGCAGCACAAGTCCCACGGCTCGATCGCTGTCGAGCCACAGGGGGACAACCGGGCGACCCCGCCCGTGTCCTGGCAGTTGCCGAGGCTACCTTGTCATCAACGCGGCAGAAAAGGCAAAAGCCGCTAATGTGACGTTCGCTATGAGTGATCGAGACCCGATCGAGACTTAGCGCCCGCCATCCGGGCGGCTCCTGCGGCTCATGTGGTCGGAGTCACCGGCCACTGGACAGCGCCTAGCCCACGGGAGATGGTGCGCGCCGCGGAGCGGACCGCCTCGATCGCGGAGTCGCTTGCCGGCCATTCGTTGGTGGGGACGACAACCGCTACCGCGCCCACAGCCAGCCCGGTTGCATCGAACACAGCGCCTGCCACGCACGACTCTCCGAGCACGGCCTCGTCGCACTCGTACGCCAGGCCGGTGGCGCGGGCGTCGTCGAGTTGCTTGCGCAACTCTGATGGATCGGTGACGGTCTCACCGGTCATGCTTCGCAGCGGCGGCCCGTCCACGAGCGAGCCGGCTTCGCCGGGCAGGAAGGCCAGCATGGCCTTGCCCAGAGCGCTCGCGTGGGCGGGAATGACGATGCCCACCTCCGGCATCTGTCGGCTGCCGTCCGGCCGGGGCTCATGGTGGATGATCACTACCTCGTCGGCGAGCAGCACACCGACCCGAACCGCGAACCCCGTCCGGCGGCTCAGCTCCTCGGCCCAGGTCACCGAGCGCGATCGAATTTCGAGGGTGTCCAGGTAGACGTTGCCGAGCCGTAGCACGGCCGGGCCGAGCTGGTAGTGCCCCGAGCTCGGGTCCTGGCTCACCATCCCGTGTGCGACCAGCGTGCGGACGATCCCGTGCACGGTGGGCGGCGGCAGGTCGAGGCGGCCGGCCAGCTCGGACAGGCTCATCCGGCGAGCACCCTGAAGCGCAGTGAGGATGCGGATCGCGCGATCGACCGACTGGATCACCTGACTCCTCGCAATTCATCTAGGCCGACCTCTTGCCACAAGTGAAACATAGTCGTAATGTGCGAGCATCATTCGACAATGCCGAATCATATTCGGCAACGAGGGACCATCGGAGGTCCGGAATGGAAGGACTACGGACGCCGCAGAAGCTTGCGGCAGAGGTGCTCGGCACGGCGTTCCTGGTGTTCGTCGGCGTCGGTTCGGTGCCGGCCACGCTTATCGTCAACGGTGACAGCCCGTTCACGATGGCTGACTTGGGCATCATCTCGTTCGCCTTCGGCACGATCGTTGTGGCCACTGTCTACGCCTTCGGCCACGTGTCGGGCAACCACATCAATCCGGCCGTGACCGTTGCGCTCGCGGCGAGCGGCCAGTTCCCGTGGCGCAAGGTGCCGGAGTACATCGCGGCGCAGCTGGTCGGTGCCGCCATCGGTGCGCTTGCAATCATCGGCGTACTGGGCGAACGGGCGAGTGACCTCGGGCTCGGCGTCGCCGCCTACGGCGATGGCGTCGGCGCGGGTCAAGCGTTTATCGCCGAGTTCGTGGGTACCTTCATTCTGGTGCTGACCGTCCTGCTGGTGATCCACCGCAACGCCGCGCCCGGTTTCGCCGGTGTTGCCATCGGCCTGGTCGTGTTCGCGGCCATCATCCCGGTCGCGCCGGCAACGGGCGCATCGATCAATCCGGCCCGCACCCTCGGGCCGATGTTCATCCAGCAGGTATGGGGTGGGGAGGTCGAGTGGGGCCAGGCGCCGGTCTACCTCGCGGCCGAGTTCGCCGCTGGCATCGCAGCCGCGGCGGTACACCTGGCGATCACCAAGGTGCGCGAGATACCGGAGCGCATCCCCGCCGTACCGGCAGCAAACCCCGAATCCGAGTCCGCGTCGGCCTGATCATTGGAGAGACCCATGAAGAAGCTCATCAACGACCCGGCCGACGTCGTCAGCGAGGCGCTGCTCGGTATCGGCGCCGCCCACCCACAGCTCCGGGTAGATCACGAGCACAAGGTGATCCTTCGCGGCGACGCGCCGGTGACCGGCAAGGTCGGTCTGATCTCCGGCGGCGGCTCCGGTCACGAGCCGCTGCACGGTGGATTCGTCGGCCCAGGGATGCTCGACGCCGCCTGCGCCGGTGAGGTGTTCACCTCGCCGGTGCCGGACCAGATGCTCGCGGCCACCAAGGCCGTCGACAGCGGAGCCGGCGTGCTGCACATCGTGAAGAACTACACCGGCGATGTCATGAACTTCGAGATGGCCGCTGAGCTGGCCGCCGCCGAGACCGGTGTCGACGTCGTCTCGGTCGTCACCGACGACGACGTCGCCGTCCAGGACAGCCTGTACACCGCCGGCCGCAGGGGAGTCGGCGTCACGGTGATCCTGGAGAAGATCGCCGGTGCGGCTGCCGAGCAGGGCAGGCCCCTGACCGAGGTGGCCGATGTCGCCAAGGTCGTCAACGCGAGCGGACGCAGCATGGGGATGGCGCTGACCTCGTGCACCGTCCCGGCCGCGGGAAAGCCGACGTTCGAGCTCGGCGAGGACGAGATGGAGATCGGCATCGGCATCCACGGCGAGCCGGGACGCCGGCGGGTGCCCGTCGCCCCGGCCAACGAGATCGCGGAGATGCTGGTCGAGCCGATCGTGGCCGACCTACCGTTCTCGACCGGTGACGGCGTGATCGCGTTCGTAAACGGGATGGGCGGCACGCCGCTCATCGAGCTGTACCTGATGTACAACGAGGTCGCACGCATCCTCGGTGGCCACGGGGTCCAGATCGCCCGCTCGCTCGTCGGGTCGTACATCACGTCGCTGGAGATGGCCGGGTGCTCGGTCACCCTGGTGAAGGCGACCGACGACCTGGTCGCCCTATGGGATGCTCCGGTGAACACACCGGCGCTGCGATGGGGAGTCTGACCATGATCGATGCCGTCCCACTGGCCGGCCTGCGGGCCTGGGTCCAGGGCTTCGCCACGCTCGTCGCCGAGAACAAAGAGCGACTGACCGCGCTGGACGCGGCGATAGGCGACGCAGACCATGGCATCAACATGGATCGCGGGATGACGGCAGTACTCGCGGCGCTGGACGGTGACGACGCCCTGTCCAGCGCCGCGGCGCTGTTCAAGAAGATCGGTATGACACTGGTCAGCTCGGTCGGCGGTGCTAGCGGGCCGCTGTACGGCACGTTCTTCCTCCGGATGGGGACGGCGTGCGGCGACGTCGATTCGCTCGATCCGGAGGGATTCGCCAAGGCCCTGCGGGCCGGGCTGGAGGGAATCGTCGCTCGCGGCAAGGCCGAGCCTGGTGACAAGACAATGTACGACGCGCTGGCCCCGGCGATCGACGCGCTGGACGATGCGTTGACCAGCGGTGCCGGGCTGAGTGCCGGCCTGACCGTCGCGTCCTCAGCGGCCGATGTCGGCAGGGATGCCACGACGCCGATACTCGCCCGCAAAGGCCGAGCGTCCTACCTGGGTGAACGCAGCGTCGGCCACCAGGACCCGGGTGCGACCAGCGCTGCGCTGCTGATCCGGGCCGCTGCGGCAGCGCTCGGCTGAGGTCGGGCTGGATCATGGTCGGAATCGTCGTCGTGTCGCACAGCCATGCCCTCGCCCGGGCCGCGGTGGGCATAGCTCAGGAGATGCTGCACGGGCGCGAGGTGTCGATCGCCGTTGCTGCGGGCCTGGACGAGACCACGTTCGGAACAGACGCGGTGCAGGTGCAGGCCGCTATCGAGCGCGTGGACAGCCCGGACGGAGTGCTGGTGCTGATGGATCTGGGTAGCGCGGTCCTGTCGGCCGAGCTTGCCCTGGACCTGCTGGACACAGAGCTGGCGGCCCGAGTGCGGCTGTGTCCCGCGCCATTGGTCGAGGGTCTGGTCGCCGCCACGGTGGCCGCCGCCGGTGGGGCGTCGCTGGCCGAGGTGGAGTCCGAAGCCGTCGCCGCGCTGGCCGGCAAGCAGGCGCACCTGCATGCGCCCGGCGAACCGGACACGTCGTCCCCCGACGTTCGGTCCGGCGACGAGCCCGCTGTGCGGGCGAGCTTCGTCGTCGCCAACGCGCACGGCCTGCATGCCCGTCCTGCGGCACGGCTCGTTGCCGAGGTGCGGACGCTGGATGCCCGCGTGCGGTTGCGCAACCTGACAACCGGATCGGCATGGGTGCCCGGGTCGAGCCTCAGCCGGGTGGCGACGCTCGGCGCGCTCGCCGGCCACGAGATCGAGGTCGGAGCCACCGGCAGCCAGGCCAGGGAAGCCGTCGATCACATCCTGGCCCTGGCGGCCCGGCAGTTCGACGAGGCTGACGGAGCCGCCGGTGCCATCGCGCCGTCGCCGGGGCCGGCGGCCGGCCCCTATCCGGCGTCCCCAGGAATCGGAATCGGTCCCGCATGGCGGCCAGGAGATCCGGCCGGAATGCTCGAAACCAAGGCGGCGGCCGCACCGTCCCTTGGTGATCAGGCGGCCGAGTGGCGCCGGGTGCGAAGTGCCGTGGCCGTGGTACGGCGTGAGACAGTTCAGACCCGTGCCCGTACCGCTCGTGAACTCGGCGAGGGGGAGGCCGGTGTGTTCGATGCGCACCTCATGCTGCTCGACGACACCGAATTGCTCGAGGATGTCCGGCACCGCATCGAAGCAGGGGCATCCGCGCCTGCTGCTTGGTCGGCCGCCATGCAGGGGATTGCCGCGGAATTGGAGGCGCTCCCGGATGAGTACCAGCGGGCGCGAGCGGCGGACGTCCGCGCATTGCACGACCAGGTCGTCCTCGCATTGTTGGGCCGGTCGTCGGAGTTCACGGCACAGGCCGGAGTCCTTGTCGCTGCCGACCTGACCCCGGCGCAGGCGGCCGCTCTGGACCGCGAGACGGTTGCCGGGATCGTGCTCGCCTACGGAAGCCCCACCGCGCACAGCGCAATCCTGGCCCGGTCGCGCGGCATTCCGGCCGTGGTCGCCGCCGGGCCGGACGTTCTTGGCATCGCCGACGGGACGATGGTGGCGCTGGACGGCGAAACCGGCCGCCTGGTGGTCGACCCCGACGCTGAGGCGCTCGTCCAATTGAAGGCGCAGGCGGCCGAGCGGGATCGACTGCTGGACGAGGCCAAGGTTGCCGCGGCGCTTCCGGCCGTGACAAGCGACGGAACCGAGATTCACGTGGCGGCCAACGTCGGGAGCGTCGACGACGCGACGACGGCGGCAGCGCACGGTGCGGACCTGGCCGGCCTCGTGCGCACCGAGTTCTTGTTCCTCGACAGGGACGCTGCGCCGTCGATCGACGAGCAGGAGGCCGCGTACCGTTCGGTCTCCGAGGCACTGGCCGGCCGGCGGACGGTCATCCGCACCCTCGATGTCGGTGGCGACAAGCCGCTGCCGTACATTGACCAGCCGGTCGAGGCGAACCCCTTTCTCGGCCTGCGTGGCCTGCGGCTGGCGCTGACCACGCCCGATCTGCTGCGAGACCAGTTGGCAGCGATCAGCCGGGTGGCCGCCGACCATCCGGTGAGCGTGATGTTCCCGATGGTCAGCCACGTTGACGAGATACTCGCGGCTCGTCGGCTACTGGCCGAGGTCGCGCGACCGTGGCCGGACGGGCTCGAAGTCGGGATGATGATCGAGGTACCCGCCGCGGCGCTGAAGGCGGCGGCCTTCGTCCCCCACGTCGATTTCGTCAGCATCGGTACGAACGACCTGACGCAGTATGCGCTCGCGGCCGAGCGCGGCAACGAGGCCGTCGCTGCCACAGCCGATCCGCTGGATCCGGGTGTGCTGCGGCTCATCGATGCGGTGTGCCGGGCGGCGGCCGATTCCGGCGTGCGTGTTGCCGTGTGCGGAGAGGCGGCGGCCGATCCGGCTGTCGTGCCGCTGCTGCTCGGTCTCGGAGTCGAAGAGTTGAGCGTGGTGCCCTACTCGGTGCCGGTCGTCAAGCAGATCGTGCGGGGACTGTCGATGCCGGCATCTCGGGATCTGGCCCGGCGTGCGCTCGACCAGGCGTCTGCTGCCGAGGTCCGGGCTCTGATCATGTGAGTCGGCCGGGCGGCTTGCCGGCATCTGCCAACTGATGACCGTGGCGCGGTTGACGGTTTGCCGACTGCTGACCCGGGTATGCGGGCCAGGCTATGGCGGCCCAGTGATACCTAGGAGGTCAGGATGCCGGACGTTGTCGACTTGATCATGGAAGATCACCGAGAGGTCGAGCGCCTCTTCGAAGTCCTCAGAACCCAACCGGATCAGCGGCTCAACACGCTCCCGGTGCTGGCCTCGTTACTGATCGCACACAGCCGGGCGGAGGAAGCAGAGGTCTACCCTGTCGCCCAGCAGGAGATCGGAAACGGCGATGTCGAGCATAGCCAGGAGGAGCACATCGTCGTCGAGCAACTGCTCGAGCGCCTCAACTCGACCGACGTTGACAGCACGCAGTTCGACACGCTGCTGCAGGAACTAGTCGATGCGGTCAACGAACATGTCGAGGAGGAGGAAAGCTCCGTCCTCCCGGCGATGCGAGACCAACTCCAACAGCGTCAGCGCGAGGAACTGGGGGAGTTGTTCGCGCAATCACGCGCTGAACACCTGGGGGAGATGCCGGGCGAGGCCACCAAGGAGGAACTGCTCCAGCAGGCCCGGAACCTGGGCATCAGCGGTGCGCAGAGCATGGAGAAGGACGAGCTGCGCAATGAGCTGAACAAGAGGGGCAAGAAGTAGGCCTGCGCCCATCAGTGATCTTGAGACAATCCACAGCGTACGACGATGTGGATTGTCTCAAGATCACTAACCGGTGGCGCTCAATGATCCCGACCCCTCAGTGCGCCCGGGTGGTGAGAGCCTCCGTCGGAAAGCCGGCGACGATGTAGTCCCATGCGCGCTTCGCCTCGTCGAGGACGAACCGCGGCTGCTGCTCCAGGAACAGCAGTTCCGGGACCGTCCACCAGGTGAACACCGATTTGTCCTCGGTCTCGCTTGAGGTGTACATGATCCGGTGCGCACCGTCGACGTGGACCAGCCCGAAGTAATGGCCGAGCTCATGGGCGAACACGTACTTGAAGACCACGTCAGGAACCCGGTCCGTGAAGGACACCCCCGAGGTGTAACTGCCTGGGAACGGGCTTCCGTCGACGCCGGTCGCGTCGTCGAGGTGTGCGCTGTACCCGATGTGGGCACTGGTGTATCCGAAGACTGCACCTCCGTGCGGATTCGACAGTTCCTTGCGCGCCGCCGCGGCGTCGACGGTCTCGTCATGGCGTGCGAGTACGTCGACGTTGAAGTCGTCTTGAGCGGCCGTCGATCCGGTGAGCATGACGTATTGCGACGCGGTGACCTCGGCCTCCTGGAGATCGAACTCGTACAGCAGGCCCAGGTCGCGTGCTCGCTCGGCCACGACCGACGCCTTGGCCTTCAGCAACGACTCGCTCATCGGATAGATCCGGAAGCTCCGACCGCCACGGTTACGGATGTACTCGTCGACCTGGTCTTCGTTCGCGCCGACCACTTCCGGACGGCCGCGACGCCAGAAGCTGTCGTAGTCGTAGCCGGCCAGTTTGCGGATGTCGATGCCGCGGTCGCCGGCCTCGTGCCACCTGATCAAGTCTGGAACGCTGTCGACGTCGTCGCTGACTCGGTCCGAGCGGACGTACGTCCTGGTGGCCGTGCCCCTGATTCGCAGACCGAAAGCTCCATGATTGACGCCGATGGCGTCGAGGGCCGCTGCCAGCGCCTCGGGGTCGCGCGCGAACCTGCGCTCGAGCAGGCCGCGGACATGGTCGCGCAGCTGGCCCTTGGCCCACTCCTCGCGGATGAAGTCGATCGTATCGAGAAGCACCAGGACCCGGCCCGCTCCGAGCACCGCGACTATCGCGCCGCTCACGATCTCGACGAACCCGTCCCATACTCGGGCCCAGTCCCAAGTCGCGATCCCGACGACGATATCGATCAGGCCGGTGACGACGGCGACGACAAGATCGACGACGACGCTGACCAAGGTACAGACCGTGCGGGTGACCCACTTGCCCACCGTCACGACCACCCACCGAACCACCTTCACCAGGTAGGTGACGAACCAGCAGACCAGCTTGTTCAGACACAGGGTCCACCAGTTGCACTTCTTCTCCTTGCAGCGCTTCTCCTGCCGTTCTTCCCATTCCTCGACCGGCTTGGAGACTTCTTCTTCGATCCACTCCGTGATGTCGCGGCATACCTCCGCAGCCATGCTGCACCCCCTCAGGTAGGTGTGGATGTCGCGGCGAGCTGCCGCAACAGTTGGCGCACCCGCCGCCGGCTCCACGCCAGGCCGAACAGCTTTCCCGCCGCGGCTGCGACCGCACAGATCACGACCACGCCGCCCCAGTTCAGGCCCGCCGGCCAACCGACCAAACCCGGGCCCAGAAGGAGAACGACAAGCGCGGCGGCGAGAGTGATCTCCCCCCACGCGCACCCGCAGTCGTTGAACAGCTTGCCGATCCGCGCGCCGAGTGCTGCTGAGCTGGCTTGACCGACTCCATCGAGCGCGACATGGACCGCCGTGACCCGTGGCCTGGTAAGCCAGGTAGCGGACGAGACCGCACGCTCGAGGTCGGCCCGGCTCGAGATCGTCAGGACGCTGCCATCCCGGATGCGCTCCACGTCTCACAGAACCTCTGGCGGCTCCGCTGATACCAAGTCCAGTCGGTTGCTTGCGCACGCAACGTGAAGAATGTCGGCACGATCTTCTCAAGGATCCAGATATGTCTCCCAAATCCGGCAGAAATTCAAGATCGGTCCGACAGTTCTTCACGGTGCTCACCAGATCATTGCCGCATAACCCACAAAACGGATGCATTCCCGGCAGACGGCTCCCGCCAGCGGCCGACTACATGACGACGTGCCGTCGCAGTGCAATAGTTCAGCGAGGCAGGGCTCCGGGACATCCCTGACCGTTCCCTGGATTCGGCTCGAAGTGCGTGACTACAGGGAGCTCGAACACGTACGGTCTCCGCGTGCCTGTCATCGAGGTCAACGAACTCACAAAGCGGTATCCCGGGGCCACTGCGCTGGACCGGCTCACCGTCGCCGTCGGCGATGGAGTGACCGGTCTGGTGGGTGCGAACGGCGCCGGCAAGTCCACGCTGATCAAGATCCTGCTCGGCCTGGTCGACGCGACGTCAGGTCAAGGCAGCGTGCTCGGCCACGACATCTTCACGCAAGGCATCGAGTTGCGCCGCCGCGTTGGCTACATGCCGGAACACGACTGCCTGCCAGGCGACATCTCCGCGACGGAGTTCGTCGTCCACATGGCCCGCATGTCGGGACTTCCGGCGGACGCCGCGCGCGAGCGCACTGCCGACACGCTGCGGCACGTCGGGCTGTACGAGGAACGCTATCGCCCGATCGGCGGGTATTCGACGGGGATGAAGCAACGGGTCAAGCTGGCCCAGGCCCTCGTTCACGATCCTGAGCTGGTGTTCCTGGACGAGCCGACGAACGGGCTCGACCCGGTGGGGCGCGATGAGATGTTGACGCTGGTCCGCCGGATCTACACCGAGTTCGGCATCTCCGTGCTGGTGACCTCGCACCTGCTCGGCGAGCTGGAGCGGATCTGCGACAACGTCGTCATCATCGACTCCGGGGTGCTGCTTCGCTCGTCCTCCGTCGCCGAGTTCACCCGAGCCAGTGAGCAGCTCGCGATCGAGGTCACCGACGGGGTGGACGAGGTTGCGCGCACATTGTCCGAGGCCGGGCTCGTCGTTGCCCGCGATGGTCACCTGATCGTCGTCGACCTGGCCGACGAGGCCACGTACGACGCAGTCCGAGATGTCGTCGCCGATCGCGGAGTGGGTCTGGTCCGGATGGGGCCGCGCAAACATCACATCGCCGAGGTTTTCGAGGGGCCGGTCGCCAATGTCGCAGCCTGAACCGACCACGTCGCCGTCCGGCGTCATCCACGACATCGGATATCGGGGATACGACGGCGGGCGGCTTGACCGCCGTCGTATCGGTTCCGCCTTGTTCGTTCACAGCCTCCGCGGTGTGTACGGGCTGGGCCGAGCCGGCAAGTCGAAGATTATCCCGTTCGGGCTGGCCGCAGTGATGGTGCTACCGGCTGTGATCATCGCCGTGGTCAACGTCGCCCTTGCCGGCCAGGGGGTCGCGAGCGAGCCGGTTCTGCCGTACACGCGCTACCCGATGGTGCTGTCGGCCGCGATCGCGATCTTCGTAGCGGTGCAGGCGACTCAAACGGTTTCGCTCGACCTGCGCTTCCACACCCTCCCGCTGTATATGTCTCGCCCCCTCGCCCGTGTCGACTATGTGCGGGTCAAGTACGCGGCGCTGGCGTTAGGCCTGCTCATCCTGATGGCGGTGCCGATTCTGATCATGTACGTGGGGTCGCTGTTCGCCGAGTTCCCTATCGGACGTGAGACCGGGGACGTCGCCTTGGCCCTTATCGGTGCGAGTCTGTACGCGCTCGTGCTCGCCGGGATCGGGTTGATGATCGCCTCGTTGACTGCGCGGCGGGGGTTCGGGGTCGCAGGAGTCATCGCCGTGTTGACGCTCAGCTATGCGATCGTCAGCGCGTTGCAGGGCTGGGTCGGCGAAGTGGTCGGCGACATGAACACCGCGGGATGGATCGGCCTGTTCTCGCCGATGACACTGGTCGACGGCGTTCAGGTCTGGGCATTCGGCGTTGAGACGTCCACTCCGGCCGGGCCACCTGACGGAGCCGGTCCGGTGTTCCTCGTCGTGACGCTCGGTGTGATCGCAGCGTGCTATTCGGCGCTTGCCGCGCGATACCGGAGGGTGAGGCTCTAGATGGCCACGATGCAGATCGAGAACTGCTCGCGGTGGTTCGGAAACGTCGTTGCCGTCAACGACGTCACGATGACAATCGGTCCTGGCATCACCGGCCTCCTGGGGCCGAACGGTGCCGGCAAGTCGACGCTGATCCACATGCTCGCCGGGTTCCTGCCGCCGTCGGCCGGGACGGTCACCCTGGACGGCGGGCCGGTGTGGAAGAACCACGACGTGTACCGGACCATCGGCATCGTCCCCGAGCGGGAGGCCACCTACGACTCGCTGACCGGCAGGCAGTTCGTTGTCGCCAGCGCTGAACTGCACGGGCTGGACGACGCCGGCGCGGCCGCCTCCCGGGCGCTGGCTACCGTCGCGATGGAAGATGCCGCGCACCGCAAGATCGGCGACTATTCCAAGGGCATGAAGCAGCGGGTCAAGATGGCCTCCGCGCTCGTCCACGATCCCGCCGTGCTGCTGCTGGACGAACCCTTCAACGGGATGGACCCCCGCCAGCGCCTGCACCTGATCGAGCTGCTGCGGAGGATGGGTGCCGAGGGCCGGACAGTGCTGTTCAGCTCGCACATCCTCGAAGAGGTGGAACAACTCGCCAGCCAGATCGAGGTCCTGATCGCCGGACGCTACGCCGCATCCGGGGATTACCGCGAGATCCGCCGGCTCATGACCGATCGCCCGCACCAGTACACGGTCATCTCCAGCGACAACCGAATTCTGGCGGCGGCGCTCATGGCGGACGGTTCGACCGCCGCAGTGAGACTGGACGGCGATGCCCTGCGCGTTGATGCCAGTGAGTTCCTGCGGTTCGCCGAACTGCTGCCGCTCGTCGCCCGCGATGCCGGCATCCGGCTGTACGAGGTGACGCCTGCCGACGAGTCGCTGGAGAGTGTCTTCGCCTACCTGGTCGAGAAATAGGAGACGTGCCGTGAACAGAACCGTCCTCCGGCTCACCGCTCAGGCGATGCTCGGTGGCCGACGCATGCTGCTGGTGTCGGCGATGGCCGTCGTCTTGATCGGGCTGGCGTTGCTGGTACGGATTCTCGGCGACATGAGCGAACCGGACATCGCCGGGTTCCTCCAGGTCATCTCGCTGGCCACATTGATGCCGCTGTTCGGCTTGATAGTCGGCACCGGAACCATCGGACCGGAGATCGACGACGGATCGATCATCCATCTGCTGTCCAAACCGGTGCCCCGGCCGGTGATCATCCACAGCAAGCTGGCGGTGGCGGTGATGGCGACCGTCGCATTCGCCGTCGTGCCGACCGCGCTTGCCGCGCTGATCATGGGCGCGAGCGGGTCGCTGGCACTGGCACTTGCGGTCGGGTCGCTGGCCGCCGGCGCGGTGTACTGCGTCATGTTCATGCTGCTGGCCATCCTCACCCGGCATGCGGTGATCATCGGGCTGGGTTACGCGTTGATCTGGGAAAGCCTTGTCGGCAGCCTTGTTCCGGGGGCCCGGAACCTCAGCGTGCAGCAGTGGGCGTTGGCGGTCACCGATGCGCTCGCTACCCCCGGGTTGATCACAGCGCACGTAGGGCTCGTGCTCGCCGTCACGCTCATCATCGGTGGCTTCGTGGCGGCCACCTGGTATGCAGGGTCGCGGCTACGCGTTCTGACCCTCGCGACCGAAGACTAGGGCTGTTTCGAAAGTGGATCAAGGTCCGTGGTGATCACCCTGCGTGGCGCGGTGATCCGACGAAGGCTGAGAGCCGGCATTGACGGACAGCCTCAAGCTCGGACAGATCTGCGCAGTCGGACTTCCGTGCCCTCTCAGCCGGCGTGGAGGATCCTGAAGCGATCGGGCTCCGCCGGGTCCCGATCAACGACGTGGATCGGTGCCCAAGCCCATTGCCAAACGCCGGTGCCCGGCGTGCGCGAGAACCGGATCGGCCCGCGGGTGGCCTCGACTTCCACGTGCGGCCATGACTCGGCGATGGCCGCCCGGTCAGTGCCGTGGGAACGCAACACGTCGGCAAGGACAGCGACGGTGTCCCAGCCCTCGAAGGCGACGAAGGAGGGCGCTTCGCCCAGCCGCTCACGGAGCTCCTTCCCGACGCGTTCGCCGAGCGGACCGAGGCGCTCGGGCAGATAGCGCAGGAACGGGATCCCGGCGCCGTCCTCGCCCAGCACCGCGGCCCATTCGTCGAACTCCGGCTGTCCGGCGGGAGCGCCGATCAGGATCTCCGCTAGCCGCCGATCGCCCCGGACGGCCCTGACAATCGGCACCGCGGGCTCCGGATGGCCGACCAGCAGGAGGAGCGCCGTCACGCCGCGGTCGACGAGGGCGTCGCACAAGGCCTCTGGGCTGAGCGCGTTTGCGTCGAGTTCGACGACGGTGCCACCGAAGGGAGCGAGGTGGTCCCGCATGATGCGGGCGCCGGACGCCCAGTAGACGCTCGGCTGGGTCGCCACGGCGATCCGACGCCGGCCCGCGCCGAGGAGGAAGTCGGCGTAGATCCGCCAGCCGTGCGACTGGGCCGGAGCCAGGCGCGCGACCCACTCCGTCGGCTCCTCGGTGAGCACGTCCAGCACCGCGGACGAGCAGAGGAACGGCACGCCGAGGGCGTCGGCTCGGGCGGCGACGGCGCGGGCGACCACGCTGTGATACTCGCCCACCACGGCGGTCACGTCGAGGCCGGCCAGTTCGTCCACGGCCGCCGCGGCCCGCTCAGGATCGGCCGCGGTGTCCCGGACCACCAGCTCAATTGGCCTGCCGTCGATGCCGCCCGCATCGTTGACCTCGCGAACGGCCAGGTCGAGCCCCGCGAGTAGGTGTCGGCCCGCCTCGACCCAGCCGGGCCGCGTCAGCGGGACGAGAGCGCCCAGGCGGACGGGTGGCCCGGCGGTGCGCTCGGCTCCGAACGGTGATGGTGGCGCATTCATCGGATCGCGTCTCCCCAGGGATGATCGTCGTCATCGACACCAGCAAGAGCCCGCACCTCAGTAGGTCGTTTCTGGAACATGCCGGTGCTGTTCAGCTGAAGCGCTCGAAAGCGATCTTGCTGGCGCGCGAGGAGAGTTGCGGTCCGCCGATGCGCTCGGCCACCGCAGCGAACTCCTCGGTCGGGCCGGTCCATTCGAGCTCGTCGACGGATTCGCTCACGGGCGAGTCGAGCTCTACGGTGGCGATGCGCCGGAACAGCAGTGCGTCGGCGAAGTTGTCCTGCAGCGTCGCGGCGAGCTTGGCGGCGCCGCGCACTGTGACCGTCCAGTCCTTGGCGTCGGCAGGGATGTTCTCCAGGTGGCCGTACTCGGAAAGGACGGCCGCAGTCGCCTTCGCTCCCCATCCAGGCAGACCCGGGAAGCCGTCCGCGGAGTCACCGACAAGAGCCAGATAGTCCGGGATCGACTCGGGATCGACGCCGAACTTGGCCCGCACCGCCGCGGCGTCGAACCACTTGTCCTGTCGGCGGTCCCATTGCACGACCTTGCCACGAACGCACTGGCCGAGGTCCTTGTCCGGAGTACAGATGATCACTCGGCTTACCCGCTCGTCCTGGTCGGCCATCCGCGCCGCGGCGGCCAGCCCGTCATCGGCTTCGACCTCTACCAGTGGCCACACGGTGAAGCCAGCGGCCGCCAGCGCGACCTCGACCAGCGGAAACTGCGCCTTCAGCGCCGGGTCGACACCAGAGCCGTCCTTGTAGGTCGGCCACAGGTCGTTCCGGAACGACTCGATGACATGGTCCGTGGCGATGCCGACGTGGGTCGCGCCTTCTTCCAGCAGCTGTAGGCAGGTGCCTACCACACCCCGCGTCGCACCGAGCTCTTGATCCTTGTTGTTGGGCGCGTAGTGGTAGCGGAACAGCTCGTACGTACCGTCCACCAGATGCACGTCGATCGTCACGGGCTCATCCTGACATTCGGAATCGCCAGCGCGTGGAGCGCATGGCGAATCGCTCGGTTGTTCCCAGTCCGAGGACGAGATCAGGAACCAACGAATACGGCTGGTACGGCGGTGGGCCTGCGGTCGGAGCGCCGTACGGTGCGTGAAAGGCACCGTCTTGCAGGGTCACCGGCCATCCGTACTTCGTCCGATAAGCCTCGGCGATGCGCTCGAGCGTGGGCTCGTCGTGCACGGGCTCAGCCCGCCCCTCGACGACGAAGTCGATCTCGTCGGTTGACGTGGAACACGCGACGCGCGGGTTCGCCTCCAGGTTCCTGGCCTTACGCGCGCTCCGGTTGGTCGTCGAGTACAGCACTCCGTCAATCAGGACGGCCAGCACTGGCCGGATCTGGGGCTGGCCGTCCGGGCGGGTCGTCGCCCACCAGTACGTTTGGCCCTCGGCGAGTCGCTCGGTGGCGACGTCCCACGGTATTACCGACGCCGGATCCGACTCCTGCATGACGCCGTCGTCGTATTGATTGGCGATGTTCTCGGCGGAATCCGGCTGTCGTTCGGTCATCATTGGCTCCTCGGTTCTCCACGCGTTCTCTCGGGCGCTGCCCGGTTAGACCGCTCCGGCGACCCGGACTCATCGGTGTCGATGGCCCGGTTTACCGGCGCAGAACGTCAGTGGAAGGGTGAGTGTACCTTTGCGTGATCACGGGAAGATGAGCATCGTGAATGTGCCAACAGGGTCTGCGCTCACCCACCTGGAGGGTGGGCTTTCCGGACGGCGGTACCAGGCCGACGAGTTGGCGACGACCGATCCAGAGGACGGCAAGCCACTGCTGGCGCGCTATGACCTCGCCGGCGTCCGCGGAGCGCTCGAGCGTTCGTTGACGTCGCCGCGCCGGTGGGGATTGTGGCGCTGGGCGCCGCTACTTCCGGTGAGGGACCGCCAGCACGTCATCTCGCTGGGGGAGGGCAGCACTCCGCTGCTGCCCGCACCGCGACTGGGAGCGGCGCTGGACTGTCCGGGCGTGTTGGTCAAGGCGGAGGGAATCAACCCCACGGGTTCGTTCAAGGCACGCGGAATGGCGGCGGCGGTGTCGCGTGCCGTCGAGTTGGGCGTCCGCGAGTTCGTCGTCCCGTCCGCCGGCAACGCCGGTGGGGCCCTGGCGGCGTATGCCGCCGCGGCGGGTGCAGCCGCCACCGTCCTGATGCCGGCTGACGTCCCGGCGGCCAACCAGGCCGAAGTACTCGCATGCGGGGCCCGACTCGTTCTCGTCGACGGGCTCATCGACGACTGTGGCCGGCTGTCGGCGTCGCTCGCGGAGCGTACGGGAGCCTTCGACGTCAGCACGCTGAAGGAGCCGTACCGCGTGGAGGGCAAGAAGACGCTCGGCTTCGAACTCGCCGAAGACCTCGACTGGGAACTGCCGGACGTGATCGTGTACCCCACCGGCGGTGGGACCGGGCTGGTGGGCATGTGGAAGGCGTTCGCTGAGCTGGAGGCCGTTGGGTTGATCTCCGGCCGGCGGCCGCGAATGGTAAGCGTGCAGGCCGAGGGCTGCGCGCCGATCGTTCGCGCCTTCGAGGCAGGAGCACGCTTCGCCGATCGCTGGGAGCAGGCGAGCACGCGTGCCGGAGGCATCCGGGTGCCGCGGGCGGTGGGTGATTTCCTGATTCTCGACGCGATCCGTGAGTCGGAAGGGACGGCGGTGGCGGTGCCGGAGGAGGCGATCGACGAGTGGCAACGCCAGGCGGGGCGGCGCGGTGCCGGTTACGTCAGCCCGGAGACCGCAGCCGCGGTTGCCGCCGTCCGCCTGCTGCGGGAACGAAGGGACATCGAGCGGACCGAACGTGTCGTCGTATTCGACACCGGCGTCGGGCACAAGTACCCGTCACCGCCCGGCCTGCCGACACCGCCGGTCGTGGATCCGACCGTTGACGCCGACAATCTCGTCGAACTGATCCGGTAACAGCGACGTGACAACCGGCAATGCCCGCGGCGAGCAGGACGGCAGGCGCCGTTGTCGCGGATCGTGATTTCAGCGCCGCCCTAGGTGAGTCATCCCTCGGTTGCTGCCGGTACGGGCTGGCGGGAGACGCGAGCCGCCGCCGCGCTGCCGACCACGTGAGCAAGTGCTTCCCAGCCCTGGCCGACCTGGTCACACTGGCCACCCCACCTGATCTTCACTGTGCGGCCGTCGTGCAGACCGAGTTCGTACCGTACTGGAACTCGCTTGTGCTGCACCGTCACGATCTCCTCAACCGGGATGAACCGGCTTCCGGGCAGGCCGGTCAGCATGTCTGGAGCAGCGGCGGAAAGCAGCTCATGCATCCGTGGCTTTGCCTTGCGTATCTTGGTCCGGGGCAGTCCTGGCATGATCACCAGACCGCCGTCCAGGATCACCACGTCCGTGCGGCGGCCGTCGACCACGACGTTCACCAGCCCGGCCAGTGCGCTGGCGCCGGCCACGCTGGCGTGCTTCTCGATGACCGGAACGGCGGCCGGATCGATCCGCAGCTGAGCGAGGGTTGCCCGGGCTGCAGGTAGCGTCTGCGGGTGTATCGCCTGCGCTGCGACGTCGGAGAGATCGAGCGCCCTGCCGTCGGGAAGGCAGAGCTCCGCGGGACCGGTCCACGACAGGCGCCAGGTAGCCACGCCTGACTTGACCGCGGCCAGCTCGAACAGCACCTCCATGGTCCCGCGCAGCCGGCTTGCGACCTCGTCGGCCGGCGCGTCGGGGTAGAGCTGCTGAGCGAGTTCGGGCCCGCGTCCGGTGGCGACCGCGTCCAGTACCGCCGTCGGCCCGTCCTGGCGACCGGTGAGGCGGGCGACCGCTCGGAAGACCCGGTCGGCTTCCCTCTGGAGTTGGTAGTGGATCGCCAGTTGCGTGTAGGAGTGGATTGGTACCCGGGCCCTGTCGCCGAAGTTGAAGGCCTTGCGCTCGACGGCGTCGATCAGTTGATCCGGTGAGTCGAGCAGCATGGTGGCCGAGCGGTGATCCGCCACCGTGCCGGAATCCGGCTCGCTCGCGATGAGCTTGATGCGGTGCGCTATTGGCGGATGGGAATCCCAGCGGGAGCTCTCCGCGGGCGGGTTGCGCCGTAGGGGCGCCAGGTCGTCCTGCCGCCCCTCCAGCAGGCGTCGGAACCCGCTGAGTACATCGGCGGGGGCGTAGCCGGCCTCCAGCCCGGGTGCGATGTACGCGTTCAAATAGAAGGTCCAGGCTGCGTCCAATACCGGTAGCTCGCGCAACGCGCTGGCCAACGGGTGGCGGCCGGCGACCCGAGCGGCTGCGCGGTCCGCCTCCAACTCCTGACGTCGGCTCACGGCGAGCGATACCAGCAGGTAGAGGCGGAAATATAGGCGCATCAGCCAGCCGGCCACGCTGGTCGCCCCTACCTGCCGAATGGTCTCGGCGATTGCGTCCTGGCCACGGTAGGTCAGCGCGCCGAGCCGCGTATGGCTGTGTGAGTAATGGCCGAATTCGTGCGCGAGAACGGCTCGGAGCTGGCTGACCGTCAGCGCCTGCAGGAGCGGCACGCCGATGTAGAGATACCGGCGCCCGCCGATCACGCCGAGGAGATAGGTCCGCTCGGAGACCGCCGCGTTCACCTCTGGCACCAGCCGGATCTCGTCCGGCGGGCGGGTACCGACGGCCGCTGCGATCGCCCGCGCCTCGGTCCAGAGCCCGGGGGCTCGCCCCGGCCTTACCCTCAAGCCCGCCGGCGGGGGCGTCTTGGCACGGATCAGCCGCCAAGTCGCCACGAGGATGGCGAACGGCACCGCCAGGGCCACGAGCAACAGCTTGCCCAGTACCGCTCCCGGCAGTAACTCGATCAAGAGCGCTGTGACGACGGACAGGATTCCTGCGACGGCAAGCGCGTAAACGTAGAAGCCGACCAACATGGCGGCGGACAATGCCGCTCGAACACTGGTGAGCACCACATCCTCCTACCCTCGGCACCTCCCACCCGCGGTGCGGCAGCCTAGCGGACCTGCCGAATTGCCGAGTGGTTCTCGACGAGAGAACCGGCCGACGGTGCTGACGCGCGAGAAACCGCTCCGCGGAGGGATCGACTACGGGCCATCCACCGTAACGAGGAGGAACTCCTACCGGTGCTGCGTTGGGCCGGGCGTGTCGGCCCCTATGCCACGGGCCGGAAGCGGGCCTGGAAGAAGCGCAGTTCTTCCGGCTCGTAGGTGAACTCGAGGCCACTGACAGCATCACGCTCGTCGTGCACGGACAGGACCGACTCGGCCGTCACGTCGAGGTGTGCCTGGGTGTAGACCCGCCGGGGGATTGCGAGCCGCACGAGCTCGAGCCTCGGGTACCGGTGGTCGCCGGTCTTGGGGTCTCGCCCGGCCGAGACGACGCCGCGTTCCATGGCTCGCACGCCGGACTCGACATACAACGCGGCAGCCAGCGCTTGAGCGGGGAACCTGTCATGCGGGATATGCGGCAGGATGGCCCGGGCGTCGAGGAAGATGCCGTGCCCGCCGATCGGCTGCACCATCGGGATGCCTTCTTTTAGCAGAAGATCGCCCAGGTAGTGGACCTGGCCGATTCTGGCTCGCACGTGGTCGTCGGTGGCGACCATCTCGTAGACACCTTCGGCGAGCGCCTCCATATCGCGCCCGGACATGCCGCCATAGGTGTGCAGGCCCTCGAAGGAGACCAGCAGGCTGCGCGCCTTGCGAGCCAACTCAGGATCGCGCAGCGCCAGGAACCCGCCGATGTTGGTCAGGTTGTCCTTCTTCGACGACACGGTGGCGCCGTCGGAGTACGAGCAGATCTCCCGCAGGATGTCCCTGACGCTGCGGTCCTGGTAGCCGTCCTCGCGCTGCTGGATGAACCACGCGTTCTCCACGGCACGGGTGGCGTCGAGCATGACGAGGATCCCGTGCTGGCGGCACAGCTCGGAGGTGGCTCTGAGGTTCGCCATCGACAGTGGCTGGCCGCCGGCCATGTTGACGTTGGTCTCGACCGAGATGTACGGGATGCGCTCGGCCCCGACCTCGTCGATGACGGCCTGTAGCTTGGCCAGGTCGACGTTGCCCTTGAACGGGTGCGGGTTCTGCGGGTCGTGGGCCTCGTCGATGATGACGTCGACAAAGGTTCCGCCTGCGTACTCCTGGTGAAAGCGCGTCGTCGTGAAGTACATGTTGCCGGGGATCACGTCGCCGGACTTGATCAGAATCTGGCTCAGGATGTGCTCGGCGCCGCGTCCCTGGTGGGTTGGAACGAACTCCTCGTACCCGTAGACGTCCCTCACGGCCGTTTCGAGCCGGTAGTAGCTTCGCGAGCCCGCGTAGGCCTCGTCCCCGACCATCAACGCCGCCCACTGGCGGTCGGACATCGCCGAAGTACCCGAGTCGGTGAGCAGATCGATGTAGACATCCTCAGAGCGAAGCAGGAACGTGTTGTAGCCGGCTTGCTCGATGGCCCGTTGCCTGAACTCGCGGGTTGTCGTCGTGATGGGCTCGACAACCTTGATCTTGTAGGGCTCGGCCCAACTGTGCCGACGTGCCATCGCTTCTCCCTCCGGGTAGGACAACAACGTCGCCGGTGTCGGTAGCGCGAGCCCAGAGCCGTAGGACCAGGCGATGGCGGACGAAAGTCTCTAGCGGCGGTCAGTCCGGCGCTCCGGACGCGTAGTTGCCAGGCGCCTCAGTTGCCGTGTTCGGCGTGCTCGCCGTGGTCGCTCACCTGTGCTGCGGCCCACTGGCGCAACGCCTCGATCAGACTTGGGTTGTCGGTCGTGTAGACGAGGCGGGCGCCGTCGACTAGTTGCTCGAGCTGGACGTCGATCTCAGCTGCGCCATCGCGCAGCGTGGTCAACCCCGGCATGCCCTCTCCGTGGATCGCCGCCGGATCGTCGAAGTCACCGGCCGTGAACCGCGATGCCTCGTCCTCGAGATGGGCACGGATCAGCGCGATCTGCTCGCCATCGTCCGGATCATCGGCGGTCACGGTCTGCACCAGGCCGGTTTCCGTCGGCTCGAACCGGTGGGTGGTGGCGTCCAGATCGAATGGCATCACCTCCGCGCCGCGCGCGGCCACCTCGGCCTGCCGCTCGGCCAGGGCGCCATTGTCGCCGTCACATCCGGCCAGCCCCGCGACGGCCAGCAGGCTCACAACAAGGGTGACGACGCGAGCAACGCCCCGGCCTCCTCGAGAGTCCCTCATTGCGGGATCGCATAAGGGTCGCGGGGTGCGGCCTCGATCGGCACGACCTGCTGGCCGAGCGGCAGGAGCGCCAGCGGCACCATCTTCCAGCACGCGATGCCGAACGGGATACCGATGATCGTCACGAACAGGAGCAGGCCGGCCAACAGGTGCGCCAGCGCAAGCTCCCATCCCACGACGAGGAGCCAGATGACGTTGCCGATGACCGACCAGGCACCGGCATCGCGGCGGAACACGGTCGTACGGCCGAACGGCCAGATGACGAAGCCGGCGAGCCGGAAGGCCGCAATGCCGAACGGGATCGTGATGATGAGGATGAACGCCACGATCCCGGCGACCACGTAACCGAGCGCCAGCCACCAACCGGCGAGGATCAACCAGAGGACATTGCCGACCGTTCTCATGGCTAAGACCTTAGGTCCGCGCGAAGCGTCACAGTGATGCACTCCGGAGTTTGATGGCGTTGGACTGTGACGTCATGGGTTTTCGAGCCGCGAAAGCCATCGAAACTGGAGCCCTGTTTCGGAAGGACGAGATGGCTGTCGACCAATCGCGGTTACCGAGCCCAACCGTGGGTAGACGCTCGTCCGGGCCGCGGCAGTGGGCCGGCACGCCGTTGTCGTGCGGCCCAGCTCTTCGTCGCTTATCCGATGAGGTGATCACATGACCGGCCTGGACAAGGATCTGCTTGGCATCTATCTCAACGACCACTTGGCCGGGGCGTCGGGCGGTCTCGAGCTGGCTCGGCGGGCTGCCCGAAGCCATGGCCGAGACCGTGCCGCGCTGCGAGAGATCGCCGACCAGATCGCTGCGGACCGCGAGGAACTGCGGACGATCATGATCACGCTCGGAGTACCGGTGCGTCGGTACAAGGAGGCCGCGGGATGGGTCATGGAGAAGGTGGGTCGGCTCAAGCTGAACGGTCGGATCCTCTCCCGATCCCCGCTCAGTGACGTGCTGGAGATCGAGGCCCTCCGACTGGTGGTCGAGGGCAAGGCAGCCGGCTGGCGGCTTCTGCGCAGCATCGCCGAACAACACGGCCACCTCGATCCGGCTCAACTCGATCGCCTTATCGACCGCGCTGCTCGTCAAGCCGACGTTCTCGAAAATGTGCGGGTCAAGACGGCACATCAGGCCCTCACGGCTCGGCCGTCCGGCCCGACCTAACTCCGGCACCGGCTGCCGAAAGCAGCCTTCGCCCCGCCTCATCCGGGACTTTCGTCTCTCTCGCGTCAGGGCTTGGTGTCGGCAGTCTGGACGGTACGGCTCACTGCGTGGAGGTGATCATGGTCGGGTCCGTCCAAGCTTCGCGGCGACCGGCCGCCCTGCTGCCGCCGGCAGGACAGGCGTTGGTGCGCCTGCTGGTAGTGAGTGCCTGGGTGGTACTCGTCACAGTCGTCGCGTGGCTGGTCCTGCTCCTCCCCGCCACGCCGACCGGCGAGCTGGGCGAACAGTTGGCCGCCTTGCGTGAGGGCATGGGGACGTACCGCTGGGGATTCGTGAACGCTGCGGTTATCAATCCGGCATTGGTGGTCATGCTCAGCGCGGCCACCATGGTGCTTGCGCGGGGCCCGCTGCGCCCGCACGAGATCGCCGGCGGAATTCTGCTTGCGGCCTACTGGGTGCTGCCGACATTGGCGTACGTTTCCCAGTTCGCGCTGCTGCCCCGGTTGCTGGATAAAGAGGCTGCCGAGCTTTGGTACTTCGGCAACCCCGAGTCGGTGAGTTACTGGCTCGCGATGACCGGCTACGGGCTGTTCGGCATCGGTGCGGTGCTGTTCGCTTCTCGCTTCCTGGATGGAACCGCACGGGCCTTCGGCTGGGTGCTACTGGCCAGCGGTCTCGCCAGCGCAGTCGGGTTGGTCGGCTACGGGCTCGCAAACGAGCCTCTGGAACTGGCGTCGACTCTCGGTGGGGCGCTCGTGGTGCCGCTCGCAATTCTGGCTCTGCTCGCCGGCCGCCGCATTGCCGCGGTAGCAACCCCGCATGTCCCTGGGTAGTGGTCGCGCCAGTCTCGGCCGTGGCGATGTGTACGAGATGCCCTATTTCACGTTCCCACCGTTGTGTCCCAGCTGTTGCGCCTGGTCCCGCCGCGCGACTTCCTTCATGACCGGGCAGTTGCCTTGTTCGCGCTCGCATGCGTGTACGTCGCACAATCGGCAACCCCACTTGGTTGCGCCGGTTTCGCGAACGAATGCGCCGAGGACCCGTCCGGTCAGCTCCTCGTAGGCCGCGCGTTCGTCTGGCGAGAGCCGCTCGAGGGCGGACCTCAGTACGCTCGCGCGGGCGGCGGCCACCCTCGTTGCCGCCCGGCGGCCCGCAGTCGTCAGGTTCACGGAGCGGGAACGTCCGTCCGGTCCGGACTGGCGGGTGAGGTAGCCACCCTCTTCGAGCCGGTCGATCAGTCGGACCGTGCCGGACGGCGTGAGCCCGACGACCTGCCGGAGAAGGTCGATCGTCGGCCGCTCGAGGAACTGGTCGAGAGCGGAAAGCGCGGCTGCCGCAGTGTGCGACAGCGAATCGCCAACTGCTTCGGCGATGGCATCGGACACGCGGTCGTCGACGATCAGTGCGAGCGCGCCCAGGATGTTGGCCTGTCGGTCGAGATCGCTCAACGAAGCTCATAGTCCAGGGTGAGTGGCATGAACGGATAGTCCGAATGCGTGGACACGCTGAGTCCTGTGCCACTGATGCCGGCCAACTCTCCCGTGCCAGACCCTGGGACTACGACGAAGTCCACCCGCGCCTGGGTGCCGTCATACGTGCCGGTGCCACGAAGCACGACGCTTCCGTTCCGATCTCCCAATCGGCCGTCGAGAGTCAGCAGGCTGGTGAAGTCGCTGGTGCCGTCCGACCGGTAGTAGAGCAGCGACTCGAAGGCAACCTCGGCCTCGATCGCGGCGTCGGAGGCGCTCAGTGCGACCTCGGACCGGGAGAACTTGCGGCCGTCGGCCAGTTCGCGGTACGGCTTCTCGTCCCAGGACTTGATGTGCAGTTTCGTTTCCAGGCGATCAGTCATCGCGACATTATATGTGTGACTCACTCACATATCGAGTCCGGGACGACGTCTGCCACGCGTCAGCCGGAGAAGTCGGGCTACGCCGACCAGAAGGCTGAACACGGCTGTGATCCCCAGCCAGACAAGGACGTCGGGCATGGACAGCAAGATCTGGTAGTGGGTGAACACGCGATCAGCGAAGAGCTGGATGAGCTTAGGCAGCGCGAGGACGAGCAACGCCGGCAGCAGCGTCCAGGCGATCCCTGGCAGGATGCGCCACCACGGCCTTCCCCGGCGCTTGCGAGCCCACGCAGGCACTCGGCGCAGGGCCAGGTAGAGCAGCGCCGAAGTCACCACGATCAGCCCGGCCAGGATGAGCCCGGTCCCCGCGGCGCCGGGGCCGGTGCCTGCTGGTTGCTCGCCGAGGAGGAGGGCGACGATCCCGTTCCGGATGCCGGCGTAGTTGGCGAGGGCGTGGTTGTAGTTGTAGAGCAGCGCGATCCCGTAGTCGTGCTGGGGAAGCAGCGCGATGTCCGCGTGGTAGGTCGACAGGACACCGCTGTGCTGGACGACAGTGGACCCGTCCGGATCGTCGTCGAGAACCCATCCCATCGCGTACGAGCTGTCGACGTCGGGTGGTGGACGGTGCAGGGCGGCGACTGAGGCGGGACTTAGTACTTGCGCTCCGTTGAAACTCCCACCGGTGTTGTGGGCGATGAGGTAGCCGGCCAGGTCCTCCGCCGTCGAGATGACCCCGCTGGAGCCACCGAGGTATCCATCGAGCTCGTCCCGCTCGATCGGCATGCCGAACAGCTGAATGTGCCCCTGGGCGAGGTGTGGTGCGGCGCGTCTCGCTTCGGCCGTAGTGGAGACGGCGGAGGTGTTCGTCATGTCCAATGGCGTGAAGAGGTGGTCTTGCAGAATCTCGGCGAACGGGCGGCCACTGACGACCTCTACCAGGCGGGCCAGGACTGCATAGTTGAGATCGGTGTAGTGGAACTCCGTACCCGGCGTGCTGACGAGTTCGGCGCTGCGTAGGGACTGCACCCGCTCGGCGATCGTCTCGGGCTGCGGCAGGGTGTAGGCAGGGAAGCCGGCGTCGGCCAGGCCGCTGGTCTGATGCAGCAGGGACCGCACCGTGATCTGTACCGCGCCGCCCGCAGTGGCGACGGTGAACTCCGGCAGATAGGTGGTCACCGGCTCGTCCAGTGCGACCCGACCGGCCTCGACTAACTGCATCACTGCCACTGCGGTGAACGACTTGCTCACCGATCCCAGGAGGAACTGGGTCCGTGCGGTCACCGGCCGCTCGCCTGCGACGCCGTACCCCTTCACGAGCAATACCTCGTCGTCGCGGGTCACCGCCAGGGCGAGGCCGGGGGCGCCGTGCTTGGCCACCTGCTGCTCGACGTACCGGTCCACGGCAGCGATGTCCGCGAACCGCGGCGCCGGCGCGGTGGCGTCGGCGTCATCTCGGGGCATAACCACCGAAACGGTCAGCGCCAGCAGCACGGTCAGGACCTGACCGACGGAATCGCGGATGAGCGTCACTCGACGGTGATGAACGGCACGTGCAGGTGCGCGGTCGCCAGCAGCGCTCCGGACTCGTGGGCAGAGGCGAGCATGTTCCTTCTCGTCCGCCGCGCGAGCTCCTTGTCGCGCTCAAAGTAGTATGCCGCGTCCGGATTGACCAGCTGGACCGCGTGCACGAGCACGTCACCGGTGATCACGAGGCGGTGCCGACCGCCGTCGACCACGACCGACTGGTGTCCCACTGTGTGTCCCGGGGTCGGCACGACTCGGACGCCAGTTGCCGCTGCCGAAGGCGGGCCCAGCCTGGTCTCGCCGTCCACAACGTCCAGCTGCCCCGTCGCCCGTAGTGGCTCGACGAGGTACCGCACCGCGGCCCCATCAGGTGACAGCGACTCCAGTTCGGTCCGCTGCACTATGTATCGCGCCCGGTCGAAGACCGGCGTCCCGTCGAGACGCACAGACCCACCGTAGTGGTCCTCGTGCAGGTGTGAGAGGACGACGGTGTCGATGTCGGAAGGCGAGACGCCGACGGCGGCCAGCGCCTCGTCGAGCCTGCCCGGCACAGGTGCCCAGCCGGAAGATGGGCTGCCCTCTGGTCCGACCCCCGTGTCTACCAGGGTCAGCCGGCCGCGCGGGCCGCGCACCAGGTAGCAGCGGAAGTCCAGCAACCACGCGTCGTTCGCGCCGAACGCGTCCGGGTCGATCTCGCGAGCGCGCTCCCAGTCCTCACTGGATGCGCCCGAGAACATCTGGCCCGCCGTGCCGAAGCCCCCGGACGCGTCAAGCAGCGCGGTCACCCGGTAGGGGCCGATCTGCACGCTCGCCTCCGCGGCCGGGACACTGGCCCGTGCCGGCGTCCCGGCGAGCGGGCCAAGCGCTCCTGCGCCGCCCAGAGCGGTGCCAAGCAGGAAAGTCCGGCGGGTGAGGTGTGGTAAGCGGCGCATCAGTCGTTTCTCCTCATGCTGGTGGACAACGCTCAGGAGCCTGGCTCAGCGCCGGCACCTACTGAAGGCATTCGAGGCGATTCGAATCTTGGGCGGCTGCCCGCCGGAGGGAACAATGAGTCGGATGATCGAGCTAGAGGTCGACGCGGGGCGACTCGCACAGTCCCGCTTCGCGCTTTCGCCGCTGGCCGAGACGACCAACGCCGTCGAGGTGCTGGCCCACCCGGAGCGCGCGCCGTATGCCCGACGGTGGGTGGCCGGGGTCGCGCAGCGAATCAGATGGTTCGACTACGACGTGCTGCTAGCGATCGCCGAGCACGCGACTGGTTACGTGCCGGACTTCATCGCCCCGATCCCGCAGCTTTCCGAACCGTCGATCGGAGACGAGCTTGCTGCCGTCGCGGCGACGCCGGGGGAGCGGATACGGCAGGAACTTCATGCCGCATTCCGGCCGGCCGATCCCCGCGGCGACGCGCTCGATGCCTCGATTGGTGCAACGGAGCTACGACCACCGATGCCGATCGAGGTCAGCGAGATCTTGCAGCGCGACGGTGAACGAGGGCTTGCGCATCGGCTCGCCGCACAGCTAGAGCTGTTCTGGCGCCAGGAGATGGCGCCGATCTGGTCCGATGTGGTCGCTGTGCTGGAGGACGACGTTCGTCAGCACGCAGTGGCCGCGGCGTGGGAGGGCTTTGCCACCGTGGTGGACCGGCTGCACCCGGCCGTGTCCTGGGATGGACGGCGGGTCCGCGTGCAGTCGGCGCATGACGCTACGTTTCGCAGCGCCCAGGGTGTCACGCTACTGCCGTCCGCGTTTCTGCCCCGTCCGGCGGTGTGGATCGGCCCGGACGAGTCAGCCATGGTCGGCTACCCGGCTCGGGGAAGCGGGCGGGTCTGGGTATCGCGGGAGGCCTCGGCGTCCGATGCCGGGATGTTCGCGGGACGCTGGGCACTCCTCCTACGAGATCTCGACGTGGACCGGTCGACGGCCGACCTGGCCGCACGCCACCGGTTGAGCCGATCGACCGTGTCCTACCACCTCGGACGACTGCACGCCGCCGGACTGGTCACCCGCCAACGGGATCGCCACCGAGTGCTTTACCGGCGGACGCAGCGGGCCGGCGACACGCTGGCGGCACTCGGGTTGGAAGGCACCGTCGAGAACTGAGGGGGCGCTCCGCTGCCGCGCAGGCGCGCCTGACGGGTACGGCCTCGTACTCGTTCCTGAGGCGCCCTGCGGCTGTGTCTACTGTGGAGACTGGGAGTGGTCCATCCTGGCGCCGCCATGGCCTACACGAACCGGAGGACAACCGTGATCGTCTGCATCCCCGTGACCGCTGACGGCCAGACCGGCCCGCACTGGGGACGTGCGTCCCGGGTCGCCCTGGCCAACGTCTCAGACGGTCGGATCATCGAGTGGCGTGAGGTCGAGGTCGGCTGGGATGCCGCGCACGGCACGGGAACCGAAGGCTCCCACCACGCCCGCATCGCCCGTTTCCTGCGTGAGCACGAGGTCGAGGTTGTCGTCGCCAACCACATGGGCGAGGGCATGGCCCGGATGCTCACCACCATGGGGATCCCTACCATGATCGGCACGCGAGCCGACGCCCGCGAGGCGGTGCTCGGTGCGGTTTCCGCGCTCGACGACTCCCGCTGAGCCCGCCCGGTCAATCGATGGTGACCGTCAAGGTCAACCAGCGGTCGCACGTACCGACGAGTGACTCTACGTTGATGTGATGCCCACGATGGCGGCGATCGCGACGTCCCAAACCTCAGGTGGCAGCTCTGCGTGCCCTACGCCTTCGAGCGGGACCAGTCGTGCACCCGGGATGGCGTCGGCGAGAGCCTGCCCATGCGGGTATGGAAAGAGCGGGTCTTCGGTGCCGTGCAGCACGAGCGTTGGAACGGCGATCTGGTCGGTGCGCGCCTGGCTGGCGTTGCCGTCCTCCAAGATCCAGTGGTTGATCATACTGGCTGCGACGTTGGTGGTGCGGTCGACGATGCGCTCGACCAGTGACCGCCACGCCGCTTCATCCATCGTGACCGACCCGTGGTACGGCCGCAGGTCCTTGAGCATGTACTCCACGACTGCGGAGCGATCCGACCAATCAGGTTGTGGTACCGGATCGTGGAACGTCTGCCGCAACTCGTCCGACATGGGCGGCAGGTCGTCCCTGCCCAGCCCGATGGGGCTCGTCGAGATGAGCGTCAACGACAAGACCCGGTCGAACTGATCGACGGCGAGTTCTTGAGCGATTCCGCCACCCATTGATGCACCGACCAGATGTGCCTTGTCGATCCCGAGCGCGTCGAGAACGCCAATGGCATCGTCGGTCATGTCGGCGGAGGTATAGCTGGGTGCGCCCGCTTCGAAGCTTGTCGACTGGCCGGTGTCACGGTGGTCGTAGCGGATGACGAACAGATGGCCTTCGGATGCGAGCCGTTCACAGAACCCATCCGGCCACCAATCCATCGGCGCGGCAGCTCCCATGATGAGAAGGACTGCCGGGTCTGCCGGCGTGCCGAGCGTCTCTACACAGAGGTCAACGCCGTTGACCGGCAGGAGTTGTTGGTTGCTCATCGGACTTCCTGACGTTGACGTAGAACATCCACGCGCTCACTGTGCACTGCAGAACGGCAACCGATCAACGTTGCATCGAGTTCGGCTAGCGCTTCATCGGATACCTCGATGGCACGTTACCTGCCGATGGTCGCAGACGTGTCGCTACTCGGGTTCGTTGTCTGCGGGCCCACCGACGAGGTATGGCGTGGTGACGCCGTCGTACATCAGGTGCGTGATCACCAGTGTTGCGGCAGCAACGAGCACCGTCGGCCGAGCCCGCCTAGAGCTTCGAGGACTGGTCCGGCGCGGGGCTCGCCGGTCGGTCTACGTTCAGCTTCGCCTCGGCGGCCTGGTCCCGCTCCCCGCGGCGGCGTTCGCTCTCGAGAAAGAAGGCGCCGATAGCTCCTGCCAGCGTGGCGAACACCACGACCGAATACGCCACCAGCACAACCTCCAACACCTGGGCAAGAACGTCGCTCGGAGCAAACGGCTCACCGGTGACCGCGGCGAGGGTCGCGGCTCGGAGGGCGTCGGCGTAGCTGGTGAAGCTGCCGAACTCGTAGAGCAGCTGACTGCTTGCCAGGACCGTGATGCCGGAGACGACGCCGAGCCAGGCCACCCGACCGCCGAGGATGCGTTTCGCCGAGCGTGATGACCGTACAGCGGAGGAGAGGACCCGTCCGGTGCGTAGCCACCTCAGCGACCGGGCGAGCCGGAGAATCCGCAGAAACGGCAGCACCAGGAAGAGGATCTGCCACCAGTTCCTGCGCAAGAACCGGCCGGTGTCCGGGGCGATGACGAGCCGGGCCAGGAATTCAGCGACGAACGCGATCCACAACGTCCAGCCCGTGATTGCGAGTCCGACGCTGAGTGGGCTGCCCGGGCGGGCGAAGTACTCTCCGATCACGACGAGAAGGAACAGCACGCTGAGCGCGCTCATGAGCGGCGTCAGCCTGTCGAGCAACTCCTCCGACCAGGCTTCACGCTGTTCCTCCGTCAGCCACAGGATTGAGGGCACAATGACGTATGTACCCGCCGTGTCTTCTCGCAAGCCGAATGCCGGCGGCTCGGAAGCCGTCTCACCAGCGCCCGAGCCCGGGTCCCGGGAAAGAGCTTCTGCTCCTCAGTCGATCGAGGCATCCGGCACATCGCGCAATGCTGAGCCGTTACCGGACTGCTGCTGAGTGATGACGCTGATGGTGCCGTCCGTTTCGAGGACCGCAGCAGCGACCATGCTGATGTCTCCGATCCCGGAGGACCGAACCGCCTGCCACACCTCAGACTCGGTCACGCGCTGTGCGCGGAGCACCGACTCGAGGATGCGCCCTTGCTCGACCAAGAGAGTTGGGTTGGCGGTCACGACGGATCGTCCTCCGAACCTGGTGGTCAGGGAGGCGACGAGGAACTGGAGCAGGGCCAACGTCGCGAGGGCGACCGCTCCTTCGGCCCAGGACACGTTCTTGTTGAGGAAGATCGTGGCCAAGGTGGAGCCGAGCGCGACTGTGACGACCAGGTCAAAGGCGTTGAGCTTGGCGAGTGTTCGCTTTCCGGAGGTCCTCAAGATGAGGACGAGGGTGACGTAGGCGGCAGCGCCGACGAGGAGGATGCGGGTGAGGTCGGACCACGTCGAGAACCACATACGCGTCGCCTACCCAAGTAGTCCTGGGATCAACCCCGTTGCGCGGACTGACCGGTAGTGCTCTTGACAGTGAGCCGGCGGTAGAGCAGTCGGCCGGGTGCGGACGTGAGTCCGTGGGCCACGGTGCTCGCGGCTACGACCATGATCCCGGCGCCCATCACCGACTCGGATAGGCCGAGTTCCCTTGCCTCGAGGGTCAGGTAGAACACTGCCGAGACGCCGACGGGCCCGAACCAGCCCAGGTACAGTGCGTCCGGCCAGCCCAGCTGCAGCGGGTGTTTGAGCAGCAGCAGGACGGGGAGCCGACGGAGCAGTAGCACGGCGAGGGCGAGGAGGACGGCTGCCCAACCGAGCTCGCGCCAGACGGTCCAGGGGATGGTGGCCCCAAGCAGCACGAACATCGGCAGGACCGCGAATCGGTTGATGGCCTCGTCGATCTCGACTTCGGCCGTACGTTCGCCGCCGGTGCTGGTCAGGTTGAATGCGAGCCCTGCTACGAACGCAGCGAGCACGCCGTCGAGGTGAAGTACTCCGGAAAGGCCCAACACGAGCAGGGCAAGCAACACCGTGAAGAGCAGCATCGGGCCGTGATCTGTTGCCCCGTGCTCTTCGCCTGCCCGAAGCGCGCGACCGCCCAGCCAGCCGGCCAGCACACCGAGGGCGACCGCACCCAGCAACTGCCAGACGATGTCGCCTGCTGCCCGCTCGGCCGTCATGGGCCCGGCGACTGCTACCGCGACGAGCACGAACGCGAGGGCCAGACCGTCGTTGGCGCCTGACTCCAGTGACAGGATCTGCCGGTCACGTTCGGGCAGGTCCGCCTCCGCGGGCTTGCCGGTGACGACGCTTGATGCGAGCACCGGGTCGGTCGGGCAGATCGCGGTCCCGAGGAGCAGTGCCGCGCTCAACGTGAGCCCGAGGGTCCAGGCCGTCAGACCTGTAGAGATCAAAGCCATGGCCGGCATGGCCACCAGCAACAGGATGGACACCGGGCGCAGCTGCTCGCGGACCGAGTGGAAGGGATAGCGGAGCGCCACGCCGGTCACCGAGATCACCAGGAGTATCCGTGCCGCGTCGTGGACGCTCGCGTGCTCGGCGGTGATAGGGGGTAGGGGCAACACACCTAGAACCTCGGGCCCGACAAGCACGCCGATGACCAGCGCGATCAGTGGCTCGGACACGGGCAGGCGTCTGATGCGCGCCGAAAGTGCAGCCACCACCACGCCGAGCGCGCCCACCGCGATAAGCAGCACGTCGAGGGTCATGTCAACGCCGTTCCCCGCCCGTCAGTCATCAAGCACACGAATCCAACCCGTGGTCGGCAGCGTAGGACGAAAGCACCTCCTGTGCTGCCGAGCCGGTTTTCAGGTACGCACGATCGAGCCGCAAGGCGAGGCTTTCGACGGCCGACGCGAGCATGTCGGCCGCGAGGCGAACCTCGCGTGACGATGACCGCCTACCGGCTTCGGCCAGCGTCAGGGCATGGGGGAGCGTCGCGGCAAGGGACAGTTCGTCTTCCTGCTCGAGGAAGTAGTAAGACTCGGTGTACTGCAGAAAGTCCGTTTCGACTTGGACCAAGCCGTCGGTCACGGAGTCCAGCATGCGACTAGCGACGCACGAATCTCCGTCGGCCACCACCTCGGTGGAACGCTGTGACCGCAAAATGCTCAGCCGCTTCGCAACTGATCGGCGTCGGCCCAGTGCGGGGTAGACCTGGAGGATCCATGAGATGGCGGCGGTCAACAGGACGAACCCGAAGAGAGCTTCGAACGGTGTCAGAACTCGCAGGACAGGGTCGGCCGGAATGATGTCGCCGAAGCCGAGCGTGGCGACGGTGACCAGTGACAGGTACAGAGCAGCGATCGGATCCGAAGACTGTTCGGGTGTTAGAGCGGACCCGAAGTAGAAGCCCTCGGGCATGTGCGGCAAGTAGACCAGCATCCAGCCGATCACCACAAGACCGGTCCACGACGTCACCGTTCCGAGGATCCCCACCGGTCCGGCGAGGTGCCGGGTGCGCCTGGGCATCACGTGCTTAGTGGCCCGCCATACGAGTTGGAACACCCACCGCGCGATTCGGCCGAATCCTCCCGGGTGCCAAAGCGTGTGGAATATGTCCCGCAGCGCCACCAAGACAACAACTAAGCCGGCCGCACTGATAAGCCATTCCATCGAGCGACTGTAGCCAATGCCGGCCTCGGACTGGATGGCGTCGACGTCAGGCAGGGTGCTCTCGTGGCCGCCGTGCCCAGTGACGGGTGCCATGAACGCCCCGTACGCCCTTTTCAGCGAGTCTTCCCTGCTCCCATGGCGGCCCCGCACTGTCGATGAACTGCTGGAGCCGCCTCGGTGCCCAGGCAGAGGGCGATCGGGAAATCGCTTTGTAACGGGTCTTGTGGGGCCGCCACTCCACCGCTAGGGTCTATCTAGCGGTTCGATTGGTCCACTAGATGGACCAATTGAAGATCATGTCGATTGCCGACCCGCGAGTTGGCGCGAAGGGAGCGATGGCTGTGAGACGTCGATCGAAGATTGGGCGCCGCACCTTCTTGGCTGGTGCGTCCTTGACCACTGCTGGTGTTCTTGCGGGGGAGGTGGCATCGGCCGCCCCGGCTCAGGCCCAGGATCCGCCGTTCGGTGTTCCCGGACTGCAGAAGAACTATGACCCGACGTACGGCGTCTTCCGGGGCACTGACCCGGACATCTACAGCGACTGGGGCATCCAGCGTGACGACAAGGTCCTGGTCTATTCCCGCACCGCCGGACCGCGGCACGCGCACCTGGGACGGAACAACATCCTCGATCCGGACCATTCGAGCAACGCAGGGCTTGGTCTCAGCCGCCCTTATGTGATCACGCACGACCACACCGATCCGTCGGTGTGGCCGCTCCCACTGAACGACTCGAACGTGTCGCAGCTCGGACTTATCAGGATGCTCGAGGCCGAGGGCATCGAGGTCCACATCACCGAGGATGTGCAGGCGATCGAACGGCTGTCGAGCAGTTACAAGGCCGTGATCTTCAACAGCCCGACTCGCGACACGCTGTGGAACCACGCTGCCGGCGCAGCGGGCGGCACTCGCCTCGATCGCGCGCGCGAGGGGCTAAGGAAGTACATCCAGGGTGGCGGCGGCTTCGTCGGCATCCACAACGCGCACGGCACCGAGTACAACGGCTGGAACTGGTACGAGGGGCTGCTCGGCCACTCGAACTACTACAACCACGGCGCGAACCAGGACGGTGACGTCGTCGTCGTCAATAGCCGCGACGTGTCGACCAAGGACCTGCCCCAGCGGTGGGCGTTCCGCGACGAGTGGTACAACCTCGTCCCGTTCCCGACCCACGTGAACTTCCTGGCCGTCGTGGACGAGAGCACGCTCTCGAGGGGCACTGGAAGCAGTCACCCCGGGCATGGCGATTTCCATCCGGTCTCGTGGTGCCACTACTACGACGGCGGCCGTTCTTGGGTCACGACCCTCGGACACGATTCGAATGCCTACCGGGAAGGTACCGACTTCCCCGGGGCAGCGGAGTTCCAGGAGCACCTCGTTCGCGGCATCAAGTCCGCCATGGGCCTCGAGCCGTTCTGCACGCCGGCCACGGGAAACCAGAACGGCTGACGCTCGCGTAGATCCCGAGGGATCGATGAACCCCCCGGCACAACCCGCCGGGGGGCCCATGCTCCCGAATCCAATGGCGAACCGCCAGACGATCCAGGCGAACGTCGATGGCTGTTCTCTCGCTGGGAGGCGAACATGAAACCAAGAACGTTCATATCAATTTTACTAGGAGCCGCCGTCTCCTTCGGGTCGACGTCCGCACTTGCCGTAGGGCTCGGTGAGGGCGATCCCGACCCTGGGGAACACGAGCTGACCGAACTGGGGGCCGTCACCCCGACCGGGGCAGACATGCCGACCGTCGGCGGCAACCTGGGCAACCAGCACTACTCGGGTCTGACCCAGATCAACAAACAGAATCTCCACCAGCTCGGGCCGGAGTGGCGTACCCATGTCTCGGCTGTCGAGCCTGCAACCGACGACGTCGGTCAGCAGACGACACCCATCGTGGTCGACGGCGTCATCTACCTCGACACCCCCAACGGTGAGGTGATCGCGGTCGACGGCAAGACCGGCGCGGCCAACTGGAAGTGGGCACCGGAGGACTTCGGCACGAACGGCACGCGGCGCGGCGTATCCGTCGGGGACGGCAAGGTCTACACGCTCGCCGGCGGCAGCCGGGTCGTCGCCCTCGACAAGGACACCGGCGAAGAGGTCTGGGTGGTGCAGCCGGAGGCCCCGGACGGGGCGTCGCTGGGCCGGATCGGAAAGGTCGCGACCGTGTACCACGACGGCGTGGTCTACGGCCATGCGGCCGACGGTGGCCGCGGCGCGGTGTTCGCATTGGACTCGAGCGACGGCAGCCTCATCTGGCACTTCTTCGGTGGCCCGGATCGCGGCATCGTCTTCACCGACGTCAACGGCAACTCCGTCGACGCCGCCGCCACCTGGGGTCCGGTGCTCCCGGACGGCACCGACTGCGCGCTGGAGGGCGGTGCGGCGCCGTGGATGCACGGGTCGATCGACCCCGAGCTCGGCATGTACTACATGACC
>DASUUU010000090.1:0-6734 GCA_036373915.1 Jiangellaceae bacterium | reverse complement strand
TCGTCATGCCTTCGCCTTTCCGAACAGCCCCTCCGGCCGCAGGTACAGGGCCAGCACGAACAGGATGAACACGGCGAGCAGGTTGCTCTGGTCGATGAACAGCACACCGCCGACCTGCTGGGTCACGCCGATGAGCAGCCCGCCGAGCAGCGCTCCGATGACGTTGCCCATGCCGCCGAGCACGACCACCACGAACGCGATGATGTTGAAGGCGTCACCAGTGGTCGGCTCCAGCGACAGGAAGGGAAGCACCAGGGACGCGGCGGCGCCCACACACGCCGTGCCGAGCGCGAACGCCAGCACATAGATGCGCGGGACGTTGATGCCCACCAGCGCCGCGCCCTGCGGGTTGTCGGCGACCGCTCGGATCGCCGTGCCGAGCTTCGTTCGCCGCAATAGCAGGAACAGCAGCCCGGCCAGCACCAGAGCCCCGACGAAGGCCAGCGTGCGCGGCAGCGTCGCCACCGCACCGAACGCCCGGAACGGCCAGGAGATCTCCAGCCCGAGTAGCGACAGGCTGCCGGAGTCGTAGCTGAGCTGGATGGCCCGCGGGGTCGGGCTGAACACCACGAGCAGCAGGTTCTCGATGAAGATGGACAACCCCAGGGTCAGCAGCAGCTTCTTCTCCAGCGACTCGCCCATCACCCGGTTGATGAGCAGCTTCTGGACGGCCGCGCCTATGACCAGCAGCAGGCCGACGGTGACCAGGATGGTGGCGTACGGGTCGAACCCGACGTTCGCCACCAGGCTGAACGCCGTGTACATGCCGACGGTCATCAGCGCGCCGTGCGCGAAGTTGATGATGTGCAACACGCCGAAGATCAGCGTGAGCCCCATCGACACCAGGCTGTAGACGCCGCCGATGAGCAGGCCCGTGACGAGCGCCTGGATGAGGACCGACCGGCCCGGGCCGATGAGCTCGCCGATCCGGTCACCGTTCAGGAGCAGGACGATCCCCGCCACCGAGAACGTCACAACCCACCGGACGACGGCCTCCCGCCGCACTCCGGTGCGGGTGCTGTTCGGTGTCATCCGAGCTCCAATTCGGGTGATCGAGACCGTCCGTGACCACGGGGGCCGGCCCCACCGGAGGGGCCGGCGGCGCGAGAGGGGGTCGCACCGCCGGCCTGTATCGTCACTCCTGCCAGGGCACGGCCGGGAAGGCCGGTTCCGCCTCGGCGAACTCGTCCGGATACACCTGGGCGACGTTTCCGTCCTGCACCTGCATCACGATCGGAGCGGCATTGACGTTCTCACCGGTCTCGTCGAATTCGATCGGGCCCGCGTAGGCGAGCAGTGGGTCGAGCGAACTCTCGCTGATGGCGTCGCGCAGCGCCTGCGGTTCGGCCGAGCCGGCCCGCTCGAGGGCGTCGGCGATCAGCAGCACGGCCTGGTAGCTGAACACCGCGGCGGTGCGCATGTCGTTGCCGGTCTCCTCCTCGTACGCCGTGCGGATCTCCTCGACGCCGGGGTCGGTGGCGTCGTACCGGTAGTTGGAGTCGAAATAGAACTCCGAACCGTCCGGCACGTCCGCCGGGAACTGGGCCAGGTCGAAGGCACCGTGGGCGACGCCGTAGACGGCCTTGATGTTTGGCTGCACCGCCATCGCCTCGCGGGCCAGAATCACGCCGTCCGGGAAGTAGCCGGTGACCGCCAGCACGTCGGCGTCGGCGGCCGCGACCCGGCTGAGCTCGGTAGTCAGGTCACTGACCTCGAACGCGTTGTACGTGATGCTCTCGACAACCTCCATGCCCAACTGCTCGGCCTCCTCGGTGAACGAATCGTGCACGCTGGTGCCGAACCCGGACTCCTCGTGCAGGTACGCGATCCGCTCCACCGTTTCGCCGCTGGCGTCGGCGATCGCCGCCAGGTTCTGCGCACCGAGCTGGCCCATCGCGGTCGCGTTCGGTTGCAGGCGGAAGGTGTACTGGCTGTCCTCGGTGATGATCGCGTCGTCGACCGCGACATCGATGACGAACGGGATCTGGTTGCGCTCGGCCAGTGTCGCCACGTTGATCGCCACCGCCGACTGGAATGCGCCGATCATCGCGACGACACCCTCGTCGATCATCCGCTGGGTCTCCGTCTGCCCGATCTCCGGGTCGCCCTGGCTGTCCGCCGAGACCAACTCGAGTTGCGCGCCACCGAGGGATTCGATGCCGCCCGCCTCGTTGATGTCGTCGATCGCCATCTGCACCGCTTGATCCATGGCGGATCCGTCATTGGCCAGCGCCCCGGTCAGCGGATGCAGGGAGCCGATCAGAATCGTCTCTGCGTCGGATTCCGGCGCGGGCGTGTCCTGCTCCTCGGCGGCCTCACCGCCTTCCTCACCGTCGTCCACGACCTCCGCACTGTCGCACGCCGCCGCCGCGATCATCACGAGCGCCAGCGGGCCGATAAGAACCTTGAGCTTGCTCATCTGTGACTCCTTCGCCATCCCGCTGCCGCCTTCGGACGGCAACTGCGGCTCTGTACCGCTGAGTGGAACGGGCGTAGCTCTTCCGGGGAGGATACGCGCACTCTTGCATCCGCCGTCAAGGTCTGTTCCCCTATAGTTATCTGGCATCGAGTGGCATCAGCAGGCGTTCCGACGGGATTACCTGTGGCGTTCCGGTAGGAGGAACAATCAGCGCGACGAAGGAGCGGTCCACCCCACCGTCCGGCACGGCGTCGGCAACCCGGGTCGCCGACATCCTGCTGCTCTTCCTCCACCAGCCGGGCGGGGTCGGCATCACCGAGGCCGCCCGCCGGCTCGGCCTCAGCAAGGCCGTCGTCCACCGGATCCTGCGCTCGCTTGAAGACCGGGCCTTCGTCCGGTTCGACGACCGCACCCGGCAGTACGTGCTCGGGCCGGCGGTCAGCGCGCTCGGCGCCCAGGCGCTGCGCCGCACGGACCTGCGGACCGCCGCCATGCCGGTGCTGCGCCGGCTCCAGCACGAGACCGGCGAGACCACGACTGTGTCGGCCCTTGTCGGCAACCACCGGGTCTACCTGGACCAGGTGGTGAGCCTGGCCGAGATAAAGATGACCGTCGAGATCGGCCGGGCCTGGCCGCTGCACGCCGGCTCGTCCAGCCGGGCGATCCTGGCCTTCGCGCCCCGCGAGTTGCGCGACCAGGTCTTGACCGGCGAACTACCCGGACTGACGCCGATCACCATCACCGGCCGGGCCGCGCTGGCGGAGAGCCTGGAGGAGGTACGTGCTCGCGGCGTCGCCATCTCGCGCGGCGAGCGGCAGCCCGGCGCCGGCAGTATCGCCGCACCCGTCTTCGGCCCCGAGGGCACAGTCGTGGGGTCGATAAGTGTCTGCGGACCGGTGGACCGGTTCACCGGCGAGGTGACCGATTGGCTGATCCAGCGCACCATCGCAGCCGCGGCCGAGGTCAGCGAGACACTCGGCGCACCTCGCGGTGCGCCCGGCTCACGGGAGGCGATATGACAGCGCTGCACCGCAGTTGGCTCTACGTGCCGGGCAGCCGCCCGGACCGGTTCGACTCGGCCGCCGCCAGCGTCGCCGATGCGGTCGTGATCGATCTCGAGGACGCCGTCCCGCCGGCCGCGAAGGACGAGGCCCGGCAGGCCGCAGCGGCCTACGCCGCCACGGCGGACGGTGTCGCGCTGTACGTCCGGATCAACAGCCCGCGGTCGCCGTGGGCCCGGGACGACATCGCCGCCGTCGCTTCGCTGGCGCTGGCGGGTATCCGGGTGCCCAAGGTCGAGGACGCCGACGAGGTACGGACGCTGGCCACCTTGCTCCACGACGCCGGGGCACCCGTCCCGGTGCACTGCCTGATCGAGTCCGCGCTCGGAGTGGAGCGGGCGTTCGACATCTGTCGCGCCGATCCGCTGGTCGCGGGCCTCGTGCTCGGTGAGGCGGACCTCGCAGCCGACCTCGGCACCAGCGATGACAACGGCCTGCGGTACGCCCGGTCGCGCTGCGTGGTGGCCGCGCGCGCCGCCGGTCTGCCACCGCCGGTGCAGTCGGTGTTCCCGAACGTGCACGACCTGGACGGGCTGCGCGCCTCGTGCGAGCAGGGCCGGCGGCTCGGCTTCCTGGGCCGGTCGGCGATCCACCCCAAGCAGGTCCCGGTGATCAACGCGGCCTACACGCCGTCCGCCGCCGAGGTCGCCGACGCGCGGATGCTGCTCGAGTCGTCGCAACGCCGCGAGGGCGAGGCGTTCTTGCTGCCCGACGGCCGATTCGTCGACGCCGCGTTCGTGGAGCAGGCCCTCCGCACTCTCGAACTGGCCGCCGCTGCGACGGCCGAGTCTGGCGTCCAACCGACCGACGAGGAGCACCCGTCATGACCAGCCTGCTCGACGCCATCGCCGCCGGGATCACCGTCTACGACCTCGGCCGGCCGTTGCAGACCGGCATGCCCAGCTCCCCGAACCACCCCGGCTTTCGAATGACGCTACTACGCCGGCACGGCGACATGGTCCGCGCCGACGGCAGCTCGGCGGCCAATGAGCTGATCATCACCGGTGGCCACGTCGGGACGCACATGGACGCGCTGGCGCACGTGTCCTATCAGGGCAAGCTGCACGGCGGCGTACCTGTCGCCGAGGCGATGGAACACGGCCGGTTCACCACTCACGGGGCCGAGACGCTGCCGGCCACGCTGACCCGCGGGGTGCTGCTCGACGTGGCGCGGGCGCGCGGCACCGACCAGTTGCCGGCCGGCTACGGCATCACCCCGGACGACCTTGAGTCGGCCGCCTCGCAGGCCGGCGTAGAGGTCCGGGACGGGGACGTCGTGCTGATCCGGTCCGGTTGGGGCCGGCTGTGGCCCGACGCGGACGCGTACGTCGGTTTGGAGACCGGGGTCCCGGGTGCTACCGAGGACGCCGCGAACTGGCTTGTCGAGCACGGCGTGCGGGCGACCGGCGGCGACACCGTCGCGTACGAGCAGATCACCCGCGAGGTAGGGCACGGCCTGCTACCGGTGCACCGGAGGCTGCTCGTGGAGGAGGGCATACCGATCATCGAGATCCTCGACCTCGAAGGGATCGGCGCGGCCGGCGTTCACGAGTTCTGCCTGGTGCTGGCGCCGCTCAAGGTGGTCGGCGGCACCGGCGCACCCATCCGCCCGCTGGCCGTGGTGGACGCGGTGGCGGCCGGCGGTGGTGGTGACGGCGATGGCTGAGCCGGCCGCCGCCGTCCGCGAGCTGGGGGCGTTCGCCGCGAAGCTGGACCTCGGATCGGCGCCCGAGCCAGTGCGGCAGGCGACCGACCTGGTGGTGCTGGACTCGGTCGGGGTCATGGTCGCGGGGATGCGGACTGACGAGCTGCACGCACTGGTGCAACAGCTCGACCCGCCGGCCGGTCCGGCCCGGCTGCTCGGCGCCGGGCGAGACGCTCCGGTCGAGCCGGCGACGCTACTGACCGGCACCGCGGCCTGCGTCCTCGAACTCGACGAGGGCAACAAGCACGCCCGCGGACATCCGGCCGCCCACGTCCTGCCGGTCGCCCTTGCCGTCGGCGCCGCGGTGGACGCCAGCGGCGATGAGGTGCTCGCCGCTTTCCTCGCCGGTCACGAGGTGGCGGCCCGGTTCGGCCGCGCCACTCGGCTGGCATCGGGCGTGCATCCGCACGGCAACTACGGCGCCACCGGGGCGGCGGCCGCCACGGCCCGGCTGCTCAGGCTGGACGCCGATGGCATCGCCGCCGCCATCGATGCAGCCGCCGGGCTGGTGCTGGCGCCGCCGTTCGAAAGTGCCCTGGCCGGGTCGTTCGTCCGGAATACCTGGCTGGGTGTCGCCGGGACCAATGGCTTGCTGGCCGCCCGGTTGGCCGCGGCCGGCCTCGCCAGCGTCGACGGCACGGCGGCCGCGTCGCTCGGTGGCATCCTGGGCAGCCTGGACCCCGGGCCGCTTACCGAACGGCTCGGCGAGCGGTACGACATCACGCTTGGCTACCTGAAGCGGCACGCGGCCTGCTCGTTCACCCACCCCGCCGTCGACGCCGTCCTGGAGCTGATGGCCAGCGAGCCCGGCCTTCAGTCCGGCGACGTGCGCGGCATCCGGGTCGAGACCCACGCGTTGGCCGCGCCGCTGACCCGCACCGAGCCGCCGACCCGGCTGGCCGCGATGTTCTCGATCCCGCACACCGTCGCGGCCGCGCTCGTCCGGGGCAGCATCGATCCCGAGGCGACCGGGCCGGCCGCCCGTACCGATCCCGAGGTGCGGCGGCTCGCAGCGGCCACCACCGTCGTCCACCGCCCTGACTTCGACGACCGGGCCCCGGCCGAGCGGCCGGCCCGAGTCACGCTGCGCCTTGTAGACGGCTCCGAACGCAGCCATGAGGTGCCGAACCCGGTCGGCGACGCCGACTACCACCCGCTGGGCCGCGACGGCGTGCGGGCCAAGCTCAGCGCCCTGCTCGGTGCCGCCGACGCCGGCCACATCGAGCAGGTGCTGGGCCGGCTGGCCGGCGCGACCAGCGTCCGTCCCCTGCTCGCCGAGCTGCCGTGAGGAGCGCCGCCATGCCGCCGACCAGCACGCTGCGGGTACGGGCGATCACGCCCATCCACGTCGACGACGCCGAGCTCGGGCGCCGCCGGGCCCGCTACACCGCGCTCGCACCCGCGGGCGTGCAGGTGCACCTGGACAACCTGCCCGCCGATCCCGACGTGCCCCGGCAACTCGACAGCGCCGACGCGATCGCCGCGTCCGACACCTTCGTGGTCGAGGCCGCCCGTCGTACCGATCCGGCGCAGTTCGACGCGGTCCTGC
>DASUUU010000089.1:0-25745 GCA_036373915.1 Jiangellaceae bacterium | reverse complement strand
CGAGATCCTGTCGTTCATGCGCACCGCGGTGCGTGAGTTCGGCCAGACGATCGTCATGGTCACCCACGACCCAGTCGCTGCCTCGTATGCCGACCGGGCCGTGTTCCTCGCCGACGGGCGGATCGTCGACAACCTCGACGCTCCGACCGCCGACTCCGTACTCGACCGCATTCGCACCCTTGGGGGCTGACCGCTATGTTCACGCTTACGATCAAGCAGCTCGCAGCTCGCAAGCTGCGACTGGTGATTACCGCCTTCGCGGTGTTCCTCAGCGTCGCCTTCATGGCCGGCACCCTCATATTCACCGACACGATCGGTGCCACGTTCGACTCCGCGCTGGCCGAGGCCGACGAGGGAGTGGACGCATATGTCCGCATGCCCTCGGAGATCGACCTCGGCTACGGCGAACCTGGGCCGCGCCTCGACGCATCGCTCGCCGAGACCGTCGCTTCGGTTGAAGGCGTCGACGAAGTGGCGTTGCGCATCAATGGCTACGCCCAACTGGTCGGGCCCGACGGCGAACCCGTCGGAGACGTAGCCAGGAGCCCGGCGTTCGGCACGAACTGGGTCACGGTCGAGGCCCTCAACCCGTACCAGTTGGCCAGCGGTAACTCGCCCGTCAGCGACGATGAGATCGTCGTCGACAAGGCGAGCGCGGACAAAGCCGGTTACCAACCCGGTGACGTGGCGACAGTGCTCACCAAGGGCGCTCCGCAGCAGTTCACGATCGCCGGCATTGCTCGGTTCGGCGCCGCGGACTCGCCCGCGGGCGCCACCGCCGTATTATTCACTGACGCCGCGGCCACAGAACTTCTCGCATCCCCCGGGCAAGCCGATGCCATTGCCATCACAGCCGCCGAGGGCGTGTCACAGGCGGATCTGGCTGCTGCGGTCCGAGCCGCAGTGGGTGACGGCGTCGAGGTGATCACCGGTGCCACGCTGGTGGCCGAGAACCAGGCAGCACTCGGCGACAACCTCAGCGAGTTCAACACGATCGCGCTGGTCTTCGCCGTCGTGGCGGTGTTCGTTGGCGCCTTCATCATCAACAACACTTTCTCGATCATCGTCGCGCAGCGGACGCGGGAGATGGCGATGCTGCGTGCGATCGGTGCGTCGGGTCGGCAGGTAAGGCGCTCGGTGCTTATCGAGGCTCTCGTCATCGGCACGCTCGCGTCCGGAACCGGCCTTGTTGCCGGCATCGGGGTAGCCTCGGGCCTGCGTCAACTCGTGTCCTCCTTCGGCTTCGACATGCCGAGCGGCACCACGGTGATCTCGCCAAACGCACTGGCGCTGTCGTTCGCCGTCGGCGTGGTCGTAACAGCGCTCACGGCGTGGCTGCCGGCGCGGCGCGCCGCCAAGATCGCCCCGGTGGCTGCCGTCCGTGACGTGAGCGTCGACCGCTCCGCAGGGTCGGCCCGCCGGGCCGTTGCGGGCACGGCCATCACTGCTGCCGGTGTGGCGGCACTGCTCGCCGGGCTCGGCGGGACGATCGAATTGGTCGGCGTCGGTGCGCTGGTGACGTTCGTTGGTGTTGCGGTGCTTGGTCCAGTGCTCGCCCGTCCGGTCGCGAAGGTGTTCGGCATGCCGTTGCGGATGCGCGGGCTTAGTGGTGAGCTCGCGACCCGCAACGCGATGCGGAACCCGAAACGGACCGCGCGCACGGCGGCGTCGCTGATGATCGGCGTCGGGCTGGTCGGGTTCTTCACGGTGTTCGCCGCCTCGGCGAAGACCTCCATGGCCGGCTCCCTGGAGACCGAGTTCACCGGAACCCATATCGTGCAGGTCGGCGCGACTGACAACTCGGCGGGCCTTAGCCCAGATCTAGCCGATGAGCTTAGGTCCATGCCGGGTGTGGAAGCTGTGACGCAGGTCCGCATCAGCCCGGCGATCGTCGACGGCTCAGCGACGGATGGGTTCTATGCGTTCGACGCCGGTACGGTCGGCGAGATGGTCGCGCTCGGTTCGGTCGGCGGTGAGCTCGACTCGCTAGGCGCCGACGGGATCGCGGTGTCGGCCGAGCACGCCGCCGAAGAAGGCTGGACGATCGGCTCGTCCGTGCCGGTAGTGCTGCCGAGTGGTGGCACCACACTGATGGTCGAAGCCATCTATTCGAGTGGCACCGACTGGGTCGGACCGATGTTCGTCGATCTCGACGCATTCCGTGCGAACGGCGGCGAGGAACTCGATTACCGGGTCTACGTCTCGGGCGACGGGGCGGCGATCGACAGCGTGGCCAGCGGCTACGCATCGGCCGACGTGCTGGACAAGGACGCCTTCATCGACGTTGTCAGCAGCGAGATCGACACGATGCTTGGAATGTTCTACGCGCTGTTGTTCCTCGCCATCATCATCGCCCTGCTTGGCATCGCCAACACCTTGGCGCTGTCCATCCTCGAGCGGACCCGCGAGCTCGGGTTGCTGAGGGCCGTCGGCATGAGCCGGTCGCAGCTTCGTTCCACGGTCCGTTGGGAGTCGATCATCGTCGCGGTATTCGGCTCTGTTCTCGGGTTGGCCAGTGGGACGTTCTTCGGCTGGGCAGTCGTCCGGGCATTGGCGGATGAGGGCATCGACACGTTGACCGTGCCGGTCGGCAGCCTGCTCATCGTCACCATGATTGCCGCCTTCGCCGGTGCAATGGCTGCGGTGGTGCCGGCCCGAAGGGCAGCCAAGCTCGACGTACTGAAGGCGCTTGTCATGGAGTGACGATCAGCTATCGACAGGTTCTGTCCGATCTCGGCGGCGCTGCATCTTGGAACGAGTTGCGGCACCGCCGAGATCGGTTCCGGTAGGTTCGACGGTCCGGTGCGTGGGGTGCCACCCCAGCGCAGCCGCATGACCGCCTCGTTGCGCTGCTCCGACCCTCCGCGCCACATCATGCGTTGATCCACGCCCGGAGCCGCGCGCTCGGCGACCGCGACCCTGGTGGCGCCGTTGCCGGCGGTCAGCCCGCATGCGGAGCCGACCGTGCAGAACAGGCACATCGCGCCCATCACGAAACCGGTCTGCTTGCTGTACCAGGTGGCACGAAGACGCTGGGCTGGCCGTACACCAGGCAGCGCAACCAAGAAGGGATAACGTGCCCAGCCGCTCGGCCCGTGATGTGAGGTGTGGCCGAGCGGCTGGATGGCCGCGTCCTTAGGGAATCAGCAGTGGTGTCTGTTGGGTTGCCGGTTTCTCGTGGCTGTCTGCGTCTGTCACCGCAGCCTCGCCAGCCGCAGATTCGCCGTCTGTGAGAGGTGCCGCGATAACCGGTCGAGGCGGTCGGCCCAGCGTTGCATGTGACGTGCTCGCCTCAGTTCGAGGGCCACGCGCTCGTGCTCGCCTAGCTTGTGCCGGGTTGGCTCGCGCCGCATGGTCGGGATGCGAATTTCAAGATCGGTAGGTGTGTACAACATTGTCTCTCCTCCGTAGGTGAATCTTCTCGACGTCGTGTTTCTCGGCCTGTTGATCGTGAGCCTCATTGGTGACTCCTGTCTCCGTGGTGTTCTAACCGTCGTGCACGGCGACAGTGCGGCGAATCCGTGTGCCACTGGCTTGGCCACGAGGCTTCGTGTGCGCGGGCCGGGCGTGGCTGCGGCCGTGGTGGGCGTGGGTGTACTCGTCCCGGCGCCGGAGCATCGCCGCGGCCATCGCCGGCAGCATCAGCACGTGTCCGGCCAGGAACAGGGTTTCTTCGGAGATCGCACCCAGCCACAGTGGGCCGAGCAGCACGACGAACGGTAGGTACATCGCGGCCACCATCTCCGCGATCGGGGTCCAGGCGTGGCCGCGGAACCGCATCCAGCCCGCCATCGCCACGGCCATGTTGGTGGCCATCACCATGACCTCCAGGTCCGGCCGGTCCGCTGCGGCGGACCAGCCCAGTGCCTCGACCACCGCATACTCGGGCATGCCGAGGGCGACCATCCCCACGACCATCGCCGCGACCATCTCCAGGTAATGCCGCAGGAACCGGCGCCGCCCCCTGGTGCGGTCAACCGCGGGTGCTGCCGTCTGCGTTGTGCTCATCATGACTCTCTCCCATCACCAACACGATCCGTTGGCTTGTGTGTATGGCACTTCGAATCTCCCTCAGCGGGACGCCGGCTCCCAGCCGGGCAGCAGGAGACTTCTAACCCCGCTAGCTGGAATTAAGGGAGGTGAGGACGGCAAGTACCCTGTGATGATCGTCAGTGGTGGCCGAATCTTGCAGCATGGCGTAGATGTTCTACTTGAAGCCTTGGACGCGGGTGAGGCGGCGATGGCTCTTCGACAACTCGTACGCGGACTGAAGATCACGTTGGCCCGGACCGGGCGCAGGTTAGGGCCCACGAGGTCCGACCCATGTACGTCACCCGACGGAACTCTGGCCAGCCAAGACGCTGTTCGGACTACAGGTCCTTCGCCCCCACCAGGCCGCCGGCAACCCCTCGCATGGTGACGTAGGGCTGTAGGAGCGGGTTGACGAACCTATACCTTGAGGTTCCGGCGGCGGCGTGCTTCTGCAGGATGGCGCCATGGGATTCCCCCGACAGCCGTTCCAGGTGCCGGGCGAACGTCACCGTCTTGCATGGCCGGCCGAGGATTCTGCTCAGCGGCTCTCGGACGTCGGAGGGGGCGAAGAAGCCGAACTCGTCCTGGTCGGCGAGAGCGGACGCGAGCACAACCTGCGGGTAGATGCTTCCGGTCCTCCCTTCGACGGCCCCGCGATACGCCTCGACGATGCTCTGCTGAGCGCGGCCGATGGCACGCTTGACTGCGGCATCGACGTGGCGAACCCCGACATCGGCGCGCCGCTCGGCGAGGGCAGCCTGCGCCGCCAGCTGCGAGAGGAGATGCGTGTAGTGCGGCAGCCCCTGCGAGAGCGCTGTGATCTTGCGCACGGCTTCACGTGTGATCGTCATCCCGGCCGCGGCGATTCCGGACGTGGCGATGTCGGTGAGCTCAGGCGGTGACATTCGCGGCATGTGGATTTGAACCAGAGCGCGCTCCACGGACCGGTGCTCGCGCACGAGCCCGTCCACGCTGTCGGCGACGCCGATCAGCACGACCGTGGCGGGCACGACCCGATCGGACAGGCCCTTGATCGTGTCGGCGAACAGTCCCCGACCGTCCTGGTCCTGGAAGCGGTCGAACTCGTCGACGAATATTGCGACGCCGTGCTGGTGGGAAAGCTGCTGCAGGGCTACCCGAACTGCATGAGGCGTGACGGGCCCGTTGCCGAGCAGCGCCGACGCCGACTGTCTCGTCTCGTCCATTCGCTGCGTGAACCCGACCGCCTGCCTGGTGGCGCGCAGACCGATCTCGTCGAGCGCCTTCCGCCAAACGTGTGAGAAATCGTCGCTCACGTCGCATGTCGCCCAGGCGGTGAGCACGTTCGTTCCTCGGAGAAGCTCCGCGGCAACGAGTCCCAGCGAGGTCTTGCCGACGCCGCGCTCGCCGTAGACGACCGCATGCTCGCCCGGCTGAGCCACCACCGAGAAAACGTCGACGATCTGTTGCGCACGCCCTGAAAACAGGCTTCGCCGATCGATCGGTGCTGCGGGCCGAAAGATCTCAGCCACACGCCGCGTCCTGTCCAGAAACCCGGCCTCGTCCATACAGGTAGCACCCCTCTCCAGCAGCATAGGCCCAGACGCGACAGCCACTCAGGGTTCTCTAACGCTGCGGCAACGAATCGCCGCGAAGCGTCGCTGCGTCCAAGAAGTACTCAGGAGCGAGGGCACTGCTCTGTGTCGTCCAGTGCCATTCTGATCACCCACACCGTCTCACCGGACACCACGGGTCTTAGATCGCGAGCCAGGCGAAGCGCCATGTCTCGGGGGAGTGGAAGCCTGGAGGTCCGGATGGATCATCCATACGTTCGGTTCCCAGTACGTGCCACGGTCGGCCGCACGGTCGATGTGTACTGGGGCCAACCCTTCCGGGAACACGTAGTCATCGGAGTCTGGAAAGGCCATGCCGGTCCACGCTTCCCACTCATCGACGGTACCGGTGATCAGTAGCGACCTCGGAAGCGGAACCGACACCCGTGCACCGAGTCGCTCATGGACGCGCATCCAAGGGTCGAGGAGCTGTCCGTCGTCGCGGCGCCAAGTGACATAGCGCCCGATGGGCGCCAGCGGATACCGCTCCTTGAGTGCGGGCCGTACGGGGGCGATGAAGTGTGTCAGCCCGTGCCGCTCACCGATCCTTCGCATTGCCTGGAGGAGCTCGGCGGCAAGGCCCCGAGCCCGTCCGCCGCGCGGCGTCTCCGCGGCAAGAGCGCAGAGAGTGTTTGCGGGATGCTTCGCCCGTAGGCGTGTGAAGATCTGCTCCATCGCCGCATCGATTCCGTCCGGCAGCGTGTCGTCCGACCCGTCCCACCACAACGGACCGGTGTGGCCCTCGGCAACGACCTCGTCGCGCTCCTCGTCGTACAGCACGAACTGGAAATCGGTCAGCTCCACGTCCAAGTGTTGCCACCAGCGGTTGAGGTCGTCACCGTGCAGGTTGTACTCCGGCCACACCTCTTCGGACGGGATCCCCCGCTCCCACAGGTCTGGTCTCTCGGCTGCAGTGTGCATCGAAAGAGCCATGGAGCCATCATCGTCGGCCACCGTGTCCGTTGGAAGCGCCTCCACTACTGGACTCCACCATGACTAAGCGGCAGCCCATCGCCCGAGCTACTGCGGCTCGTACCGCTGACGGCGAAGAAGTCCAAGACCCAGTCCGTCGCCCGGCAGTGACGACGCGCCGCCAGTTCAGCCCCCAAGGCCAAGCGGGTCCACGGATCGTGGACCGGCCTGCTGCCCAGAATGCGAAAGGCTCAGGCGATCGAGGAGTTCGCTGAGGGCAGCCATGACCGCCGGTACCACACGGGTTGGTTAGGTGATGGGCCAGTCTGCAAGCGCGGTGAGGATGCCGAGTCCTGCGCAGGTGGCGAGAGTTCGTGGCACGGGCCATCGAAGGCGGAAGATGAGAGCGAGGGCCACGAGGGTGATGGCCGCAGCGCTTGGGCGCAGCTGCTCGATGGCCGGGATGGCGAGGCTGATCGGTCCCCAGCTGATGGCGCTGGTGCCGGTGAAGAGGGTGTGGGTGGCGAAGTAGACGCCGAGGTTGGCGATCACGCCTACGACGGCGGCGGTGATGCCGGTCATGGCCGCGCTGAGGGTGTGGTTGGAGCGGAGTCGTTCGAGGTACGGGGCGCCGAGGAAGATGAACAGGAAGCTTGGTACGAAGGTGACCCAGGTCGTGAGTAGTGCGGCGATGGTGCCGGCGAGCCAGGGGTTCAGGCTTCCGGGGTGCGTGTAGGCACCGAGGAATGCGACGAACTGCAGGACCATGATCAGCGGTCCGGGAGTGGTTTCGGCGAGACCGAGGCCGCGGACCATCTCGTTGGCGGTGACCCAGTGGTAGGTCTCGACGGCGTGTTGGGCGACGAATGTCAGGACGGCGTACGCGCCGCCGAACGTGATGAGCGCGGTACCGGAGAAGAATAGGCCCTGGGTCGTGATGGTGCTGCCAATCCCTGTAGTCAGGGCGACCAGTGCGACTGGGGTCGTCCACAGCACGATGCCGAGCAGGAGAACTCGCAGTGGCCGGGTGCGACCGGGGTGCTTGGTGTCGATGGTCTCATCGGGGATTAATGGTGCCGGGCTGTCGGGGCTGTTGTCGTGACCGCTTGCGTTCCCGGCTGTTCTTGCGAGGGTTGGCCTCAGGAGAAGGCCAGTGAGAGCGGCGCCGAAAAGCACGACGGGGAACGGGATGTGGAACAGTGTGAGGGCAAGGAAGGCCATCAAGGCGAGCGCTGTCAGGCTTCTGGTCGTGAGCGCGCGTTTGGCGACTCGGGTCACGGCTTGGGTGACGATGGCGATCACGGCCGGGCCGAGCCCGGCGAAGATCGCCGCAACCGCGGTGGTTTCCCCAAACGTGATGTAGAGGACGGACAGCAGGTAGAGCGCGGCCATGCCGGGCAGAATGAACAGGATGCCGGCTGCGAGTCCGCCCCGTAGTCCGTTGAGCAGCCAGCCGGTGTAGATGGCCAGTTGCTGGGCTTCCGGACCTGGGAGAAGCATGCAGTAGTTGAGGGCGTGCTGGAAGCGGCGTTCACCGATCCAGCGCTTGTCGTCGACCAGGTTCCGGTGCATGACCGCGATCTGCCCGGCGGGTCCGCCGAAGGTCTGTAACGAGATCGCGAGCCAGGCGCGCAGCGCGGTCCGGAAGGGCACCGCATCGGTACTCCCGCTGGTCCCGCCCGTGCGGGTCATGCAGGTTCCCGTCCGGCGAGTAGCCGCCGGTGGAAGTATTCGTAGAGGCCGTCGAACAGGGGCCCGGACAGTTCCAGGGTGAACTCATCGCTGCCGGTCATGGACAGGCCGCGCAGGATGACGTCGAGTCCCGGCGCTTCTGGTGCGTCGTAGCGTTCATCGTCAAGGTCGGCCTCGTGGACGAGTTCGGCGATCTTCCACAGCACCGGGTCGGTCAGGTCGTAGCGGCGCAGGATGGTCTCGAAACTGCAGTCGCCGCGGCGGTGCCCGAGCTCAGCTCCACGCATGTCGAACGGGGTCGCGTCCGCTGGTACCTCTGAAGCATCGGTAACGAACACGAACGTCGCGTCGGGGTCGATGCTTCGCCGGATCAGCCAAGCGCACGCAGCCCGATCAATGTGCACCCCGCTCCGGGTCGCCCACCTCATCGCTTTCCCACTCCGGTGTTGGCTTGTGGGTTGGCATCGATCTCGTTTCGGGCCGCTTCGGTAGCGGCATGGGCCACGTCACGTTCCGGTGGTGGGAAGAAGTCGCGTCGGTCGATTCTGCGTAGTTCCGCGCGCAGCTTCGCGACCCGCGGTGCAGGCCCCTTGGTTTGTTCGATGATGGCGCGGTACTCCGCGGCCCGGGCCGCGCGCATCGAGTCCACGATCGCGTCCTCTTGGGCCGTGCTGGCCGGGCGCGCAAGCCACACGGTTGCAGTGCCGTCGGCTTCGACGATCTCCTCGGCGAGCCACTCCAGCTGTTCTCGGGTACGGGCATCGGCTGGCAGCGCCACCAAGCCGTCGCCCAGCCGTGCTACGCCGAGGCGTTCGAGCTTCCGCCACACCGTGATCCGCGGTGTGGACGGCTCCCTCGGGATCCGATAGGACAGCAGCACCCACTCACCTGGCCTCCTAGTCACGTGTCTGCTCCTCCAGCTCGCTCACGACTCCACGAACCAGCCTGCGGAGCTCGACGAGCACGGCCCGGTTCGGCCAGTCGTCGGTCAAGTGCCACGAAGTCTGCAGCGCCTCGTCGGACGAGGTCGTGCCGTCGGGTGCGCAATCGACCGCGATGATCCGATCTACGGGCCCCACCGCGTCTATGGTCGCCTCGAGGGATCGGGGCGGGCGGTGGTCGAGGAACAATTCCTCCGAGCTACCTTTCAGCAGCCGGACTGCATGCTCGCTGACCGCTTCGGCGGGCTCCACGCCAGCGGTAACCGCACGCCACCCCGCCAACCCGGCGCGATCGGCTACCTCCCGATCGAACACGGCGGCGGCGACCTTGCTCTTGCCTGCGCCATGCGGGCAGACGAACAATACCGTCCCCACCATTGGTTCAGTGTAACCACGGTTACGATTCGTGGTCTAGCCCCCGATCGCAAGGAGCCTCCTGAGCGCGCAGCGGACGATCACGGTTTGTCGGATAACATGATCGGCTTCACGCTGGCTTTCGAGAATGATCGTGAAGAACGGTTCCACGCCACGCCAGCAGTAGCAGCCGTACTTGCTGTCCTCACCTTCTCGAAGTCTTGCTAGCAGCGCGAGAAGTCTCCTGCTGTCCGGCTGGGCGCCGGCGGTCCGCTGAGCGAGATTCGAACTGCCACGTAGAAGGAGAAGGCAATGGATCACATCAGCGGCCTCGCCGAGAGGCTCGACCGAGCCGCCACACCGGATGTGCGGCACACCAATTCAATCGACCACAGCCAGGGACACTCCTATATTCAGGGGGCACTGTCCACGGCTGATAAGCCGTTGACTCGCGCTGACCATCCACCGCGCGCACCGCGGCCAGGACCACTGGGACGGCTCGCCGGTGTTGCGTTCCGGCACAGGGGCAAGGTGGTGCTGGCATGGATCGCCGCGGTCCTGCTGGCCGCGGGCTTGTCCTCGGTGTTTGGTGGCGAGTTCGCAGCGGACTATTCGGCACCGGGATCGGACTCCCAGCAAGCGCAGGGCCTCCTTGAGGAGCGGTTCCCAGCGCAGGCCGGCGACTCCGTCGACGTCGTGATCCGTGCCGAGGAAGGTGTCGACGATCCGGTGGCGCAAGCTGACGTTTCCGACTTACTTGCAGAGCTTGGCAGCCTGCCGCATGTCGCCAGTGTCGAGGACCCCTACGCCGCGTCAGGCGGCTTGGCGCCGGACGGCCGGACGTTGCTCGTCAGGCTGCACCTCGACGTGACCAACCCGGAGGACATGCCGATCGAGGACATCGAGGTGCTGCTTGCCGCCGCCGATGCGGCCGAACGGCCGGGGCTGGACGTTGCGATGGGCGGCTCTGCCATCGAGCTGGCAGAGATGGGTGAGATCGGCTCGGAGACGATCGCGCTCGTTGCCGCGGGGCTGATCCTGCTGGCGACCTTCGGCTCCGTGGTCGCGGCTGGCTTGCCGCTGATCGTGGCCGTGTCTGGACTGACCGCCAGTGCCATGCTGACCGGGCTGATCATCGCGGTGATCGATGTCCCTGACTGGACGACCGCGCTGGCGACGATGCTCGGGATCGCGCTCGGTATCGACTACACCCTGCTGATGGTGACCAGGTTCCGCGAGTGGCGGTCGGTCGGCCTGGCGCCGGAGGCCGCGACGGTGGCGACCCTGGACACCGCCGGGCGGGCGGTCATGGTCGCCGGCAGCACCGTGGTCGTCAGCATGCTCGGGCTGTTCGCCATGGGACTGTCGTTCATGCGGGGTGCTGCGGTGGTGACGATCGCCGCCGTCCTGCTCGTGATGGCCGCGGCGGCCACGCTGTTCCCGGCGTTGCTCGGCTACCTGGGTACGCGCATCGACCGGCTGCGGCTGCCGCTAGGGCGACGTCGCCAGGTCCAGCTGGCCGCGGGTGGGCACGTCGAGCCGGCCCGCGGCTGGATCCGGTGGAGCCGACTGGTCGACCGGCACAGCATCATTGCCAGCCTGCTCGGCGTCGGCGTGCTGCTCGCGATGGCCTACCCGTTCCTTGACGCCCGGTTCGGCTTCCCGGACGCAGGCAACAACGCGGAGGAAGCATCGACCAGGCAGGCCTACGACATGGTCACCGAGGGCTTCGGCGCCGGCGCCAACGGGCCACTGATCTTGGTCGCAGATCTGTCCGGCAGCGACGCGGCGTTCGTGGATGTACTGGCCGGCGCGGTGCAGAACACTCCCGGGGTTGCCGCAGTGCTGCCGCCCCAGCCCGCTCCGGACGGCGAGGCCGCACTCGTCATGGTGGTCCCCCAGAACGGTCCGCAGCACGCCGACACAGCGGATCTGGTTCACCAGCTGCGGGACACCGTGATTCCCGCCCTCACGCAGGGTTCGGGCGCAGAGGCCTATGTCAGCGGTATCACCGCCATGGAGATCGACAGCAACTCGAACATCGTGAAGCGGTTGCCGTTCCTGATCGGCGGCGTGGTCGCGCTATCGATGCTGCTACTGATGCTGTCGTTCCGCAGCATCGCGATACCGATCACCGCCGCGGTCATGAACCTGTTGTCTGTTGCGGCTGCCTACGGTGTCATCGCGCTGTTCCTGCAAGGCGGCCGGCTCGGCCAACTGATCGGCATCGACACCCCGACCCCAATGCCCGCGTTCATCCCGGTGCTGGTGTTCGCCATCCTGTTCGGCCTGTCCATGGACTACGAGGTGTTCCTCATCAGCAGGATGCGCGAGTCGTGGGTGCGGACCAACGGCAACGGCAGAGCCATCGTCGACGGGTTGGCAGGCACGGGCAGGGTCATCACGGCTGCTGCCGCCATCATGGTCGTGGTGTTCGCCGCATTCATACCCTCCGACGACGTACTCATCAAGGTCATCGGGGTGGGGATGGCCTCGGCGATCCTGATCGATGCGACGGTCGTCCGGATGTTGCTGGTGCCGGCGGTCATGCACTGGCTCGGGCCGACGAACTGGCGGCTGCCGGCATGGCTCGACCGGCGCATGCCCGAGCTGCACGCCGAGGGCCGGCCGGAAACGTTCCTGCCCGTGGCCACCGACTGGGAGTCAGTGGACCTCGCCGCGTAGCACGAACACCATCAACTGGTCAGATCTTGGGTGATACGCCGCGGCATGTCGCTCGAGGTCTGACCAGTGGGCCCGACCGTGGTATCGGCGAGACCATGGCGAGCTGTACCCACGACTGCGAGGTCGGTCACGGTGCTGCGAACAGGATCGCGGCGACGGCTCGAGCCACGGTCTCTGGGTTGTCGCCGAGTTCGGGCGGCAGGGCCCCGTTGAGCCACAGGGTGGCGAAGCCGTGAACGAGTGACCAGGCGGCGATGCCGGCGAGGCGGGCGTCGGGTCCGGCCTGCTGTTCCGGTAGCGAGCCGATCCCGCCGGCCAGGGCCTCACTGGCACGCTCCCGGGCGGCCAGCACGGCCCGGTCGTCGGGGTGGTAGAGGTCCGGGCGGAACATGACCTCGAAGTGGGCGCGGTGCTCGACTGCGAATCGCACATACGCCACGCCAACCTCGAGGAAGTCCCGAGTACGCTGCAGGGCGGCCGTCAACTCGTCGGCGAGCAGGTCGAATCCCTCGGCGGCCAACGCGGATAGCACCCCGGCCTTGTCTCCGAAATGGTGGGCCGGCGCGGCATGTGAAACACCCGCACGTCGGGCGAGATCGCGGAGGCTGACGCCTGCGGGTCCGGCCTCATTGATGGTGGCGACCGCAGCGGCCAACACTGCCCGGCGAAGGTCTCCGTGGTGATAAGGGCGCACCGTGGTCATTCTCCGAGACTAGTCCAGAATCTAGCCATTGACAAGTTTCGGACGATGTGGCATCTTGACATTGACAAGTTCACTTCGTTCTAAGGAATCACCATGGCTCCACTGACCGTTCTCGTCCTCGTCACGCTGGTCCTTTTCGCGGCAGGTGCCGCAGGCGTGCGCCGGCTCCGGCCGTGGCCAGTCGCCGTGCGCGGCGGACTGGCGGCAATGTTCGTGCTGACCGGTGTCTCGCACTTCGTCGGGATGCGTGCCGATCTGATCAACATGGTTCCCCCGATGCTGCCCGAGCCCGGCCTACTCGTCACCATCACCGGACTACTGGAGTTGGCGGGCGCCGCCGGGCTGCTGTGGCACCGGACGGCTCCGTGGGCAGCAGGCGGCCTTGCCGCAATGCTTCTCGTGATGTTCCCGGCCAACATCTATGCGGCAGTGGAGGGCCTATCCCTTGGCGGCTCCCCAGCGACGCCGCTGTTACCCCGCACTCTGATGCAGCTACTGTTCCTGGCCGCGGCCCTCAGCATCGTGGCCTACCACGCGCGCAGGCGCCGACCGGCTCTGAGCGTCGCTCCCGACACGGACAACGCCCACGAAAACACGACCCGGCCTGCCGCTACCGTGCACCGCTGACCAATGCAGCCACGCCGACGTGGACCGAATCCCGAACCCCTGGTGCAGCGAGTTGTTTCTGCAGATGCCTTTGCAGCGCGCGGTCACTGGACCGCTCGCTGCAAACGCATGCAGTTGCCAACGGGCGTTAGTGGGCGAGTTCCCGCCGGCGGCGGAGCATTACCACGACCATGCTCGGAATCATGACCGCGTGCTGGAACGCGCTCAGCCCGTCGCCCGAGATGAAGCGCAGCCAGAGCAGTGGAGTCAGCACTAGCACGGGGATGAACATCGCTGCGGCCATTTCTAGCGTGTAGGACCAGCTGTGGCCCCGGCGCCGCATCCACCAGACCATCGGGGCGCTCATGTTGAATGCCATCACGAGGGCGGGCACCGTCGGCCATTCGAGCTCGATCCTGTCGTAGTCGATCCCGGCGGCGTCGAAGGCTAGCTCGGAGGGGATGCCCAGGACTGCCATGCCCAGCATCATCGCGACTGTCATCTCCCCGAGATGCTTGAGGAAGTGAGCCGTGCTGTGGCGTCGTGCGTTCGTCGCCTTCGGAACAGCGGGCCGGATGTCGAGCGTCTCAACGACGGAGTGGTCTCCCACGCTGGCCAGGACTCCTGGACCCATCAGTCCCTGTTGTTCTTGTCGCATCGTGCGTCCTCCTGTGCCGCCCTGCGGCCCGTTGGTCGCGAGCGCGATACCTGTAGCTGCCTGGTCGGTTCCTGCGACTGTCCTCATGCTTCGAGCGTCGCTGATTTGGTGTTCGCCACCCAGCCGGGTACCCGGTGACTTGGGTGGTGGTTTGTCGGTGTTTTCGCTGGTGAGGCCAGCAAGTACGGGGATACCCGATCGCCCGGTCACCGTTCCGGACCCCTCCGAGCGGCGTAGGCTTGTCCCGGGAGACAGACATGGTCCGACGGTCGATCGTGGTCGCGGCCGCGTCGCTCACATTGGGTGTGGGCGTCGCGTGGGTGATGTTCGCGAACGAGGTCCGTACGGCGAGCGTCCTGGACGTCATCCTTGTCCTGGTCATCGGCTGGTCGTTCATCGGCGCCGGCCTGCTTGCTTGGCATCTCAAGCCGGGGAACAGCATCGGCACGGCGATGATCGTGACGGGCGTCCTCAGGTTCCTCGCGGCGCTCGCCCAGTCGCAGAACTTGCTGCTGTTCGCCGGTGGCCATGCTCTCGAGGTCGCCTACCTCGCCGGGGTCATCTTTGTCGTGCTTGCCTTCCCAGGCGGTCGCCTTGAAAACAGCTTCCACCGGTGGCTATTCGGGCTGGCGATCTTCGCAGTCGGTCCCCTCGATGTCGCGCGGCTCGTCTTCGGGGGCCACGACCCGCAAAGCTGCGTCGGCTGTCCGACGACGTTGGTCATCGAGGTGATGAACGCACCCGGCATCGTGCGCGCGCTCGAACTCGCCCTCTTCGGTCTCGGCGCGGTTGTAGCCGTCTCCGCCTTCGCCGTCCTCCTCCGGCGCTGGCGTCGAGCCAGCCCGCGGCTTCGTTTCGCGATCGCTCCGGTCTTGTGGGTCGGGGCAGCAAGCTTCGTCGCCGTACTTCTGATGGTCGCCAACCATTTCCTGGAGGAGCCGACCGGTGATGCTCCTCACGTCCTGCTCGACGTTGTTACCGCTTCGGTCGCCTTTGCATTCCTTGCTGGGCTGGGACGGACCCGGCTGGCACGCTCGGCGGTGGCCGACCTGGTCATCGAACTCGGGAACACACCCGGTCCCGGGGAGCTACGGGCAGCGCTGGCCCGTGCACTGCGGGACCCGTCCCTGGACATCGTTTATTGGCTGCCGGACCGCGATCGGTTCGTCGATGCCGACGGCCATCCAGTCGCACTGCCCGACGACGATGGTGAGCGTTCGGTGACCATCGTCCAGCGGGACGACCACACGATTGCGGCGCTGCTGCACGATCCAGCCCTGCGCGAAGATCAGCAGCTGGTCGAGTCGGTGTGTGCGGCGGCCGGGCTCGCGATGGAGAACGAGCGGCTCCAGGCCGAGCTCAGGGCACGTCTAGGCGAGTTGAGCGCGTCCCGGACCCGCATCGTGGAGGCAACCCAGGCGGAGCGTCGCCGCATCGAGCGTGATCTGCACGATGGATCTCAGCAGCGGCTCGTCTCGGTGGCGATGACACTTGGCTTGGCCGACTCGAGGCTCGCGTCCGACCCCGACGGCGCGCAGACGTTCTTGCGTGAGGCGAGGGCCGGCCTGTCCGAAGCGCTGGAAGATCTACGTGAGCTCAGCAGTGGGATCTATCCGGGGATCCTCACCGAGCGTGGGCTCGCTGCCGCCCTGGACGACCTCGCCGCACGATGCCACCTGCCTGTCGGTCTCGTTGTGTCGCTACCCGAGCGGCTACCGGACAGGGTCGAGATAGCGGCCTACTTCGTCGTGTCCGAGGCGTTGACGAACGTGGCGAAGCACGCGCCGGCGTCCACCGTGCAAGTTCACGTCGAGCAGGTCGATGGGCAAGTGGTCATCGAGGTGCGAGACGACGGCCCGGGAGGCGCGGACCCCGGCGGCGGGTCGGGCCTGCGCGGCCTACGGGATCGCATCGAGGCACTCGGCGGCCGTTTCGTGCTGGTGAGCTCCCCCGGAGCGGGGACGGTTGTGGAGGCGGAGATCCCATGCGCGTAGTCGTGGCCGAGGATTCGATGATCCTGCGAGAAGGCCTGGTGCGGCTGCTCACCGAGGCCGGGTTCGACGTGGTCGGTCAGGCGGGCGACGGGACGGAGCTGCTGGCTCAGGTCGACGCCCATCGTCCCGAGGTCGCCATCGTCGACATCAGGATGCCGCCGACCCACACCGATGAAGGCCTGCGGGCTGCGAAGGAGTTGCGGCACCGCTATCCGGGACTCGGTGTGCTGGTGCTCTCCCAGTACGCCCGCCCAAGTTATGCGTTCGAGCTGCTCAGCGAGGGCACCGACGGCATCGGCTACCTGCTGAAGGACCGGGTCTCGGATCTCGGCGAGCTGGCCGAGAGTGTTCGCCGGGTCGCCGGCGGCGGCTCGGTGCTCGATCCGTCAGTCGTCGCCCAGCTGGTGAACCGTCGGCGGATGGGCAATGACCCTGTCGATGAGCTGACCGAGCGCGAGTTCGAAGTCCTCGGGCTGATGGCCGAGGGTCGCTCGAACAAGGCGGTCGCGGATCGGCTGTTCATCACAGAGCACACCGTCGAGAAGCACGTGCAGAACATCTTCGCCAAGCTGCAAATTTCGGCCACCACTGACGATCATCGCAGGGTACTTGCCGTCCTCACCTTCCTGAATTCCAGCTAGCGGGGTCAGAAGTCTCCTGCTGCCCGGCTGGGAGCCGGCGGTCCATTGAGGGAGATTCGAAGTGTCACGTGGAAAGGAGGTTCACGATGGACACCACGGATCGCCGGATGCTCTGGACCGCCGGGCTTGCCAGCTCGGTTGTTGTTCTAGCGCTCATTGTCGCGCTGGTAGTCGGTGCCGCCAGCGGTAGCGGCTACTGCTGGTGACGCGCACGCGACGTCACACGTCCGGCACGCTCCCTTACCAAAGGGGAGCGTGCCGGACTCTATGTACTGGGCCTTGGCTTCACTCCCCGGCCGGTTGCGGCCGACCGAGATTGTAATACTCCGCGTTTGGAACCATCCCGGAAGCGGTGGCCAAGCGGACGTTGTAATTGAAGATGGCCGTCACTTCGATGATGTGCAGAATGTCCTCATCGGTATATCCGACATCCCGCAGCAGAGCAAGATCGCCCTCTTCGCATTGTTCTGGCGTCTTCGTCAGTTTTACCGCGAAGTCGAGCATCACACGATCTCTCGGCGCGAGATCTAAATGGCGGTAGTTCGCTGCAAGCCTTTCGACGAGTACTGCGTCCTTTGTTCGCAACCTCAATGCTGCTTCGTGCGCAGCCTCGCAGTAGGGGCAATCCGACTCCGCGGAGACAACGACGGCGATCATCTCGCGCTGTGTCTTGGTAAGGCCCGATGGCCCGCGCATCAACTCGTCGAAGTATCTCCACCAACCGACGAAGTGGCCAGGTGTAATCGCGAGCACGCGCGCGACGTTGGGGACGAATCCGATCCGCTCGGATACTGGAGTGATCTCCGCGGCGACCTCTGCTGGCAGTTCGTCGGGTGGAGGTGCCGAAATCCACGCCGCTCGAGGGCTGCTTGCGCCCGTATTCATCGTCGTCCTCCTTCCGAGGGCGGAGACTCAAAGCGCTGCCACTCACCGGCGGGGTGATCACCGTTGGCGATCACAGCACGCCGGTCGTAGTAGTCGTCCAGAGAGATCTCGCCTTCGGCGAACCGCCGCTCCAGGGTCTCGACCGGTGTTTCCCTTCGGTCTCTTCGCCACATGTCAAAGGAACCGCGAGCAAGCCACACGATTCCAAAGGCGATGGCACTCCAAACAAGGACCCACCAGACCATCATCAACATCATGATCTTACCTCCGTGTCCCTTGCAACACCTCCTGTCGGCGATGCACCCGTCCTGAGGACGACGTGGCGGAGAGAAGGGATACAGCACGGCGCTAAGTGCGGTCGTTGCGGTGCGTCGATGTGAGGTGTATCGCTCGCGTTCGCCAACTCGTCCTACCGAAGTACCAGCCCAAGGAGGAGGCGATAGCGGTGGCGACCGACGCGGCGGTGTTGGATATCAAGACGAGTGGACCGCTGAAGCGGGCCATGATGAGGCCGACCACTGCGCCGGCGGTTGGCCGCACGTGGATGGTCGCGGTCGTTGCAGTCGCGCCCTTCCTCGTCGCGCTCGAGGACCACGCGATGGTCATCGCGCTGCCATCGCTGACGCGTGATCTTGATCTCGGCCTTGACGGGCTCGAGTGGGTGGTCAACATCTACACGCTGACCTTCGCGGTGCTGACGCTCGGAGGGGGATTACTCGCGGATCGTTTCGGAGCCCGGCCGGTATTCCTCGCCGGAGTGACGCTCTTCACGCTCGCCTCCCTGGTCGCCGCCTTGTCTTCCAGCGGCTCTCTGCTGATCGGAATGCGTGCGACACAAGGAGCAGGAGCGGCACTCATCGGCCCGGCGGCACTTGCCATCCTGGTCAACTCCTTCGCCGGCTCGGGGCGCGGCCTTGCTATTGGCGTGTGGTCCGGCGTCGTGGCCAGCGCGACGGCCAGTGGCCCCCTGATTGGCGCGATTCTCACCGAGACCGCCGGCTGGCGGTCGATCTTCTTCCTTAACGTCCCACTTGGAATCGCCCTATTGATCACAGCGCGTGTCACGCTGCCGGCGCCTCTAGCTTCGTCCCGTGGATCGCGCATCGATATCGCCGGTGTGGTCACGTCCGCACTCGCCTTGTCGGCCGGCGTCTTCGGGGTAGCCCAGGTAAGCAATTACGGGTGGGCGTCGCCGAGGGTCTGGAGCGTCCTGGGGATCGCCGCTGTAGCCTTCGTGATCTTCGTCGTGGTCGAGCGACGAGCCCCGGCACCCCTGCTGGACCGCTCGCTTATCCGGCTGCCCAACTTCCTCGCTGCCAACCTGATCGGGCTCCTCAACGTGGCTGTGATGTGCAGCATGCTGTTCTTCCTGTCGCTCTATCTGCAGCTTGGCGCCGGAATCCCGGCGATTCGGGTCGGGATCGTGCTGCTTCCGTTCACCGTGCTGATCGCAGCAATCGCGCCGCTGGCCGGATGGCTTACATCCCGCGTCGGTGCGCGACTGCTCAGCGGCACTGGACTGGCGCTGGTGGTAACCGGGCTCGTCCTGCTAGGCGGGGTCAGTGCAGGATGGGGACCGGCACAGCTGCTGCCCGGACTGCTCGCCACTGGAATCGGGATCGGGCTCGCCACGACACCGATCACAATGGCGGCGATGGAACACGTGTCGGCCGAGCGTTCAGGTATTGCAGGTGCGACGCTGAACGCCTCCGGAATGGTGGGCATGTCCCTCGGCATCGTGATGATGGGCGCCATTGTGGCGGCTCGGCTGCCCGCTGACCTTGCCCGCGACACTGCCGATCCGGAACGCTTCGCGGCCGGCGTCGGAAGTGGCCTCACCGTCAACGCCGCATTGGCTCTTATCGCCGCTGTCCTCGCGGTCGCCATGATCCGTGGCCGCCGTGCTTCTTCGTTCGGCGGAAGGCGCCACGGGCGACGGCGCTCAGGGACGATGCTTGCTGCGGATTCATGACGGACCCCGATTTCTAGGGCAGAAAGTCCCAGCCTCGGAGGGGCTTTCAGCAGGCGTGGCTAGCCCGCTGCCGGCGTAGCTTGGTCCTAAGCCCACCTGAGTGTGGGCAAGTCGCAGGGGCCGAAGGGAGGCTCCTATGAATGCTTTCGACGCGCAGGTTGACCTCGATCTAGGTCAAGTGGTTCAAGAGCATCGCCCCCGGATCTACCGCTATCTGCTGAAAATGGCCAAGGATCCCATGGTGGCGGAGGATCTGACCCAGGAGACATTTCTCCGGACACTGCGAAGAATCGGATCGCTGCGAGATCGTTCGGCGCTCGTGCCGTGGCTGTACAGGCTGGCAACCAACGTCTTCGTTGATTGGGTGCGCACCGAGGGTAGGCGGCGGCTCGCGTATGCCGACGGGCAAGACCGTGATGGAGCCGACCTTATTGGGCATATACCCGACCCCACGGTGCGCGTAGACCGTCGCGTCGAGCAGTCGGAAATGAGTGAGTGCGTGCAGGACTTCGTCGACGACCTTCCGGACGACTTTCGCTCGGTGATCCTCCTCCATGACGCTCACGGCTTGTCGAACCCCGAGATCGCGGAGATGCTGGGGCTTACGTTGGCGACTACCAAGATCAGAATTCATCGCGGGCGGCTTAGACTACGCCAGGCACTCGAGGTGGGTTGCGAGTTCGAGCCCGACGACCGGGGAGTTACCGTGTGTGATCCGGTGTCCCCCGAGCAAGCCGACGAGCGGCGCGCCGCCCGATCTGCCTAGCCACGTCGTCTTGGAGATCTCGGCTGGCGCACATATGCCGTGATAGCCCGCCATCGACGGGCTATCACGGCATTGGCCGACTCTGAATTCGACGGCGGCGCAGCGACCTATGATCTGGAGTCAGATGTGATCGCCCCGCTGTCAATGGTGATTGTTCACCTCTTTCTCTCTGCCGGCAGTGCCGGTGTCCGCGAGCGCATCACGAAGCCGGTTGTACTCGTCGAAATCGATCTCACCATTGACAAGCCGCAGTTCCAGGTCCTGTTCAACAACGTCCGCCCCGTAAGGGGCTGAAGTCTGCGGCCTAAGTCCATTCGTGTGATCCCGGTGATTGGACATGCGACCATGACCCATCATCCGCCCCATGAGAACGATGCAGGCCACCATAAAGACGGCAGCCACCAAAAAGCCCGGCCACCCCCAGCCATAACCGCCCCACATCATCATTAATACCCCTCCTTCATTAGACCCCGCCTCTGGGACTTTCCCAGATTCTCGGGAACGCGGTTGGCACACCGCAGTGTGCGGCCGCAATTTGCTTCACTTGCACGGCCACAATGGCACGACTCCATCCTGGCCTCGCGCGAAGAATCCGGTTCAACGGACGCGGACTCCTCACTTTCATCGTCGAGCATTGGGATACCTCCCCACCAAGCTCTCAGCTAGATCGGACTTTGGACGGCTTCCCCTTTACGGTGGAGAAACCGAAAGGCAGATACAGGGGACAGAAGCCGGTGGTACCGCTGACCAGACCAAACAGGCCGATGGTCGCGAGCACTAAGCCCAGAACACCACCTTGTAGTCCATCCAGCAGGAGCAGCCCGCCAGGCAGCAGAACGATGCCGATCGTCAGCCGCACTGCCCGATCAAGCGCACCTTCGTTGCGGTGGAGCATCTCAATCACCTCCTTCAGCGATGCGTCACTGTTCAGGACGAACGGTGCAGCCGAAGGGATACAGATGTGAGGCCCAGCGAGTACGCCGGCGTTGTGGCTGCCGCATCGGCTACCAGAGCAGCGTCCCGCGTCCGGAGAACGAGCCCTACCACCGGCAGACCTTGCCCGCGCAGCGTCCCGGTTGTCGTGGACGTGGAGGTTGCCAGGGCTGGGCTCGGATAGGGACGCTCACGGATCTCGCGTGCATGTCGACGCTGCTGGCCGCAGCCGCCCGCACACGGTGGCGAAGCGAGGTACTACTTGCCGGTGAGCGGCGTCGGCTCGCGCGTCATGAACCAGCTGGTGACGCCGAGGACTTCGGCCTCCGCGGTCATGTGGTAGCCGAAGCGCTTGTAGAGACGAACGTTCTCGGGTTTGTCGGTCTCGAGATACGAGAGCATCCTCCGCTGATCGAGGCGTTGGCAGTACTCGGCGAGGAGCATGCTGCCGACGCCGCGTCCTTGGAGCTCGGGATCGACTCCAACCGGACCGAGATGGGAGTGTGGCTCGGCTGGGTCGTACTTGGCCCAGGCCGACATCCAGCGGCCTAGCCGAGGTGCGGCCCGCCCGGCGATGAGAAACGTCGGCGCAAGCCGGAGGCGCTCACGGGTCGAGGGCTGGCAGTGGCCTGGCTCGGCCGTGGCAGCGACACCGACGAGCCGATCGCCGTCCCATGCCCCGACAGTCGCTCGTCCATCCAACCGCAGCAAACGCGAGAAGCCGCGATACATGAGTCGCAAACGCCGTTCTGGATCTTGGCCGATGGCGACGATCTGCAGAGGATTGTCGCGCATGGCTCTCGCCGCGAGGAGCGCCGCAGCCTTCAACTCCGCGCCGTCGAGCGGTCGTAGTGCTATGCCCTCGAGACCCGCCATGGTCGACCTCCGTCGCTGGCGGTGGGGATGACCCAAGCCTACGCCGACTAGGGACACGCATGTTGCACTGTCGACCGTTCACTACATGAAGGACCTCCGCGCGACTTGCTGTACCGACCTGACGGGTATGTCGATCATCAGCCGACTTGGGATCTTGTGCAACACACTGTCTTGACGGCATGGCATCGAGCGCGCAGTCGGCGGATCTGACCTGGACCTTGACCGGCGCGCTCGGGTGTGCCTCGGTTAGCAACGGCCGGGCCAAGAGTGCCTGAGGATGCCGGCGATGACGCAGGTCCAGAGGTCGATGGTCCCTGGGGGCAGGGGTCATAGGTCCCTAGCTAGACCGGGTGCGACGGTGATGATCGTACTAAGACCGCTTCGGCGGTCCGCAACCGACGAGGCCATGCGGGACACCCCTGAGAGGAGGAGATCGCATGGAACTCACATATCGGGAATGGTGGGCGCTGATACACGGTGTCGTGCTCGGTGGCCTGTTTCTCCTCGCCTTCGCCGGTGGGCTCGCCGAACTGTACGCGCTGCGCCCTGCCGTCGAAACCCCGTCGGGACTGCGGACGTCGGCACGGCGGATCGGCGTTGGCATTACGACGATGGCCGTGGTCGCCTGGGCGACCGTGATCACCGGAACGTGGGTTGTGTACCCCTGGTACCGGGATCCCGCCGAGGACAGTCCGCGTTCGACGCTGCTGGCCGAGGAGTCGACCGAACTGTGGCATAGGTTTGGTATGGAGTGGAAGGAGCACATCGCCTGGGTCAGCCCGATCCTGGCTACTGTGGCGGCCTTCCTGGTCCTGTACTACGGGCAGGCGCTGGCTAGGAACAGCCGCCTCCGCTACGTCACCATCGTCTTCTTCGTGGTGGCGTTCGCCGTCGCCGCCGTGGCTGGACTGTTCGGAGCGTTGATCACTAAGGCCGCACCCGTCACCTAGGACACCCGGACCGACGTGAGGAGGGACGGCATGAGTACACCAGATAGGACGCCGGACATGAGGCCCGCAGGCGCAGTGGAAACCCCGACTCAGGTCCAGGTCAAGGAACGCCCGGAGGGTCCGGCGGCCGCTGCGTTGTTGGCCGCGGGCGTTGGCGTTGCGGCGCTCGGCCTGGTGACCACGGTCGCGGCGGCCAGTGAGACTGTGAACGACTGGCTCAGACTCAGCGAGTCGGTGGGACCATTGTCGGGCAAGACGATCTTCGCCGTCGTGGCATGGCTTGTGGCCTGGGCCGTGCTGCACGCGCTGCTGCGGCGAAGCCGGGTCTCCGGTGCAATCCTCGTCATCACGGCGGTGCTCGTGCTCATCGGTCTGATCGGCACGTTCCCGATCTTCTTCGAGGCATTCGCACCCGAGTAGCACCGGTGGTGGGCGCAAACTCCGAGTCCGGTTGGCATTCGATCTCGGGCTCCCGACCCAGACGGCGGCGCGCCGTTCGCGGACTTTGCTGTCGAAGGTCTCGGGCAATGGCTTCGGCGAAGTTGCGTCTTCGCTAGTGACAGCCGTCGTGGTGGGATTCGTGGTGCGAGTTGAAGTCAACGGTCGCGACCCGGACCTCTTGGACGAGGAGGATCCATTCGAGATCGACTCACAGGTCGCGCACCTGTTCAAGCATCCCCCATCAGGGATTGAGGACATCGACGACGTGTGGGCGAGTGATCGCTTTTCTACCCGGCCAAGCCGCCGGCGCATTGGCTGATGTGCGCTGAGCTCGGTGGGCGGGTGTTGGTGGCAAGCCCAGACGAAACAATCCGGTACATGACCGTGCGGCCGATCCCGAGCAGGCGAGCGGCTTCCTCGACAGTGAGCAGAAGGTGCAACGTATGTTGGACGGGTAGCGCCGAACTTCGACTTCTATCCTGGTGGAGAACACAGTACTACGTGCCTAACCACCAATCTGATCCAATATGGCTTGGGAGTGCAACGTGATTGACCCAGTCCTTGAGTGCCTGCGGATGCTGTGGCTGGAGCTCGCGAAGACTCCTGACCAGCGAGAGTCGGGTGCAACGGATCAGAATCTGGAGGCACTGTTAGCCGTATTGTGCAATGCGCTCAAGGCCTCCGTGGACGACCGAAAGTTGGCGCGTTCGATTCCACCAGGTATAAGTCGTGTAGTAGTTGACGAATGGAATCTGACTAGTAAATTGGGCGACGTTGTATTAGAAGTGGAGCAATTTGTACGGCTTATCAGGGAAAAGTCGTAGATGCTGATCGCGCTCCATAACCGAGTACATTCATCATCAGCGCGAACTCGGCGGCGTGGGTGAGTAGGTAGGAGGCGGCAGATCGCGACTGTCGTTGCGCGCGTAGGAAGGCAATCGGCGCAGGTCCGCACCCAGCTGCTCGATGGCTTCACGCCGAGCCGGACAGCTGTTCGCCGTGGTCAAAGTGGTCCAAGTTGATCGGCCACTGCCACGCCGGCCCGGGTCGCCCCACCGGGATGCTCACCACCGGGGCGGCGGTCACGACCAGCCCTCGTCACCCTCTACGGCACCGGCCTGGGTGAGCATGTGATCCCGCCACGCATGGACCTGCGCCATTCTGCGGTTGAACTCGTCCGCCAGATCCCGACCGACAGATGGATGTAACGCAGCGTCGAATCCGTCGAGCGGTGACCGGCGAAGGTAGCGATCGCGTGCAGCCCCCAGCCCATCCGGGCCAGATTCGTCAAAACAGTGCCGCAACGAGTGCATGGAGAGCCGCGGAACGTCGGCCAACGCTATCCGGTCGGAAGGTGCGGAACGTCCGACTCACGAATCGTTTCGACGGGCTGCACTCACCTACCTGTGGGCTTGGGAGTGGTGTTCGGCCTTGCTTTGGCGCAGATATTGCCTAGGACAACGGCTCAGTGGAGGTAGGAAAGGGTTTGCTGTAGGTAGTGGTTGGCGCCTCGTTGATGAGCTTCTTCTCCGCGATGGCGTCTGCTAAAGCCAAGTTACTGAGCGAAAGCAATTGATTACCGAAAGTTTTCGGATTTTCGTTCATCACAATGTCGGGAGGTTGGGTACCCAGACCGTTGACGAAGTCCGCCGCCGGGTGCAGCAGGAGATCCACGGTACCGAGGACGCAAGGGGGATCCGTTGTATTGGATCCGCACCATCCTGCGGGCTGGCGCTGAGCACCTCTCTGATCGACGGCAGCAACGAATTGTGGCGCGCGATCGAAGCCGACAAAACGACCGCTGAGGCCAGAATCAACCTCAGCCTGCCCGTCACGTTCGCCGATCCGCGCAGCCAGTTCAACGGCCAGGCCATCTGCGGGCAACCAGAAATGATCGATGAAATCGTGCTCACGAAGACCGAGGGCGGTCCCCCGGGGCAGCCGCACTCGAACGAGTCCTTCCACCCAAAGTGGCTCTTCACAGTTGAGGGTGTAGCGCGGGCTGGCGCGTCGGTCCCGGGATAGATGTCGAGGTCTCCCGAGGATGGAAGTTCTGACACTGCCCATCCGGGAGACCTCGACGTGCACGACGCTACTCCTTCTGCGGGCTTC
>DASUUU010000088.1:0-8182 GCA_036373915.1 Jiangellaceae bacterium | reverse complement strand
GCCACGGCCTGGTGCCGTGGCGGCACTTCCGTTCTGGCAGGCCGGCCCGTCAGGTGGGGTAGCCGAACTGTCCACGAAGGCGGACGAACCGAGCGAGGGTGAGACTCTCCTGGTACTTCAGTCCGTCGGTGGTCCGCGAGTACAGGACGACCTCTTCGTGTCCGCCTGGCCCGATGGGTTGCACGAGGCGTCCGCCGACCCGCAGCTGATCGATGAGCGGCGTGGGCACTTCGGGGAAGGCGGCCGAGACGATGATGGCGTCGAACGGCGCATGGTCGGGGACTCCGCAGCTGCCGTCGCCCACCAACAGGGTGACGTTGCGGACGCCGTGCCGGGCCAGGTTCTGCCGCGCCGTTCGGACCAGGTCAGGCCACAGCTCGATGGTCACCACGGCACGGGCCAGGTGAGCGAGTAGCGCTGTCTGGTAGCCGAGACCGGTGCCGATCTCGAGTACGCGTTCGTCCCCGGCAAGCGCGAGGCCTTCGATCATTCGCGCGGACAGCGAGGGCTGCGTCGTGACCTGCTCATGTCCGATGGGGATGGGCTGGTCGTCATAGGCGACATGGGCATAGTTCGCCGGGACGAATCCCGTCCGCGCTGTCACGCGCACAGCCTCGAGCACGCGCCGGTCGAGCACGCCCGCCGCACGGACGGCACGGACCAGAGCCTCGGGACCGAGGTTGCGGCTGGCGCTCATGTTCGCCGCGTCCGCCCAGCCCGAACCCGTGGTGACATCACCCATCCAGTCTGGCCGCCCCTCCCCGTGGTGAGTTGCCGAAGTTTTACAAAAGCCGTCCGCATCTGCGCCTTGACCCAGTCAAATCATGAGTCAACGATCGTGTTAGCGGAAGAATGCGCCCCGAATCGCCGGGCCGCTCGCCTCACGTGGAGGACGACAATGCGATCTCGCTTGCGAATCACGTTCATCGGAATCGGCGTCCTGACCGCGTCGTTGCTGCCGGCCGTGCCTGCTTCGACAAGTCAGGCGCCGTCGACGGCCGAGCGCCCGGAATATATGAATCCCGGTTTGGCGGTGGAACGCCGGGTTGAAGACCTGCTCGCTCGGATGACGCTGGAGGAGAAGATCGGCCAGATGACGCAGGCCGAGCGCGGCGCCGTTGCAGATGACCCCGGCGTAATAGCCGAGTGGGGCCTGGGGTCGGTGCTGTCCGGCGGGGGCTCGACGCCGACTCCCAACACGCCGGCCGCCTGGGTGGAGATGGTCAACGAGTTTCAGAGTCAGGCGTTGAGTACTCGCCTGGGCATTCCCATCATCTATGGCATCGACGCTGTTCACGGGCACGCCAACGTCCACGGCGCGACCGTCTTCCCGCACGCCATCGGGCTTGGTGCCACGCGGGACCAGGCGCTGCTGAGGCGGATCGGGGAGGCCACCGCGGAGGAGGTGCGGGCCACCGGCATTCCGTGGAACTTCGGGCCGTGCGTCTGTGTCGCCCGGGACGAGCGGTGGGGACGCACCTACGAGAGCTTCAGCGAGGACCCGACGCTGGTGTCTCGGATGGAGACGATCATCGACGGCCTTCAGGGTCACGGGCGCTCGCCGATAGCGTCCGACCGGGTCCTGGCCACCGCGAAGCATTTTGCCGGCGACGGCAACACCGAGTTCGACGAGGCGATCGCCGAGGACAACGAAGGTAGGCCTTGGTGGGAGCAGCGGTACACCATCGACCAGGGCGTCATGGTCACCAGCCGGGAGGAGTTCGAGGAACTGGCCCTGGCGCCGTACCTGCCAGCGGTCCGGCGGCACGGGGTTGGTGCCGTCATGCCGTCGTTCTCCAGCGTGGACTGGACCGAAGATGGTGTCGGCGATCCGCTGAAGATGCATGCCCACCGTGAGCTCATCACGGATGTGCTGAAGGGCCGACTGCACTTCCGCGGCTTCGTCATATCGGACTGGGAGGGCATTCACCAGATCCCGGACCCGGACAACCCAGGCGTTGGTGGCCTCACTCCGTACAAGGTCCGGGCCGGTGTCAATGCCGGCATCGACATGTTCATGGAGCCGTTCAGCGCGCGACAGTTCCAGGAGCTGTTGCTGGCCGAGGTCAACGCCGGCCGGGTCAGCGAGGAGCGCATCGACGACGCCGTGCGGCGCATCCTGCGCGCCAAGTACCGGCTCGGACTTTTCGAGGAGCCGTTCGCCTCGACGGACAACCTGGATCAGGTCGGCAGCCCCGAACACCGGGCGATCGCCAGGGAGGCGGTGGCCAAATCCCAGGTGCTGTTGAAGAACAGTGGCGACGCGTTGCCGCTGAGCAAGGACGCGAACGTCTACGTCGCGGGTCGCAATGCCGACAACATCGGGAACCAGGCCGGCGGTTGGACCATCGAGTGGCAAGGCGCGTCCGGCGACATCATTCCCGGCACCACCATCCTCGAAGGCATCCGCGAGGTGGCGCCGGAGGCGACGGTCACCTTCAGCGAGGACGCCTCCGCGCCGATGAACGGGGCCGACGTGGGCGTCGTCGTGGTGGGCGAGACACCGTACGCCGAAGGATACGGAGACATCGGCGGTCCGGAGTGCGGGTTCTGCACACCCGAACAGCTCGAGGAGAAGTCGCTGTCCCTCCTGCCCGGTGACCAGGAGGTTGTCGACGAGGTGTGCTCGGCGATCGAGACGTGCGTGGTGCTGATCGTTTCGGGGCGCCCACAGGTGGTAACCGACCAGCTTGACGACATGGACGCGCTGGTCGCCTCGTGGTTGCCGGGTAGCGAGGGCGCTGGTGTCGCGGATGTGCTCTTCGGCGAACGCCCGTTCACCGGCCGGCTGCCGATGAGCTGGCCCCGAACAGAGGATCAGGTGCCGATCAACGTCGGGGACGCCGAATACGATCCGTTGTTCCCGTACGGATGGGGATTGAGCACGGAAAAGCAAGGTCGCGGCCGTCACTGACACCGGCTCTTGACGACGGCATGCGGGCGGTGTAGAAAACCTCTAGGTTATTAAACCGAAAGGTTATCGATCGATGGATGCCGACCGCCTTGACGCGACGTTCGCCGCGCTGGCCGACCCGACTCGCCGGGCGATCCTGGCCCGGTTGCGGCGCGGCGCTGCGACCGTCGCCGAGCTGTCAGCACCGTTCGCGATCAGCCAACCGGCCATCTCCAAGCACCTCAAGGTCCTCGAGCGAGCCAGGCTTGTCTCCCGCGGTCGTGAGGCGCAGCGCCGTCCATGCCGCCTCGAAGCGGCACCGCTGCGCGAAGCGGTGGACTGGCTGGCGAACTACTACGACTACTGGGAGGAGAGCTACCAGCGGTTGGACGCGCTCCTCGACGAATTGCAGGCTCCGGAGAGCGAGCGGTGACAGCGGTGACGCCCCGTCCGGTTGAGGTGAGCACACCCACAGACCGCGAGATAGTGCTGGCCCGGCATTTCGCCGCCCCGCCGGATCTCGTTTTCGCCGCACTGACGACTCCGGACCTGCTCCGCCGGTGGTACGGCGCCCGCGGCTGGAACCTCGTGTCGTGCGAGATCGACCTGCGGGTCGGCGGGGCGTGGCGATACGTCTCGCAGGGGCCGGGCGGTGAGCGGATGGCGCAGTCTGGCGTCTATCGGGTGGTCGATGCGCCTCGCCTCCTCGTCAGCACCGAACGATTCGACGATCAGTCGTACGAGGGTGAGTCCGTCGTCCGTCACCACCTGACCGAGCGCGATGGTGGCACGAAGCTCACCACGACAGTGCGGTACGCATCGCAGGCGGCGCGCGACACCGTCATGCGCTATCCCATGGCCCGCGGCGTCGGCGAGAGCTACGAGCGCCTCGACGTCCTGCTGGCCGAGTCGCTCGCGTCCCCAGAAGAACGGATTGAGGAGAGGAACCTATGAACTGGACGCTCGAAGTGGTCGTCGTGCCGGTGTCGGACGTCGACCGCGCCAAGGAGTTCTACGCAGACAAGCTCGGCTTCAACGTCGACCACGACACCGTGATCGGTGAGGGTCAGCGCATCGTCCAGTTGACGCCGCCGGGCTCTGGGTGCTCGATCGTCATCGGCGAGGCCGTCGTCCCGCCGATGGAGCCCGGCTCGCTGAAGGGACTCCAGCTCGTGGTTCCGGACCTGCACAAGGCGCATGCCGAACTCGTCGAACGCGGGGTCGACGTCACCGACATCCAGGTCCTGGGGGAGAGCCCGACGCCGACCCCGGACCCATTGGACAACGTCGGCTTCATCTTCTTCAGCGACCCGGACGGCAATAGCTGGGGAGTGCAGCAGATCTCTTCGCGAAGGGCGGCCTAGGGGAAGTCGATATTCGGTGGTTCCAGGGGCCCGGATCGGCCTACGGTGCCGGGATGACGAACTCGGACGAGGGTGGGCCTCTCCCGACGCGGTGGACGAAGTCGACCGTGTACCGCGACATGTGGATCGACCCGGACGACGACCCTCGAGAATCGGACGTCGAGACCGTCGATGAACGCAGCATCCTGCTCGAATATCTGCGCTACTACCGCCTCACCCTGGAAATGAAATGCGCGGACCTGGACGCCGCGCAGCTCGCCCAGCGGTCGGTAATGCCGTCGACGATGTCCCTGCTCGGGCTGGTGCGGCACCTGGCCGAGGGAGAGCGGCACTTCCGCCGGGTGATGGCCGGCGAGGATGCGCCGAAACTGTACTGCACCGACGAGGACCGTGACGGCGACTGGAACGGCGCGATCGCCGACCCGGCGGTCGTGGAGGACGCCTGGCGGCAGTGGCGGGCCGAGGTGGAGCTCACCGACCAACTCGTCGCCGGAATCGAAGACTTGGGCACTTGGAACACTGGCGTCTCGGACCTCGGCCCCGATGGCGCTGACCTGCAGCTTCGCGATCTCCTTATCGCGCAGATCGTGGAGTACGCGCGGCACTGCGGACACGCCGATCTTCTGCGAGAGCGCATCGACGGTCGCGTCGGCCAGTAAGCCGGACGGCCGGCGCCGGCTGGGCGCCCCTGCCATGAATCGCGATCGACGGCAGACGCCGGAATTGCGGGCTCTCGAGGTAGCCCCGGTCACCATGGAAGGTGGTGCCCCAGGGCTGCCGGCGGATGCGAGTGCTGGAGTCAGCCCGCAACCGACCGGAGGAACCGGCGGACTTCGCGGTTGAAGAGTTCCGGTGCCTCGACGGAACTGACATGGCCGACGCCAGGCAGGACGACGAGTCGGGACGTGGGAATGGACGCGTGGAGCGCGTGTGCGATCTTCAACGGGGCGCGTACGTCCTGGTCGCCATATAGCAGCAGTGTCGGCACGTCGATGTGGGTGACTACATCTTGGAGGTCCGCCTCCGCGGAGGCATGCGTCATGGCCCGAAATCCGATCGGATTGAGGGCGCGGACGCTCGCGGCGAACTGTTTCACCGCCTGCCCGGGCGCAGATGCAGAGAACATCGAAGGCGTCATCGCATCTGCAAACGCCTCGGGCGGAAGCTCGGCCAGGCGCAGGCTACGCTCCACTCGCTGGTCGACCTCTTCTCGATCCAAGGATCCGGCCCAGCCCGCGTACGCGCTGGCAAGCACCAGTGTCCTTGGGATTGCCCGGTGTCGTCGGAACAGTTCGATCAGGAGCATTCCACCGAACGAGAGCCCGACCATGTGTGGCCGGCCCAATTCGAGGGCCTGCACGAATGCGGCCAGGCACTCGGCGTAGTCGGGTAACCGAAACGACTCGGGCGGCTCGGCGGAACGCCCGGCCCCCGGTGCGTCCCATGCCACCACGGTGAACTCGTCGGACAGATCTTGAGTCTGGCTGGACCAGGTCGACCGGCCATCACCGACAAAACCGTGGACAAGCACGACAGCGGGTCCGCTGCCGGCCCGCTCGTACGCGATCCGCAGCCCCTCGACCTCGACCTGACCCACAGCGATCAACTCCGAGTGCCCTCATGCCATCGACATCAGGCTCTCACACCCACCAGGCGCGGATTCTGTCCACCGAAGGCGCCGCCGGCCACGCTCCCGTGCGAACGCGAGGATTTGCGACAGCGCGCATTCCCACGGCCACGACGTTGACGCGCTGCGCGACATGCCCGGCGGCACCATCAAGCTGATCGGGACGCAGCCAGTGCTGGCCGTGGCGGGTCCCCGGCGTGTCGCAGCAAATCTGCTTTCACTGCCGGATCCTTGTGAGTGGAAGGTCGGCGCACGGCCAGAGTTCGGGAGCTAGGGGGAGGACCATGAAAGGTGACTTTACGCGGGACTCGTTCGAACCGCTCCGGCACTACACCCGCGTTGCTATGCAGCAGGGCCGGGTGCAGTTGGACGCGGACTGGAACGAGCAGGCGTCGATCACGCAGCACTACCTACGTACGCTCGCGCGTGACCTGATCGGTCCGTGCGGCGGTCCGGTTGACAACTGTGGGTTCGCCGTGATCACGGATCCCAAGGGGCTCGATTCGCTGACCGACGCGTACGGGCGGCCCTTGGGCAGGGCGCGCCTGGAGGAGATCCGTGAGCGGCTCGCGTCCGGGGATTTCCTGATCGGCGCCGGTCGGTATTACGTCGAAGGCCTGCTGTGCGAGAACGAGGCGCCGCTTGCCTATACGGAACAGCCCGGCTACCCGTTCGACGATGGCACCGCGCTGGAGAATCTTCGGGGGCCCGGGCAGTTGCTGATGTATCTGGATGTCTGGGAACGGCATGTCAGCGCGGCCGAAGATCCCGACATCGTCGAGGTCGCCCTAGGCGGGCCGGACACAGCCACCCGCGTGCAGCTGGTGTGGCAGGTCAAGGTAATCCGAGCCGACGAGCCACAGGAGTGCGGCAACATCAGTGCACTTCGCCGCATTAGCTTGCCGTCAGTGCGGGCTAAGGCCGAGTTGTCTCACGACATTGCGGATTCTCGTGTGATCGGCCCGCACGCGCGCTATCGGGGGGTCGAGAACAGGCTCTATCGGGTCGAGATCCATCGCGGTGGGCATGCCCGAGCCGCCGGTGCGGGGCCGAGTGGGGCGACGTTCAAGTGGTCACGCGAGAACGGCTCGGTGGTGTTCCAGATACTCGACGTGTCACCCGACATCCCTGCAGGGCAGACCACCGTCAAAGTGGCCACGCTCGGCCATGACCAGCGCAGCGGCCTGACTGTCGGCGACGTCGTCGAGCTCGTCGATGACGCGTACGCGCTGCGCGAGTCGGCAGAGCCGCTACATATCGTGGACAGCATCAACCGCGACCGACTGGAAGTCGTCCTGTCGGGCGTCGGCTCGGGCAGTACTGGCCAGGACTCGCGCCTCCACCCGCTGCTGCGGCGATGGGACCACGGCGGTGAGGTTCCCGCGAAGGACAACACCGGCGGAGCCGTGCTGATCAACGAGGCCACCGGAATCGACGACGGGTGGATCGGTCTCGAGGAAGGTGTTGCCGTGCAGTTTGCCGCCCCGAGCGTGGATGCCCAGCCGAACGAGTACCGCAGCGGCGACTACTGGCTGATCCCGGCGCGGACGGCCATCGGGGACGTGGTGTGGCCGCAGCACCAGGAAGGTGACCGGCTGGAGCCGGAAATGCGACCGCCAAGGGGAGTCCAGCACCACTACGCGGCGCTGGCGCTCGCCACCGTGGGGCGCGACGGCGCAGTGGTCGTGGATTCGCCGGACTGCCGGTCGATGTTCTACACCATGCCGCGCACGAACGGCGCCTAGCGGTCGATGACGGTGCGCAGCCAGGAGGGCGTTGTTCCGGGTCAACGAACACGTTGCTCACAAACGTGAGCGGGAACATGATCACGAATCCGACGTTCATCACCGCGTTGGGCGTGCGCAGCACGAGCCCGAGAGTGATCCAGGCCCAGGACAGGCCAACCAGCGAGCAGGAGTCTTGACCTTCACCCTGCGTGAGGGCCCAACATCGGCTGCCATGAGCGAACCGACTCTGCAACAGCGACCAGAACAGCCCTACGCCGCGATCAAGGTGCTTGTCACCATGACCGAGCTCGGCGACGTCGTACCACCATTGAATGGCGAAGTCTTCGGCTGGCTCGCCCAACACGGCGTCACACCGGCCGGACCACCGTTCTGGAAGTACAACGTCATCGACATGGCCCGCCAACTCGAGATCGAGGCCGGCGTAGCGGTGGAGCAGCCGATCACCGGCGACGACCGCGTCATTGCCGGGGTACTGCCCTCCGGTACCTACGCCACATCGCTGCACGTCGGACATCCCGACACCCTGATCGACGCCACCAAGGACTTGCTG
>DASUUU010000087.1:0-21050 GCA_036373915.1 Jiangellaceae bacterium | reverse complement strand
ACGGGTCGGCAGGCTGCGCTAGCCTGCCGAGTGATGACCACGACCGTCTGATGAAGGGGCGGCAAGTCCAGATGAAGAAGAAGCTGCTGTTCACCACGCTTCTCGCGATCGCGGGTTACCTCGGCTACAAGCGCGTGCAGGCCGACAAGGCCGAGCAGGATCTGTGGGCCGAGGCGACGGACCCGGTCAAGCCGCGCGACCTGCGCTGAACGAGGAATCCACCGAAGGCGCCGCCACTGATCCGGTGGCGGCGCTACGGCGCATCGCCTACCTGCTAGAACGCGCCCGAGAACCCACCTACCGGGTGCGGGCCTTTCGTACCGCCTCCGCAACGGTTGAGGCGCTGAGTCCCGGCGAACTGGATGCCCGAGCCGCCGCCGGAACCCTCACAGAACTCGCTGGGATCGGCAAGGTGACGGCAACGGTCATCGCCGAGGCGCTGAAGGGCGAGATTCCCGTGTACCTCCGCCGCCTCGAGGCGACAGGCGGGCGTCCCGTTGCCGAAGCCGGGGCGGAGGCAAGGCAAGCCCTCCGGGGTGATCTCCACACCCACTCTGAATGGTCCGACGGTGGAAGCTCGATCCTGGAAATGGCCGAGTCAGCTCGGGCGATCGGTCACGAGTACATCGCGCTCACCGATCATTCACCTCGCCTGACCGTGGCCAACGGCCTGACGGCGGACCGGCTCAAGCGTCAGCTTGACGTCGTCGCGGAGCTCAACGAGCGGCTCGCCCCGTTCTGCATCCTCACAGGGATCGAAGTGGACATCAACGAGGACGGTTCACTGGACCAGGCGCCGGAACTGCTCGAACGCCTCAACGTCGTGGTGGCGAGCGTCCATTCCAAGCTGCGGATGCCGAGCGACGAGATGACCCGCCGGATGGTCATCGCAATCGCCAACCCGCACACCGACGTACTCGGACATTGCACTGGCCGGCTCATCACTGGAAACAGGGGGACGAGGCCCGAATCACAGTTCGATCCCGAGATCGTCTTCGAGGCATGCCGCCAGTTCGGCGTGGCTGTTGAGATCAACTCCCGTCCAGAGCGCCTCGACCCGCCCAAACGGTTGTTACGGCTCGCCGTGGAAGCGGGCTGCGAATTCGCGATCAACACCGATGCACACGCACCCGGGCAACTCGAGTGGCAGGTGTACGGGTGTGACCGTGCGGCAGCGTGTGGCGTCCCGATCGAGCGGATCATCAACACCAAGGACGCCATCTCGCTCCGCGCCAGCTGACTCACCGAGGTCGTTCGAGATCAAGTGGTCGCGACACGCCGGATCCCGGGCGGCCGCACCGGCGTGTCGTCACCACTTGATCTTGCCTGGTACGCCCGGCGAGGTAACGACTTGACGTTGACGTAACGTCAACACCTACCGTTGTAAGTGGATCGGAAAGCCCGGTCCGCTGATTCACGGAGGTTGGCGGTGAGCTGGTCGATCAACGAGGTGTCGCGGATGGCCAAAGTCAGCTCGCGCACCTTGCGACACTACGACTCGATCGATCTGTTGCCACCGGCCTTCACTGATCACAGCGGTCGGCGCTTCTACGGCGAGGACGAACTGTTGCGGCTTCAGCAGATCCTGCTGCTCCGCAACCTCGGTCTGAGTCTGGACGCCATCGCTGAAGTGCTGGCCGGCCAGTCCAAGCAGAGTGCGATGACGGTGCTGCGTAAGCACCGCGAATGGCTGACTGCCGAGCGCAAGCGGCTCGGCCGCCTGATCAAGACCGTGGACGGCACCATCGATCACTTGGAGAAGGGAGGGGAAATGGCACCGGAGAGCATGTTCGAAGGTTTCGAGCACAACCCTTACGAGGCCGAGGCTCGCGAACGTTGGGGCGACGCGGTCGTCGACGAGTCGAACGCTCGGCTCCGCAACCTGTCGCCGGAACAGGCCAAGCGGGCGCAGGAAGGCTTCGGGAAGGCCGCTGCGGACGTGCGCGAGTTGCGCGACGGCGGTGCGCCGGTGAACGACTCGCGCGTCCAGGAGGCGATCAAGGGCCTGCACGAGTGGCTGGAGCTGTTCTGGACGCCGAACCGCGAGTCCTTCAGCGGCCTGGCCGACATGTACGTCGACGACGAGCGGTTCCGCAAGAACATCGGTCGCGGTGACGACGCGTTCGTCGAGTACCTGCGGGACGCTATGAAGATCTACGCCGAATCGCGGCTGAGCTAGCGCCCATGGTGGCCGGCGGGCGGGAGAGCTGCAGATCTCCCGGACGCTGGCTGTACCCTAGTGGGGTTGCCGAGGGGCGATAGCTCAGTTGGTAGAGCACCTGCTTTGCAAGCAGGGGGTCGCCGGTTCGAGTCCGGTTCGCTCCACTTTCCCGTCCACACGCCAGGTCTGATCCAGACCCTTGACTTCAAGTTTGCTTTAAGTTGCAAGGTGACGGCATGACCGTCATCGAACGACAACCTGTTGCGCTCATCACCGGCGCGTCCCGCGGTTTGGGATTCGCGCTGACCACAACGCTCGCCCGACGTGGCTGGCACGCCGTGGTCGACGCTCGAAACGGGGACCGCCTAGCCGCCGCCTTCGCCGATCCATCCGGTCCAGGTGTAGTCACAGCGATTCCCGGTGACGTGACCGATGCCTCCCATCGGCAGCGGCTCATGGCCGAAGTTGCCGCCCTTGGTGGGCTGGATCTGCTGGTGAACAACGCGAGCGTGCTGGGACCGAGCCCACAGCCGCGGCTGGCAGGCTATCCACTGGACGTCCTGGCCGAGGTGTACGCCACCAACACGATCGCTCCGCTCGCCCTCGTCCAACTGGCGTTGCCGAGCCTGCAGCAGCGGGCCGGGCGCATCATCGACGTCACTTCCGACGCCGCCGTCGAGCCGTACTCCGGCTGGGGAGGTTACGGCTCGTCAAAGGCGGCGTTGGACCAACTCACCAACATTCTGGGCGTTGAGCATCCAGAACTGCGCGTATACGCCTTCGATCCCGGCGACATGAACACCGATCTGCACCAACAGGCGTTCCCGGGCGAGGACATCAGTGACCGCGCGGCACCACAGTCCGTGGTGCCGGCTCTACTTCAGCTGATCGAGTCCGACCTACCGAGCGGTCGTTACCGGGCGGCGGAGCTGCGCGGAATCGAGATTCCGGCTGCAACGCCATGAACGCGTCGCCGGCTGTGCTCAGCTTCAAGATCTCGCCAGACCAGGCCGCCACCTCGCCTGCCGAACATCGTGGCCTGCGCCGGGACGGTGTCCGGCTGCTCGTCGCTCGGCCGGCCGTTGTCGAGCACCGGCGGTTCGAGGATCTGCCGGACATCCTTGAACCGGGTGACCTACTGGTGATCAATACGTCGGGCACGCTGCCGGCGGCCGTCGACGCGGCCGGCCGCACAGGTCCGGTACACGTTTCCACGGCGCTCGACGACGGCGGTTGGGTCATCGAGCTGCGGCGAGGTGACGGTCGAGGTCCGGACCATGGCCTGAGAGCAGGAGAACACCTGGAGTTGGCCGGCGGCGTGCGACTCGAGGTCCTGGAACCGTACCCGCGGGCCGGGCTACGGTCGGCCCGGCTGTGGCGGGCCCGGCCCAGCAGGGCGGTCGACCTGGTCACCTACCTGCGGCGTTACGGCCGCCCGATAAGGTACGGATACCTGGACGATAAGTACCCGATCACCGCCTACCAGACCGTGTACGCGACGACCCCTGGCAGTGCCGAGATGCCGAGCGCCGGCCGGCCGTTCTCGGAAACACTGCTGGTACGCCTGATAGCCCGCGGAGTCACCGTCGCGCCGATAGTCCTCCACGCCGGCGTCTCCAGCCCCGAGGTGCACGAGCCGCCCTTTCCGGAGCGGTACGACGTCCCGGCCGCGACGGCTCGGCTGGTCGACAGTGCGCTCGCTGCCGGCAACCGGGTCATTGCGGTCGGGACCACCGTGGTTCGCGCCCTGGAAACCTGCGCAACGCCGGACGGCGTCGTCCGTCCTGGTCGGGGGTGGACCGATCTGGTGCTGAGTCCGGACCGGCCGGCGCGGGTGGTGAACGGCCTGATCAGCGGTTTGCACGAGCCAGGTGCGAGCCATCTGAAGCTTCTCGAGGCGGTCGTGGGCCCGGACCTGGTCCGCTCGGCTTACCAGGCAGCGGTCGACCACGGCTACCTGTGGCACGAGTTCGGTGACTCCACCGTGTTCCTGCCTGATCGACGATCCGCATCCTGAGCCGCGTTTCGGTAGCGGGAGCGCGGCAGATCGACAACGATCGGAAGTGTTCGCATCACGCTACCGATGGGGAGGTAGTCATGGGCTCTGTAGCCCGCATCACCCACATCAGCGCTCGCTCCGAGACGAGTTTCGATGACGCGGTCCGGGTCGGCATCGAACGTGCCCACACCACTCTGCGCAACGTCAGCGGCGCGTGGGTCAAGGACATGAAAGTGGAGTGCACCGACGGGCAGATCACCGCGTACCAGGTGGTCATGGAGGTGACGTTCGTCCTCGAGTGACGTCCCGTTCTAAGAACGTGGGCAGTCGCGACGACCCCGTGACCCCTACCACCTGTTCGCGGTCGGGGCCACGGGGCCGCTTCGTACTCACCGCTTCAGCGGGACGTTGAACTAGCCCGTGTCGCCTAGTCGAGGCTGTTCGTCCGTCGAATCGGCCGCTTGGTCCCCGGCTGCCTTCTTGGCCGCCGACGTCGGCGTGCTCTTGGTCGCCGACGCGGACTTTCTGGCCGGAGCCTTCTTCGCCGCCGGAGTCTTTTTCGCGGTCGTGGACTTCTTGGCCGTTGTCGACTTCCTCGCCGGTGCCTTCTTCGTGACCTCCCGATCGCCCCCTGCCGGAGCCTCCGTCTTCGGTGTGGACGGCTCGGTCGGAGTGTGCGGTCCGGCCTCGGTGTCGGCGAGTGCCTCGTCCGGGCTGGCGCCGCCGGTGTCGTCGGCAGGGCTGGGCACCCAGGGGGCGGCGGAGGGGTCGTAGGTCGTCCACTGCTCGGCGTTGCCACGCCGGCGCAGAACTGCGGCAACCGCGGCGCCCGCAGCGGCGAATCCGCCTAGCACGAACGCGAACCGCTTGCGCCGCTTCTTCTTCCGCGGACCCTCCGCACGGGCATGCGACAGTTCGGATACGTCGCCGGCGCGCTCGGACACCTTGTCCGCGGCCGCTGCGATGGCCTCGGCCAGCCGGGGCACGACGTCGTCCAGCATCTTCTCCTTGGCACTGGCGGCAGCCGGAGCGACGCGTTCACGGGCGGCTTCCACGGCGGGTGTAGCGCGCTCCATCGCCGACTCGACGACAGGTGCGATGCGCTCACGCGCCATTGCCACCCGCGGCGCCGCGGCATCCCGAGCCGAACTCGCGTATGGCTTGAGCCGGTCGGCGAGATCCGTGACGCCTTCTGCGCCTGCCTCTCCAGCCTTGCGAGCCGCCTCCTTTGCCGCCAGGCGTGCGGTGACGGCGGCCTCCTTGGCGACTTTGGCAGCTTCACGCGCCCTCTCGGCCGCGTCGGCGCGTCCTTTGCGCCGACGCAACTTGGCGCGAACGTCGGTGAGTGCGAACATCTCGGGCCTCCTCGTAGCCTCTTGTTAGGCCCATTTCCCGTACAACACCCGATCATGCCGCGTTCCGGCCCGGATGCCCAGCGAACTACCGACATGGGAGGATGAGGTCCGTCACTTGTCATCACGTGAAAGGCTCAATGTGGCCGAGGAACTGTACGCGACGCTGGCTACCAATCGCGGCGACGTCACGGTCAAGCTGTTCCAGAACCACGCACCGAAGACGGTGCGCAACTTCGTCGAGCTCGCTGAGGGCGCGCGCGAGTGGGTCGACCCGAATACCGGGCAGCGGACCACCGCGAAGCTCTACGACGGCACGGTCTTCCACCGGGTGATCGCCGGCTTCATGATCCAGGGCGGCGACCCGCTCGGATCCGGCCGGGGTGGGCCTGGCTACAAGTTCGCTGACGAGATCCACCCGGAGCTCGTGTTCGACCGGCCGTACCTGCTCGCGATGGCCAACGCCGGGCCGAACACCAACGGGTCTCAGTTCTTCATCACCGTCGGGCCGACGCCGCACCTGAACCGGAAGCACACGATCTTCGGCGAGGTGGCCGACGCGCAAAGCCGGGAGGTCGTCGACGCGATCGCCAATACCCAGACCGGGCCGATGGACCGGCCGGTCGACGAGGTTGTGATCGAATCCGTCACGATCACTCGCACCCAGGTCTGACTCGCCTGCCGAGATGAGCTCGACGCCAGCACCGGATGTGCCGACGTGTTACCGGCATCCGGACCGGGAGACCTACATTCGCTGCTCGCGATGTGAGCGGCCGATCTGCCCGGACTGCATGAATGCGGCTCCGGTCGGTTTCCAGTGTCCCGAGTGTGTCCGCGCCGGTGCGGCTTCGGTTCGCCAGCCGACGACAGCGCTGGGCGGTAAGCCTCGGGAACAGGGCGACCTGGTCACGAAGGTGCTCATCGGCATCAACGTATTGGTCTGGCTGATCGGGTTGGCCGTCGGCTCGGAGCGACTGCTCGAATCGCTCGCCCTCGCCAACATTGTGCGGTTCGAACCCGGTGCTCCACTCGTCGGCGTGCTGGTCGGCGACTGGTACCGGATGTTCACCGCCGCGTTCGTTCACCAACAGATCTGGCACATCGCGCTCAACATGTTCGCACTGTGGATACTCGGTTCCTCGCTCGAGCCGGTGCTGGGACGGTGGCGTTTCGTCGCCCTCTACGTTCTGTCTGCGCTGGGCGGCAGCGTAGTGTCGCTGCTCGGCCTACCGCCCGGTGGCATCGCGATAGGAGCCTCCGGAGCGGTGTTCGGACTGTTCGGAGCCCTGTTCGTCGTTGCCCGCCGTTTCGGCAGAGACGTGTCGTCGGTCTTGGTAATACTCGGCATCAATGCCGTGATCGGCTTCACCGTCCCCAACATCGACTGGCGGGCCCATCTGGGCGGCCTGATCACCGGTGCCCTGCTGGCATACGCATTCGCCCACGCTCCGAAGACCCACCGGGCAATGTTCAGCGTCGCCGCGTGTTCGGTGATGCTGGCCGTCATCGTGCTCGTGGCGGCGGCCTTCGTGGCCTGAGTCCGGGTCAGCCAGGACCCTTATCCACAGGGCGTATCCACAGTGGGGACGAATTACACCTGTGTAATCACAGCTGTGGATAGAGCTGTGGATGCAACTATTTCCACTGCGTAGCGGTGATGAACCCAGCGGTGATCAGGCCCATGCCGATCACCAGGTTCCAGCCACCCAGGTCGGACATCAGCGGCACGTTGTCGCGGGCGATGTAGTAGACGACGATCCACGCCAGGCCGAGCACCAGAAGGGTCACCATCGTTGGAGCGACCCACCGCCCGGACACGGCGGTACCCCGCTCCTCGCGGGTAGGCGGTGTGTAGTCGTCCTTGCGACGACGACGACGGGATTCGGGCACGGTGATGATCCTTTCACGTACGCGGTCAACCGGCACCCCTACGACGAAGCTACCCGTTCAGCCGCGTGAGCGGCTCATGGGACGGCCGTGGGAACAATGGAGTGTAGATTGTTCGTCCTAGTGTGAGGCAATCAGGCGGTCTGAGCGCCGTCCAGAAACCAATCATCTCAAGGAGGCGCCGTGTCGTCGGAGCGGTCGTGGCGGTACGCTGCGCCGCTTGCCTTGGCGGCCTGCGGCGTGCTTCTTGTGACCAGCGCCAAGGCTGCCGACGGACACGACCTGCGCGGCAGCGGCCACGCTGAGCTAGGAGACCTTGTCCGCGTAGCCGAGCTTCGTGGCGAGGAGCTGTCCGAGACCGCGGAGCAGTTGCGCGTCGAGATCGACGCGCTGACCAACGATGACGGGCCTGAGAAGTCCAGGGACCAGCAGGATCTCGAGGAGTTCGGCGAGCTTGCCGGGATGACGCCGGTCGAAGGCCCCGGCGTGCAAGTCACCTTGTCCGACGCTCCCGAACCGCTCGGGCTCCAGGAAGACCAGAATCTCGAGGACTACATCGTCCACCAGCAAGACCTCGAGGCGGTCATCAACGCGTTGTGGGCGGGGGGCGCCGAAGCGATGATGGTGATGGACCAGCGCATCATCGCCACCAGCAGCGTCAAGTGCATCGGGCCGGTGCTGTACCTGCAAGGTCGCAGTTACGGGCCGCCTTACGTCATCTCGGCGATCGGCGACATCGAGGAAATGCTGGCCGCACTCGACGAATCGCCCGGCGTCGCCGAGTACCGCGCCTATGCGAACCAGATCGGTCTCGGCTACGAGATGGATGTCATGGCGAACATCCCGATGCCGGGGTACGAAGGTCCGCTCGGTGTGTCTGCGGAGACCGTGCAGTGAACGTACCGCGGCGGATCCTTGTGGTCGACAACTACGACAGCTTCGTGTTCAACCTCGTGCAGTACCTGGCTCAGCTTGGCGCCGACTGTGAGGTCCGGCGCAACGACGAGCTCGAGCCCGAGGCGGCACTGAGCTTCGACGGTGTCCTGCTCTCGCCCGGTCCAGGCATTCCGGAGCGGGCCGGCGTGTGTGTCGATCTGATCCGGATGGCCGCGGGACGGGTTCCGGTGTTCGGTGTGTGTCTCGGCCTGCAGGCGATGGCCGTGGCGTTCGGCGGCCGGGTCGGTCGTGCCCCTGAACTTCTCCACGGCAAGACGAGCGAGGTGTTCCACGACGGGGCCGGTGTGCTACATGGCCTGCCGAGCCCGTTCACCGCGACGCGATACCACTCGCTGGCGGTCGACCAGCAAGCCGTCCCACCCGAGTTCGACGTGACGGGCCTCACCGCGAGCGGCGTGATCATGGCGATGCGGCACAGAGACCTGCCCATCGAAGGAGTACAGTTCCACCCCGAATCAGTGCTCACCGAGGGCGGCCACCGGTTGCTGGCCAACTGGTTGACGATGTGCGGGGACGCCGGTGCGGTCGAGCGGTCAACCGGGCTCGCCCCGGTGGTGTCCCGCGGCCCGGACTCCCTCGACCCGGTGGCGCTCGCCGACTGATTTCGGTCCAGCTCGCGACATCCTCGCGCGACACGGTTCCGTTGGAGGCCGTTGCATTCGTGCGTGCAGGTCTACAGGCGCGCTATGTCACCCCAGGGCCCGGCTCAAGGTCAACTCCAGGCCCGGCTTAGCGCGGAGTCCGGGCCGATCAGCCGTTTCCTCCTCCGCCGTTGTCTCCGCCACCCTCGTCGCAGCCCTCGGGCGGCTCCTCCGCGATGAAGATCGTGACGGCCGTACCCCGTGGCACTTCCTGCCCTGGCTGCGGCTCCTGGCCGTAGACGAGGCCAGGGTCTTCGTCGCACGTCTCATCGGTGCGGGTGCTGACTTCGAAGCCGTAGGCGTCCTGCTCGAGCAGGTTCCGAGCCTGATCTTCGTTGAAGTCGATGACGCTCGGCACCTCGACGAGGTCTTCGCCTGTCGAGACAACAAGTGTCACTGTGCTGCCCGGCTCAACGCTCGAGCCGCCACGCGGATCGGTGCTGATCACGCGACCTTCCTCGACCTCAGAGCTACTCTCCTCGGCCACTTCCACCTCAAGACCAAGATCTCGTAGCGTGTCGCGAGCGTCGTCGCGGGTCTGGTTCACCACATCGGGCACGGTTACGCTATCCGGTTCCCCGTACACGACGAGGTTGACCGCAGTGCCTGGAGGTACGGAGGTGCCCGGCGACGGATCGGAGGACTGGACGGTTCCCACCAATGACTCGTCGTCCGTCTCTTCCGTGGAAATCTCGCCGACCTCGAGTTCGGCTGCCTGGATGGCAGCCTCCGCATCGGCCTGACTCATGCCGACAAGGTCCTCGGGAACCGTGACGTTCTCCGGCGCGACTCCGACGATCACTGTGACCGGATCAGTTGCCGGATCGATGTCGACACCCGGAGCTGGGTCTTGCTGGAGAACAATGCCCTCCTGGTTCTCGTCTGACACCTCTCGGGGCTCGACGGTGAAGTTCTGGACGTTGTTCTCGGTCGCCCACGCCTCGGCCTGCTCCTGCGTCATCTCGAGAAGAGTCGGGACGCGGACGAGTTGGGGGGTCTCGTCATCGCCGCGGAACATGAAGAACCCGATGAGGCCCGCCACAAGGAGGATCGCCAGGGCGGCGCCGATAAGCGCTCCCCAGCTCATCCCTCTCTTCTCAGGCTCCTGCTCTTCGGGGTACTCGTCGACGACGTCGTCGTACATGGCCGTCGCGGCCGGGTCGTACATGGTGTCGGCGTACCCACCACCGATGAACTGCGTCGCCGCGGTCGCGTCGGCGGCGGCCGCCACCGGAAGGCCCGCGGCGGCGCGCTCGAGATCGCCCCTCATCTCGTAGGCGCTCTGGTAGCGGTCCGTCCGATCCTTCGCGAGTGCCTTGAGCACGATCGCGTCGAGGTCGCGCGGAATCGACGGATCCAGTGCCGACGGTGGCGTCACCATTTCCCGTACGTGCGAGACAGCAACCGAGACGAGGGACTCACCGACGAACGGCGGGCGGCCCGTCAGGAGCTCGTACATAACGCACCCAGTGGCGTAGAGGTCGCTGCGGGCGTCCGCCGACTCGCCGCGGGCCTGCTCGGGGGAGATGTACTGGGCGGTCCCGACGACCGCCGCGGTCTGGGTCAGCGCAGCTCCGGTCTCGGCTAGGGACCGCGCGATGCCGAAGTCCATTACCTTGACTTCGCCACCGGTTGTGATCATCACGTTGCCCGGCTTGATGTCGCGGTGGACGATGCCACTGCGATGGCTGTACTCCAGCGCGTCCAGGACGCTGGCAATCACCTCTATCGTGCGTTCGGGCGTGAACCGGGCCTGCTCTCGAAGCAGTTCGCGAAGCGTTCGCCCCTCGACGTACTCCATGACGATGTACGGGATACGGTGGCCGTCGAGGAAGTCCTCGCCGGTGTCGTACACCGCGACGATGTTGCGGTGGTTGAGGGATGCGGCGGACTGCGCTTCGCGGCGGAAGCGGGCCTGGAAGGTGGCGTCGGCCGCGTGATCGACACGGAGCGTCTTTATCGCGACGATCCGGCCAAGCCGGAGATCGCGGCCGCGGCGTACCTCGGCCATGCCGCCTCGGCCGAGTACTTCACCCAGCTCGTAGCGATCCCCGAGGAGTCTCGGCTCGGTCATCACTCGCCCTTTCCTAGTTTCCGCTCGAAGCGCACGGTACTCGCATTGCTGGTAGATGCCCGCATCAGCGTCACCCGGTCCCGCTGGAAAGTACGGCTATAACCGCCACTAGAACAAGTGCGGCGCCGACCAGGCCGACCCGCATCGCCCGGACGTAACTCCAGGCTGAATGCGCGACTCGATCCGCCTCGGGTCCGGCGGCCGCCCAAGCGCGTCGAGCGACCGGCAGGGCGCGATCGACTGCCTGCTGAGCCGCAGCGATCAGACGCTGCACCGCGCTGGACGCCTGCGATGCGGCCATCCGGCGCGGCACGGGCGCGGGCCCGGCGGCAGGCGCGGGCCCAGCGGCAGGCACCGGCCAGGCGGCGGGCACCGGCCCGATAGAAGTTGCCGGCCCAGTGACGTCCGCGAGCGGACGTACCACCGTCATCTGATCGGCATTGAACGCAGCCCCGGGCCGCGGTGGGGCGATCGCCGCATGCAGCCGGCGAGCTAGATCACCGGCCGCCGGACGGTTCTCGGGTTCCTTGGCGAGCGCCGCGATAACGATCGCACGCAGCGGGCCAGGGATGACAGTAGGTAACGGCGGGGGCACCTTTTCGAGATGAGCGCGTGCCACCTCGATGGGGTTCGACCCCTCGAATGGACGCCGGCCGGTGAGGCACTCGTACAACACCACGCCGAGCGTGTAGACATCGCTCGCCGGGCTTGCAGTGCTGCCCCGTACCTGCTCCGGGGACAGGTAGGCGGGAGTGCCGATGACGTGCCCGGCCTTGGTGAGCGGGGCGGCTGAGTCGGACCGCGCAATGCCGAAGTCGGTGACCTTGACCGAACCGTCCGGGGCGACGAGCAGATTGCGCGGTGTGAGGTCCCGGTGCACGACCCCGACCCGATGCGCGGCGTGGGCCGCTTCGGCGACCTGGGCGACGATCGAGACGGCAAGCTGCGGATCGAGCGCTCCGTCACGGCGCAGCAGTTCGGTCAGCGGCTCTCCGGCGACGTACTCCTGCACCATCCACGGTGGTTCACCACCGCGGCCGTCCACGTTGACGTCGTGCACCTTCGCGATGCCGGGGTGATCTAGCTGGGCGCCGAGCCTGGCCTCGATCCTGAATCGCTCGAGGGCGACGGGGTCGGTCGAGTGCGTCGGTCGAAGCACCTTGACCGCGACGGGACGATCCATCCGGGCGTCCGTGGCCTCCCAGACCTCGCCCATGGATCCGCCGCCTACCCAGCGGATCAGCTTGTACCGGCCGGCGAGCACCTGACCGGTAGCCGTCAGCGTCGTCACGATCCGAGCACCGCCTCCATCACAGCCCTAGCAATCGGCGCAGCAAGACGACCGCCCGCGATATCGTCGCGTGCGGTGTCTGGTGCCTCTTCAATAACCACGGCTACGGCCACCTGTGGGTTGTCAGCTGGCGCGAAAGAAGTGAACCAGGCGTACGGCGGGTCGTCCCGGCCGCTTTGTGCGGTACCGGTCTTGCCGGCAACCTGGACACCAGAGATCTGGGCGGGCGTCCCCGTGCCGTTCTCCACGACCTCGACCATCATGGCGGTCAACTGGCGGGCGGTCTCGGCGGACACCGCCTGGGAGATGACCTCGGGCTCGGTGACCTCCAGAACGCGGACCAGGTCGGGCCCGCGCAGTTCGTCGACGAGATAGGGGTTCATCAACTGGCCGCGGTTGGCGATGGCCGCCGACACCATGGCGATCTGCAGCGGATTCGCGCGGACGTCGAACTGCCCGATCGCGGACTGGGCCAGTTGGGGAGCATCCGGCTCGGTCGGGAAGTTGCTCGCCGCAGACCGGATGTCGCCATTTGCCAGCGGGATGCTGTTGAAGCCGAACTTCTCCGCCTGCTCGAGCATTACCTCCAGGCCCAGTTCATTGCCGAGGTAAGCGAACGCCGTGTTGCACGAGATCCGTAGGGCGTTCGTAATGGTGGTCTCGCCGTTCTCGCCACACGCCCGCCCGTTGTGGTTCGGAATCACGCGTTCTGACTGTGGGAGATCGTACTCGGCCGGGCCCGGCACCACGGAATCCGGCTCGAAGCCGTTCTCCAGCGCCGCCGCGGACGTCACCAGCTTGAACACCGACCCTGGCGGCAGGATCTCGGCGGCCGCCCGGTTGGCCATCGGATTGTCCTCGTCCTCGGTCAGCGCCGCCCACGCCTCTTCTTGAGTCGGGATGTCGTGGCTGGCCAGCGGGTTCGGGTCGTACGACGGCTTGCTGACCATGGCCAGGATGGCTCCGGTGGACGGCTCGATGGCCACGACTGCGCCCTTGTTGTCGCCAAGAGCGTCCCAGGCGGCTTCTTGCGCCGCGGGATTGATGGTCAGCTTGACGCCGCCGCCACGCGGCTGCTCACCGGTGACCATGTCGATGAGGCGGCGGAAGAACCAACGATCGGCGCTGCCGGACAGCACGTCGTTCTGCGTCCGCTCGATGCCCTCGCGGCCGAAGAAGAACGAGTAGTACCCGGTGATGTGGGCGTACAGTTCCGGCTCCGGGTACTCGCGCAGGTAGCTGAGCTCACCCCCGACGGGGCTCGATTCCGCGATGGCCACCGGCGGTTCGCCGATCAGGATCGGTCCCCGCTCGCGGGAGTACTCGTCGATCAGTACCCGGCGGTTGCCCTCTCGGGAGTTCAGGTCGTTGGCCTGGAAGGCCTGCACGTACGTGACATTGGCCAGCAACGCCAGGCAGAGCAGCAGGCACCCGGCGGCCACCTTGCGGATCGGCGAGTTCACGTCAGCCTCACCACCTGGGTCGCCGCATCGTCCACCATCGGTGGTGGCGCTGTCGGTACCGGCCGGCGGGCCGCGTCCGAGAGGCGGATCAGCAGTCCGACAAGAACCCAGTTCATCACGAGGGACGAGCCGCCCAGCGACAGAAACGGTGTGGTCAACCCGGTCAGCGGGATCAGCTTGGTCACTCCGCCGATGACGATGAAGACCTGGAGCATCAGACCCGCTGCCAGGCCCATGGCCAGCAGCTTGCCGAACGGATCGCGCAGCACCAGCGACGCCTTCAAACCACGGGAGACCAGGATCGCGTACAGGACGATTATCGCCATCAGTCCGGTGAGACCGAGTTCCTCACCCAGCGCGGAGGCGATGAAGTCACTCTCGGCGAACGGGACGAGGTCGGGTCGCCCGCGCCCCAGGCCCGTCCCGGTGATGCCGCCGTAGGCGAGCCCGTACAGCGACTGGATGATCTGCCCGAACTGATCGGGATCGGAGAACGGGTCGAGCCAGGCGGTTACCCGTGCTCGCACGTGCCCGAACAGCGTTCGGGCGGCGAGCCCGCCGACGGCCGCAAGCAGGATGCCGAGCACGATCCACGAGATCCGTTCGGTGGCCACATAGATCATCAGCACGAAGATGCCGAAGACCAGCAGAGACGGCCCGAGGTCGTTCTGCACGGCGAGGATGCCGAGGGCGGCGAACCACATCACCAAGATCGGGCCCAGGTCACGGGCTCGCGGCAGGTCGATACCGAACACTCGGCGGCCGGCGAGCGCGAGAGCGTCCTTGGTCCGCACCAGGTACCCGGCGAAGGCGATGATCAGCACGATCTTCGCGGCCTCGCCGGGCTGGAACGTCATGGAGCCGATCTGGATCCAGATGCGAGCCCCACGCACCTCGTGACCGATCACCGGCAGCATCGGCAGCATGAGCAAGACGATGCCGAGCAACGCAGCGGTGTAGGTGTATCGCGACAGGATCCGGTGGTCGCGAACCAGCACGACGACCGCGACGAAGCCAAGCACGCCGACGACCATCCAGGTCAGCTGGGTGGCGGCGTTCGTCGTGCCGTCCGCCAGGTCCAGCCGGTGGATCATCGCCAGGCCCAGGCCGTTCAAGGTGACGACGATCGGCAGGATAAGCGGGTCGGCGTACGGTGCGAACCGGCGGATGATGACGTGTGCGATTCCGGTAAGGACCAGCAACCCGGTCATGTACGCCACCGCGTTGGCCGGCACGGTGCCGTTCTCGCCCAGGTCGACCGACACGTAAGCAGCCGTCGCGATCCCGATGGCAAGGATCAGCAAGGCGAGTTCGGTGCCTCGCCCGCGCCGGGGAACCAACGTGTTGTCTCCGGTCACGATTCCTCCGGGCATTCGAGGCCGGGATACCCGGGCGGGGGCGTTGGCGATGGTGTTGACGTGGGTGTCGGGCTGGTTGGTGCGGCCGGCTCCTCGGTGGCCGCTGCGTCGTCCGCTGGGTCGCTTGTCGTGGTCTGCGGCGCAGTCGCGGGCTGTTGCTGGACGGCGTGGATGGCGCATGCAGCACTGCGCAGGTTCTCGACGATTCCTCTCGCGTCGCTGTAGTTCTCCGCGGTGATCGTGTTGGAGACCTGCTCGCGGTAAACGTCCGGAAGCGCACTCACGGGCAAGCCGTCGGCCGGCTCGTGCGCTTGGGACAGGGTTATCGGCCCGATCTCCTGGCTGACACCGCGGAAGATCGCCACCTGACCGGACAGCTCGCCTACGTAGAACTGGGTCCGCAGCCAGTCCTCGGCGACCCTGGCGCCGCCCCACACCAAGCCGGCCACGACCGCCACGATGGCAAGCCGGCGCAACCAGCGGAACCGGCGGGGAGGCTGCGGCGCGTATCGAAGCTGCTCCGGATCGGCCTCGGGCTCGCTTGCCGCGCCCGATGAGCCGAGCAGGCTGCGAACCCCGTTGGACAGCCGGCGACGTTCGGTCCGTGCGGGCGGGCCGTCCTCGCCGGAGGCTGCGCCAACCAGGTAAGCCTCAGCCGTGTCGTCCGACGACGGCGGGTTCGCAGTCTCGACGACGTCCGCCACGACGACCGTGACGTTATCCGGTGCTCCGCCACGAAAGGCCAACTGGACCAGCTCGTCGGCGGCCCGACTCAGGTCGCGCTGGTTGATCAGCGTGTCACGTAGCGTGTCGTTGCTGACCACGCCGGACAACCCGTCGCTGCACAGCAGAAAGCGGTCGCCGGGCACGACCTCCAGAATGTCCAGATCGGGTTCCGGATCCGGTTTGCCGTCCAATGCCTTGAGGATGAGCGAGCGGGCGGGGTGGATGTTCGCTTCTTCGGCCGAGATCCGGCCTTCGTCGACGAGGGTCTGGACGAACGTGTGGTCGTGGGTGAGTTGGCGCAGCTCGCCGTTGCGCAGCAGGTACGCGCGGGAGTCGCCGATGTGGGCGACCCGGATGTCCGTACCCGTCCACAGCAGGGCGGTAAGGGTAGTGCCCATCCCCTCGCGGCGTGGGTCGTCGAGCACCAACCGCCGGATTCGGTCGTTGGCGGCGACGACTGCGGCGTTCAGGGAGTCGAGCGCGTCCGATTCACCGACGCCGTTCTCGACATGGAGCAACTCGTCGATGGTGGCCGAGCTCGCAACCTCTCCGGCCGCATGCCCGCCCATCCCGTCAGCGACCGCGAGCAGCCGTGGCCCGGCGTAGCCGGAATCCTCGTTGCCCTCGCGGACGAGACCAACGTCCGAGCGAGCCACCGAGCGGAGGATCAAGGGCATCACGACCTACTTCCGGAGTTCGAGCACGGTCTTGCCGAGCCGAATCCGAGTCCGCGCGCCGACTTGGATACTGCGGGTAAGACGCTCGTTGCCCAGGTAGGTTCCGTTCGTCGAGCCGAGGTCTTCGGCGTACCACAGGCCGTCGTGGTACAGCAGCCGGGCATGCTGGGTGGACACGTATTCATCGGACAGTGGAACGGTGCACTCGCTGCCCCGGCCGAACGTCACCGGGGCTCCGGTCAGGGGAACGGAGCGGCCCCGGTCCGGGCCGTCGATGATGACGACTCTGCTCGGCGCTCCCCGGCTGGTCCTCGACTTGTTTCCCGTCCGCTGCGGTGTTGCGGGCTTGGCCGGCCGGACACCGAACAGATCGGCTCGCATCGCTGAGGTCGCCGAGATCACCAGCAGCCAGAGCATGGCGAGGAAGCCAAGCTTGATGACCGTAAGCGTCAGCTCGGACACCGGTTCACCCCAAACATGCGCTTGCTCACCAGATCGCGGACCTGCCTCAGCGCCTCGGCGCCCGTCGATGAACGTCCACAACGGTTGAACCGAGCACAATACGGGATCCGTCGGCAAGCGGTGCCTGGGCCGCCCGCACTCCGTCCACCACCGTGCCGTTTGTCGAGCCGAGATCGACCACCATAAGCTGCGAGTCCGGGCCGGAGCCTTGCACCCGAATCTCGGCGTGGCGACGGGAAATGCCGGGATCCTCGATCCGCACGTCGCATTCGCTTCCGCGGCCGAGCACCAGCCCGGGCGGGAGCACAGGATGCTGGGTGCCGTTGATCACCAGGTACGCGGCGGCGTTGCGCTCGGTGTTCCCGGTCGGGACGTACGAACCCCCACGGTCGACCCCGGCCTTGACCTGGCTACGCACTCGGAACTGGCCGGTGCCCAGGTCGTCGTGCTGCTCGAAGGCGACGTGGATGGGGCCGGTGAAGGCGAACCGCTGTAGTTCGGCATGTTCGCGCACCAGGTCGACGAGCTCATGGGCCAGCGTGCCGGTATATGGCGCGAGCCGGCCGTAGTCGTGGCCGCCGAGCTCGATAACGAAATCGTTCGGGACGAGGGATCTTTCGCGGGTGACTATCTGAGCGTTGTTGTCGAGCTCTCGCTGCAAGGCCGCAGCGATCTCGACGGGCTGAACCTCGGCGCGGAACGCCTTGCTGAAGGCGCCGGTCACCATGCCTTCGAGGCGCGCCTCGAAGCGCCGCAATACGCTCATGGCCAGCTCCCTTCCATCTCGTTCCACGTCCGGTACCCGCCGCGAGTTCCGTGTACCTGCCCGTCGGCGTCCGCACCGATGTTAACCAGGTGACGTGCCAGTCGGGGATATGTGCGGCGCGGGTTCGGTGGTCAGAGTACGTTCCCCAGCGTGTTAACCTAATTCGGCTACGCCGTGCAGGCGTCGGCACGCGCGAGTGGCGGAACAGGCAGACGCGCACGGTTCAGGTCCGTGTGTCCGCAAGGACGTGGGGGTTCAACTCCCCCCTCGCGCACTCAAACTCAAAGGATGGTTGACGAAACTATCCGGTTCACGTTGACGAAACTCCCGGCAGACGGCGATCTGGCCGTGAGGTTTATCGTTTTGGGACGGCGGGCCACCGTATGCGCGGTGCGACAGCGGTCTCGGCGGGCGTTCTCCGCGGTGCTGGTCGTGAGTGCATCGAGGCTGACCAGGTCGGGTGTGTCGTAGCCGAGCCAGGCCACCACAGCCACCTGGATGTGCGGATCTTGACGGTGAGCCTCGTCATCGAGTGCGCGCGCCCCGGTCCGCGTAGCATCCGGTCGTGGGTCGCGTGGACGGGTACCGTGCGGCGCTCCGTGCCCTGGCGAGGTCGAAGTGGCCGACGTACCTGGCGGCGCATTCAGGTCTGCCGGGGCCCCGTGGCAACATCGAACTCGCTCAGGCCGTGGCAGAGGAAGCTGATCCCGAATTTCTGGACGCGCTTATCGCCACTGGCGATGAGTACCTCGTGTTCTGCGGGGTTGTTGGCCTCGGCCGGCTGCTGGCGGAGGGGGCGGGACGCGCGGTGGAGCAGCGCCTGTACACGTACGCCGTGGATGAGCGCTGGCGGGTGCGAGAGGCCGTGGCGATGGCGCTCCAACGTCTTGGTGACCGCGATGTCCGGCGCCTGCTGGACGTGGTCACCGAATGGGCTGACGACTCGGATCCGTTAGTCCAGCGAGCGGCTGCCGCGGGCGTCTGTGAGCCCCGGTTGTTGAGCACGCCCGAGGCCGCGACGGTCGCTATCGCAGTCTGCAATCGCATCACGAGGAGGTTGGCGGATCGGCCAGCAGGCGAGCGCCACGATCCGGAGTGCGCGCACTGCGCAAAGGCCTCGGCTACTGCTGGAGCGTTGCTGTGGCTGCCTACCCTGATCGTGGGCTGTCCGCATTCCGCGAGCTGTCCGATTGCTCGGATCCCGATGTTATGTGGATCGTCCGCGCGAACAGCAAGAAGGCCCGGCTCGCCAGACTCCTCTGACAGCGTTCGGGTGGGGCGGCTGGATACGCCATGTTCCGGGCGAGCTTGTCCGGCCAGCGGCCTGGAAGCACGCTCTCGTGCCGCGGCTTCTCGACTCGCGGGGTGGCACGCTCGCCAAGCTCGTCAGCAAGTCCCGCAAACAGGTCACCGACACCACGGCCCGTCAGTACCAGTATTTACCTGGCGGTAGCGACGTGAGAGGCGCGTTGTCATGCCGCAGATGCGGTTGTGCCGTCTGATGCCGGCTCTGGTCCGGGAGGCTCTTGTCCGGAATGGGCACTACCGTCGCCTTACCTGTCTCGGCGGGCGTAGTCTCGAAGCCGCACCTGAGGCCGCAGCCCGAGTCGAGCACCGTGGAGGTGTAGAGCATGGCGGACATGGACTTTCCTGCCCCCAGTGAGGGCTTCGTTCTTACCCACTTCCTCGTGGTCGCAGATCAGGATCGGTCGCGGCGATGGTACGAGCAGGTGCTCGGCGCCAAGACGGTACTCGAGCGAGACCCGGTGATCATGAAGGTCGCCAACTCTTGGATCATCCTCAATGTCGGCGGCGGCCCGACCGAGGACAAGCCCGACATAACGCTGGAGACCCCGCCCGACCCGCACCGCACCAGCGCATTCCTCAACATCCGAGTCGCGGACATCGCATCGGTCTATCAGCAGTGGCGAGCAGCGGGAGCGGAGTTCCTAACCGAACCGCAGGATCGAGGCGCCGAGATCCGCTGTTACATGCGTGACCCGGACGGCCACCTGATCGAGGTAGGCCAATCGACCGGCGTCCGCGGCTAACCCATCCAGAGGTGCGGGCCAGCATCACTGCGGTTGCAGCGATGCACCCATTTGCCGCGTTGAGCATGGCCGACTGGCGACGCAAAGACGCACGTGTTGACGCGCTCAAACTTCCTGGCGTGCCGATGTGCGCGCTCATCCGGATTGCGCACGTGATCGCCCGGCCCGCCGAAGATCGGATACGCGGAAGTACCATTGATGCTGGGCGGGGTCCCACCCAGCCCGGGACCAAGGAGGCCGCTATGAGGCTCGGACTTTGGCTCGGCCTATTCGTGGTAGGCGCGGCCCTTATTGCCACCTTCGTCTACCTCGCCCGCAGTCGTGCCCGTGTTATGCGGTACCACGGCATCGAAACGCCGCGTAGCAATGAGACGACCCACGGCGGCGGGGGCGGCGTGTAAGCGCAATCGCCGGCTTTCGGATTCCTTCGCCGATAGTCCAGGGAAGCGAGGCGAACCGCACGGACATGGCCGCGATGCGGTCGGGCGGCATAGCGTCCGCTACCGCCGCAGTTCGCGTGTCACTAGTGCTGCGGGCGGTACAGCCGCGCCTTCCCGCTGATACGCGAGTTGAGCGACACCCCAGTCGGAACCGTGTTCCATGCCGTCCACCCGCTCTCCTGAAGGCGGCGTCGAAGAATTGTGGCTCGATGATCAAAGGCGTTTCCGAACTCGACAGTGTCGTGCGTTCGGACCGGCCGGCCGTTCCCGTGAATCTGCTTCTTGTGCAGTCCTGCATTCCGGATCTTCGCGATGGAGACGCTGAACAATCCAGGGTGGAGGCTGGACGTCCGACGGGCTCGACCAGCGCCCGAGCGGTGGCGATCCGGGGCGGCAACGGTCGGCGCGGCCCTAGGGATCACCTGCGACGTTGTCCTGCTGCACCATGACGGCGGGGTTGGCTGTCAGGTGGTCCAGCGCCGCCCAACCCCTGCGCCTCCTCCAGTGGCGACCACTAAGGCACCGGCACGGGCGCACAGGTACCCACCTTCTCTCTGACGTCGTGGGATGTCGTAGAGCGGTCAGAAGACCGACCTGACGAACGGGTGACAATGGTCAAGATAAGAGGAGGCACGACATGGACCTCGCTACTACCTACCTCGGGCGGTCGCTGCGCAACCCGCTGGTCGCGTCGGCGTCCCCGCTGTCCCAGTCGGCGGACCGGGTCATCGAGCTGGTCGAGGCC
>DASUUU010000086.1:0-18649 GCA_036373915.1 Jiangellaceae bacterium | reverse complement strand
CCCCCACCACCCCGCTGATCATGCAAAAGAGGTGCGACACGCCGATTTGCCCGTTATGCCGGCGTGCGGGAGAACGGGACATTTCGGCGTGTCGCACCTCTTTTGCATGATCAGCGGGGTGGTGGGGGAAGGGAGTAGGCCTCGGCGAGGAGGTCGGTGAGAAGATCACCATCGGTTTCCACCCGCGCGAGCGCGTCGGCGAGTTCGAACCGCAACGGGGTCGCATCGGTGGCCGTGCGCTCGACCTCGTCCCACGTCACCGGCATCGACACAGTGGGCGCGTCGATCCCGCGGAGTGAGTACGGCGCCACGGTGGTCTTGGCGGCGCTGTTCTGGCTCCAGTCGATGAGGACCTTGTTCCGCCGCACGCTCTTGTCCATCTTGGAGACGATCAGCTTGGGGTGGGCCTTCTCGAGCCGTTCGGCCAGGCGCCGGGCATAACCGTGGACCTCTTCGGCGGGTGCGTCGGCATCCAGCGCGACGTAGGCCTGCATGCCCTTGGACCCGCTCGTCTTGGGATGGGCGAGCAGGCCGTCTTTCGCGAGTGCCTCGGCGACGAGCAGCGCGACCTGGCAGCACTCCACGATCGTCGCGGGCGGGCCGGGATCGAAGTCGAAGACGAGCCGGTCAGGATTCAGCGGTTCAGAACCGTCGACGCGCCACTGCGGCACGTGGAACTCCAGCACCGCGAGGTTCGCCAGCCAGACCAGAGTCGGAAGGTTGTCGCAGACGACGTACGTGACGGTCTCGGTACCTCTGCTGCTGCCCGGCGATGGCAACTCGACCGTCCGCACCCAGTCCGGTGTGCCGCGCGGCGCATTCTTCTCGAAGAAGCTGCCGGCAGCCACGCCGTCCGGCCAGCGTTTGCGGGTGAGCGGGCGGCCGGCCAGGTGTGGCAGCAGCATGGGTGCTATTCGGGTGTAGTAGTCGATGACCTCGCTCTTGGTCGTGCCCGTCTCGGGGTACAGCACCTTGTCCAGGTTGGACAGCCCGAGGCGGCGTCCTTCTACCTCGACGATCACCTTGGAGCCGGCCACGTGCCCAGTCTGCCGCACCGATGTAGACGATCAACGCCGCCGAGCCCGAACCGGTCGAAGTCGTGAGTTGTGCGCTGACGGTGGTCTTGTCCGATTTGAAGGTTTAGCATCACGAGGTCGGCAATAGCCCGGCATCTGTCGAACGGGGGTTCACAGTGACGGCGACCCATCAGCGCGACCCGACGCGCCTGGCAGAAGTGGACCTGTATCTCACGTTGCTAGACCGGCCCGATGCCCTTCTGGATCGCATCTGCGCCCGGGCGGCGCGGGAGTTCAGCGTCCCAATGGCGACGGTGAGTTTCGTCCACGACTACGAAGTCGCGTTCGTCGGCCGCTACGGCGTCGGTCTGGCGGGGGCAGGCGCGGTACCGGGCCTGTGCGTCGCTGCCATCGGCGTTGACGAGCCGTACGTCGTGCCCGAAGCTCCTGACGACGCCGTCGCGTCCTGGCATCCACTGGTCAGCGGATCACCTGGGCTCTCCTTTTACGCGGCGGCACCCATCACGACCGCCGCCGGGTACCGGATCGGCACGGTCAGCGTGATGGACCTTCGGCCACGGCACACGACGGCTGCGGAGATAGCGGTGCTGAGGGAACTGGCCGCTGAGGCCGGTCGTGAGTTGGACGCACGGCTCGCCCGCGGCGACGGAGCGTGAGCCCGCCGACCAGGCACGACAGGTGGCACCCGGGCGACGGGGGAACGCCCGGATGCCACCTATGACGGCACCCGGCCTGGGGGAGGGGCGAGGCGCCGCCGGGATGGTGTTGCGCGGGGGGAACACAACACCACCGAGATTCCGCTGATGGCACACGTCGGCTCTGTTGCGACAGTGGCAGATGGCGGCCAGGACACGCTAGCCCTCAGCCATGACGTGTTTACGTCATGGCGCAAAGACGCCACTGCGCGGTAAGGTGCACATCGCGCACTGGACGGCCAGGGAGGGCCCGTGACATTGGCGGTCATCGGGATCGGCGCCACGCAGGAGCTGGTCTACCGGGCCCTCGTCGCCCAGCCGGACGCCACCATATCGATGCTGGCCAGCAAGCTGGGCCTGCCTCAGGAGACGGTGGTCGGTGCGCTGGAAGCGGTGGCTGAACGCGGCCTCGCCGCCCGCTCCGCCGCGGGCCACGATCGGTACGTGCCTGCACCGCCGGCGGTCGCGCTCGGAGCCATCGTGACGCAGTACCACGACGATCTGCGGCGGGTCGACGTTGTGCTCGCCGAACTGGCCGAGGAGTACCGCGTGGCCAGCCGAGCCCGCACGATTCAGGACGTCATCGAGGTCGTGGCCGGTGTCGAAGCCATCAGGCACCGCTTCGACCAGGTACAGCTCGGCGCGAAAGAGGAGGTGCTCGCATTCGTGACCGGCCCCACGGTGGCCGTTTCGTGCGCGGAGAACACCGCGCGGCTGCGGGCGAGGGAGCGCGGCGTCGGCTACCGGCGAGTCATCGACCGTACCGAGCTGGAGCGCCCTGAGGTGGTCTCGGAGATGACAGCTCGGATCCGGGGAGGTGAGCAGATCCGCGTCGTCGCGACGCTTCCGGTGAAACTCATCATCGCCGACCGGTCGACCGCACTGGTCGGGCTGCTCAACGACGGGATACCTGCGGCGTTGTTCGTCCATTCCAGTGGTCTGCTGGACGGCCTGGTGGCGTTGTTCGACAGCACCTGGCGCGCCGGTGTACCACTGCTGGTGGGCGGCGACGGCCTCGTGGAGGGTACGACGGAGTCGGGTATCGAAGCGGCCGATATGAAGATCCTCGGCTTGCTGCTCGCCGGGCTGACCGATCAATCCGTCGCCGGCCAGCTCGACGTATCGGTACGTACGGTGCAGCGGCGCGTCAAGCACCTCATGGAGATCGCGGGCGTGCAGACGCGGATGCAGCTCGCATGGCACGCGGCACGTAACGGATGGGTCTGAGCCCGACGGTGAGCGCCGTCACTCCGCCTCGCCGAGCACACCCTCGTAGTACGCGATCTTGTGCTGGATCACCTCCTGGCGCAGCCGCAGTTCGGCGATGCGTTCGGTCAGCGCCTGGTCGTGAGCCGTCAGGATCTCCAGCCGGTCCGGGATGGTTCGGTCGCCTTCACGCACCAACTCGGCGAACTCGCGCAGCCGGGCGATCGGCATGTCGGTGTCCCGCAGGCAGCGGACCAGGTCCAGCAGTTCGACGTCGGACGCGCGGTAGCGCCGGTGCCCGGACGGAGCACGCTCGACCTCGGTGAGCAGCCCCTCTCGCTCGTAGTAGCGCAAGGTGTCGAGGGTCAGCCCGAATCGCGCGGCGACCTCGCCGGGTGTGTACGCGGTCTCCATGATGACCAGCTTGGCACCTGGAATGCACTCCAGGTCAAGCCCCGTATCCTTGGGTGAGCGAGCTGGGCGCGCCCGTGCCCAGGCTGGGAGGTGGCCCATGCGCTTCCTGCACGAGCGAGTTCCAGACCACGATCTCACCTACAGTGACGTGTTTCTCGTGCCCGCGCGGTCGGCGGTCGGTTCACGACTGGACGTGGATCTGCGCACGTCGGACGGCAGTGGGACGACCATCCCGATCGTGGTCGCGAACATGACGGCGGTTGCAGGGCGCCGGATGGCCGAAACGGTCGCGCGGTGCGGCGGACTCACCGTTCTCCCGCAGGACATCCCCGTCGACGTGGTCGCCGACGTCGTGCAATGGGTCAAGCAGCGGCACCTCGTCTACGACACGCCTATCACCATGCATCCGTCGGCGACGGTAGGTGAGGCGCTCAACCTGCTTCCGAAACGGGGGCACGGCGCGGTCATCGTCGTTGAGGACGGTAGGGCCGTCGGCGTCGTGACCGAACCCGACTGCACCGACGTCGACAGGTTCACCCAGGTGGGTTCGGTGATGTCGACCGAGTTGCTGACCCTGCGCGCCGGCGTCACGCCGGAGGACGCGTTCGACAAGTTGCACGACGGTGGTCACCGGTTGGCGCCGGTTGTCGACTCGTCCGGACGGGTCGTGGGCATCATCACCCGTGAGCGGGCAGTGCGGGCAAGCCTGTACCAACCGAACCGCGACGCGCAGGGCCGGCTTCAGGTAGCTGCTGCGGTAGGTATCACGGGTGATGTCGCCGGCAAGGCGAAGGCGCTGCTCGACTCGGGCGCCGACGCCCTGGTGATCGACACCGCCCACGGCCACCAGGAACGGATGATCGAGGTATTGCAGGCCGTGCGTGCCCTGGACCCGCCGGTTCCGATCGTGGCGGGAAACGTGGCGACCGCGGCGGGGGTTACCGATCTCGTGGCCGCCGGCGCCGACATCGTCAAGGTGGGCGTCGGACCTGGGGCGATGTGCACCACCCGGATGATGACGGGCGTCGGCCGTCCGCAGTTCTCGACCGTGTACGAGTGTGCGCGCCGGGCCCACCAGCTTGGCAAGCACGTATGGGCCGACGGCGGCGTCAGGCACCCGCGCGATGTCGCGCTGGCACTTGCGGCCGGGGCATCCAACGTGATGGTCGGGTCGTGGTTCGCCGGAACCTACGAATCGCCGGGCGACGCGTATCGCGACGCCGGCGGGCGGCTCTACAAGGAGAGTTTCGGCATGGCCTCCTCCAGGGCCGTCCGGCTGCGGAGCGCCGAGGACTCTGCGTTCGAGCGGGCGCGCAAGGCGGTCTTCGAAGAAGGCATTTCCCACGCGCGGATGTACCTCGATCCCCTCCGGCCGAGCGTTGAGGACCTGTTGGACGTGATCGTTGCAGGTGTTCGCAGTGCCTGCACGTACGCCGGAGCGGCCTCGCTCGACGAGTTCCACCAGCGAGCGGTCGTCGGGGTGCAGAGCGCGTCCGGCTATGCCGAGGGCATGCCCGTCGACGAAAGCTGGTGACTCTGCCGGTCGATCACGTTCAGCATGCCTGTCGGCGCCGCACCATGCGCACGCGCCTGGTACGGCACCGAGTTGCCTGGTGGTGTGCGCAACGGCGGCCGGCAAACATAGACTTCACCGACGTGACCGACACCAGCCCAGCCCCAGCCACCGACCTGCCGACCGCGTTCGCGCCGGCCGAGGTAGAGCGGCCGCTGTACGAGCGCTGGGTTCAGCGCGGCTACTTCGAAGCCGACGACAAGAGCGACCGGCCGCCGTACTGCATAGTGATCCCGCCGCCCAACGTCACCGGCAGCCTGCACCTCGGCCACGCCTTCGAGCACACGCTCATCGACGCGCTGGTCCGCCGCCGCCGCATGCAGGGCTACGAGGCCCTGTGGATGCCGGGCATGGATCACGCCGGCATCGCCACCCAGAACGTGGTCGAGCGCGAGCTGGCCAGGGAGGGGCTCTCGCGCCACGACCTCGGGCGCGAGGCGTTCATCGACCGGGTATGGCAGTGGAAGGAGCAGTCCGGCGGGCAGATCTCCGGCCAGATGCGCCGGCTCGGCGACAGCGTCGCGTGGAGCCGTGAGCGGTTCACCATGGACGAGGGCCTGTCGCGGGCGGTCCAGACGATCTTCAAGCGGCTGTATGACGACGGCTTGATCTACCGCGCCGAGCGGATCATCAACTGGTGCGTGCGCTGCCACACCGCCCTGTCCGACATCGAGGTCGAGCACACCGAGGACGAGGGTGAGCTGATCTCGATCAAGTACAACGACGAGGTCGTCGTCGCGACCACCCGGGCCGAGACGATGCTGGGAGACACTGCCGTAGCGGTCAACCCCGACGACGAGCGCTACCGCCATCTGGTCGGCACCGAGGTGGAGCTGCCGCTGACCGGGCGCCGCATTCCGGTCGTGGCCGATCCGCACGTCGATCCCGAATTCGGCACCGGCATGGTCAAGGTGACACCCGCACACGACCCGAACGACTTCGAGGTCGGCCGCCGTCACAACCTGCCGGCCCTGACGATCATGGACGAGCTCGGTGTGATCACCGCGCACGGCCCGTTCCAGGGTCTCGACCGGTTCGAGGCCCGGCCGGCCGTTGTCGCCGCGCTGCGGGAGCAGGGCCGGATCGTGTCCGAGAAGCGTCCCTACGTCCACTCCGTCGGGCACTGCTCGCGGTGCAAGACCGTCGTCGAGCCGCGCCTGTCGTTGCAGTGGTTCGTCAGGGTAGGCCCGCTGGCCAAAGCGGCCGGAGACGCCGTCCGCGACGGCCGCGTGCGGATCCACCCCAAGGACATGGAGTCGCGCTGGTTCGCCTGGGTCGACAACATGCACGACTGGTGCATCTCGCGCCAGCTGTGGTGGGGGCACCGGATTCCGGTGTGGTACGGCCCGAACGGTGAGGTCGTGTGCGTCGGCCCGGACGACGAAGTGCCGTCCGGCGAGGGCTGGACGCAGGACGAGGACGTGCTCGACACCTGGTTCTCGTCGGCGCTGTGGCCGTTCTCGACGCTCGGCTGGCCGGAGCGGACCCCGGCGATGGAGAAGTTCTACCCGAACCAGGTGCTGGTCACCGGTTACGACATCCTGTTCTTCTGGGTGGCCCGGATGATGATGTTCGGGCTGTACGCGAACGCCGATCTCGGACCGGAGCGCGCGATCCCGTTCTCAACCGTGGCCCTGCACGGCATGGTGCGTGACGCGCGCGGCAAGAAGATGTCCAAGTCGTTCGGCAACGTCGTCGACCCGATGGACTGGATGGACGCGTACGGTTCGGACGCGCTGCGCTTCACTCTCGCACGCGGCGCTAACCCTGGGACGGACGTCCCTATTGGAGAGGACTGGGTTCAGGCGTCCCGGAACTTCTGCAACAAGCTGTGGAACGCCACCCGGTTCGCGTTGCTCAACGGTGCGCGGGTCGGTGAGTTGCCGGCCGCCACCGAGTTGTCGGCGCCCGACCGGTGGATCCTGTCGCGGCTGCACGCGACGCTGGCCGAGGTGGATGGGCTATACGAGGACTTCCAGTTCGCCAAGCTCACCGAGGCGCTCTACCACTTCACGTGGGACGAGTTCTGCGACTGGTACGTCGAGCTGGCCAAGACGCCACTGGCGCGCGGGGGGACCGACGCCGAGCGGACCAGGCTGGTGCTGGGGCACGTGCTGGACGCGCTGCTGCGGGTGTTGCATCCGATCACCCCGTTCGTGTCCGAGGCACTGTGGACGACACTGACCGGCCAGGAGACGCTGGTGACGGCCGAGTGGCCGGAGCCCGACGGCTCGCGCCTCGACGCCGCCGCCGAAGCCACCGTGGCAGACCTGCAGCGGCTCGTCACAGAGGTTCGCCGCTTCCGCAGTGACCAGGGGCTCAATCCGGGCCAGCGAGTGGAGGCTCGGCTCACCGGGTTGCCCGAATCTCTGGCTGGGCACGAACAGGAGATCCGGTCGCTGGTGCGGCTGGACGCTCCCGGTGAGGGCTTCGCGCCATCCGCGTCGCTGTCGATCGGCGGTGTGAACGTCGAACTCGACCTGTCCGGCGCGATCGACGTGGCCGCCGAGCGCAGGCGGCTGGACAAGGACCTGGCCGGCGCCCGCACGGCTCTGGCGCAGGCGGATGCGAAGCTTGACAACGAGCAGTTCCTGGCCAAGGCGCCGGAGCAGGTCGTCGCCAAGATCCGCGACCGGAGAACCGCCGCGGAGAACGAGATCGCCCGGATCGAGGCCCAGCTTGCCGCCCTGCCATCGGCATAGCGTCCCAAGCCGGGGTGGGACTCCACTAGGCGTCTCGGTGCCGTACCACCCGCACGCGCCTGGTCCGGCACCTACAGGCATGCTGAACGTGATCGAACGGAGTCGTGGGTGAGCGCAGACGCGCTGCGGGCCGTCGAGGCCGAGCTGGCGACGCGATGGCCGGAGTCGAGGATCGAGCCGTCCCTTGACCGCATCCGCGACCTCACAGAGCTGCTCGGCCGGCCGCAGGACGCTTACCCAGTGATCCATATCACGGGTACCAACGGCAAGACCTCGACGGCCCGGATGGTCGACGAACTGCTCCGGGAGCTCGGCCTGCGCACCGGCCGGTTCACCAGCCCCCATCTGGTGTCGGTCACCGAGCGGATCTGCCTGGACGGAGAGCCGGTGGACGAAGACCGGTTCGCCGCGGTCTACCGTGAGCTCGCACCCTATTTCGATCTGGTCGACGCCCGGCACGATGTCCGGCTCTCGTACTTCGAGGTCCTCGTCGCGCTTGCCTATGCGACGTTCGCCGACGCCCCTGTCGACGTCGCCATCGTAGAGGTCGGCATGGGCGGTGTCTGGGACGCGACCAACGTCGCCGACGGCAAGGTGGCCATCGTCACGCCGATCGCGCTGGACCACGTCGACTACCTCGGGGACACCATCGAGCAGGTCGCTGAGGAGAAGGCCGGCATCATCAAGCCCGGCTCGCTCGTCGTCGTCGGGCGGCAGCCGGACGAGGCTGCGGAGGTGCTGGCGCGGCGAGCGCTGGAGGCCGGGGCGACGCTCGTGGCGGAGGACGCCGACTTCGCGGTTCGCAATCGCACGCTCGCCGTCGGCGGTCAGCTGGTGGAGGTGCGCGGGCTGGCCGGTGACTACGACGAGGTGTCGCTGCCGCTGCACGGCGCCTATCAGGCGAGCAATGCCGCCTGCGCTGTGGCGGCGGTCGAGGCGTTCGTCGGCGGCGCCCGCGAGCCGCTCGACACCGAGGCGGTGCGCAACGCCCTGGCCCGGGTAGCTTCGCCCGGACGGCTCGAGGTCCTGCGCCGGAGCCCGACGATCATGGTGGACTCGGCCCACAACCCGGCGGGCGCCCGCGCCCTGACCGAGGCGATCCAGGACGAGTTCTCGTTCACTAAGTTGGTCGGCGTGCTGGCTGTGCTCGGTGACAAGGACGTCCGCGGCATCCTCGAGGAGCTCGAGCCGATCCTCGCGACCGTGGTGGTCACCGAGAACAGCTCGCCGCGACGGCTGCCGGTGGCCGAGCTGGCCGGGGTGGCCGAGCAGGTCTTCGGAACCGACCGGACCATCCGGGCCGACACCATGCCCGACGCGATCGACGTCGCGGTGAGCCTGGTCGAGGAGGACGCGTTGTCCGGCGGCGCCGGCGTGCTGCTGACCGGCTCGGTAGTGACGGCAGGCGATGCCCGACACCTGCTGGGAGGCTCGCGGTGAACCGAGTCGCAGCCACCTTGCTGGTGCTCGAGGCGGTCGTGGTGATGCTCGCCATCCCGGTAGCGGTGGTGGTGAGTGACGTTGAGCCTGCGGTCGCCATCCCCGCCGGACTCGGCATCGGCGTGCTGTGCGTGGCTGCGGCCGGGCTACTCCGCCGGGGCCGGGTCGGCTACGTCCTCGGCTCGCTGGTTCAGGTGGCGGCGACCGCGACCGGCTTCGTCGTTCCGGTCATGTTCTTCCTCGGCGGGCTCTTCGCCCTGCTGTGGGTGGTGCTGCTGCGCATCGGGCCGGACGTGGACCGGGCTCGCGCCGAGGGTAACCCATGACTCGGAATCGGGTCTTGCGCCACAATTCGGCTACAGTTCCCTGGTCGAGTCCGGCGCAACAAAGAAACAGCCAGCAAGGAGCCATCGCCCCGTGTCCGAGCGCACGCTTGTCCTCATCAAGCCCGACGCCGTCCGCCGCGGCCTGATCGGCGAGATTCTTGCCCGCTACGAGCGCAAGGGCTTGACGATCGTGGCCATGGACCTGCGGGTGATTGACACGCAGCTGTCCGACGCCCACTACACCGAGCACTTGGACAAGCCGTTCTACCCGGGCCTGCGTGAGTTCATCACCGGTGGTCCGCTGGTCGCGCTCGTGCTCGAAGGCGACTCGGCAATCGACGTCGTGCGGGCGATGAACGGAGCCACCGACGGCCGCAAGGCCGATCCCGGCACCGTCCGAGGCGACCTGGCGCTGTCGACGTCGGAGAACCTCGTCCACGCCTCCGATTCTCCGGAGACGGCCAAGCGCGAGATCGACCTCTGGTTCCCGAGCCTGAAGAGCTGATCCCGCCCTCCGCAGACGAGAGTGCGCTGGTCGGTCGGGGAACGATTACCCTGGTAGGTCGATCCAGTCCACGATCCCGGAGTCACATCACCATGCCTGTCGAGTCGCTGTTCCCACGCCTGGAACCGCTGCTGCCCCGGGTGCAGAAGCCGATCCAGTACGTCGGCGGCGAGCTCAACGCCACGGTCAAAGATTGGGACGAAGCGGCCGTGCGCTGGGCACTGATGTATCCGGACGCCTACGAGGTCGGGCTGCCCAACCAGGGCGTGCAGATCCTGTACGAGGTCCTCAACGAGCAACCCGGTGTGCTGGCCGAGCGCACGTACGCCGTCTGGCCGGACCTTGAGAAGCTGATGCGCGAGCACGGCATCGGCCAGTTCACCGTCGACGCGCATCGGCCGGTGGCCGCGTTCGACCTGCTCGGGATCTCGTTCGCGACGGAACTCGGCTACACCAACATGCTCACCGCGCTCGACCTGGCCGGCATCCCGCTCGACGCGGTCGACCGCACCGACGAGCAGCCTGTCGTCGTCGCCGGCGGGCACGCGGCGTTCAACCCCGAACCGATCGCGGATTTCATCGATGCGGCGGTACTGGGCGATGGCGAGCAGATCGTTCTGGCCATCACCGAGGTCGTGCGCGAGTGGAAGGCCGAGGGCCGGCCCGGCGGACGTGACGGGCTGCTGATGCGGCTTGCCGCGTCGGGAGGGGTGTACGTCCCCAAGTTCTACGACGTGACGTACCTGCCGGACGGGCGGATCCAGCGGGTCGCGCCGAACCGTCCCGGCGTGCCGTGGCGGGTCCACAAGCACACCGTCATGGACCTGGACAAGTGGCCGTACCCGCGCAAGCCGCTCGTCCCCCTCGCGGAGACCGTGCACGAGCGGTTCAGCGTGGAGATCTTCCGCGGCTGCACTCGCGGCTGCCGGTTCTGCCAGGCCGGCATGATCACGCGGCCGGTCCGCGAGCGGTCGATCACCACCATCGGCGACATGGTTCAGACCGGCCTCGACAAGTCCGGCTTCGAGGAGGTCGGCCTGTTGTCGCTGTCGAGCGCCGACCATTCCGAAATCGGCGACATCGCCAAGGGGCTCGCCGACCGGTACGACGGTTCCAACGTCTCGCTCTCGCTTCCCTCCACCCGCGTCGACGCGTTCAACGTCACTCTGGCGAACGAGCTGTCCCGCAACGGCCGCCGGTCCGGCCTGACGTTCGCGCCGGAGGGCGGCACCGAGCGGATGCGCAAGGTGATCAACAAGATGGTCACCGAGGAGGACCTGGTCAGGACCGTCGCGACGGCCTACAGCAACGGCTGGCGGCAGGTGAAGCTCTACTTCATGTGCGGGCTGCCGACCGAGACCGATGAGGACGTCGTCGCGATCGCAGACCTGGCGCGCAAGGTCATCGAGACCGGGCGCGAGGTGTCCGGCCGGCGCGACATTCGCTGCACCGTCTCCATCGGCGGTTTCGTGCCCAAGCCGCACACGCCGTTCCAGTGGGCGGCGCAGTGCGACCACGAGACCGTCGACGCGCGGCTCGGGAAGCTCCGCGAGGCGATCCGGGGCGACCGCAACTACGGCAAGTCGATCGGGCTGCGCTACCACGACGGCAAGCCGAGCGTCATCGAGGGCATGCTCTCCCGGGGCGACCGGCGAGTCGGCGCGGTGATCCGGACCGTGTGGGAGCAGGGCGGGCGGTTCGACGGATGGAGCGAGTACTTCTCGTACGGCCGGTGGGTGGAAGCGGCCGAGAAGGCGCTAGCCGGCACGCCGGTCGACCTTGACTGGTACACGACGCGCGAGCGCGAGTACGCCGAGGCGCTGCCCTGGGACCACCTGGACTCCGGCCTCGACCGCGACTGGCTGTGGGAGGATTGGCAGGACGCCCTTGACGAGGTCGAGGTGGACGACTGCCGCTGGACACCGTGCTTCGACTGCGGGGTGTGCCCGCAGTTGGGCACCGAGATTCAGGTCGGACCCACCGGGCAGAAGCTGCTGCCGCTGACTGTGGTGTCGAACGGCTCTCCAGCGGCCGCCGCCCGAAGCTGACCCGCAGGCCACGATGGAACGGACTCAAGCACCGCCGGTGCAGAAGCTGCGGATCCGGTTCGCCAAGCGCGGCCGGCTCCGCTTCGCCAGCCACCGCGACTTCCAGCGGGCCTTCGAACGCGCCCTACGCCGCGCCGGCGTGCCCGTGGCGTACTCGCAGGGATTCACGCCGCACCCGAAGGTGTCCTACGCCGGTGCCGCTCCGATGGGTGCGGCGAGCGAGGCCGAATACCTCGAGATCGCCGTCACGGAGCAATGCGACCCGGCCGCCGTGGCCGCCGCCCTGGACGTCGCGCTCGCACCAGGGCTGGACATCGTCGACGTCGTCGAGGCGGACCAGGCGTCGCTGGCTGATCGGCTGCAGGCTTCGGAATGGTCTGTCGAACTGTCCGGCGTGCCGGTCGAGGAGCTGGCCACGGCGGTCAAGGCTTTCCTCGCCGAACCCGTGGTCGAGGTGCGGCGAATGACCAAGAACGGGGCACGTACGCTCGATGCCCGCGGAGCCGTCGTCCGGATGACGGTCGAGCACACCGGACCGTCCCTTCACCTCGTCGTGCGGCACCAGACGCCGACGGTGCGGCCGGACGACGTCCTGGCCGGCCTGCGGCTTGTCGGCGGGTTGCGCGATGCCCGGCCCGTGGCCACCCGCCTGGCCCAGGGCCCACTTGACGAAACGACCGGTTCGGTCGGCGACCCGTTCAACCCCTCGCGTTGATCATGCAAGAGTGGGGCGACACGCCTTTTTGTCGGGATTTGCCGCAGCGCCGCATCCGGACATGATAGGCGTGTCGCCCCACTCTTGCATGATCAACGCGGGGGTTGGCCGCGGTGGTCGACAAGTCGCCAGGTGAGCTCGAGCAGGACCCCCGCCCCGACTCCGATCCCCGCACCTACCCAGGGCGCCTGGTAGCCGGACAGCTGGAGCTGGAAGAACTCCTGCAAGTACGGCACGGTGAGCACGAGCGTGAAGCCGGCCGCCATCGCGGCCAACAGGCCGGCCCGCCACCAGGTGTAGGGGCGAGCTATCACGGCGAGCACCCACAACACCACGATGAACAGCGTGAGAGTGGCGGCGGAGGTCTCGGCGGCCAGATCCTCGTCGTACACCCAGCGGGCATGGAAGTACGACGCGAGCGTCGCGGCGGCGGCGATGGTGCCGGCGGGAACGGCGAATCTGAGCACCCGGCGGACGAAGCCGGGCCGGGCCCGCTCCGTATTCGGCGCCAGGGCGAGGAAGAACGCCGGGACGCCGATGCTCAGCGTGCTCACGAGGGTCAGATGCCGTGGCAGGAACGGGTAGGGCACCTGGCTGATCACGACCACGATGGCGAGCAGCGCCGCGTACACCGTCTTGGTCAGGAACAGGTGGGCGACCCGCTCGATGTTGCCGATCACCCGGCGTCCCTCGGCGACGACCGACGGCAGCGAGGAGAAGTTGTTGTTCATCAGCACGATCTGCGCGACGGCCTTGGTGGCCTCGCTCCCCGAACCCATCGCCACGCCGATGTCGGCATCTTTGAGCGCGAGCACGTCGTTGACGCCGTCACCGGTCATGGCGACGTTGTGCCCGCGAGACTGCAGCGCGTGCACCATGTCGCGCTTCTGGTGCGGCGCGACCCTGCCGAAGATGGCGTGCGTCTCCAGCACGTCGGCAAGCTGGTCCTGCTCTGTGGGAAGGGTGCGGGCATCGACCGGATCGTCCGCTCCCGGGATATCGAGCTTGGCCGCCACGGCGCCGACCGAGACGGCGTTGTCGCCCGAGATGACCTTCGCCTGCACGTCCTGGTCGGCGAAGTACCGGATGGTGTCCGATGCTTGCGTGCGCAGCCGTTGCTCGATGACCACCAGGGCGGCCGGCGTGAGCCGCCCGCGAATCCGTTCCGGCGCCGCGAGTGCCTGTTCGGCGGTCAGCCCGCATTGAGCGAGTAGGAGCACTCGCATGCCCCGGGCGCCGAGCGCGTCGGCCTGGGCCAGCGCCTCGTCGCCGGCAGGCAGCAGGACGTCCGGCGCGCCGAGCAGCCAGGTGGACGGGCTGCCGGACGGCTCGCTGAACGTCGCACCGCTCCACTTGCGGGCGGACGAGAACGGCGCGGTCCCCCTCGCGACCCAACCTGCCGGCGGCGGGCAAGCGTCGATGATCGCCTGCATGCTGGCGTTCGGCCGCTCGTCGACCGTGCCGAGCGCTCCGAGCGCCTCGCGGACGGGAAGCCCGGGCTCGAGCTGGACCACGTCAGTGACGTCCATCGAACCTTCGGTAAGGGTGCCGGTCTTGTCCAGGCACACGACGCTCACCCGGGCGAGGCCCTCGATGGCCGGCAGCTCCTGCACCAGGCACTGCCTGCGGCCGAGCCTGATGACTCCGACCGCGAAGGCCATCGACGTCAGCAGCACAAGCCCCTCGGGCACCATATGGACGAGCCCAGCGACCATCCGCCGGATCGCCTCGGCCAGGTCGTTCTGGTTGACGACGATCTGGCTTATCACCAGCGCGATCCCCGTCGGGATGATCACATAGGTGACGAACTTGAGGATCCTGTTGATCCCGTTGCGGAGTTCGGAGTCGACGAGGGTGAACCGGCTCGCCTCTTCGGCCAGTTGCGCGGCGTAGGCGTCCCGTCCGACCTTGGTGGCCTGAAACGCGCCGCCGCCGGCGACCACGAAGCTGCCGGACATGACGGTGTCGCCTGGCAGCTTGTGTACCGTGTCGGCCTCACCGGTCAGCAAGGATTCATCGATCTCGAGACCTTCGGCTTCGGTCACCTCGCCGTCGACCACCACCTTGTCGCCAGGACCGAGTTCGATGACGTCGTCCAAGACGATCTCGCTGGGGGGCATCGGCGTGGCCGTACCGTCGCGGCGGACGTATGGTCTGACCTGCCCGATGAGGGCGAGCCTGTCGAGGGTGCGTTTCGCCCGGAGTTCCTGGATTATACCGATAAGCGAGTTGGCGACTATCACGCCGCCGAACAGTGCATCCTGCCACGGCCCTACGAGAAGGATCAGCACCAGCAGTGAGCCGATGATCGCGTTGATCCGGTTGAAGACGTTCGCGCGGACAATGTCTGCCACACTGCGGCTGGACCGTACGGGAACGTCGTTGACCTGACCTGCATCGACTCGCTCGGCCACCTCGCTGGCTGTCAGGCCGGTCAGCCGGGTGACCGTCCTGCCCACCGCCGGGGCTCCGCCTACGTTGCCGGCGGTGTCAGTCACGAATCCACCGTAGTGGGCGGGGGCGAGCAGCCGCATCCGCGTCGCGCTGGCCGTGTCCGTACGGGTTCTTCGCGCCGAGTATGCGATACTTCAAGTGGTCAGGCGATCGGAAATCCGCCGCTTGATCCGACGTTGTCCTCGCCGGGCACTGTCGAGATGGCCGACCTCCGCGCCGCCCAGCTGTCCACCCGACGCGGCTGGCGTGAGCGGCCTAGACGACGTGGTGTCCGGCACGGTGACCTAATCGTCAGGCCCTTGGACCGCGATGACACGCGGCAGGGCCGGCGAACCACGGCCGCCGACGCTTGACCTCGGTGGGCAACGTGGCTGACAAGGCTTTCCGCCCCGGCCGACTGGCCGCGGCGACCGACGACGAGAGCCATGTTGCAGCGAGCAGCGCGCCCGTGCGGTGCGGCGCCGTGCAACGTGGTTGACGGGAGTAAACCCGAATGCACGACGACAGCAAGAACGGGGATGCGACGACACCCGCCGCGGCGGACACGGCGAAAGCGCCGGGGACCGACAAGCCCGCTCGCAAGCGGGCGCCCCGCCGCCGGACCGCAAGCAGGCCGGCCGGTCCGCCGGTAGACGAGGCCACAACGACCGGCCAGGTCACGGAGATGGCCGAGAAGGCCACTGAGCAGCCGGCGACCGCGGGCAGCGCAACCGCATCGGACGCAGCGACCGATCCTGCTGGAACCGAATCGGACAAGCAGTCCGCGCCCACCCGGCGCAGGACACGGAAGTCCACCCGGCCCAAGGCCACCGAGCCCGTACCCGATGCCGCCGTCGAGCCGGCTTCTGGTCAGGAACTTGCCCGGGCTGCGGAACCGGCCGAAGCCACCGCGTCCGCCCCGGCAGCCGAACTCGCGCAGGCAGCCGAACCCGCCCCGGCGGCCGGCGGCCTGCTGTTCAAACCACCGGAGTTCGTGGCACCTGCCCCCGTCGCCGAACCCGAGCCGTCTCCGGTCGAGGACGTCGCAGAGCCCGCCGACGACGATGACGACGAGTCGCCGCGCCGTCGACGTCGCCGGGGCGGCCGCGGCCGCCGCAAGAAGTCCGATGCGGCCGTCGATGGGCATGACGAGCTCGCAGCGGAAGGCGACGCGGCGGAAAAGGCCGGCGCGGACGAGGACGCCAAGCCGGCCGACGACGAGCAGGCGGACGCCTCCGGCACGGCGGGCACCCGACGGCGGCGGCGCCGCAAGCGCAAGGGCGACGGCGAGGTCGAAGAGACCCGTACGGACGACCCGCCGAACACAGTCGTGAAGGTGCGCGAGCCGCGTGAGGCCGACGACGAGGTCACCAAGGTCACCGGCTCCACCCGGCTGGAGGCCAAGAAGCAGCGCCGCCGCGAGGGACGCGAAGCCGGCCGCCGCCGCACACCTGTGATCAGCGAGTCGGAGTTCCTGGCCCGCCGAGAGGCAGTCGAGCGGGTCATGGCCGTCCGGCAGACCGGCGACCGTACCCAGATAGCGGTTCTCGAAGACGACGTGCTCGTCGAGCACTACGTCAGCCGCATGTCTGACCAGCCGCTGGTCGGCAACGTCTTCCTCGGGCGGGTTCAGAACGTGCTGCCCGCGATGGAGGCCGCCTTTGTCGACATCGGCAGAGGCCGCAACGCCGTGCTGTACGCGGGGGAGGTCGACTGGATCGGGCTTGGGCATACCGATGGCCCGAAGCGCATCGAAGACGTGCTCAAGTCCGGCCAGTCGGTGCTGGTCCAGGTCACCAAGGAACCCGCCGGTCACAAGGGTGCCCGGCTCACGGGCCAGATCAGCCTGCCCGGCCGGTACGTGGTCTACGTCCCCGGCGGGTCGATGAGCGGCATCAGCCGCAAGCTCCCGGAGAACGAGCGCAGCCGGCTGAAGAAGATCCTCAAGCAGGTGGTCCCGGACGACGCCGGCGTGATCGTCCGTACTGCCGCGGAGGGTGCGACCGAGGAGGAGCTCACCCACGACGTGTCCCGGCTGCGGGCCCAGTGGGAGGAGATCCAGAAGAAGGCGTCGGGCAACGCTCCGCAGTTGTTGTACGGCGAGCCAGATCTGGCCATCAAGGTGGTCCGCGACCTGTTCAACGAAGATTTCGCCAAGCTGGTGGTGTCCGGAGACCAGGCATGGGACACCATCGAGCCCTACGTCTCGTACGTCGCCTCGTCGCTGCGAGACCGGCTGGAGCGCTGGACCGGCGGCGATGACATCTACGCCGCCTACCGCGTGGACGAGCAGATCGCCAAGGCGCTCGAGCGCAAGGTGTGGCTGCCCAGCGGCGGTTCACTGGTGATCGACCGCACCGAGGCGATGACCGTCATCGACGTCAACACCGGCAAGTTCACCGGGTCCGGCGGAAACCTCGAGGAGACCGTCACCAAGAACAACCTCGAAGCCGCGGAGGAGATCGTCCGGCAGCTACGGCTGCGCGACATCGGCGGCATCATCGTGATCGACTTCATCGACATGGTGCTCGAGGCGAACCGCGATCTCGTGCTCAGGCGACTGGTCGAGTGCCTGGGCCGCGACCGCACCAAGCACCAGGTGGCCGAGGTCACGTCGCTGGGATTGGTCCAGATGACCCGCAAGCGGATCGGCACGGGACTGCTCGAGGCGTTCAGTGAACCGTGTGAGCACTGCAACGGTCGCGGGCTGCACATTCACACCGAGCCGGTCGTCGGGAAGAAGGCCTCTGCTGGGGACGTCCGACCGGGTCGCTCCAGCCGCCGCGAGCGGCGTCGCAAGGGCGACAAGGCGGGCAGTGATCAGCCCGAGACCCCGCAGCCCAAACTGGAGGCGACGGCGACTCCGGGCGAAGCGTCGCCGGCCGACTTGATTCCGGTCGAGTTCGCCGGCCGCAAGGCGACGGCGCCGGCGGTCGAAGCTGCCGAGGCCGACGGTGCAGCCGAACCTGCCGAGGCCGACGGTGCAGCCATCGGTGCCGCTATGACTGCCGGCGCCACCGCCGCTACCGACTCCGGTGAGGCCACCGCCGACGCACCCGACGGCGCCGCATCTGCGCCCGACGATGGCGTCGACGGCCCGCAGGCAACAGGCGAGCCCGAGCCGGCCACGGCTCCCGACGGCGTGACCGGGCCTGACGATCAGCCTGCGGCCGGCAAAGCCGAGGGATCTGGCCCGGCCGAGGCCACGGCCGTCGACAAGGCTCCGGCCCCCAAGCGTCGTCGACGTCGGGCCCAGCGTCCTGCTGGGAGCCCCGGTGCCGTCGAGACCTCGTCCGAAGCGGAGCCCGCCCAGGTCCCGTGATCACGAAGGGTTTGGCACCGGATCGAGCTACAAAGTCTTCGTGATCACGAGGGGTGGGTTCCGCCGGTTTGACCTCGCTGTGGCCGACTCCGTATCCTTGAACGTCGGCGCGTATCGCGCCATCCAATTCGTGCGCCCGCCGCCAGCAACGACGTGCGCCTGCAAGCCCGACACGAGAGAGTGAGCCCGCGGTGTACGCGATCGTCCGCAGTGGCGGCATCCAGCAGAAGGTG
>DASUUU010000085.1:0-10909 GCA_036373915.1 Jiangellaceae bacterium | reverse complement strand
GTGGTACGTCGATCAGGACGTCGACTTGCGGCTCGGAATGGCGGTGCGGACGGTCGATGTCGACGCCCATACCGTCGCCGTGGGTCCGGACGAGATCGGCTTCGACCGGCTGCTGATCGCAACCGGTGCGACGGCTCGCCGACTGCCCGTCGTCCAGGACGCTGCGGCACCTGTGACCTACCTGCGCACGATCGAGGACAGTCAGCGGATCCGCGCGGCCTTACACCCTGGAAGGCGGATCGTGGTCATCGGAGGCGGCTGGATCGGCCTCGAGGTGACATCCGCCGCCCGCAACGCCGGGTGTGACGTGGTGGTCATCGAGGCGCTGGAGAATCCGCTCGTAAGAGTGCTCGGCCCGGAGGTGGCCCAGGTCTTCGCCGACCTGCACCGCTCACACGGCGTGGACCTTCGCACCAACACCACGGTGAGTTCGGTCGATGCCGATGCCGGGCGGGCCATGGTGCACCTCGCCGATGGCGCCACCGTCGCGGCCGATCTGGTGGTGGTCGGCGTCGGCGTGGCGCCCGAAACCGCACTGGCCGACGCAGCGGGGCTCAAGGTCGACAACGGCATCGTCGTCGACGAATACCTGCGTACGTCACATCCGGACGTGTTCGCCGCAGGGGACGTCGCCAACGCCTATCACCCCAGACTCGGCCGCCACCTGCGGGTCGAGCACTGGGACAATGCGATCGCCCAGGGTCTTGCCGCGGCCGGGAACATGCTGGGCGCGCAGGAGCCTTATGAACGGTTGCCCTACTTCTATACCGACCAGTACGACGTGGGAATGGAGTACGTGGGCAGCATCGGGCCGGCTGGCTACGACGAGGTTGTGCTCCGTGGCGATGTAGATCGACGTACCTTCACCGCGTTCTGGCTCAAAGGCGACACCGTGCTTGCGGGCATGCACGTCAACGACTGGGATGCGATCGAGTCCATCCGACGGATTGTGAGCGCTCAGAAGGTGGATCTCGCCGGGCTGCGCGATGCCGGCGTACCGCTGGACGAGCTGACCGCGTGACTCGCCGGCCGCACCTATACGCCGGCGATCTCGAGCCCGAGCCACTTCGCGAGATCATCGATCTCGGCGCGGACCGCGGCGGTCGTGGCCTTGGTGAACCGGACGTCCTGATGGATCGCGTTGACGACAAGAGTGCCGGCCTTGCGGTCGGCGGTCGCATCGAGTTTGCCGACAAGTCGGTCGCCGTGAAGGATCGGGAGAGCGAAGTAGCCCCATCGGCGTTTGTCCTTCGGTTTGTACATCTCGAGGAAGTACTCGAAGTCGAAGATCTGCTCGGCGCGGACCCTGTCGTGGACCAGCCGGTCGAAGGGGGACAGCAGCGCGGTACGCCCCTCGAAGGGCAGGTCGATGTATTCATGCTGGACGCGCCAGGTGCCCGGCGTCCCCTCCACGACGGCCTCTTCGCCGGCATCGCCGACGTACGGCGACTCGCCCGGAATCTGTGGGCCGGTAGAGCGGGCGATGCCGAGCGCTGCCAGCCGGCGCTCGTTGCGGTAGCGGACTGCGCCGTCGATGTCGTAGTCCGACTTGTCGACCGGATAGACCTGTTCGGGGAGGTGCCAGTAGCGCTGTCTGCCCTTGCGTCCAGAGATCGCAACGTACCCGCGGTGGGCGAGGATCTCGAGCATCTTCGTAACGTTCCGGTTGTTGGTCCAGCCCGATGACGGCCACGGCTCGACGCTCGTGTCCGGGATATCGCGGGAGAGAAGCGGCCCGTCGCTTTCCAGCAAGGCGAGGATGTCGCGGCGAAAGGGCTCGTTCTTCTCGAACCACGCTGCTGTGCCTTCGTACATCGGTGTGTTACGGGCTTCGGCGATCACCGCCGGAAGGTCGCGCGGCGGCCGGATGTAGGCGACGGTCTCGATGAGCGAGCGGTCCTTCTCGACGGCCTTGGTCAGCTCGGCGGGGCTGTACGACGAGCCGATCCGGCTCCACAGGACGAAATCGGCACTCGGCGCGATGGCTGCGGTGGGGTCGATCTGCAGGATCGTCAGGCGATCGACGACCTCAACCAGGTCGGTTGGGCGCGGCGTATCGAGTAGCTGGGCCCGGATCGCGATTCGGCGGGCTTCGTCCTTGCTCAGTCGGTAAGCGACCATGCCTGCCAACCATAATGGTCAGCGCCGCACGGCTGCCGGGCGCCGTCGCGCTGATCAAAACACGTGACCGCGAGAGTGCCGTCGGCTCGTGTCTCAGGAGGCGACGATGACGCCCATCATGCCCTGGTCCTCGTGGTCCAGGATGTGGCAGTGATACACCGTCCGCCCGCCGAAGTCGGCGAAACGGATTCGGATGCGTACGGCCCGGCCGGCAGGTACGTTGATCACGTCCTGCCACTGCGGCTCCGGTAACGGCCCCGCGCCGTCGTCAAGTACCTGGAACGACCAGACATGCAGGTGGAACGGGTGGTCCATGGGGCTCGGGTTCAGTAGGACCCACTCCTCGACGGCTCCCAACCGCACCTCGGTGTCGACCCGGTCGTGGTCGAACTCGCGACCGTCGATTAGGAACCGCATGCCGCCGCCGCCCATGCCGACCTCGAAGATGAGCTCGCGCCGCGCGTCAACGGCCACATCGCGAAGATCTTCGATCTGGACCGCGTCCCAGCGCAGCGGCTCGGCCGGGCCTGACTCGCTGGTCACGTCGAACACGGCGAGCAGTTCCCGTTCGCTCGTCGCGCCGCCGCCTCGCATCATGGGCCCCATCCCCATGCCACCGCGGTCGTACGGCTCGGTGAGTATTCGGTACTGGCCTGCGGCTGTCGCCTCGATGGCGAGGTCTGCTCGGTTGCCGGGCGCCAGGAGCACCTCCGTCCGCCGGGCCGGCTGGCGAACCCGGTGGCCGTCCAGGCTGAGAACCGTGAACTCGAGATCCTCGAGCCGGAGCCGGAGGAAGCGCGATGTGCAGGCGTTGATCACTCGCCACCGCTCCCTGGCCCCTTGGCGAGCTCTCAGGATCGGCTGGACCTGCCCGTTGACCAGTAGCAGACGGCCCTGCCTGCCCATCATCCGCTGCTGAAACGACGGAGGGACGATTCGACCCTCGTCATCGAGCGTTGTGTCGGAAACGACGAGGACCCGGTCCTCGTCGAATGTTGCCTCAGCCTCGTCGCCGGTCACGATGATGGCGCCGGCCAGCCCGCCGAAGACCTGGTCGGCGACGAGGCCGTGCCGGTGCGGGTGATACCAGAAGGTTCCGGCGGGGTGGTCGGGCGGCAACCGATACTCGTAGCGGAACGTCTCGCCGGGCGGCAGCTCGACGAAGACGTTGTCTCCGTTGCCTTCGGGCGATACGTGCAGGCCGTGGACGTGCAGGTTCGTCGGCTCGTCCAGCCGGTTCGTCAGGTCCACACGCAGCGCGTCACCAGGCTTGAGTCGCAAGGTCGGCCCCGGGCTCGTGCCGTTGTAGCCGAGAGCGGACGTGTCCCGCCCGGCCAGACGGATCCCGGCCGCCGCCACCAGAGGCACGTGAAGCAGATCGCCTTCACTCACGAGGGCCTCTGGCATCGCGATATCGGTGCCGCCTTCTACGACCGCGAGCGTGTCGCCCGAAGTTGCCGAACGCCAGAGCCCGACTCCACCAGCCACGGCAGACGCCGCACCCAATGCCGCGAGCTGGATCGCGCGCCGGCGGCTCAGCTGGTAGGTCATGGTTCTACTCCAGCGGCCTAGGAACGCTTCAGCTCGTCCAGCCGCTCGTGGTACTCCTCGGTCGTCAGCTCGCCACGGGCGTAGCGCTCGTCCAGCACTTCGCGGGCCTTGCTCCGCCCGCCTTCTCGGGCATCTCGGGAAGAGAACCCCCGGGTGAGGCCGAGGATGGCGACCACGATCAAGGTGACGATGCCGGCGAGCAGCAACAGCGACCAGAGCCACATCCAGCCGCCACCCCAGCCGTCCATCCTTCCGTTCATCGGTCCCCAGCCGTCGCCGTAACTCCAGCGGCCGGCGAGGGCATCTGCCGTGAGCTGCGCGGCGAACACCATTTCGCGCTCCCTCCCAGGACGGGCACCGCCGTACCTTCGCTTCGAACGCTACGGGGAGCACGCGACACGCCCCGGAGGCTTCCATCCCCGCTCATGGGGCCGAAGGTCACAATCCGGCCGAAGAGCCGGCTCAACGACCGGGGCGATCGACGATCCGATCGCGCCCCGGCGCTGGGATCACACTCGGGACGCCAACCTAGCGATGGCTCTGCACAGCAGCCGTCCCGGCGAGGATGGCCGCCGCCTCCGGCCGGTGCGAGCACCGGCCGGAGGCAATGACGCCCTAGTCGGCGAACGCCTGGAACTCGGCGGCCCGCACGACCCCGGCCTGTGGACTGTTCGTCGAGCAGTCCGTACCCGACCTCGGGTCGGCGTCCTGCTCGCCGGCATAGTCCGGGCCACCCGTGCACTGGCTGGTGACCACTTCGAAGCGAAGGTGTGTGGCGTCGACGTCGGGGATGTCGAACGAGCGGAGGATCAGCTCCGGAGCCCTGGGACGCGGCGCAACCGACGGGAACGCGTCCGCAGGGCTGGTGAAGACCGGCGTGTAGTCGCCCGCGTCGGTGCAGTCCACATCTCCGTCCGCGACGCACGCGAGAACACGGAACTGCCGGAGTGCGGTGAACCGATTCTGCCCGCCTGGATCGGCATCCCCTGTGATCGCCGGCCGGAGCATCGCACTGACCTGCACCCTGGTGACCCGATGCTGATCGCCGGCGAGATCGACCGTAACGCCCTTGCCCGCGACCGGAGCGACAAGGGACGCCCAGTTCGTCGCTTCGTCGTCATCAATCAGCCGAGCGAGGTTGACGCCGTCGCCGGTAGCGGTCGCACCAGCCGAAGCGGAGGCCAGGTTGGCCGGCATGTCCACCTCGAGGTCGAGTTGCTGTCCGGCCGAAACCGCGACCGGACCGATTCGCACCAAGCCACGGCCGTCCGCCCGGGCGACGAACTCATACGTACCGGGGACGAGGGACACCGCGTCCGTCAGCGCCGTACCGGGATCGGTATCGGCGACGGGCACGCCCCGAGCCTGGTAGTGCCCGACGAACAGCTGCGCGCCCTCGACCGGCTGACCCGCCTCGTCCACCGGCGTGAAGGTGAGTGTCCCCTCGGTCGTGAACGGCGACTCGAAGCTGGGGGTCGGGTCCCTGTCGGCGGCGCCATCGCTTACCGCATTCTCTCCGAGCCCGCGCTTGGCGAACGCGTCCCACATCAGCTCGAGATCCACGCCACCGAACCGGATGAAGTCGGCAGCGAGAAGCGCATCGCGCGCATCGACCATGCTCACCCGGCTCTCTGCCATGAGCAGGAACGAGTCGAACACCAGCTGAACCCATCGGCGGTTGCCCGGGCACTCGCTGACCGGCGTCTCGCCGTTCGCGCACGACTTCTGCAGCGATGGATCTCCCGCGCCGTACTTGTCGATCATCGCCTCACGGATGTCGAAGTTGACCGCGCTCCAGAGCTCGCCGGATGCATGGACCTGAAGGCCGACGAAGTCGTAGTCGACGCTGCTGTAGTTGAGCGGGCTCGCGCTCATGTTGTAATTGCGGATTCCAGCGACTGGATCCTGCGTCACGTACTCGCCGATGGTGAACGCGCGAATACCCGACGGAGCGTAGCCATGCTCATTGAGGTACTCCATCGCCAGCAGGTCCGACCAGCTCTCGCTCATGCCCTGCGGGGAGCTCAACCCGGCTCGGGGACCCGCAACCATCCGGTTGGTGATCGCGTGGGTGTACTCATGGGCGATAACCGTCATGTCGAAGTCCCCGTCGACGCATGGCGCGTAGAACGCGCCGGCGATCGGCTGCCACAGGTACATGTTCGTGATGGGTGCAACCCCGTCTCGGAAGGTGATCTGGTTGGCGTTGTCGCGGGCACCGCTTACCGCGCCGCCCTGCGCGTTGCCCTGCTCCGGGTCGTTCTGCTTTCCCCCGAGTTTGAAGTTGTCGTCCTGCATGTTGAACGTCGACTCGGTGAAGCCGAGGTGGTAGGACCAGTCGTGCATCCGGTTGTGACCTGCGAACAGGTTCGCTCGGGCCGCGTCGATGTCGTTGCGCTCAGCGGTGTCGAACACCGCTGGCGAGCACTTCTCCTCGAACCACTGATTTGTCCACGGGTACACGTAGTCGCGGTCGGGCCGTGGGGTGGCCAGCTCCTTGCCCACATCGAACGGATCGTTCGTGAACCAGTTGTGCACGGCGAGCGAATTGTTGCCTTTCGTCGTGTTGGTCGGCTTGCCGTTCTCAGCTTTGACGTCCCATGCGAACGGCGACGCCGGGGTTCCCACGACCTCGTCGCAGCCCGGCCCCGGCTCGAAGCACCAGCGAACTCGGGTGTCGGTGGAGGAGTAGTCGACCGGTGGCGTGTTCTCGAACACCTCCCATTCGGGATTGTCGGCGGCGTAGTCGACCACGTCCTCACGCACCAGGAGGCTGCCGTCGCGGGCGTCGATGTATGAGGACACGGCCACTGGCTCCGCGGCGTCGCCACCGGCGATGAGCACGTTGAACGCAGCTCGCGTCCCGCGTGCCGGAGTCGGCACCGCGACCAGCTGGACATCCTGCACCGCGCTCTGGTCAACCCCGGCGTCCTGGGTGGCGATTCGCGCCGCCTCCTGGGGAGACAGGGTTGCGGGCTGCGGCTGCGCAGCGTCGCGGGCTAGCGACCCGCTGACGTGGAACACGGCCCCATCGCGTACACCGACGACGAGAAGCCCGTCATATCCGGCGACGAGGTTGCCGAATCGCTGTTGCATGATCACGGCGGCTCCCTCGCCCATGGGAGCCACGGTGACGACCTCGAGGGCGTTCGCCGCGCGCGGCGTCAGGCCCAGCAGGTCCCTGTTCGCAGCGACGTAGGCGCGGGCAGCAGCAGCGGGATTGGAGGGCAGGCCCGTGTCGAGCGGGCGACCGGTAGACGTGAGCATTCCCGGCGTGCCCAGATCGTTGAACCTGACTCGCGCATCCAGGGCTGCGGCCAGTCCACGCTGGCGCGCCGTCGGCTCGACGTGGCCCTTCCGGTTGTCCTTGTCCAAGGGCGAAGCACCATCTCTGACGAGGCCGGACTGTCCCGGAGCCGAAGAATTCTCGTTGTCCGGGGCCGCCAGGCTGCCCGGAGAGTTGCCGATGGCAACGACTCCAAGCGCGAGGATGGCTGCCAATCCGGAGTTGACGAATGACCTACGCATCTGCACCACCGCACTTCATCGGGCGTTGTGGGGTTTCCTGGCCACCTTGAAAGTGCTCCTGACTTGGCCGGCTGTAAACCCCTGGGTCGCGTCTCTGGTTCTTTTCACGCGGTGGAGCCGACGAGAGTTCAACCGGCCGTTGGGCGCCAGCCGAGTTTGCCCTATGACTCGCTGAAAGCGTTGAGCTGTTCGAATCGGACTGCAGGCCGGTGCGGCCGTCGATGCACTCGCGCAGCAGGTCGGCGTGCCCGCAGTGCCGGGCATACTCCTCGATCATGTGGATGAGGATGTCTCGCACGCTGGTCTCCTGATCTCCGCGCGGCGTGAGGACCACGGCATCCAGGTCGACCTCCCCGTCGAGCCACTCGTCGGCGGCGGCGATCTGTGCTTTCCAGGCGGCGAACGCCTCGTCGACCACGGCCTGGTCGGCAACGGCACCGTTGAAGTCGAGGTCATAGTCATCAGGAGACCAGAAAGCCGAGGTAGATCCCGATGACCCCGTAGCGAGCGCTGAAACCAGCTGTGCTCCACCCGGGCCATATGCCGGATCAGGCCGAGCAGGCAGCGTGGACGGCGGAACGGAGCGGGTGGCAAGCTGACCACCCATGCGGACCAAGCGGCATCGGCCAAATAAGGATCTGCCGGCGAGGGCGATCAAGTGTCGACGACGCCGGTAGGCTGCGCAGGATGGCGGGGATCTCGATCCAGGGCGCGGCCGGCGAGCTGCTCGAAAGCGATGCGGTGGCACAGGTGGTCACCCTGAACGAGGACGGCTCCCCGCACGTCAGTGCGGCTTGGGTGGGCGTCGACGGTGACGAGATCGTCCTGGCCACCCTCCATGACCAGCGCAAGCTGCGCAACCTGCGGCGCGACCCTCGTATCGCGATGTCGATCCCCACAACGCGGGTGAACGAGTGGGGCTTGCTCGAGTACCTAGTGGTGTACGGGACGGCGCGGGTGACCGAGGGCGGCGCCCCGGAGTTGCTCCAGCGGCTCGCCCGCACCTACCTCGGGCCTGACGTGATATTTCCTCGCATGCCGAACCCGCCGCCCGGCTTCGTCACGAGGGTCACGCCGCAGCGGTTCGCCGGGGTCGGGCCGTGGAACCCGCCGCGCGGAGCGAATTGACCGGCCCGCGGCGGCGCCCGCCTTGATGATCGCGGGCGCGCTGAGCGGGCTTCAGAATCCGAATGCGGCGGCTGGGGCGACGTCGGTGCGCATGGCTCGCCACAGTTCGGCGACCGCGCCCTTGCGGCGCTCTGTTACGAGCCCGGCCCGCTGTAGCGCTGCGAGATTTCCGCCCCCGAGATACGCCGCTCCCAGCGCGTCTACTCGCAGGCGTACGTCGGCCTCTGCCGTCGTCTTCTCCACGGTCGCCGCGCCGGCCTTATCGGCCCGGACCCTCCACCGGCCCTCGTTCCACGGAGCCATGGTGTCGGCGACCTCGAGCACGACGTCGCACGGTGCACTCCAGGTCCGGTCTTGCAGCGCGTCGGGGAGATCGACCAGGCGCACCCACAGGCTGTCGTAGGTCGCCAGGTCGGACGTAGCTCTCGGGCCGCCCGCCCATTGCAGCAGCGGGTCGTCGACGCCGGCGGCGCGGACCTTGACAGTCCCGATCAGGTCGAAGTCGACCAGCCGACGCAGCAGCACGAGTTGGGCAGCCGGATCGCCGACCAGCGCCCAGACCGAGAGCTCTCCTGCGGGCCGAGCCCGCTCCCACTTGTGCGTACGGCGGAACATCGCGAACCCGACGTCCACGCCAGCCCGGCGGGCGAACAGTACCCGCCACGACTCCTTGTCTCGCAGTTCTTCGGGCAGCTGATGGCAGATGCGGGCGTAGTAGCCCGCGTCACCCACGACGGCACCCAGACCGGCACAGCCGAGGTGGCACTCCCGCATCCGCTTCGGCACATCGGGGTCGGACACCGTCGCCAGATGTGTGCTGACGGTGCTTGCGGCCTCCTCCAGATCGGGCGCGGTCAGCGTCGTGCCGCGGCCGAGGCTGACCTCCAACTCCAGCGACGCCAGGCCGTAGCCGTGGCGGCCGTAAATGGCCGGCTCGCTGGCATGCAGGGCCGAGACGTGGGTGCCCTCCTGCTCGTGAACCTGCTCGAAGTGGTGCCGCAGCATCGCAGTGAGCACGCCCTTGCGGCGGTGGTCGGGATGTACGCCGACCCAGGTCAGACCGGCGCACGGTACTTGCCGGGTGCCGGCGCTCGGCCCAGGTACGAAAAGCGTCAGCGCAAAGACGCCGTAGACCCCTGGGTACGTGCCGGGATCGGAGCCGTCGATATCCGCTGCGAAGCGATGCTCCTCCGGGATGCCGATCAGCTGCTCTTCGGTGGAGGCTGCAGGGACCTCTGCGAACCAGACGGTGTGGTCGGTCGCGAGGAAACGCTCAGGGTCGGTCGCGCGGCCGACGCGGATCCGATTCTCGGTCATGGTTCACAGCCAACCGCTGGTGGGCCGACGCTTCAAACGAATTTCCAGGTCACCCGGTATCGGCTGTCAGGGGCGGGCCGTCTCCATGTACTCCTTCAGGTCCACCCAGTTCCGGCGCTCCCAGGCCGGGCCGATGAGGGCCAGCACCGGGGAGAGCATCCGCATCGGTCCGGCCAGGCGCATGTCCCACTCCCACCGCAGGCGCGTCCCATCTGCTGTCTCCTCGAAGGTCAGCGCGCCGTCGACCTGCATGTAGGACGACCGCACAACGTTGCGCAGGCGGTGCGGCCGGTCGTACTCCAAGATCGTCAGGGTCATCTCACCCTTCGAACCCATGCTCTTGGGTTGGGCTACGAATCGGGTGCCCGCGCCCACCGGACCCTCACTCACCTTCTCGGCACGCACGATTCGAGGGTTGTACCGGGGCTCGTTCCGCTCGTCGGCGACCATGTCGAACACCTCGTCGACCGGAGCGTCGATGGTCACCTCTCCGACGATGTGGGTCATCGCAGTGCTCCGTCCTGGGCTTCGCCGTTCGCCATCGTTCACCGTCGCACGGAGGGACGGCAGGCGGCCAGGGCCGTTGGTCCTGGCCGCCCATGTCACAGTCGGCCGGGCTGTCTCGTCTGAGCTCTTAGAGACGGTCTGTGGAATCAGGAAGGTGATGGGCGTGCGGGTGTTCGTGGCGGGCGGCACCGGAGTCCTGGGGCGGCGGCTGTTGCCGCAGCTCGTGGCCCGTGGGCACCAGGTGACGGCGACGACGACGAACGCGGACAAGCTGGGCTTGCTGGAGCAGCTGGGCGCCGATGCGGTCGTGATGGACGGGCTTGATGCGATGTCGGTCGGTGAGGCGGTGGCCAAGGCCCGGCCGGACGTGATCGTGCACCAGATGACCGCCATCGCCGGCAAGCCCGACATGAAGCACATGGATCGGTGGTTCGCCACCACCAACCGGCTGCGCACCGAGGGGGTGGATCACCTGCTGGCTGCCGCAGAGGCGACGGGGGTATCCGTCATCGCGCAGAGTTACGCCGGCTGGAACGGAATGCGCACGGGCGGATGGGTCAAGACCGAGGAGGACCCGCTTGACCTGCACACCGGGACGGTGGCGCAGCCGGTGATGGAGGCGATCCGGCACGTCGAGGACGTGGTCACCAAGGCCGGCGGCGCCGCTCTGCGCTATGGCTGGCTCTACGGGCCGGGCGCGACCGGGGACCTGGTCGACGTCGTGCGCAAGAGGCTGTTCCCGGTGGTCGGAGGTGGC
>DASUUU010000084.1:0-11384 GCA_036373915.1 Jiangellaceae bacterium | reverse complement strand
GAAGTGCTGGACGCCTTGCTGCCGCAGTACGCCGGTAACCTCGTGTATACGACGTTGCTCGACGCCGCGGCCGCGGAGTGGGCGGCCAGGCGGCGCGCGATGAAGTCGGCGACCGACAACGCCGGTGAACTGCAGGAGACCCTGACCCGGGAGTCCAACCAGGCCCGACAGGCAGAGATCACCCAGGAGATCAGCGAGATCGTCGGCGGTGCCAATGCGCTCGCCGCCGCCGCAGCGGAGTGAATGAGGACCCATGACCACCACATCTGAGACCACGACCGCGGAGCAGGAGCAGGTTGCCGCCACGGGCCGGATCGCCCGGGTGACCGGCGCGGTCGTCGACGTCGAGTTCGCCGTCGACGAGATGCCCGGCATCTACCACGCGCTCGAAGTCGAAATCAACCTGCCCGAGGAGGCCGGCGGCGACCGCACACTGACCCTCGAGGTCGAACAGCACATCGGCGACGGCCTGGTGCGCACCATCGCTCTGCAGCCGACCGACGGCCTGGTGCGCGGGACGACTGTGCGCGACACCGGCGGGCCGATCACCGTGCCGGTGGGCGACGGCGTCAAGGGCCACGTGTTCAACGTGCTCGGCAAGCCGCTCGACGTCGACGAGTCGGAGATCAAGGCCGACGAGCGCTGGCCGATCCACCGCAAGCCGCCGGCGTTCGACCAGCTCGAAGGCAGCACCGAGATGCTGGAGACCGGCATCAAGGTCCTCGACCTGCTGACGCCGTACATCCAGGGCGGCAAGATCGCCCTGTTCGGTGGGGCCGGTGTGGGCAAGACCGTGCTGATCCAGGAGATGATCCGCCGGGTCGCCCGGAACTTCGGCGGCACGTCGGTGTTCGCCGGCGTCGGCGAGCGCACCCGTGAGGGCAACGACCTGTGGGTCGAGCTTCAGGAGGCGGACGTCCTCAAGGACACCGCGCTCGTGTTCGGTCAGATGGACGAGCCGCCGGGTGTGCGGATGCGAGTCGGCCTGTCCGCGCTGACCATGGCCGAGTACTTCCGCGACGTGCAGAACCAGGACGTGCTGTTGTTCATCGACAACATCTTCCGGTTCAGCCAGGCCGGCTCGGAGGTCTCGACGCTGCTGGGCCGGATGCCCTCGGCCGTCGGTTACCAGCCGACGCTGGCCGACGAGATGGGTGAACTCCAGGAGCGCATCACATCGGTGCGGGGTCACTCGATCACCTCGATGCAGGCCATCTACGTGCCCGCCGACGACATCACCGACCCCGCGCCGCACAACGCGTTCGCCCACCTGGACGCCCGGACGGTGCTCTCGCGGCCGATCACTCAGCTGGGCATCTACCCGGCGGTGGACCCGCTTGACTCGTCCAGCCGGATCCTCGACCCTGCCTACGTCGGCGAGGACCACTACCGGATCGCGACGACGGTCAAGGAGATCCTGCAGAAGTACAAGGACCTGCAGGACATCATCGCCATCCTCGGTATCGACGAGCTGTCCGAAGAGGACAAGGTCACGGTCAACCGGGCGCGGCGTCTCCAGCGGTTCCTGTCGCAGAACATGTACGCCGCCGAGGCGTTCACCGGCCAGCCGGGTGATTTCGTCCCGCTGTCCGAGACGCTCGAGTCGTTCGACGCGATCTGCAAGGGCGAGTACGACCACCTGCCCGAGCAGGCGTTCGCCTACGTGGGCAACGTCGAGGATGCGGAGAAGAAGGCCGCCAAGCTCGCCTCCTGACCGGCTCTGCCGGTCGATCACGTTCAGCAGGCCTGTCGGTGCCGTACCAGGCGCGTGCGCCTGTTGGAGTGCCGACCGGCCTGCCGGACCACCCATAGGGCTGCCGAACGTGATCGAACGACAGTCGGGGCAGAGGGGGCGTTTCAGGTTATCCGGTTGCAATTGTGGCGGCCCGCTCGTCGTGCCGCCGGCCGGGCCGGGTAGAGTGGCGCACTAACCGTTCGAGGAGTAAAGAGTTGCCTGGGGAGCTGAACGTCGAGCTGGTCGCGCCCGATCGCAGGGTCTGGTCCGGCACCGCAAGCATGATCGTCAGCCGGACCACCGAGGGTGAGATCGGCATCCTGCCGGGTCACGAGCCAGTCCTCGGCTTACTCGTGACCGGCCAGGTCACCATCCGGACGACCGACGGCAGCACGGTGCTGGCAGCGGTGCACGGTGGCTTCCTGTCCGTGTCCGACGACACGGTGTCGATACTCGCGGAGGTCGCCGAACTGGCCGAGGAGATCGACGTAGCCCGAGCCAAGGAGGCGCTCGACCGCGCCCAAGGCGACGATGCCGAACAAGAGCGACGCCGCGCCGAAACGCGCCTGCGCGTCGCCGGAGCGCGCTAGCGGATCCTAGGGGGGCGGCGACGATGACAGTGATGGAATGGGTCGCTGTCATCGTCGCAGGTGTGGCGCTCGTCACCGCAATAGCTCTTGGCGGGCTCTTCGTGCGCCGTACCGTGCTCCAGCGGCAGGGCGGGTTCGACCTGTGCCTTCGAGTCGGTACGGCCGGCTGGAGCGACGGGTGGGTCTTCGGGATCGCCCGGTACCGCGGTGACGTGCTGGAGTGGTTTCGCACCTTCAGCTTCGGAACCCGTGTGCAGCGGGTACTTCCCCGCCGCGATCTGACAGTGGTGGGCCGGCGGACCCCCACTTCGGACGAGGCGTACGATCTTCCTGCCGGTCACGTTGTGCTGATCTGGGAAGTCGCGGGCGAGCGCCTTGAAGTCTCGATGAGTGAGGCGGCGTCGATGGCCTTCCTGGCCTGGTTGGAGGCGGCGCCGCCGGGCGGTCATCTGGTCGCGTAAGACGTCGAAAGGAACCCGTGCGGGTGGAACGACTCCGAGTCGTCGGTGGAGCCTGTCTCCGCGGCGACGTCCGCGTGTACGGTGCGAAAAACAGCGCACTCAAGCTCATGGCCGCCGCCCTGCTCGCCCCCGGCACCACTGTGCTCCACAACGTACCGGCCATCACCGACGTGCAGTACATGTCAGAGTTGCTGCGCCGGCTCGGTGCCACCGTCCACCGAGACGGGACCACCGTCACCATCGACGTCCCGGGCGAGATCCACCACTCGGCACCGTACGCCCTGGTGCGCAAGCTGCGGGCCTCCATCTGCGTGCTCGGGCCGCTGCTAGCCCGGTGTGGCGCGGCCGACGTCGCTCTGCCCGGCGGAGACTCCATCGGTTCGCGTGGCCTCGACATGCACCTGGCCGGTCTGGAGAAGCTCGGGGCGTCCGTCGCCGTCGAGCATGGCTACGTCGTCGCGCGAGCCCCCGATGGGCTGACCGGCGCGACGATCTGGCTCGATTTCCCGAGCGTGGGAGCGACCGAGAACATCGTGATGGCCGCGGTATTCGCGGAGGGGACGACGGTCATCGACAACGTGGCACGCGAACCCGAGATCGTCGACATCTGCAACATGCTGTTGAAGATGGGCGCCAAGATCGACGGGATCGGGACGTCCACCTTGCGGGTCGAGGGTGTCAGCAGCCTGCATCCGGCCGAGCACACCACTGTGCCGGATCGGATAGTGGCCGGCACGTGGGCGATCGCGGCGGTCATGACCCGCGGCGACATCACCCTCACCAACGGGCGGGCAGAACACCTGCAGATAGTGCTCGACAAGCTGGAGCGGGCCGGCGCCGTGGTGGAGAGCGCGGGCGAGGGTTTCCGGGTGGCCATGTCCGGCCGGCCGCGGGCCTTCGACGTCGTCACGCTGCCGTATCCGGGCTTTCCGACGGATCTGCAGCCTATGGTGGTGGGCCTGAACTCGGTGGCTGACGGGACGGCAATGGTGACTGAGAACGTGTACGAGGCGCGGTTCATGTTCGTCAACGAGCTCGCCCGGCTGGGGGCAGACGTGCGCACCGACGGCCACCATGCCGTGGTCCGGGGTCGCGAGCGGTTGTCCGGGGCGCCCGTCGTGGCGACCGACATCCGCGCCGGTGCAGGGTTGGTGCTGGCCGGGTTGTGCGCCGAGGGCGAGACCATCGTCTCTGCCGTCCACCACATCGACCGCGGGTATCCGGACCTGGTCGGGCAACTGACCGCGCTCGGCGCGGACGTGATCCGAGAACCAGACCCCGACCACTTCGAGGCCTGAGTCGTGGTGCGCGCACAGTCGGCGGCGGCCCGCCTGAGCTGGCCGGCGATCCAGCCGTGGTTGGGCCGGGCCGGTCTCGCGGGATATCTTGTCGTACTGGTGACGTCCATCCTGCGGGATGGCTTGCCGACGCACCGGATCGACCAGACCATCTGGATTCTGGTCGGCATCATCGCGGCCAAGCTGGGCCGCAACTGGCGGGTACACGTCCGCGCGGTCGTCGACTGGCTTCCGCTGCTGGGCGCCCTGATGCTCTATGACTTCACCCGGGGCATCGCCGATACGCTGGGCATGCCGCTGCGGGTAGGCGAGCTGGTGGACGCCGAACGTTTCCTGTTCGCCGGCCAACTACCGACGGTGTGGCTGCAGGAGCGCTTCTACACGGCAGGTGACCCGCAGTGGTGGGACGTCGTCGCCTCGGCGGTCTACTTCTCTCACTTCGTGGTGCCGTGGGCCATCGCGGCGGCGTTCTACATGGTGTCGAGGCCATTGTGGTGGCGGTACATCCGGATCGTGCTGCTGCTGTCCTACGCCGGCCTGCTGACGTACATCCTGGTTCCGGCCGCGCCGCCGTGGTACGCCGCATGGAGCGGCACGATCGACGAGCCCGTCGAGCGCAACATCGGCAGCGGGTGGGCGGTGATCGGGTTGCGCTTCGCCAGCGCGTGGTTCAACGACGTTCGGGCCGACGCCAATGCGGTTGCGGCGCTGCCGTCGTTGCACGCGGGCTTCGCCTTGCTGGTCACCGTCGGGCTGTGGCCGGTGGTCCGGCACTGGCTGCCGCGTATTCTGCTGGCCGCCTTCCCCATCGCCATGGGCGTGACGCTGGTCTACAGCGGCGAGCACTACGTCGTGGACGTGCTGCTCGGGTTCGCGTACGTGGCGCTCATCGTGCTCGGCCTGCGGGTGTGGGACCGGTGGAAGCAGCAGTGGCGGCCGTTGCAGGAGCCCGCCGTCGAGCCCGGGCGCTCAGTTGAGCCGGCGAACCTGGCGAAGCAGGTCACGGGCGCGAGCCAGATCGGCGGGCCACACAAGCAGCCGGTACCCACCGGGGCCGTCGGTAACGGTGTTCCTGACGCCGCCGTCGAGCAGAACGTCCTGAAGGGCGCTCAGGTCATCAACGATGACGCCCTCGGCGACGGGTACGAGCAGACCGTGCTGCGGGCCTCCGTCGACAAGAGACTCTCCTTTGCCGAACGCCCAACGCGCGACCAGGATTAGCGCGCCGAGCAGAGCAATGGCAATGAGCGGCCCCAGCACGTACATCGCACTCCCGGTTCCTGGCATGCATCAAGTGTGAACTGATCGGCCAGGAGATTCACCGCATTCCTGCGACATCGGCGTTTTCCTGGTGTCATGCCGGGCCGCACGTCCCGGTCCGTCCTGTTGCCACGCTCACTTTGCAATGCTCACCTACGGGAAGCGCCCCGCCGGCGCCCGCTTCCCACAGGTGAGCATTGCAAGGCGGATGGCGGGCTGGGCGACGCCGGTCGATATGCTGCGGCTCGCAGGGGCAGGGCAGGATGAAAGGGGCTAAAATGCCGCAAAAGGTGGCGGTGATCGGGGCTGGATTGATGGGCTCGGGCATAGCCCAGGTCGCGTCAGTGAATGGATGGGACGTCGTCCTGCGCGACATCACGACCGACGCGCTGAGCCGTGGGATGACCGCGATCGAGAAGAGCACCGAGAAGTTCGTCGGCAAGGGTGCCATCACGAGCGACGAGCGCGCAGCCGCGCTCGAAAGAATCACCACGACCACCGATCTGGCCGCTGTTTCGGAGGTCGACGTGGTGGTCGAGGCGGTCTTCGAAGACGTCGACGTCAAGCGCGAGCTCTTCGGTCAGCTGGACCGGATCGCCAACGACGACGCCGTCCTCGCGACGAACACAAGTGCCATCCCGGTGACAAATATCGCCGCCGCCACCGCCCGTCCCGAGGCCGTCGTCGGCACCCACTTCTTCTCACCGGTTCCGATGATGAGCTTGTGCGAGCTTGTTCGCGGTCGGCTTACCTCGGACGAGACCCTGGCGACCGCCCGGAGGTTCGCGGAATCTGTCGGCAAGACGTGCGTCGTCGTCAATCGCGACGTCGCGGGTTTCGTCACCACCCGGTTGATCAGTGCCCTGGCCATGGAGGCGATCAGGTTGTACGAGGCCGGCGTAGCGAGTGCGGACGACATCGACACGGCCTGCAAGCTCGGATTCGGTCACGCCATGGGACCGCTGGCCACCACCGACCTGACCGGGCTGGACATCCTCCACCATGCGACGAAGAACATCTACGACGAGACTGCCGACCCCAAGTTCTTTCCACCCGAGATCCTGACCAGGATGGTCGCTGCCGGCGAGCTCGGCCGTAAGGCAGGGCGCGGCTTCTACACCTACGAGTGAGGTGCCTTAGGCCCGATCGCCGCAGGGTAAGGCGCGCCCTAAGGTAGCGCAGGCGCGGAAGATGCGGCGGCTGCCCGATGTGGGCTGGGCACCTTACGGACGAATCTTGAAGCATCGAAAGAGAACGTCCGGACAGGAGCCCGCAATGACCATCGACACCTACTCCACCCAGATCCTGCTCGGCGAGCGGATCGCGGACCTGCGCCGCGAAGCGGACCGCGAGCGGTTCTTCCGCGCCGCGCGGCTCGCCCGCCCGCACCGCAAAACCGGGTTTCGCCCCTGGTGGCGCCGGTTAGGCAGACAGCAACTCGGCACCGGACGTCCCGCCCGCGCGGCGTGAACGCCGGCGACAGCCCCGCCCTGTCAGTAGCTGGTGACAAGATTGGAGACGTGGCAACGTCCCTTCTCAGTCCCAGCTTCGTTGGGCGGGGCTTCGAGCTGCGTGCACTGTCCACGGCGTTGGCCGACGCTCAGGGCGGTCAGGCCACGGCAGTACTGGTCGGTGGCGAAGCCGGCGTCGGCAAGTCAAGGCTCATCCAGGAGTTCTCCCGCCAGGCCGAGGCCGGCGGTGCGAGGGTCATCCTCGGCCAGAGTGTCGAGCTCGGTGGCGACGGGTTGCCGTTCGCGCCGATCGCCGGCGCCTTACGCGACCTGTCCGGACAGCTGGGCCCGCACCGGATGATCGAACTAGCCGGGCCTGGCGGCGCCATGCTTCCGACACTCCTGCCGGAGCTGGGTGAGAGCACCGGCAACCAGTCTGACGGCCGGGGCAGGTTGTTCGAGGTCGTCACCGTCCTGCTCGAGCGGGTATCGGCCGACGGCCCGCTGGTCTTCGTGGTCGAAGACCTGCACTGGGCCGACGCGTCCACCCGTGACCTGCTCAGGTTCGCCATTCGCGCTCTCGACGGCGCCCGGGTGCTGATCATCGCCTCCTACCGCAGCGATGAGGTTCACCGCAGGCATCCACTGCGGCCGTTCCTTGCCGAGCTGGACCGGGTGCGGGCCGTGCGCCGGCTCGACCTGCCGCGGCTGTCGCAAGCCGAGGTCGGCGAACAGCTCACCGGCATCTTCGGTAGCAGGCCCGCGCCGGATGTGGTGAAAAAGGTCTTCAGCCGCAGCGAAGGCATTCCGTTCTTCGTCGAAGAACTCGCCCGGGCCGGGGCCGATGAGCCGCACGGCTCGCTGCCCGACTCGGTGCGCGATCTGCTGCTGGTGCGGGTCGAGCAGCTGAGCCCATCGACCCAGGAGGTCCTGAGGGTCCTGTCCGCCGGCAGTGCGAAGGTCGATGACGCACTGCTGAGCGCCGTTGTCGACCTCGACCAGATCGAGCTGGAGGCGGCACTTCGCGAGGCGGTGTCGGCCAACCTGATCCGCGTCGAGGGGCAGGCCTACGCGTTCCGGCACGCGCTGCTTCGCGAAGTTCTGCATGATGACGTGCTACCCGGCACCCACGCTCGGCTGCACACCAGGTACGCCGAGGTGCTCGAAAGTCGGCCCGAGCTCGTTGGTGACGGCTCGGCGGCCGTTGCGATAGCGCATCACTGGTACGCCGCCCACGAGCACGAGCGGGCATTCGCCGCCTATATCCGCGCTGCCGACGACACCACGCGGGCGTACGCGCACGCCGAGACGCTTCGCCTTCTCGAACGGGCGCTGGAGCTCTGGCACCGGATGCCCGACCCGGCGGCGATTGCCGGCAGCAGCCGGGCCAGCCTGCTGCACCGAGCGGCCCGCTCCGCCGAGGACGCCGGCGAGATGGAACGGTCCTTGGCGCTCGCGAAGGAGGGTCTGGCCGAGCCGGCGGTCGAGGACGACCTCGAGGTGTACGGCGCGTTGTTGTATCAGCGGGTCCACATGCTCAAGAGCCTCGGGCGGCCCGCCGCGCTGGACGCGGCGACCGAGGCATTGGCCAAGATCCCGGAGGCCCCACCCACGGCCGCCCGGGCGCGCTTGCTCAACCAGGTCGCGGCGGCTCACATGATGGACGGCCGATTCGCCGTAGGGATTCCCCTGGCGCGGCAGGCGGTAGAGGTTGCGCTGGCGTCGGGTGACTCGGATGCCGAGATGCGGGCGTACAACGTTCTCGGTCCTTCCTACGTCCACACCGATGAGATGGCGGCCGGTCTCGCCGCGTTCGAAATGTCCAGGCAGCTTGCACAGGCCGAGCCGCGGCGGATGGTTGGTTACTACATCAACTACTCCGACGCGCTCAACCTGCTCGGCCGGTACGCCGAGGCCGCTGAACTGGCTAGATCCGGAATCGCGCAGGCCGCCGAGATCGGCTTGGCCCGCAACACCGGTGCCATGCTCGCCGGAAACGCCGCCGAGCCGCTGATCTCGCTCGGGCACTGGGGCGAGGCCGGGCGCCTGATCAAGGAGGCGCTCGACCTCGACCCGCCGCCACGGCATATGTGGCACCTGCTGACGCTGTACGCCCTGCTCAAGCTCCTGAAGGGCGACCTCGAGGCAGCGCGCGAGCTGGTCGGCGAGGTGCAGGCCAGGCAGGCCGGGCGCGCCATCGACTCGCAGTACGCAGTACCGCTCGCACACGTGCAAGCCCAGCTGGCGGTAGCGGAAGGCGACCTCGAGGCCGGCTGGAGCCACATCGTCGCCGCACTCGAACGCACCGCGAGCGCGGGATACGGCCTGCCGGTACTGACCACCGGAGCGCTGATCATCAGCAGGCTTGCACGCGGCGGCCTTCCTGTTCCGGAGGGCGGGGCGGCGACGATCCAGCGCGCCATGGACCGCATCGGCGACTGGGGATCCGCCCATGTCTGGCGCGCTGTCATCGAAGCCGAGCTGGCGGGCGGGGTAGGCGACAGTGTCGACCACTGGCGCGCGGCCATAGCCACCGTAGACGCGGCCGAGGGGCCCGTCCATTTGCGGCCGTACGCTCGTTATCGGCTCGCTGAGTCGCTCATCGCGGCAGGTGATCGTTCCGCTGCGACCGAGGCGCTGCGCGACGCCGCCGAGCTGGCCGGCAAGCTCGACGCCGGGCTCCTGCACCAGTGGACCGTCGACCTCGCCCGCCGGGCCGGTATCCGGTTGCTGGACAAGGTGAGCTCGCCCAGCACGGTCGGGCTGACCAGCCGCGAACTGGAAGTACTCCGGCTCGTCGCGGCCGGGCTCAGTAACCGTGAAATCGGCGGCGAGTTGTTCATCTCTGCCAAGACGGCGAGCGTGCACGTGTCGAACATCCTGGCCAAGCTGGGCGCCAGTAGCCGGGTCGAGGCCGCCGCCATCGCTCACCGCGACGGTCTGATCGGCGACGCCGCCTAAGCCCTCACTCCACGGCGGGCGGCGGCATCGGACGTCCCCGGGTGGTTATCGCCTTGTAGTAGGCGGTCGAATCCGGGCGATACAGCAGGAACAAGATGGCCGCAGAAAGCGCGATCGTCAGGAAGCGGACGATGATCGCGACACCTGCCGACTGCGTCAGGCTGAACACGGTGAAGGCGATGTTCAACGGGCCGAGCACGGTCGCCACGATGCGGGCCCATTCGAGTCCGCGCCGGTTCGTTTGAGCCATCCAGATCCACATGGCGATGGCGAGAATGTCCACGATGGCGACACTCATCAGCTGGATGTTCATCGCCCGCTCGACCTGATCGGCGGTCAGGTCGGGCTGCTCCTCGGCGATCTGGTCGCGTAGCTCGACCCGGGCGGCGAAGGTGAAAACGAGGGCCAGAGCCTGGAGTCCGGCGCCGACGTACATCAGCTTGACCGCGGCGAGCAGGGAGGACGGCGGCCCGACCAGGCGCCGCCCCTGCTCCGGGGGCTGCGGGCCCTCGGATTGGGGCGGCGGTGGTGGCGTGCCGGTCACTGGCGATGCCTCAGTACCGGGGCTGCCGCGACATGGCGTTGTAGTACTCGGTCGACTCGCGGCGGTACAGCAGTACGAGGATCCAGACGGACAGCACCACCAGGGCGAGGTTCATCACCAGGCCGATGAGATCGACCTGGAGCATGCCCAGCAGCCCGACCAGGACGGCGATCGCGCCCAAGATGGTGGCGATGACGCGCGCCCACGACTTGCCGTCGCGGTTCGTCCGGGCCATCAGGACCCACAGACCGACGGTGATCAGACCCACGACGACCATCACGCCGATCATGGTGTTGACCAGCGAGTCCATCTCGCCGGCCGTCATGTCGATGTTCTGATCATCGAGTGCGTCGCGAAGCACGTCCCGCTGCGGCAGCACCAGCAGTGTCCAGAGCAGCGACAGGACCGCACCCGCGTACATCAGCTTGACTGCGGTGAGGATCGACGATGGTGGTTCGGGCCGGGCCGACGGCTGCCCGAACGGGGCGTATCCCGGTGGCTCGCCGTACTGCGCGCCCGGGTACCCGGGCGGCGCCTGACCGGGGTACGGCGGCGGTGCCTGGCCGGGGTACGGCGGCGGTGCCTGGCCCGGCTGAGGCGGGGGTGATTCGCCATAGTGCGGCGGTCGTGCCGGCCGATCTTCGCCCGGCGTCTCGTACGGATCCGATGGCGGCGTTGTCAATGGGTCCACGTCCCTCCGGCGTCTTCGGCGTCACACCCTATCCTTCACAGTTGGCCGCGTGAAGGTCAGACAAACATAGGTCGTCAAGCAGTCCTGGGCCCTCAGTTCGGCCCGGAAGGCCCTCCGTGTCTCCAGTTAAGGCGATCATCCGATATCCGGCAGGCGGAGCGCGCCGTGGGCACCGTCCGGTACGGCCGGGTTGCGCGGTCGAACCGGCGCGACGCGACGGTACGGCTCACCGGGCGCGGGACGGGGGTCGGCGTCAGCCTTGTTCGGCCACATCGCCATCGCCCGCTCGGCCTGTGCGGTGATGGTCAGCGCGGGGTTGACGCCCAGGTTCGCCGACACTGCCGAACCGTCGACGACGTGAATGCCCGGATACCCGTGAAGCCGGTGGTAGGG
>DASUUU010000083.1:0-39909 GCA_036373915.1 Jiangellaceae bacterium | reverse complement strand
GTCAATGACTGCCTGCACTGCGTCCAGGCACTCATGCCGGGCAGTGCTGCCAGCGTCCCGCATCGCCTGACCGAAGGCGTTACGGACCAAGCCCGCCAACGCGGCGCACTCGTCCAAGCCGAGTTGCTCGACGATACGGGTCAGGACGGTGTCGGTGGCAGGATCGCCGCCGAGCAGGGTGTGCAACTGCTCCGCTCCGGGCTTACGCCACGGGGATAGTCTGTCGTTCACGGTCGACTCCTTCCGCGAGTCGGTCGAGGGACCGGCCGGCGGTTGAGTCGCCTGGCCGGTCCCGCCTAGTCATCGGTGACCCGATAACTTCGCCGCGATGCTGCGGCTAGATACGGTAAAACCGCAGGTGAGGACACCGCTAGGCGGGTTTCGCCTTACAAGCGGGAGGTCACTGGTTCGATCCCAGTTGCGCCCACTCAGCTGACCTGAATGATCACGCTGCGAGGATGACACGTGACTGATCGACTCGCTCGCTCCGGGCCGCTGGGATCCATGTTCAGCGATGGTTCGATCAGCCTTGACCGGTTTGCCCGGCGCGGTTATCACCGATCGTCCGCGGTGTGGCGACCCTTTGCACCGAGCTTCCACAATGCGGTGATATGCACGCCCCAAGGAAGCTCGGTGTCGTTGTGGCGACATTGTGGAGGCTTGGTGCGCCCGGGGCGCCGCAGAATGGAAGCTCGGTGCCTACACCAACCGCATCGCGGAAGCTCGGTGCGGCCGCGACGGCCGCGGGCGGCGCGGTAATCTCCCCGGTGTGCCGAGGCTTGCCGACGTCGTAGCCGCGCTCGAGGGCATGTACGACCCGTCCCGCGCGGAACAGTGGGATGCGGTCGGGCTCGTCTGCGGTGATCCCGAAGCCGAGATCAGACGAGTGCTGTTCGCAGTCGACCCCGTGGTCGCTGTCGCCGACGAAGCCGTGGCATGGGAAGCCGACTTGCTCGTCACGCACCACCCGCTCTTCCTCCGCCCGGTACACGCGGTCGCGGCGACCACTCCGAAGGGAATGGTCGTCCACACGCTGATCAGGCACGGCATCGCGCTGCACGTCGCACATACCAACGCCGATTCCGCCGAGCCGGGCGTGTCAGACGCGCTCGCGGCCGCGATCGGGTTGACCGGCCTGCGCCCCCTGGCACCGCAACCGTCCGAGGCCACCGACAAGCTCGTGGTGTTCGTCCCGCAGGCCGACACCGACCGGCTCATCGACGCGCTCGCGGACGCCGGCGCCGGCCGGATCGGCGCCTATGACCGCTGCGCGTGGACGGCCTCCGGAGTCGGGACGTTCCGCGCCGGCGAGGGCGCGAACCCGACGATCGGGAGTGTGGGCGCCGTCGAGGAGGTTCCCGAGACCCGTGTGGAAATGGTCATGCCGAGGAGCCGCCGGCGCGCCGTGCTGACCGCGCTCGCCGCGGCCCACCCGTACGAGGAGCCGGCCTACGACGTGTACGAGTTGGCCTCGTTGCCGGCGAGCAGTGGCATCGGTCGGGTCGGGACGTTGCCCGAATCCGAGCCGCTCGCCGAGTTCGCCGGCCGCGTCGCCCGCGCGCTGCCGGCCACCGCAAGCGGGGTGCGGGTGGCCGGGGACCCGGACGCATCGGTGCGCACGGTGGCGGTCTGCGGTGGGGCGGGCGACTCGCTGTTCGACGCGGTCCGGTCGGCTCGGGTCGACGCGTACGTGACGGCGGACTTGCGGCACCACCCGGCGTCCGAAGCCCTCGAGGCGGGTGCACCGGCCCTTGTGGACGTGGCGCACTGGGCGAGCGAGTGGCCCTGGCTGTCCGACGCCGCCGAGCGGCTGACTGCCGTGCTGGAGCGATCGGGTACTACGGTGGAGACCCGCGTGTCCAGGACGCCGACAGATCCGTGGACGATGCACGTCGGCTCGCTCGAGGAGGGAAGTTCCACTGAACGCTGATCCTGCCGCCCAACTGCGCCTGCTCGAGCTCCAGGCGCTGGACACGAAACTCGACCAGCTAGTCCACCGGCGCCGCACGCTGCCGGAGATCGCCGAGCTCGACGCGCTGGCCGCCGAGCACGGCCGGCTGCGCGATGCCGAGGTCGCTACCAAGGCCGAGGTGGCGGACCTCGAGGAGCAGCGGCAGCGAGCCGACGCCGATGTTGATCAGGTGCGCCAGCGAAGGGACCGCGACCAGCGCCGGCTCGACGCCGGCCAGGTGTCCGCGGCGCGCGAGCTCGAGCAGTTGCAGAGCGAGATCGCCTCGCTGACCAGGCGGCAAGCGGCGCTCGAGGACATCGAACTCGAGATCATGGAAAAGCTCGAGAACGCTCAGCGGCAGGTCGGCGAACTGGCCACCGAGCGCGAATCCGTCGGCCGCAACGCCCTGGCTGTCCAGCGGGCCAGAGACGCGGCGTGGGCCGAGATCGACGAGGACGTCACCGAAGCCCGGAAGCAGCGCGACGTCATGGCAGAGGAGATACCCGGCGACCTGCTCGCGCTGTACGAGAAGATCCGCTCGTCCAGCGGAGGCGTCGGGGCCGCAGCGCTGCGCAAGCGCCGCTGCGACGGCTGCCACCTGGAACTCGACCCGGCGGCCCTCAACCAGATCCGGTCGGCGGCAGCGGAAACTGTCATCCGTTGCGAGGAATGCCGCCGCATCCTCGTCCGCATTGACGAGTCAGGGCTGTGACGCGCCGGCTCATCGTCGAAGCGGACGGAGGGGCCAGGGGAAATCCCGGGCCGGCTGCGTTCGGCGCGCTCGTTCGCGATCCGCAGACCGGCGAGGTGCTCGCCGAGGTCGCCGAATCGATCGGAGTCGCGACCAACAATGTCGCCGAGTACCGCGGGGTCATCGCCGGATTGTCCCTGGCGCGCGAGATCGACCCGGCGGCCCACGTGAACGTCCGGCTGGACTCCAAGCTGATCGTCGAGCAGATGTCCGGCCGATGGAAGGTCAAGAACGCGGACCTCAAATCACTCGCGCTGGAAGCCAACCGGATCCTGCCGGCTGATCAGGTGACTTACACCTGGGTGCCGCGGGAGCAGAACAAGCACGCGGACCGGCTCGTCAACCAGGCACTGGACGGAGATCCAGTCTGGTTCGTCGCCGAACCGACTCGGCCACCAGCACCCACGGGAGTCGAGGACCTGTCGGCGGCGTCGTCGCTGCTGCTGGTGCGACACGGCCAGACCGCCGATACCGTGGCCCGGCGTTTCGCGGGCGGCTCGTTCCCCGGCCCACCGCTGGACGACCTGGGGCGCGAGCAGGCCGAACGAGCCGCCGACGCACTCGCGGACGCGGCGGCGGTGGCAGTGCTGACATCCCCGATCGTCCGCGCGACGCAGACCGCTGAACTGATTGCCGACCGGCTCGGGCTTCCGCTGTCGGCCGAGGCCGCCTGGCGTGAGTGTGAGTTCGGCGAATGGGAGGGCCTGCGCATCGACGAGGTGGCCAATCGCTATCCGCGCGAGATCGCGGCCTGGCGCACCTCGACGGCCAACCCGGCCCCCGGCGGCGAGTCGCTGGACCAGATGACAGCACGCGTCGCGGCCGCTCGCGACGATGTGTTGCAGCGCTACCGCGGTCAGCCGGTCATCGTCGTGACGCACTCGATGCCGATCCGAGCGCTCATGCGCATTGCCCTGAACGCGCCACCCGAGGCCATCCACCGGCTACGGCCGGCGCCTGGATCGGTGACCGAGCTGCGCACGTTCGCCGGCGGGTTCACCACGGTGACTGCGTTCGGCCTGCGTCCGTAGCCGACTACGCCGGCACCACCATCACGGGGCAGTGCGCGTGGTGCAGCACACCGCGACTGACCGAACCGAGCAGCAGGCTGGCGAACCCGCCTCGGCCCCGCCGGCCGACGACGAGTAGGTCGGCGTCGGCAGATGCGCCGACGAGCACCCCGACCGGGTGTCCCTCGGCGACCTCCTCGACCACCTTCACCGTCTGGTAGCGCTCGGCCACGGGAGCCACAGTGTCGGCGAGTTGCTTGCGCGCTTCACTCTCGTCGAGGCGCAGGCCGTAGATCCCTTCGGCACTGGTGCCGCGTGGCCAGGCATAAATCGCGCGCACGGTGCAGTTGCGGGCAGCCGCCTCGGTGAACGCCCGCTCGAGTGCGACGACCGACGGCTCCGAATTGTCGACACCGACCGCGATCTGGCCGGTCTTCTCCGGCGGTGCGCCTTGTACCACGACGACGGCGCAGTCGGCGCGACCGACGACGCCGTGGGCGACCGAGCCGAGCAGCAGGCCGGCGAACCCGCCCTCGCCTCGACCCCCGACCACGAGCATGGTCACGTTCTTGGCGGCTTCGACGAGCGCTGGGCGTGGGTCGCCCGGCACGACCTCCGCGGACACGTCGGCACCGGGTGCCACCTCGCGGGCGTGCTGCGCGGCCTCCTCCACAAGCGTTCGGGCGTCCTCGCGAGCCCACCGGCCCACCTCGGTGTGGGGCCCGCTGTCGGGCATCTCGAAGAGCCAGCGTTGCAGCACGTGCACGACCCGAAGCGGCTCACCGAGCAGCTCGGCCTCACGTGCCGCCCATTCGACGGCGTACCGGCTGGCTTCGGAGCCGTCGCTACCGACGACGATCCCACTCATGGGGTCTCCCTTCTCCGTGTGTCCATCCCACACCAGAACCGGGCCGAGCGCACCCGGCCAAGGTCATCGGACTCGGAGGACCAAGGTCAGGAATCCCGCTCGGGCAGTACGCCGGCGTCGTGGTCGCCGCCCGTGTCGGTGCCGGTCGCGGTTTCCAGCCCGGCGGCCCGGGCCGCCGGCCAGCGCCACTCGCGGATCTCCGGGGCATCGTCGCCGTGCTCCCGCGTGTACTGGCGGGCCCGCAGCCGGGCGTCGACCATGCGCTGGCGGAGACCCGCCACCCGCGACCCGAGGGTAGGCACCCGATCGATCACGTCGATGACCAGGTGGTATCGGTCCAGGTCGTTCAACATGACCATGTCGAACGGGGTCGTCGTGGTGCCCTCCTCCTTGTACCCGCGCACATGTAGGTTGGCGTGGTTCGTCCTCCGGTAGGTCAGCCGGTGAATGAGCCACGGATAACCGTGGTACGCGAAGATGATCGGCTTGTCCTTGGTGAACAGCGTGTCGAACTCAGTGTCCGGCAGCCCGTGCGGATGTTCCTTCTCGTCCTGCAACCGCATCAGGTCCACGACGTTGACGACGCGCACCTTCAGATCGGGTAGGTGCTGGCGGAGCAGGTCGGCGGCCGCGAGGATTTCGAGCGTCGGCACATCGCCGGCGCAGCCCAGCACGACGTCCGGATCGCCGTCATCGGTGCCGGCCCAGTCCCAGATGCCGAGGCCACGGGTACAGTGGGCGATCGCCTCGTCCATGGTCAGCCACTGCGCCTGCGGCTGCTTGCCCGCGACGACCACGTTGACGTAGTTGCGGCTGCGCAGGCAATGGTCGTACGTGGACAGCAGGGTGTTCGCGTCCGGCGGCAGGTACACCCTGATGACGTCGGCCTTCTTGTTCACGACGTGGTCGATGAAACCCGGATCCTGGTGCGAGAAGCCGTTGTGGTCCTGCCGCCACACGTGGGACGTGAGCAGGTAGTTCAGCGAGGGGATCGGCCGGCGCCACGGGATCTCGCGGGTGACCTTGAGCCACTTGGCGTGCTGGTTGAACATCGCGTCGATGATGTGGATGAACGCCTCGTAGCAGTTGAAGACCCCGTGCCGGCCGGTGAGTAGATAGCCCTCCAGCCAGCCCTGGCACTGATGCTCGGACAACATCTCGACGACCCGGCCGGATGTCGCCAGATGATCGTCGGTCGGAAGGATCTCGGCCTGCCACACCTTCGCGCTCGCTTCGATGGCCGCGCCGAGCCGGTTCGACGCGGTCTCGTCCGGTCCGAAGATCCGGAAGTTGTCCGGATTGCGCCGCACGATGTCGGCGAGCCAGTTGCCCAGCACTCTTGTCGCTTCCGCGACGGCGCCACCTGGGGTGGGGATCTCGACCGCGTGGGCGCGGAAGTCCGGCAGGATGAGATCGCGAGTCAACTCGCCGCCGTTGGCGTGCGGGTTCGCGCTCATCCGCCGCTTACCGGGGGGATTTAGCTCGCGGACCAGCCCGACCGGGCGCCCGTGCTCGTCGAACAGCTCCTCCGGCCGGTACGAGCGCATCCACTCCTCGAGGATCTTTGTGTATTCGTCGTTGCCGCGGACGTGGTTCATCGGTACCTGATGCGACTTGTAGGTGTTCTCGATCTGCACTCCGTCGATCTGCGCCGGCCCGGTCCACCCTTTGGGTGTCTTGAAGACGATGGCCGGCCAGGCCGGACGTGAGTAACTGGAGCCATTGCCTGCGTCCGACCGGATCTGCGCGATCTCGTCAAGCACCTCGTCCAGGAGAGTGGCGAAGCGCTGATGGACCGCCCCGGCGTCCTCCCCGTCGAAGCCGCCCTCGAACCAGTAGGGCCGGTAACCGTTACCGACCAGAAAGGCCTCGAGCTCGTTCCGCGGGATCCGCGCGAAGATCGTCGGGTTGGCGATCTTGTAGCCGTTGAGGTGCAAGATCGGCAAGACAGTGCCGTCCGTGACGGGGTTGAGGAACTTGTTGCCGTGCCACCCGGTGGCCAGCGGTCCGGTCTCGGCCTCGCCGTCGCCGATGACGCAGGCGACGATCAGGCTCGGGTTGTCGAACGCGGCTCCGTACGCGTGCGACAGCGCGTACCCCAGCTCACCGCCCTCGTGGATCGACCCGGGCGTCTCCGGCGCGACGTGGCTCGGGATCCCGCCCGGGAAGGAGAATTGGTGGAACAACTGGCGCATGCCCTCGGCATCGTCACCGACTCCGGAGTAGACCTCGCTGTACGTGCCCTCCAGCCACGCGGCGCCCACGAGGGACGGGCCGCCGTGCCCTGGCCCGCTGATGTAGATCATGTCGAGGTTGCGCTCGATGATGGCGCGGTTCAGGTGCGCGTACAGGAAGTTCTGGCCCGGCGAGGTACCCCAGTGACCGAGCAGCCGGGGTTTGATGTGTTCGGCGGCCAGAGGTTCTCGAAGCAGTGGGTTGTCCAGCAGATAGATCTGCCCGACCGACAGATAGTTCGCGGCGCGCCACCACGCATCGATCCGGGCGAGCACGTCCGGATCGAGCCGGTGTGCGTCGCCTACCGGTGCGGCAGCGGTTTCGGTCATGGTGAGCCCTCCCGACGATCGTCCTGCCTCAAGCCTTGCGTACTCGGGTAGCCGTCGCCAGTGCACCCTCCCCAAACTCTTCAGAGTTACTCCAAGTTTGCGGATCAGGGTCCCCGCACAGTGGTCCATGGCAGATCGCGAACCGACAGAAGGGATTCGTCATGGACATCAACCACGTGATCGCAGAAGTGACCATCCAGGAGCGACAGCAGCTGTACGCGTCGAAGGACTGGCGGCGCCGCGCCGAGCTCGGCGCCGCCGTGCGCCGGATAAGACGTTCGGCTGTGCCCCGGCGCCGGTGGTTCAGAACGTGGCGGCCGCTCGTCGCCCGGCTGGACGGAGGTGTGAGATGACGACGGCAACGCTGGAACGCCCAACTGCTCAGGCCGCCGTCTTCACAGCCGTCACAGCCGTGCTGGCCGCGCACCGTGAGTTCACCGACGTCGTGGCTCGCCTCGACCTGGACGACCGGGCCGGCTGGGCTGCCGCCGATCATTCCGTCGCCCGGGTCAGCGCGGAGGCCAACGACGTGGTGACCGCACTGACGGGACAGCGGTGGCCGGTGGCAGCGCCGGGCGTACCGCCCGTGGTCCGGGTCCGGGAGTTGAGCGTTGCCCAGCGCCGGATGGAGGCGGCACTGGATCGGGATGCCGGCAGCGAACGGCTCGCCGATCTCGCCGCCGACCTGAGTGGTTCGGCGAGCAGGGTGGTGGAGTCTGCCCGGCGGCTCGGCATCGTCACCCGCCGGGGTACGGACCGCAATGGCGCCATCGGCCGCAAGCCCACTGCCTATGGCAGCGCAGCAACATAGGGAGATCACGGACCGGGAGATGGGGACATCGGCCGATGATGGCCGGCCTCCGCGTCCATACCGTCCTGAGCAACGGTTCGCCAGCCCGGCGGACCACCACACATCAGGAGGGCATGATGCCGACCTATCTCATCGAGCGGGAGATTCCCGGGGCCAGCAAGCTGACGGCCGAGGAGCTCCGCGACATCGCCCGCACGTCCAACGGCGTGGTGGACTCACTAGGGGTGCCGTACACCTGGCACCAGAGCTACGTTGCGGGCGACAAAATCTACTGCGTCCATACCGCGGATTCGCCGGACGACGTGCTCGAGCACGCGCGCCGAGGCGGGTTTCCGGCGAACCTCGTGGGCGAGGTGGCGACCACGATCGGCCCGCACACGGCGGACGGCTGAGCCGCTGTGACGATGGCCCCGCCGAAGGGTGGCCGGACATTCCGGCTACCCTTCGGCGTTCCTGCGCGCCACAATGGCAGGGGCACGACGACGGGTCGGCCCATCAGTCGGGGGGCTTGGTTGAAGTACGTGTTCGGCGACTGCGAGCTCGATCTCGACGAGGTCGTGCTGAGGCGTGCCGGCGTCGTGCAACGAGTCGAGCCGCAGGTGTTCGAGGTCCTGGCGATGCTGATCCGCGAGCGCGGCCGGATGGTCTCGAAGGACGAGTTGCTCGACTCGGTATGGGGCAGCCGGTTCGTCAGCGAGTCGGCCCTGACCAGCCGAATCAAGTCGGCGCGCCAGGCCATCGGCGACACCGACCGGGAACGGCGGCTGATCCGCACCGTGCACGGCCGCGGCTACCAGTTCACCGGGCAGGTAATCGAACTCGACGGTGGCGCCGGCACGCCGGATTCATCGCCATTGCCGTGGACCGCCATCGCCGGTGACAGCAATGGAGAGCTGCTCGAGCGTGAATCCGAGCTGGCTGTGCTCCGGTCGCTGTGGGCGCAGGCACGGGCCGGCCGCGGGTCGATCGTGCTCGTCTCGGGGGAGTCGGGCGCGGGTAAGACAGCGCTCGCGCGCGCAGCGGCCTCGGCGGCGGCCGCCGACGCGGCGCGAGTGTTGTGGGGTATGTGCACGCCGCTGGTAACGCCGGCGCCGCTGGAGCCGCTGCGCGAAGCGGCGGCCCAGCTCGGTGGCCCGCTCGCTACTCAGGTAGAGCAGGACCAGCCGGTCCACCGGATCCTGCCACCCCTACTGGTAGAGCTGACCAGAGCCGGGTCGGTACTGGTGCTCGACGATCTTCAGTGGGCCGACCAGGCCACGATCGATTTGCTTCGGCTGCTCACCCGGCGCGTGCACCGTACGCGGACGCTCATCATCGGGATGCACCGCGACGAGGAGATCGGCATCGATCACCCGTTGCGTGGCCTAATCGGCGACGTGGCCCGATCGACAGCCGGACAGCGGCTGACCGTGGGTTCGCTGAGCCGCGACGCCGTCGCCGCCATCGTGGCGAAGTGCGGGCGTGACCCCGATGACGTGCTGCGGCTCACCGCCGGCAACGCGTTCTTCGTCCAGGAGGTCGCTGCCACAGTCGGGGAGGGGCTGCCGACCTCCGTTCGTGATGCCGTCCTGGCCCGGACCGCCGGCCTTCCTCCAGCCGCGCAGGATGTGCTCGCCCTGCTGGCCTGCGCACCCGAGGCGGTGCCGGATGTCGCGCTTCCTGCGCTCAACGTCGACCTGCCTACACTGCGCGCCATAGACCAGACCGGTCTGGTCGAACGGGGACCAAGAGGATTGCGGTTCCGGCACGAGTTGTGCCGGCAGGCGCTGGCCGAGCTGATCCCGCCCGGTGGTGAGGTGGCGCTGCACGCGCGCGTTCTCCGGGCGCTCGAGCGCGAGGGAACCGACCCTGCAGTGCTGACGCACCACGCCCGTGGCGCCAGGGATCCCGAGCGGGTGGCCCGCTACGCCTCGGCGGCCGGCTGGCGGGCGGCGGCGACGGGTGCACACGTTCAAGCTGTGGAGTTCTTCGCACTGGCCCTGGAGCAGCAGGCAAGGTTGGCCGACGAGGAGCACACGAAGCTGCTGGAGGCCATGGCGCGCGAGCTCTATCTCCTGGACCGCCTGACCGAGGCGGTCGGGGCGAGCGCTCGGGCGCGGGCTATCCGGGCCGCCCGAGGCGACTCGACGGGTGTCGGATCGGTGTGCCACACGCTGTCGCTCTACGAGTACTACAACGCCGATCGTCAGCACGCCGACCGGCACGCCGCTGAGGCGATCCGGTTGCTGGAGTCGAGCGACGACCTGGTCGAGCTCGGCCACGCGTACGCCACCGACGCATACCTTGCGATCCAGCGCAACGACCTCAGCCACGCCGACGAGATCCTCGCGCACTTGACCGGCGTGAACGAAGCGACCGGCGATTTCGCACTGCGCCTGCGCGCGGACATGTTGCACTCCATACGAGACGTGGTGGCCGGACACCATGACGCCCGCAGCCGGGTGCTGGACGTGGCGACAGTAGGCCTGCAGGCCGGGGAGTACTACCCGGCGTCGACGACCTACAGCCTGCTCGTGTACTGCGACGTCGAGCAACGCAGGTTCGCCGAGGCGCGCGAGCTGCTACGCACCAGCCTTCCGCTGGCCGCCGAACGTGACATCCGAATCTGTGCGGTGTGGCAACTCGGTGCGCAGGCCCGGCTCAACCTGCTCACCGGCGACTGGGACCAAGCCCTCCACGACGCTGGAGTCATGCTCGGTCCGGAGACCGTCCCACTTGGTCGCCCTTGGGCCGACCTGGTCTGTGGCCTGATCAGCCTGCGGCGCGGGGACGCGGACGCCGAGGCGCATTTCGACTCGGCATGGGAGTTGGCATTGCGGCTGGACGAGCCGCTGCGGATTCTGCCGGCCGCGACCGCACTCGTCGAGCGCCGGTGGCTCATCGGCGAGCCCGACGACCGGATCGCGGATCTAACCGGTCTGCTCGCCCGGTTCGCCGGAACGCCGGGCCTGGAATGGTCGCTCGGTGAGCTCTCGGTGTGGATCCGCCGCCTGGGCGGGGACGTGGCGGGGGAGTTCGAGGTGGCCGAGCCGCACCGGCTGTCACTGAAAGGCGACGCGATCGGTGCGGCCGCGCGCTGGGGCAGGATTGGAGAGCCGTACTCGGAGGCACTCGCGCTGGTCGACTCCGGCGAGGACACCGCAACTTTCCGGGCGCTGGAGATACTCGACACGCTAGGAGCCGCCGCCGTCGCGGCGAATGTCCGCCGGCAGCTGCGCGACAGGGGCGTCACCAACATCCCGGCGGGACCCCGGCCGGCCACCAGAGCCAACCCGGCAGGGCTGACCGAGCGCCAGGTCGAGGTGCTCGGAATGCTCGCGGAGGGCGTGTCCAACGCCCAGCTCGCGAGCCGGCTGTTCATCTCGCCGAAAACCGTCGATCATCACGTGTCGGCGATCCTGACCAAGCTGCAGGCGAGCTCACGGACCGAGGCGGTCCACATCGCTCGCGCGCGAGGCATCATCGACTGACCGGTGCTTGCCCGGGCACCAAGAACGCGTCCACCTCGGCGAGGAACTGTCGCCACGCGGGGTCGTACTCCGGGAGAAGGTGGTTCCCACTATCGAGGGGAACGAGCCGGCTACCGGGGATGAGACTGGCGAGCAGACGGGATTGCTCGAACATGTTGGCCGGTTCCCGGCGAGAGCACAGGATGAGGGTCGGAGCAGTGACCCTGGCAGCCAGGTCGACGACGTCGATGTCGGCGAACTCGTTGAGGAATCGCCAGGCGTTCTCTGCTGACGTCGAGCGTCGCTGGAGCTCGTCGAAGACCTTCCACTCCTCCTGGGTGGCCTCGGGCAGGAACTCGGCGACGAACATCTGCCGGTAGGTCGAGTCGGGCCTACCCCAGGCCAGCCGCGCCATCTCGACGCGCGCCTCTGCCAGCTCCAAGTCCTCGCTGGTCTGCGCCCGTTTGCGCCAGCCTTTCGCGAAGCCGCCGAGCAGCACCAGGTGGCTTACGCGCTCCGGGTGGCGGACGGCATAGGCGACCGCCACCGGTGCGCCCTGGGAGATCCCGAGCAGCGGGAACCTCTCGAGCCCGGCGGCATCAACCACTACTTCGAGGTCTTCTATCCAGGCGTCGAATGAGAAGCGGGGCACCTCCCAGTCCGACAGGCCGCATCCTCGCTCGTCGTAGCGGAGCAGCGAGAATCGACGGGAGAGTTCCACCAGCCAGTGCCGCCAGACCGGACTTCGCCAGTCGTAGTCCAGATGGCTCAGCCAGTTGGCCGCCTTCACGAGCGGCGGGCCGCTGCCCATCGTGGCATACGCCAGCCTGGTGCCGTCCCGCACCGTACAGAACTTGATCTGTTGGGGCGGGGGGTCGAAATCGGCCGCCGACTGCGGAGTCGGTGACTCGGTGACTTCACCGATGAACTGGTAGCCGCGACCGTGGACCGTTCTGATGAGCCGCTGGGCCTGGCCGTCGTCACCGATAGCGCGCCGGGCGGCTTTGATCCTGCTGGTCAACGCGGACTCGCTGACGAACCGGCTTCCCCACACCGTGTCGAGCAGTTCTTCCTTGGTGACCACGCGATCACGGTCCCGTAGGAGAACCGCAAGCACGTCGAACACCTGAGGCTCGATCGGTAGGACCGTGCCGGCCCGGCGCAGCTCGAACCGAGTGAGGTCCAGTTCGCAGTCGTCGAACACGAAAACCATGGCGACCCCCTGGTGGCGCCACTTCGCACGAAGCAGCGCACCTGAAAGCAGTGTCTCACTGGAGTCCGGGTTCAGGCGATCTCCACATGGTCTCCACCCCGCCTCCAAGACTGACGGCGCCCCAGGCAGGACAGTCAATGGTGCGACCGCGGGAAGGGGCCGCGGAAGGTTCCGGGAAGGACTGTCCGGCACCGTCGCAGCACCACCGAAGAAGGAGAGGCAATGGAAATCCTGTACGCGCTGGCGGCCCAGCAGGCACGCGACGTGCTGGTCCGTGAGTTCGGCACACCGGAATGGCAGCATCGCGCCGCCATTCTCGCCGAGCGCGAACCCAGGCACGGACGCTTCATGCGGCGGGTCCGGAGACTCAGGCTGCTGGCCAGCCAGTCGTTCACGGCAGTGGCCGCACCGGGCAGCCGCTGATGTCGGCCGTGGCGACCAGCCTGGTCCGGCGCGCCGGCGGCGGAGAGTATGCCGCCGGCGCGCGGGCCATGGTCCCGTGGCTGGCCGGCGTCGTCCCCTTCGGGCTCGTGATCGGCGTCAGTGCAGCGCGGGCGGACATCTCGGCCCTCGCCGGGTGGTTCACCGGCCCGCTGATCTACGCCGGTAGTGCACAGGTGGCGACCATCGAGATGCTGCACGCGGGTGCCGCTCCGGCGGTCATCGTGGCGACCGCACTGATCATCAACCTGCGCCTCGTCCTCTACTCGGGAGCCATCGCCGCCCAGTGGCGTGGCACGCCACGGTGGTGGCGCGCGACCGCCGCCTACCTCCTCGTCGACCCGTCGTTCGTGGTTGGCATGGACGGCTACGAGCGGCACGGCGACCGGGCTGCCGGCCACCGGCACTACCTCGGCGGGGCGGCCCTGCTGTGGGTGGCGTGGCTGGCTGCGATCGGCGTCGGGGTGACCCTCGGAGCGCAACTACCGGCGGTGCTGCGGCTGGAGTTGATCATCCCGCTCTACCTGGTGGGAGAGGTCGTCGGCAAGCTCGGCGACCGTGCGACCCGCCGCTCGGTCATTACTGCGTCCGTCATCGCGGCCGCAGCTCTGGCCGCACCGATGCACCTCGGCGTGTTGCTCGCCATCGTCGGCGGCCTCCTTGCCGCCCTCACGATCAAGGGGAGGTCGCGATGACCGCCTGGTTCGTCATTCTGCTGGCCGGTCTGGGCAGCTACCTGTTCCGCATCAGCATGATCGTGCTGACGGATCGGATCGCGTTGCCCGCCAAGGTCGAGCAAGCCTCGGAGTTCGTCGCACCGGCCGCGTTCGCCGCGCTGGCGGCAACCGGGATCGCGGCCGCCTCAGTGCGGGCCAGCGACCTCGTTCACGCGATCCCGCTGCTCGCGGCCGTGGCCGTGGCGATCGTCGCCGTCCGCCTCACCGACCGCTCATACCTCGCCGTGCTCGCCGGCATGCCGACCCTGTGGCTGCTCACCGTGGTGGTGGGGAGCTGATGCCAACACCATGCGGGCCCCGAAGCCCGCCCAAGGCCCGGGGCGACCCCACCGAATGACCCATCCCAACTGTCCGAATCCATCCATCAACTCAACGAAAGGTCCAACGAAATGACCACCAAGACCGAGCGCACGCCGCTCAACGGTGTCGACACACCGACGCTGTTCGCCACCCTGGACGCCGTCAAGGGCCAGCCCGAGATCGCGAAGTTCCAGTTCCGTGCCACCAACCGCTGGGTGAGCGGCACACACAACCGCAGCACCATGCACAGCTACTACGGCGCGGGCCAGGAGATGGAGCACAAGAACCCGACCGTGATCGACGCCGACCACCCGCCGGTGCTCGTCGGCAACGACAACGGTCCCGCTCCGGTCGAGTACGTACTCGGCGCGCTGGCGGCCTGCCTGACGTCCGGTCTGGCCAACATCGCCGCCGCACGTGGCATCGAGCTGACCGAGGTCGAGTCGACCGTCAAGGGCGACATCAATCTGCTCGGCATCTTCGGGATGTCCTACCTGGTGGGCGAGGAGGTCCGCAACGGTTACGAGCACATCGAGGTCGACTTCAAAATCAAGGGCAACGCGCCCGAGGAGAAGCTGCGCGAGCTCGTCGAGCAGTCCCGGGACCGCTCCGCGGTCTACGACGTCATCACCAACCCCGTGCCCGTGAAGCTCAACATCACGGTCGGCTGACCTACCCACGCGAACGCGGCTGCCCGGTGCCAGCCGGGCGGCCGCGACCGCACCAAGAGATGAGTGCAGGATGAAAGCGATCGACACCATCGTGATCGGGGCTGGCCATGCCGGTCTCGCCACCAGCCGGTGCCTGACCGAAGCCGGGCGGGAGCATCTCGTGCTGGACCGGGGTCGGCTCGCCGAGAGCTGGCGCAGCGCCCGGTGGGACTCGCTGCACCTGCTCACTCCGAACTGGATGAGCCGGCTGCCCGGCTGGAGCTACCAGGGCGAGGACACCGACGGCTACATGCCAGCCACTGACCTGGTCGGGTACCTGTCGGCGTACGCCCGCTCGTTCGGTGCTCCGGTGAAGTCCTGGACCGCGGTCACCGACGTGCGTCCAGGCGGGAGCGGCTATCAGGTCACTACCACAGATGGCGCCTGGCAGGCGCGCAACGTGGTGGTCGCCGCCGGGCCGCGGCCGCGGATACCGGCCCTCGGCTCCGCCCTCGCCTCGAGCATCGAGCAGGTTCACACGAACCGCTACCGCGCGCCGGGCGGGCTGCCGGACGGCGGCGTCCTCGTGGTGGGCGCCTCGGCGTCCGGCGTGCAGGTGGCCGCGGAGTTGCGGCGGGCGGGGCGCGACGTCGTGCTGGCCGTCGGCACACACACCCGGCTGCCGAGGCGCTACCGCGGCATGGACATCATGTGGTGGCTGGAGCAACTCGGTGCCCTCGACCGCACCGTCGACGAAGTAGCCGACATCGACAAGGCGCGGCGCGATCCGTCGTCCCAGCTCACCGGCGGTAGCGGCGGGCGCGGGCTTGACCTGTCCACGTTGCGTGATCTGGGCGTGACGATCACCGGTCGGCTCACCGGGGTGGACGGCCACCACGTGTCCTTCGCCCCCGACCTGCCGGCCACCACGGCGGCGGCGGACGAACGGCTCCGGCGGACGCTTGCCAAGATTGACGACCACGTCTACAGGGCTGGGCTCGACACCGAGGTGTGCCCGGCGCAGGACGTACCGGCGGTGCGGCTGCCGGCCGGGCCGGGTTCGCTGGATCTGCGGGCGGCGGGCATCTCGACGGTCATCTGGGCTACCGGATTCGAATTCCGGTATCCGTGGCTGCGGGTGCCGGTGACCGACGCTGCCGGAGAGATCGAGCAGTACAGGGGCGTGACCGCCGCGGCCGGCCTCTACGTGATGGGGCTGCGGTTCATGTACCGCCGCAACTCCCAGTTCATTGACGGCGCGCGCCATGATGCCCGCCACGTCGTCCAACACCTGACCGGTGCAACCGCGCTGGCGACCAAGGAGTGACCGAATGGGCACGACGCACGACGTGATAATCATCGGGGCCAGATGTGCCGGTGCGGCGACTGCGATGCTGCTCGCGAGGCACGGCCTGCGCGTGCTGGTGCTCGACCGTTCGCGCTACGGCAGCGACACCATCTCAACGCACGCCCTGATGCGCGGCGGCGTGGTCCAGCTCCAGCGCTGGGGACTGCTGGACCGGGTGGTCGCAGCGGGGACACCGCCGGTCACCAAGGTGGTCTTCCACTACCCGGACGACGTCGCCCGGGTGTCGCTCAAGCCGGCGGCAGGGGTCGACGCACTGTACGCACCGCGGCGCAACGTCCTCGATCCTCTGCTCACCGACGCCGCCGTCGAGGCCGGCGCTGAGATCCTGTTCGGCGTCACCGTGATCCAGCTGCTGCGAGACGACAGCGGCCGGGTCACCGGTGTCGTCGGCCGGGACCGGAACGGTCGCCGAACGGTGGCGACCGCCCCCCTCACCATCGGCGCCGACGGTATCCGGTCGTTCGTGGCCGGCGAGGTCGGCGCTGCGGTCATCAGGACGGCAGCCGGTCTCGGCAGCGCCTTCCTCTACGGCTACTGGGACGGCTTGCCGGTCGAGGGTTACGAGTGGCTCTACGGCCCGAGCGCGAGCGGTGGACTCATTCCGACAAACGACGGCCGCACGGGCGTGTTCGTCGGCACGACCCCTGCGCGGATGAAGCAGATCCTGCGCGCCCGGGCTTCGCACGGTCCGTTCAGCGCGCTGCTGGAGCACTTGTCGCCGGCCGTGGCCGAGCGCGTGCGAGCGGCTCGGGGCCCGGAAGGTCGCCGCGGGTTCGCCGGCCTGCCCGGGTACGTCCGGCAGTCCTGGGGCCCCGGGTGGGCGCTGGTCGGTGACGCCGGATCGTTCGAGGACCCGCTGAGCACTCACGGCATCACCGACGCCCTTCGAGAAGCAGAACTGCTGGCCACCGCGGTGGTCGAGATGCACGGCGGGGCGATCTCAGAGTCTGCCGCGCTCGCCGGCTACCAGCGGACGCGGGACGCACTCAGCGCACGCCTGTACGCGGCCGTCGAGGCGATCGCCTCGTACGAGTGGACGATGCCGCGGCTGCGGCAGCTGCTGCTGGAGGCCAGCTCGGCGATGACCGAACAGATGGAAATCTTGCAACGGCTGGATCAGGATCGCGGGCTGGCGCACGCTACGGCGTCGTGAAGGCCTGTACATCCACGGTGCGGGAGCGGACACTTGATCCGACACGGAATGCGCCATCGGGGGGTGACGTGGGGGAGGCGTTGAGGGCTCGGCACGTCGAGATCACGATGCTCGGCGGCTTCGCGGTTCGGGTCGACGGTGTGCCCGTCAACGCCGAGCGCTGGGTCCGTCCGCAAGCGGCGGCGCTGGTCAAGGTGCTTGCACTGGCGCCCGGTCACCGGCTCCATCGGGAGCAGATCACCGACCGGTTGTGGCCCGATCTGACCGTCACCGAGGCGGCGCCGCGGCTTCACAAGCTCGCCCACTACGCAAGACGTGCTTTGGGCGGCGACCGCGGGACCGTCGTTCTGCGCGACGAGATGGTGTCGCTGCTCCCGAATGCCGACCTGGTCGTCGATGTAGAAGCCTTCGAGCGGGCTGCGGAGGAGGCGCTGGCCGACGGCACCGCCGCAGGTGCGGCCGCGGCCGCGGATCTTTACGGCGGCACCTTGCTGCCCGATGACAGGTACGAGAGCTGGACCGAGAACCGCCGCGAGCACCTGCGGTTGCGCTACCAGGACCTATTGCGAGCCGCCGGGCAGTGGGAGAGCCTCCTCACCGAGGACCCGGCCGATGAGGACGCGCATGTTGCGTTGATGCAGCAGCACCTGGATGCCGGGGACCACCGCGCCGCGCTCCGGCAGTTCGAGCGGATGGACGCGGCACTGCGCCGCGAACTCGGCGTCGGGCCGGGCCGGCGCGCCCTGGCCGTCCGAGACCGGATTCTCGCCGAGACGCCCGGTCAACACGGGCTCGGCCCGGCCGCTTTGGTTGGTCGTCGGGCGGAACAGGAGCAGCTCGAACGGTTGATGGCCGACGCGGAGCACGGCCGCGGCCGAACCATCCTCGTGTCCGGGCCTCCCGGCGTGGGCAAGTCCACGGTGCTGGAATGGGTCCGCGATAGAGCCGAGCGTTCGGGCTGGAGGGCCGGTCAAGGCGTGGCGGCCATGGTGGAAGGCGCGTGGCCCTACGCACCGGTCATCGAGGCCCTGGCCGATCTCTACCGGCGGCATCCGACACTACTCGACGGGCTCGAGGACACCTTCCGGCACGAGATTGACCGCGCGTTGGCCGGCGAGGAGTTGACGTGGAGCGGCGAGGGCACCCACCAGCGGCTGTTCGTGGCCGCAGCCGAGCTGCTCCGGCTCGCCGCGGCCGGCACCGGCCTAGTGCTCACCATCGACGACGTGCACGAAGCCGACGAAGCCAGCCTTCGGTTGCTGCACTATCTCGCGCGGCGGATCAGCAGCGAGCGAGTGCTCCTTGTCGTCGGGCACCGGAGCGGCGCGCGACGCATCGAGCAGATTCGGAGCAGCCTGCTTCGCCGGAACCTGGCCTACGATCTGCCGCTGCATCCGCTGGATCGCAGCGGCACGGAGGAGCTGGTGCGGAATTATCGACCGGACCCGAGGCCGGAGCTCGTGGACCGGATCTGGGAAGTGTCCGCCGGCCTGCCGTTCACCGTCGTCGAAATGGCCCGATCCGCCGTGAGCGGGCCGGCGCCGAGCCTCGGTGCACTCGGGCTGGCGAGGCTGGCGGTCAAGACTCGCGACGCGCTCGCGCAGGTCGCGGTGATCGGCATGAACTTCGACACCGACCAGTTCGTGGTCCTGACCGGGCTGCCGGAGCCAGAGGCCTATGCCGCCCTTGATGCGGCTCTCGCCGCACTGGTCGTCGTGCACACCGGGTCGGGCTATCAGTTCCGGCACGCGCTGATCCGCGAGTCGCTGCTCGAGGACATTCCGCCGGCCCGGCAGCGCGAGTTTCACCGCCATGCCGCAGAGCGGCTCGGCGCGGTCGGGGCTGCGCCGGCGCGGATCGCCCACCACCTCATCGCAGCCGGCCAGCTCGGCGAGGCGGTGCCGCACGTCTTGCAGGCCGTCGAGACCGAAGCGGCCATCGGAGCGTACAGCGACGCCCTGGCACTCGTCGATGCGGTCCGTGATCAGGCCCGTCCGGCCGACCGAGCCCGACTGCTGGCGCTCCGGGCGAACCTGTTGGCGGCGCTGGGTGACCGGTCGACCGTCGACACGTACCGCGCGGCACTCGCGGTGGCCGCCGACGAGGACAAGCCGCTGCTTCGTGCTCGCATGGGACAGGCGGCGGTGATGGAAGGCGATCTGGAGACCGCAACGTCCGTACTTGCCGGGCTGGAGCCCACCGGGGGCCCTGCTGACGTGGCGATTCTGCTCGCTCAAGGGAACCTGGCCTACCTGATCGGCGATGTCGACGCCGCGTGGAAGGCGTCCGACCAGGTCTGCGGCCTGGTGTCGCCTGATGCGGAAACCTGGCAGCGGCTGGATCTGCTGGGTTTGCAGGCGCTCATCGCACATCACCGCGGCGAGTTGTTCTCGCGGCTACGGCTGGAACTGCGCCGCGCGCACGACGACCCCGCGCTGGCCAGCACGTTGTACGAACCGTATCTCTGCGTGGCGGAGTTTCTCCTGTACGGCCAGACGCCGTACTCGGAGGTCCGCACGATGGCGCGGTCATTACGTGAAACGGCGAGGCGGTCCGGGGTACTGCGGGCAGAGGCATTCGCGACGGCTCTGCTGGGCGAGGCCGCTCTGCTAGCTGGGAAGCTGGCGGAGGCCGAGCGAGAGTTGCAGGATGCCGTGGACCTTTACCGAGAACTCGGCGCCGCCGCGGGTGAAGCGGCCACACTACAGCGCCTCGCAGAGTTGAGGCTGTTACAGGGCGAGCGCCATGAGGCGAGCCGGCTCTTGCAGCAGGCGTTGCCGAAGGCCCGGTGGTCAATGATGGCCTTGCATCTGGTCCAGCGAATCTTCGGCACCAAGATCCTCGCTGCGCCCGACCCGCAGACCGCCCGCGCGGTGGCGGAGGAGGCGGCAGTGGTGATCGGGCGAGAGGACCGGTGCGGATTCTGCGACATCATGCTCGCGGTGCCCTCAGCGATCGCGTGCGCCGACGTCGGCGACATCGCGGACGCACGCGAACACCTGACCGTGGCCGAGCGCTCGTCGTTGCTGTGGGAGGGCACGGCGTGGCAGGCGGCGGTCCTCGAGGCCAAGGCGCACCTTGCCCGCGCCGCGGGTGACCCGAGCGAGGGTGTCCGCTTGCTGCTACAGGCCGCAGTGCTGTTCGGGCACGCGGGGCAGCCCCTGGACGCCGACAGGTGCACGCGTAAGGCAACCGAGGCCGCGTGGGCGCAGTCGGGCTCGATGAGCCGGCCGATCACCGCGACCGCCGGCTCCGCAGAATGATCCGCCATCCGTGCCGCTTGCCGCGCCGGACGGCGCGCGGTTCAAGGTGTCGCGGTTCGGACAGCACGAACTGCTGGTTCATCAGCCGGAGCCCCTCAACAAGGGCAAGGAAGTAGCTCGGGTTCATGTCGATCTCCGTTGGTTCGGTCGGTAGGACCAGCCGACCATCTCGCCCCGGCCTTCCCAGGACCTTCCGGGCCGAGCGTGGGGTGGGAAGGTGCGGGGTGGCGCGACGCGTGGGATGCCTGGCGCAGATAGCTGTAGGCCTGAACGGCGGCGGACACTGCACAGCCGGGGATGAACCCAAGCTGGTCTGTCAGCACGGCGTAGACGATCCACGGTGGTTGCACGGACGCCCCGAGCAACCATCCCCACCAGCGCCTGGTGCCGGCTACCCACAGGGCCGTCACCTGGAGCCCGGTGAGCAGCCAGGGCCACCACTCGGGTACGCCGAGCCTGGTGGACACGCTGGCGGAGGTGAGAACGATGCCCGCTGACAGGCCGGCGCTCAGCGCGACGGCAACGGTCAGCCGGAGTGGACGGTTCCCGGCACCGGACGCGGGTCCTGGTCTGAACATGGAACGCAGCGTCCTGCCACCGCCTTCCCACAACCTTCCGGGCGGGGCAGGGCATGGGAAGGCGACGTTCGTAACGTGCACCACAGCTGATCGACACGAGGAGGAGCGCAATGAAGGTAGGAGACGTCGCGCGGCGATCCCGCAAGGTGACGGCGCGTGACATCGAGCTGTTCACCGAGATGACGGGTGACCGCAACCCGTTGCACTACGACGAGGAACTAGCGGGCAGAAGCCGGTTCGGCGGCATCATCGTCCAGGGGGGAGTGACGACGGGATTGCTCAACGCCGTCGTGGCCGAGGACCTGCCCGGGCCTGGAAGCGTCTTCCTCAACCTGTGCCTGGACTTCCATGCGCCGGTCCGGCCGGGCGATGAGATCACCGCAGAGGTCGAGGTAGTAGAGGTACGGCAGGACAAGCCGATCACGAAACTGGCGGCGAGCATTACCCGGCATGACGGCGTGAAGGTGGTCAGCGGCACCGCCGTGACCTACCAGGAGCCGCTGTAGGGACCACCACCGGCAAAACCAAAGATCAAGTGTTCACGACACGCTGGGCCGCCGCGGGCAAACTCCGCATGTCGCGCACACTTGATCTTGATTGATCCAATCAGTCGTCGGACTTGCGCCCGCCCTCGGCCTTGAGCTGAGCGGCGAGCGCGGCGGCCTGGGTACGGCGCTGCATGTCGAGCTTGGCGAGCAGGTTGGATACGTAGTTCTTGACCGTCTTCTCGGCGAGGTACATCCGCTCGCCGATCTGCCGGTTGGTCAAGCCTTCGCCGATGAGTTCGAGGATGCGGCGTTCCTGATCGGAGAGCGAGGCCAGGGGATCCTTCTTGCTGGCCTGCTCGCGCAGCCGCTCGAGCATCCGCGCCGTACTGCGCGGATCGAGGAGCGACTGGCCGGACGCGACGGTGCGCACGGCGCCGACCAGGTCCGTGCCGTGTATCTGCTTGAGCACGTACCCGGCGGCGCCGGCCATGACCGCGTCGAAGAGTGCGTCGTCATCGGCGAATGACGTCAGCATGAGGCAGGCGACCTCCGGCAGGCGGGAGCGGATCTCGCGGCACACGCTGACTCCGTCGCCATCGGGTAGCCGCACGTCGAGGATGGCCACGTCCGGGCGAAGCGCGGGAATGCGGGCCAGTGCCTGCGATGCCGTGCTGGCCTCACCGACGACCTCGAGGTCGGGTTCTGCGCTCAGCAGGGCCGCCACGCCGCGGCGAACCACCTCGTGGTCGTCCAGCAGGAACACGCTGACCGTTTGCTCTCCTGGGCCGGGCTGGTTCTCTCTCACGCCCATCGACATTACTGCCTCGAAGCCGGACCGCTGCACTCGCCACGGCCGGGCGGGTCGGTGACCCGTCCGGCCGTGGCTGGTTTCGGCTACTCCTTCGTCTCAATCTTGATCTTGTGTTTGATGTCCGCCGGCTCCTTGAGACCCACGGTGATCTGGAGTACGCCCTTGTCGTACACGGCGGTGACGTCGTGCTCGTCCGCGCCGGCCGGCAGTGCGATGGACCGGGTGAAGGACCCGTACCGGAACTCAGTCCGGCGGCCCTCCTTCTCCTCTTCCTTGCGCTCGCCGTAGATGGTCAGCATGCCGTCGCCGACGCTCACCTCGACGTCCTTCTCCGGGTCGATGCCCGGCAGTTCCGCGCGCAGAACGTAGCGGTCGCCCTCAGTGAACTCTTCGAGGCGGATCATCTGCTGCGGACGGAACGTGGCGAACGGGCTCTCGAGCCAGTCGAACAACTCCGGCAGCATGCCGCGCTGTCCTGGCCGTACGAGGGTGGTCATGGTGACCTCCTTTGATGGACTGAATGCCTACAGCTCAATCGCACCTCTGCTGGCATCGAGCAGCCAGAGGCGAGCGGGCACGGCTCAGGGGACTTACGTCCCGCCCCGATTCACGCGTCCCGCCTCGATTCACGCGTCCCGCCTCGATTCACGCGGCCTCGCGCTGGTCGGCCACTGTTGCACGGTCTCGCAGCCTCCGCTGGTGCGCGAACTCGGCGCGGGCGCGGATGCCGAGAAGCATTCGCCTCGTCATGATGAGCGTGACGGGATCGAACAGTTCGCCACCGATGTAGGCGAGGTATCCGGCAACCCCTGGTGGACGGACGGACCGGCCGCGTACGAGCAACCGGGTGCCACCCCAGCCGTCCGGCACGAGCACGAACGCCCAGCTCGCATGCCACGGGTGGTCGGGTGGTTCCTGCATGAGCACCAGGGCATGGCCGGGCTCTACGATGGCCACCCGGAACGCGTACCCGTCTTCCATGCCGAGAGCACCTGCTGGTATTACTCGGACCTCGTCACCGACGGACAGGTGCTGCCACTCGCTCCGGATCTCCCCGGTGTTGTGGATGTCCAGGCCGAGCAGGTTCTCCAGGCCCTCGTAGCTGTACCAGCCGCCGCGATCCTGTCCGATCTGCACCAGCCACTGCCACACCTCGAGTGGTGGAGCATGGACGGTGATCGCCCGCGTGTAGACGGACGTCGGGTCCTCGATGAGCTCGTCACCTGGAAACCGGCGAACCCGCTCCTCCCACGTCGCACCCCAGTTCCGGAGCTTGTGCCGGGCCGCCGCAGCGACCACGGCCGACACTGCGACCGTCGTGCCGGCGACCGCGAGCTTGCGCCCGGTGCTGGTAATTCCGTTCACGACACCAGCTCACCAGCCCGTGCCATGCTGGCCTTAGGGCCGAACGCCCCTGATCGGCGGGAGGTCGGACCCACGATGCCGGTGTTCGTCGGTACCTCCGGATGGCAGTACGACTCGTGGCGGGGGGTGTTCTACCCGGACCAGCTGCCCCAGCGGTCGTGGCTGGAGCACTACGCGGCGCGGTTTCTCACCGTCGAGAACAACAGCGCGTTCTACCGGTTGCCGAGCCTCGAGACCTTCACGAGCTGGCGCGAGCGCACCCCTGCCGGTTTCGTCATGGCGGTCAAGGCGAGCCGGTACCTGACTCACATCAAGCGGCTGCGCGAACCCGCCGAACCGGTTCGGCGCTTCATCGATTCGGCCGCCGGCCTGGGCGACAGGTTAGGCCCTGTGCTCCTGCAACTGCCGCCCAATCTGCCGGTGACGGTTGATCGCCTAGCCGAGTGCCTGGATCAGTTTCCCGCCGAGGTCCGAGTCGCCGTCGAGCCGCGCCACGACTCGTGGTGGATCGACGAGGTGCGAGACGTCCTGGCCGCCCATGGCGCAGCGCTTTGCTGGACCGACGTGCTCGGGCGTCCCCGTACCCGGGTCTGGCGGACGGCGACGTGGGGCTACCTGAGAATGCACGAGGGCGCCGCCCTGCCCTGGCCGCGGTACGGCGACCAGGCGTTGCAGTCGTGGAGCCGGCGAATCGCCGAGACGTGGCCGGATGGCTCGGACGTCTACGTGTACTTCAACAACGACCCGGGAGGAGCCGCCGTGCGCGACGCGGCTCAGTTCGGCGAGATCGCCCGGCGCGCCGGGCTCTCGGTGCCTCAGGCGTAGGCGCGCTCGACCACCCGGGCTGCGTCCGCCGATCGGCGGCCCGCAGCCGCCCGGCTCTGCTCCGCATAACGGCGAGTGGTGTCCAGCCGCTTGTGCCCCATCAGCGAGGCGACGAGCAGCAGGTCGGCGCCGGCGCGGACCAGGTTCTCGCCGAAGGTGTGCCGCAGCACCTGCGGCGTGATCCGCTTGTCGTCGCCCAGCCCGGCTTGTTCGCCGAAGTGGGCGACGAGCTCGTCGACCGAGCGGGCGGACAGCCGGCCGCCGCGCCGGTTCAGGAACAGGGCCGGGGTGCCTGCCGAGCCGGCCCACTCCTCCCGCTCGGTGAGCCATTCCCGGAGGGCGGGCCTGGCCCGGTGATGCAGCGGGATCTGCCTGCCGGCACCGTCCTGGCGCACCACGAGCCGCTCGTGTCGAGGGACGAGCAGCAGGTCCGAGCCATCGAGCCCGACGAGCTCTGCCACCCGGACGCCGGTGAACAGCAGCGTGTACGCCACGGCGCGGTCTCTGGCCGAGTCGTGCTCGTCGATGACCCGCAGCAGCCGGTGCTGGGCGTCCGGCGGCAGGGCTCGGCGAACGGCCGCCGGTACGGGCTCGCGCCCGGTGGCCGCCTTGCCGAGGCGCAGGTGCTCGTAGAAGTGGTCGAGTGCGGTCAGGACGGCGTTGACGGTGGCCGGCCGCAGGCCCTGCCGGTCGATCAACCAGGAGCGGTACGCCCGTACCGACTGATCACGAGCTGCCCGATCGGCCAGCGGGTCGCCGCTGACGGCGACCGTCGTCAGCCAATCCAGATAACCGGCCACCCGGGACAAGTACGCGCGCCGGGTCTGGGTCGCGAGCCGAGCGCCGGACAGCGCGATCTCGTACTCCGCGAGCACGGCGTGTGCGCGTCGCTCGGAGATCACGGTGCGGTCGTTGTCCACGCCGCCTGATCTTACCTCCTGGATAGCGCAGTATCAGAAGTGTGGCGTAGGGTCAGCGCGCTGACGCACAGCTTCTGATATTCCGAGGTATCTCTCATCAGGAGGTTGTCATGGCGCCGATAGGCGCAGGAGACCCGTATCGGCGGCTGCTGTCGGCGACGGCCCTGTCCAACCTCGGCGACGGGCTGCGCGCTGCGGCCCTGCCGCTGCTGGCCGCCTCGCTGACGGACAACCCGGTTCTGGTGGGCGGGGTGGCGGCGGCGGGCTCGCTGCCCTGGCTGATCTTCGGCCTGTTCGCGGGTGTGCTCATCGACCGGCTGGACCACAGGTGGCTCGCCGGCGTCGCGGACCTTGGCCGGCTGGCCCTGCTCGCCGGGCTCTTCACGGCGGTCGTGCTCGGCGAGGCCGGCCTCGCGGCCGTCTACCTGGTCGCTTTCGCATGCGGGGTGGCCGAGACGGTGCGTGACACGACGACGGCGACCCTGGTGCCGGACTTGGTCGAGCCGGACCGGCTGGACCGAGCCAACGGCCGGCTCTTCAACGCCGAAGTAGTGGGTAACGAGCTGGTAGGACCTCCGCTCGGCGGCTACCTGTTCGGGGTGGCCGCCGCGCTGCCGTTCGCGCTGAACGGTGGCCTGCTCGCCGTCGCGGCGGCGCTGCTGTTCTCGTTGCCCGCGGTCACCAGGCCGGCGTCACCGGGCGCGGAAAGCGCGGCCGGGTCAACGGTTTGGCGCGACATCGCCGACGGCGTCCGGTTTCTGGCCGCGCACCGCCGGCTACGCGCTGCGACATTGCTGGGTGCAGCGCTCGCGTTGGCCGACAGCGCCTGGTTTCCGCTGCTCGTGCTGTACGTGCGCGAACTGCTCGCCAGGCCCGGATCGGTGTTCGGCATCCTGCTGGCCGTCGGCGCGGCGGGCGGCCTGGCGGGCGCCTTCGCTGCATCCTGGATCACGAGAAGGACGAGTTCAGGCACCGCCATGCTGGGCGCGTTGCTGGCGGCCGCAGCCGCGCAATCCCTGCTTGGCCTGACGGCACAGGTGGTGCTTGCCGGAACCGCCCTCGCGGTGAGCAGCTTCGCCTTTGCCGTGTGGAACGTGGCCAACGTGACGATGCGCCAGCGGCTCACCCCGCCAGGAATGTTGGGCCGGGTGAACAGCTGCTACCGGACGTTGTTGTTCGGTGTCCAACCGGTCGGCGCCCTCGTAGGCGGGGCCGTCGCGGGAGTTCTCGGGTTGAGGGCCCCTATCCTGCTCGGCATCCCGGTCCTGCTGATAGCGGCGGCCCTCGGCCACCGGGCGCTTCGGTACGACTCATGACTGCGGCGGTCCACAATGAGGTGTGACCCGTTGGGTGCTTCACGTCGACCTCGACCAGTTCATCGCCGCCGTCGAGGTACTGCGCAATCCCGACCTGCGCGGGCGCCCTGTCGTGGTGGGCGGCGACGGCGACCCGACCAAGCGGGGAGTGGTCAGCACCGCGTCCTACGAGGCACGCGAGTACGGTGTGCACTCTGGGCTCCCGCTGCGCACGGCCGCGCGGCGATGCCCGGACGCGGTGTTCCTGCCGGTGGATGCCGATGCGTACGAAGCGGCATCCGCGACTGTGATGGCGGCGCTGCGCGAGACGGACGCGATCGTCGAGGTGCTCGGCTGGGACGAAGCATTCCTCGGTGTCGAGACCGATGATCCCGAGGCTTTCGCACGCGACGTCCAGCGGCGGGTGCTCGAAGCGAGCGAGCTGGACTGCTCGGTGGGGATCGGGCAGAACAAGCTGCAGGCCAAGCTCGCCACGGAGTTCGGCAAACCGGCCGGTGTATATCGGTTGACCAGCGAGAACTGGTTCGACGTGCTCGGTGACCGGACCACCGACGCGCTCTGGGGAATCGGCGCCAAGACCGCCAAGCGGCTCGCCGTGCTGGGCATCACCACGGTCAGCGAGCTGGCCCGAACGGACCCGCAGGTCCTTGCGGCCGAACTCGGCCCGACCACCGGCCCGTGGCTGGTCCGGGTCGCGCGCGGCCGGGCCAGCACGGTGGTCGACAGCACGCCCCACGTCGCCCGATCCCGCAGCCGCGAGACGACCTTCCAGGAGAACCTCGAGGACTGGGCGCAGGTGCGCGCCGAGGTGAGCAAGCTGGCCAACCGGGTGGCCGACGACGTCCGCGCCGAGGGGCGGCCCGCCGCGAAAGTCGTCGTCAAGGTTCGGTACGCGCCGTTCTTCACGCGCACCCATGGGCGTGCCCTGCCCGCGCCGACCACCGATGCGCACGAGATCGAGCAGGGCGCGCTGGCGGCGCTCGAGCTCTTCACTGATCGTCGGCCCGTGCGGCTGCTCGGCGTTCGCGCAGAGTTCTCGCCGTGACGAACCGCTTGCTCACTTGATCGGCCAGCGAGCGGAGCCAATGGCTGCATGCCCGATTTGCCCGGCCGTTGAGTGGTTGCTCCGCTCTTTGGCCGATCATGCCCGAGACGTACTTGCCCGAGACGTACTTGCCCGAGACGTACTTGACATGGCCTCAAGGCACGCGTCTTGGTTGGGGCCGTTGGACTCTGCCGCGGCCGGGCACCGGAGCCTACGGTGAAAGTGATGCCCTTCGAGGAGGGAGGAGCCATGTCCCACCAGAAGACAGGCACGTTCGACCACATGGTGCACACCGCCAACGCGATGGTCGCCGACATCGCCGAGGTGTTCGGCACGACGGACCGCCGGTTCGCCTACCGCGTGTTGCGGGCCTGGCTGCATACCGTGCGCGACCGGCTCACCGTGGAGGAGGCCGCCCACTTCGCAGCGCAGCTCCCGGAACTGGTACGCGGGGTGTACTACGACGGCTGGAACCCGAGCCGGGTCCCCGTGAGGTACGGGCATGACGAGTTCACGCAGCGGTTCGCCAAGGAGGCCAGCATTCCGGTCGAGGACGTGTCGTGGACCGCGGCGCGTGTCTCGGTGATCATGCAGGCGCATTTCTCCGCCGGCCAACTCGAGCACGCGCTCGCGCAGATGCCCGAGTGGTTACGCGAGATCGTCGCGGGCGTCGAGATGCCCCCGAGCCGGCCGGCCGCTGAAGGCGCGGCCTCCGCCGAGAGGATGGATCGGCTCGAGCAGCAGCTGTCCGTGCTCACCGAGGCGGTTCGAACGCTGGTGCACGGACTGGAGCAACGTCCCGACACCGAGCCGAACGAGCACCGCACAGCCAAGGCCGCCCGCCAAGCTCACGAACTGTTGTTGGCCGGCCAGAGCTGATCGGACGCGTGCCATGAGGCAAAGCGTGCGTCTTGTTCGAGTCTCCGGGATCCCGGTCGGCGCGCACTGGTCCGCCCTGATCATCGCGGCTCTTGTCGTAGTGCTGGTGGGCGGAGCGCTGCTGCCAGAGGCAACGCCGGGTTACCCGCAGTCGTTGTACTGGCTCGTTGCCGTGGCGGCGGCCGGGCTGTTCCTCGCAGCTCTGCTGGCTCACGAGCTGGCGCACGCGATTGTGGCGCGCCGCCGCGGGATCAAGGTCCGAGCCATAACCTTGTGGGCTCTCGGCGGCGTCGCCGAGATCGAGGGCGACGCTCCCGATCCGCGCACCGAGTTCGCCATCGCTGTTGCAGGGCCGTTGACGAGCGTCGGTGCGGCGGTGGCGTTCTGGATTGCGACCGTCGGAGTGGCCGCAGCCGGGTGGCCGGTCGTCCTTTCGGCGGTGCTCGGCTGGCTGGCGTTCATGAACGTCGCACTCGCGGTGTTCAACCTGCTCCCGGGTGCGCCGCTGGACGGTGGCCGGGTGCTGCACGCCGTGTTGTGGTGGCGCTATCGCGACAGGGCACGCGCCGATCGGGCGGCCAAGCGGTCCGGCGAGGTACTTGGCGCGGTGCTCATCGCCGTCGGCTTCTTCGAAGCGATCTTGCTCGCTTGGCCGGGTGGGCTGTGGCTCGCCTTGATCGGGTGGTTCCTCATGAGCGCGGCCAGGTCCGAGGCGTCGGCGCGGGCGGCCCGCGACAGGTTCGCCGGCCTCCGGGTGAGTGAGATCATGACGCCGCACCCGGACTCGGCGCCGGGCTGGGTGAGCATCGACTGGTTCGTCGCGACCGTCGCCGGACGATCGCGGCAGACAGCGTTCCCGGTAGTCGATCTGTCGGGTGCACCGGTGGGGTTCGTCGAGGTCGAGACGCTGGCCGCGGTTCCCGTTGCCGAGCGGGGGACGACCCGCGTCGACGAGGTGGCGGTTGGTGTCCCGCCAGAGCATGTGCTCGGGCCTGACGATCCGGCCACCGTTGTCCTCGAGCGGCCCGCCCTCGGCCGAGAGGTCATCGGCCTTGTCGTCGACGCCGGGCGGGTGGTCGGAATGCTGACCACCTTGGACGTTGCCCGGCTCGTGCGCCAGGCACAGCTCGGCTACGGCCGGACCCACCTCGGGCGCGCCGAGTGATGACCAACGACCCTGGTGGCCGGCCGGCTCGGAGTGGCGAGATGAAGGTGGAGACCAGTCCCACTAGGCCATCACGAGGTAAGGAGGCCGCCATGCGTCGACTCACTGTGCGTGACGTCATGACACGTGACGTGGTAACAGCGCGAACCGACACGTCGTTCAAACAGATCGCGCGCCAGTTGGGCGAGAACAACATCAGCGCCGTGCCGGTGCTCGACGAGCACGGGCGTCTTGCCGGCGTGGTCTCAGAAGCGGACCTGCTGCCCAAGACGGGCTACCCCGACCGGGCCGGCAAGTCTCGCCCGTTGACGGTCGTCGGTCGGCTGCGCCGCACTCTGGCCAAGGCCGCGGGCGGCACCGCGGGCGACATCATGTCGTCACCGGCTGTCACGATAGAGCCGAACGCAACGCTCGCCGAGGCCGCGCGCCTCATGGCCAACCGTGGCGTCAAGCGCCTGCCGGTCGTGACCGAGGGCGGCGAGTTGATCGGCATCGTCAGCCGGGCCGACCTGGTCAGCGCGTTTCTGCGGACCGACGCCGCCATCGCTGAGGAGATCGAGCAGTTGCTGGCGTCCCACGTGCTTCTCACCGAGGACGGTTCGATCGACGTGCAGGTGCGCGACGGCGTCGTCCGGCTCACCGGCGAGTTGGGCCGGCGCAGCAGCGTCGACATCGCCGAGCGGCTGGCCCGTGAGGTCGACAGCGTGGTCGAGGTCGAGACGAACATCGCATACCGCTGGGACGACTCCAAGCTGGTCCGCTGACCAAACAACAATGTTTCGGGCCGCCGTCTCAGACCGGGCTCTGCGGAGCAAGGTCGGTGTCGTCGGCCCGATAGGTAAGCCGGTTCACCACTGCTACGACGCCGTCGACCGTCTGGGCGAACTGGACGGCGATCGAAACCAGCGACCTGCGTTCGAGCTCGCCGGTCAGCGTCACGATCCCGTTGTGCACCTCGGCGTGCACGGCCAGCGGGTCGTCCCACAACGCGTCCTGGACGAGCCTGCGTACGACCCTGTCCTGGAGATCGTCGTCCGAGGCGAGAAACACCCGAAGCAGATCACTTCGGCTGACGATGCCGGCAAGCCGGCCGTCCGCGTTCAGCACGATCAGGCGGGTGATGTCGTGATCGGCCATGAGCCGGGCAGCGACCGGCAAAGAGGTGCCCAGCCCGACGCACACCGGCGGGGTCGTCATGAGCTCACCGGCGACCAAGGCGGCGGCCTTGGCGCGGGAGATCCGGTCGCCCCGGCGGGCGAGCCGGTGCGATCGCCACGGCGTGAGCTGTTCTTCCTTGCGCAGCAGATCGGTCTCCGAAACCACGCCGAGTACCCTGGACTCCTCATCGACTACAGGCGCGGCGCTTACCCGATGTTCAGTGAGCACCCGAACGATGTCCTTGTAGGTAGCCAACGGACCCACGGTGACGACGTCCGTGGTCATGACGTCAGCGACCGTCCTGTGGTTTCTCATGGCCGCCTCCTTATGAGTCAAGCCTCATCTGAACTCACCGGAGCCGGGCAGGGGCGCAGGTCCCTGGCACTCGGGCCGTTCGGCCGCATGTCAACGGCATCACCGCCCTAGGCGTCTTTCCCATGGGGGGTGAGACTGCAGATGTGGGGTAGGTCGATGAAACCGCGAGCGCGTGTAGTGGCCGGAGTGGTGACGTTGCTCGCCGTCCTGGCCGGCGGTGCGTGTGGCGACGGGGCCGGCGAAACGGCCTCGCCGACGGCGCGGCCGACCTCGGCACTCGCCCCCGGACCTACCGTTCCCCCGGCTACCGCGACGCTGGCTCCCGGCACACCACCGACGACACCGGCGCCCGAGCCGAGCGTGCCGCCCGAACCGAGCCTGCCGCCCCAGACACCGGCGCCGCAACCGGACGTGCCGGCAGCTCCGGACCTACCCTCGCGCCTTGCCGGTCAGGACTTCGAGCGGATCCCGACGACGAGCAAGGTCGTGGCGCTCACGTTCGATGCCGGGGCCAACGCGGATGCCGTGCCGTCGATCCTGGCGACTCTCGCCGACGAGAACGTGCGGGCGACGTTCTTCCTCACCGGCGATTTCGTGCAGCGCTTCGGATCCGCCAGCCGGTCGATCGTGTCGGCGGGCCACCGGCTGGCCAACCACTCGGCGACACACCCTGAGTTCACTTCGCTTTCCGCCGAGCAGATGAGAGCGCAGGTCCGTGGTGCCGAGCAAGACATCCGCGACATCGCCGGCGATGACCCGCGACCGCTGTTCCGCTTCCCGTTCGGCGACCGGGACGCCCGGACCATCGATGCGGTGAACGAGCTCGGGTACGTCGCCGTGCGGTGGACCGTCGACACCCTCGGGTGGCAGGGCACAAGCGGCGGACGCAGCGCGCAGGAAGTGACCGAGCGGGTGCTCGACACCGCCACCGCGGGACAGATCGTGCTCATGCACGTCGGTTCCCACCCGACGGACGGGTCGATGCTCGACGCCGATGCCCTCCCGGCGGTCATCACCGGATTGCGCACTGCGGGGTATCGATTCGTCACCCTCGACGCTCTGTTGAACTGAGGACGTGTGGGCGAGGTCTTGTCTACGGCGCAGGAGTGTGGGTAACCCGCCAGGAAACGATGAGAAGGAGGTGGGCGACGATGGGTGATCCGCTTCGTAGATCGCAGGCGCCTGAGACAGTTGGCCCGACGATGGCCGGCGAGTGCGCCGCATTTCTGTCGGGCGATTACCTTGACTACATCCGGGAGTGCGGAGCGCTCGGACGGATACCGCGGTCAGCGTGGATGATCCTGAATCCGGTCGCGCACGGCTCGCCTGAGCGGGTTCGTCAGCTGGCGGCGTTGTCGTTGCCGGAGCGTCGCTTGACCTGGCACCAGTGTCGCTCCCAGATCGCGGCGGCTCTGGTGGACAGATGCCGTGGCAGTGACGCTGACCTGGCTCGGCTGCAAGGCGATGCGCTGGTACCTCTTGAGCTGGCGTTGATCGACGAGGTCGAGGTGACCCCGCAGCTGCTCATCCAGCTCAGCCTGCTGGCTCTCGACGTCCAGACCTTCGACGGAAACTGACATCGGGACCTTCGGGGGGAGGCCAATCGGTCCTGCCGGACGTGGCCCAACGCCTCTACCGGACGTGCGTCACGGGTGTGACGATTGGATCGAAGATCGCAGAATGCTCCGTGTGGAGGTGCCTGATGGCCACCAGGTACGACATCGATGACGTCCGGCTCATTCGCCGGCCCACGGCCGTCATGCGCGGTGAGATGCCGGTGAGCGAGGTGCCGACGTGGCTGGCGAACTGCTATCGGACGGTTCACGACTACCTACGTTCGGTCGGCATGGAACCGGCCGGGCCACCATTCGCCCGCTTCACCTTCCTGGGCGAGGACATGGTGGTGGAAGCCGGCTTTCCCTGTCCGCGCGAGATCGACGGGGACGGCCGCGTCGAGCCGTCCGTGCTGCCGGCGGGGCACGCCGTCCACGCGACCCACGTCGGCCGCTATGAAGACCTCGAGATCGCATACCGGGCGATGCGCTCATGGCTCCAGGCTCACGGGTACGCCGAGGCGGGGCCGCACTGGGAGGTGTACCTTTCTGATCCGCAGGCCGATCCAGAGCCCAGCCACTGGCGGACAGATGTCGTGATGCCGTACCGGGCCGCCTGAGCGACGCCGGCGGACCCATCGGAGGGTGGGATGAGTGGCCGGAGGAGATATGCCGCGGTGGCGGCAGTGGTGGCCACGGTGGTCGCGGCTGCGATAGTGCTCACTGTTCTCCTGACTCGCGACAGCGGCCCGGATGTGGCCGTCCCGCAGGAACCGGCCACCAGTGCGCCGACGGGCACCGAACCCGGACCCGAGCCCGGGCGCGGACCGGCGCTCGCGCCGTTGACCGGGCTCGTCGCCGATGCCGATCTAGACCATCCCGCGGTCGCGGTGAAGGTCTCCGACGTCCCGCAGGCGCACCCGCAGCTCGGGGTCGACCGGGCGGACATCGTGTTCGCCGAACCGATCGGCGTCTCGTACACGCGGCTGCTCGCCGTGTTCCATTCGGATCTTCCCGATCTGGTCGGGCCGGTGCGGTCGGTGCGCCCCATGGATGCGCCGCTGCTCGGGCCGATGGCGCCGGTGTTCGGCAACACGATGGGCGCCGAGTGGGTTCTCGACTATCTCGACTCGGTCGCCAACGTCGACAGTCTTGGCACGCTACAGGTGAGTGGCTCAGACGCGTACGTCATCGACGCCCAGCGGCCGCGGCCGGACCATGTGTTCGCAAAGCCTGCGGTACTGCTGGAACTGTCCGAGTTCACCGCCGCTCCAGCGCCGTACTTCTCCTACGCACCAGATGACGAACCCAGCTCGGCCGAGGCGGCCGGCGCGCCCGGCGCCACGGTCGAGGTTCCATACGGCTCCGGTTGGAACGTGACCTGGGCTTACGACGGCGCGACCGGCCGTTACCTTCGTGAACAACCGTGGGGAGAGCACACCACGGCCGACGGCGTCCAGGTCAGCGCGGTCAACGTGCTCGTGCTGTACGTGGAATCCAGGATCGACAAGATCGGCGAAGGCGGCGGTGCCCCCGTGCCGATCCTCCAGTTCGTCGACGGCTCGGGCGAGTTCGCGGCAATGGCCGGTGGTCACTCGGTCACGGGTACGTGGTCGAAGGCAGGGGTCAACGATCCGTTCGAGTTCCGCACTGACAGCGGCGCCGAGCTGCACCTCTCGCCGGGCAACACCTGGGTCGAACTACCGGCTCCGGGCGCCGCCGTCGCGATCCTTTGAAGCGCATCCCAAGATCCGGATCTGAGTAGGACGTCGGCGGGCATAGTTATTGTGGTCGGGTGCCGAAGCCACAGGTACTCGAGATCGCCGGGCGAGAGGTGACGATCACCAACCCCGGCAAGGTGGTATTCCCGCGGCTGGGCCGCACCAAGCTGGATCTTGTCAACTACTACCTCGCGGTGGCCGACGGCGCGCTACGCGGCATCGTCGGTCGCCCCATGGTTCTCAAGCGCTTCGTCAAGGGGATCGACGAGGAGGCGTTCTTCCAGAAACGGGCGCCGGCCAAGCGCCCGGACTGGATCGAGGTCGCAACACTGAATTACCGATCCGGGCTGTCCGCCGACGAAGCCGTGGTCCGCGACGCCGCAGGCCTGGCCTGGGCGATAAATCTCGGCTGCATCGACCTCAACCCGCACCCGGTACAGGCGACCGATCTCGACCATCCAGACGAGCTGAGGATCGACCTGGACCCGGTGCCCGGCGTCGAGTGGTCGCAGATCCTTGATGTGGCGTTGGTGGCCAGGGAGGTGCTCGAGGACCATGGCCTCACGGCATGGCCGAAGACGTCCGGGTCACGCGGCTTCCACATCTACGCCCGCATCGAGCCGCGCTGGACGTACCGCGACGTCCGGCTGGCGGCCGAGACGGTGGCGCGCGAGGTCGAGAACAGGGCACCCGACCTGGCCACCGCCAGATGGTGGAAAGAGGAGCGGCACGGGGTCTTCGTCGATTTCAACCAGAACGCCAAGGACCGCACGGTCGCCTCGGCCTACTCGGTGCGCCCCACTCCGGACGCCAGGGTGTCCACCCCACTGGGCTGGGACGAGGTGCGAGACTGCCGGCCGGAGAACTTCACCATCGACTCGGTACCCGAGAGGTTCGCCGCGGCGGGCGACCCGTGGGCGGGTATGGACGACATGCCTGGAACCCTGGACGCCCTGCTCGAGCTGGCCAAACGGCTCGGCCCGGCCGACAAGCCACCGAAAGGCGAGGGCCGCCGGCGGCAGACCAGGCCGCTGATCGAGATCGCCCGCGCGAAGACCAAGCAGGAGGCGCTCGACGGGCTGGACCGCTGGAAGGCCAGGCACCCGTCGGTTGTGCGTCACCTGGAGCCTGCGGATGTGCTCGTTGACGGAATGCGGGGGCGCAGCTCGCTGTGGTACCGCATCAGGATCAACTTGCAGCACGTCCCCGACGCCGAGCGTCCAGCCCAGGAGGAGTTGGAGGTCGACTACGACCCGTGGGCGGGAATGACGTGGCCGCAGGCTGAGCGCCAGTAGCGGCATCGACCGCACCCGCCGGCCGGCCCCGGACCGCAGTGGCGGTGACATACCAGGTCAACGCGATGGCGAACATTACCCGCTGGGCGACCCCGGCCCGCTCATCCCAGGTGAAGATGGCCAGCGGAATGGCAACTGAGGCGACGACGGCGACCACGTCGAGGGTGATGGCCGGCCACGCGTTTCGGCCGCGCCGGAGCGCTACGAGTACGACCCCGAGGGCGAACGCGCCACCCATCACGCTGGCAGCCACCGAGTGAAGGGTGTCCTCAACCGCCACGAAGGGGGTGCCTGGGTCGGCCGGTCGGCTCGAGAAAGCCGCTGCGAAGATCATGCAGACGCCGAAGGCCGCATGTGCCGCCCGGGCGGCGACGCTCCACGACGCGACGCTGAGTGTGGTTGCCAGCACGCCGAATCCGAACAACACGAAGCCGCTGCGGGCCAGCCACGCCCCTTCCAGCCCCTGCGCGGCCGACTCGCTCGTGGTGTGTTGAAGCCACGAGTATCCGGGCGGCATCAGCAGGGGGGCAAGGGCCAGCGCCACTGCCGCCCCGAGGTACAGGCCGACGATGGCGATCCGGCGGGCGTCGGGCCGGCTCATCACACCCCTCAGTGCGGGAGCGGCGCGCCCACCTCGCGGGCGGCCATCTGCGCGAGGTGCTCGACCGCGGCGGCCACCTCGGGAGTCAGGCCGGTGCCGACGGTGAAGTCGGCTCCCTCGATGGCGAGAATCACCAGCCGGCGCGGCATCCGCTCCAGGGCGACGGCCAGGTCGATGGCCTCACCCAGGCCGAAGCCGTGTGAGCTGGCTGTGCCGCCGTGCCCGCCGACCGGCCGGTCGACGATCAGCTCGTGGATCTTCCCAGGTCGCGCCGGGTCGTTGCGCACGGCGTCGATGAGGACCACCACATCCGCCTCCGACCAGAGCTCGATGAGCCGAGAGGGCTCTCCGTCGGTCACCATGAGCGAGACGCCGGGCAGGTCCATTTCGGCCAGCCGTTGGACGACTGCCGGCCCCGCTGCGTCATCATGCCGGAACTCGTTACCGATGCCGATCACCGTCGCGGCCATGACCGGTCACCTCCGATCTCTCAACACCTAGCCTCACGCAGCAGGGCGAGCGCCGCTGCGGGAAAAGGTCCCGCGGCGCCGGGCCGGAAGCCCTCTCGCCCGGGGTTCGGCGTCAAGCGGCGCGAGACCGGCGGATTGAATACCGTGGGTGCCGGTGGCCATCACCGCCGGATCCACGCTCTCGCAGGTGCATCCGGCCGGCGATCTGGAGGCGGGCAGTGTCAAGCGCAATGATCGACTCGGACCCGACCCTCGTCGATGCCCAATCGGTCGCCCGGCTATTTCAGACGAACCCCGAACTGGGTCTGACCGCTGCCGAAGCGGACCGTCGGCTGGCCGCGATCGGGCCTAATGAGATCGACTCGGCTCCGCCGGTGCCGACCTGGCGCAAGGTCGTCGAGCACTTCCGCGATCCGTTGATCTACCTGCTGCTCGCCGCCATCGTGATCTCGTTCGCCGCGTGGCTCATCGAGGGCGCGTCGGGTTGGCCGTACGAGCCGACGGTGATCGCGGCCATCGTCGTGTTGAACGCGGTGCTCGGTTACGTCCAGCAGGCGAGGGCCGAGCGAGCGGTCGATGCGTTGCAGCGGATGAGCAGCCCTACGGCGACGGTCGTCAGGGACGGCGAGCAACTGCGAGTGCCGGCCCGCGAGCTGGTGCTCGGCGACCTGCTGGTGCTGGCCGAAGGCGACACCGTAGCCGCTGATGCTCGGCTGCTGAGCGCGGCGACGCTCAAGGTGTCCGAGGCCTCGCTCACGGGGGAGAGCGAGGCGGTGCTCAAGGACGCTCGCACCCTCCCGGAGCCGGTGGCGCTGGGTGACCGGATCAACATGGTCTTCAACGGCACCGCCGTCAACCAGGGTGTCGGGCGGGGCATCGTGACGGCCACCGGTATGGCCACTCAGTTGGGCAAGGTCGCCGACCTGCTGCATACCACCCGTGAGGATCCGACTCCGCTGCAGCGTGAGATCGCCCGGGTGGGGCGGATGCTCGGCATCGCGGTGATCGTCATCGCCGCGCTCGCCACGGCCACGATCTTCGTCTTCTTCGGCGTCGAAACCCTCGACGACGTGGTCACCGCCATGCTGCTCGGAGTGTCGCTTGCCGTGGCCGCGGTGCCGGAGGGCCTACCCGCGGTGCTGTCGGTCGTGCTGGCGCTGGGCATGCAACGGATGGCGGCCCGCAACGCGATAGTCAAGAAGCTCTCGTCGGTCGAGACCCTGGGCTCGGCATCAGTGGTGTGCTCGGACAAGACCGGCACGCTCACGAAGGGCGAGATGACCATCGGCCGCGTCGTCACGGCATCCGGCGAGGTCGCTGTCGGCGGTGCCGGCTACCGCCCGGAAGGGCCGGTGGAGCATGACGGCGGCCCGCTCGAGGAAGGCAGCACCCTATGGCGTGAGACGGCGATAGTGCTCAGCGGCGGAAGCCTGGCCAGTGATGCGGTCCTGCGCGAGGAGAACGGTCAGTGGGTGATCCAGGGCGACCCCACCGAAGCGGCATTCCTCGTCGCCGAGATGAAACTCGGCACGCGCGAGCGCAGAACCGGCAGGTTCGAGCGCGTTGGCCAGATCCCGTTCACGGCCGAGCGCAAGCTCATGACCAGCCTGGAGTCGGACGTGCAGCGCGCCGGCAAGATCGCGATCGTCACCAAAGGTGCGCCGGATGTGCTGCTCGACCGCTGCTCGCACGTGCGCGTCGGCGATCAGACGGTTCCGCTCGACGACACCTGGCGCGCCCGGATTCTCGGCGACGTGGAGCGATTGTCGGACCAAGCGTTCCGGACGCTGGCGGTCGCGTACCGGCCGCTAGAGGTCACAGCACCGCCCGAGATCGACGAGTCGCTGGAAAGCGATCTTGTGTACACCGGCATGGTCGGCATCATCGACCCGCCGCGGCCGGAGGCGTCGTCGGCCATCGCCGAGGCTCAGCGGGCCGGTGTCCGGGTCATGATGATTACCGGTGATCACCCGAGGACGGCGACCCGGATCGCGGGGGATCTGGGTATCGCGGAACCGGAGGCGGTCTCGGGGGTCGAGCTGGATCGGCTCGACGAGGACGGGTTCCGCCGAACGGTACGCGACAGGTCGGTGTACGCGCGGGTGACGCCCGAACACAAGCTGCGCATCGTCGACGCGTTGCAGGACGATCACAACGTCGTGGCCATGACCGGCGACGGCGTGAACGACGCTCCGGCACTGAAGTCGGCGGACATCGGCATCGCCATGGGCCGGACTGGCACCGAGGTCACCAAGGAAGCGGCGAAGATGATCCTGGCGGACGACAACTTCGCCACCATCGTGCAGGCCATTCGAGAGGGCCGGGACATCTTCTTGAACATCAAGAAGTTCCTCCGGTACCTGCTCTCGTCGAACATGGGCGAGGTGCTGACAGTGTTCCTCGGTGTCGTCCTCGCCGGTGTGATCGGACTCTCCCAGGGAGAAACGCTGGCGCTTCCGCTGCTCGCCACCCAGATCCTGTGGATCAACCTGCTTACCGACAGCGCTCCGGCACTTGCGATGGGAGTCGACGCCGAGACCGAGGACGTGATGAGCCGCCCGCCGCGATCGCTCACCGATCGGGTCATCGACCGCCGGATGTGGGCAGGGGTCGTTCTCGTCGGATTTGTCATGGCCGTCGTGACCCTGGCGACCATCGACATCTACCTACCCGGCGGGCTCGTCGAGGGCACCGAATCCATCGAGAACGCCCGGACGGCCGGATTCACCGTGTTGGTGATCGCTCAGCTGTTCAACGCGTTGAACGCCCGCTCAGAGATAGGCACGGCCTTTCACCGGATGTTCGCGAACGGGTGGCTGTGGGCGGCCGTCGCACTGTCGGCTGCCCTCCAGGTCGCGGTCGTGCACATCCCGT
>DASUUU010000082.1:0-64628 GCA_036373915.1 Jiangellaceae bacterium | reverse complement strand
CATGCTCGACTGTATCGGCGAGTGCCACACCGACTTCCGGCGCCGCTTGGACAGGGCTCACGGGATGTGGACTTGCCAGTGCAACGCCTGCTCCCGGATCGATGACCTCAGCCTGAAGTTCATCCTTCATGCGGGCGCGTTCGTGATCCAGGAGATCGCGGGGCGGCAGGAGCTGGCGGGGCCCGAGGTGGTGATGGCACACCGCCTCCTGAAGAGCGGAGCTGCGGATGTGGTCGGTCAAGGAGCATACGCACTGATTTCCGAGGCCGCGGTGGCTCGCTTCGACATTCCGACCGACGCCGCCAATTCGCTCGTTGAGACGTACGAGTACTACCGACCCATACACGCATACGTCTTTCCACTGCACCGGGCCTGAGGCCGGGCTGTCCGCCAACCTGCTCCACCACACGCAAATAGGACTTGCACAGAGCTGCCACACCGCTGTTGGACGCCTCACGAGTCGCAACCCGACCGGTCTAGCGGTGCGCACTATGAGGTGACTGATCAGCAGACTCCGAACCCAGGCCCGCAGAACGGCGAGACCAGGGGTTTCGGCTTGCCTGTCAGTGCGTGAGGCGGGCAAGTATGCACAGGAGCCTGGAGATCACTTGGCCATCAGCGGCGAGCAACGTGGCCGGGTACGGGAGCTCTCTATGGCGTCCGGCCGGGCGCCGAATCCCGCTAAGCTGCGATGCCAATACTCTGTGCTGAGCGCAAAATCGCGGTGAGCCATGACAGCGTGTGCTCCCTGCAGGAGAAACCGGGACCGAACAGTTGACCGCACCCTGGCAGGCGTCCTCGTCCAGGCTGGTCGGGCGAGGCAGTGAGCTCGACCGCCTGCGCCGGCTGCTGGAGGGTATGGAGAGCACCACCACAGGGCGGATGGTGCTCGTCCACGGCGAGGCCGGGGTGGGCAAGTCGCGGCTGGTTCGGGAGGCCGCCGTGGTGGCCCGGCGAGCCGGCGTGAGCGTGTTCTCCGGCCGGGCGGTGCCGTCCGGCGAGGTGTACCGCCCCTTCGCCGAGGCGCTCAGCACTGCGTTGCGGGGCCGCCCGCTGCCTCGGGAGAGCGGCCTGCGGCCATACCTGCCGGTGCTGTCCGCGCTGCTCCCCGACGTCGGCATCGAGGCGCGGTCCGACCCGCGTGGCGGAGTTGTCCTGGGCGAGGCGATCCTGCGGCTGATGACCACGCTGGCTGGTCCGTCCGGCGCCATGCTGGTGCTCGAAGACCTGCACTGGGCTGACCCTGACACCCTCGACGTGCTGAGCTACCTGGCCGATGCGGCGAGCAGCTTGCCGGTGGTGCTGGTAGTGACCGCCCGGGATGAGCTGGACCCGCCGCAGCGGCTGCTCGACCTTGCCGTGGCCGGCCAGGCCGACGTGATCCCGCTGACCCGGCTGGGCCCGCGCGACGTGCGCGAGATGGTGGAGTCCTGCCTGTCGGCTGCGCCACCGGACGCGCTGGTGAGGTTCGCCATCGAACATGCCGACGGGTTGCCATTCCTGGTGGAGGAGCTACTCACTGGGCTGGCCGCGGTCGGTGCGCTGGCCCCGGACGGAACCTTGACCGGCCCTTTGACCGCGAACGTGCCGCGCACGTTCGCGGCTACAGTCCGCCGCCGGCTGGCAGGCCTGGACCCGATTGGACGCTCGGTGGTGGAGACCGCCGCAGTGCTCGGCCGCCGTTTCGACTGGCGACTGATCCCGGAGATCACCGGGCTGGGCGAGCAGGTGGTGATGGCCGGCCTGCGGTCCGCCGTGGCCACCGGCCTGATCGCGGTAGACGCAACCGATACCGACACCTTCCGGTTTCGGCACGCGCTGACCTGTGACGCGGTGCGCACTGACTTGCTACCGCCGGAGCGCCGGGCGCTCGCCCGGGCCGCCGCAGCGGTCGTCGAGCGGCGCGAGCCGGCCGCCTTCGACTTGGCCGCCGGGCTGTGGATGGCCGCAGGGGAGGACGCTCGGGCCGCCAAGCTGTACCTGTCCGCGGGCGGGCAGGCCCGCCGCGGCGGCGCGCTGCACACTGCGGACGCCCTGCTGACCCGCGCCGCGACCCTGGCCGCGGACGATCCGGAGCTGCGCCGGGAGGCGGAGGCCGTGCTTGTCGAGGTACTGGCCGATGCCGGCGACACCGACCGGGCGCTGGCGCTGGGCGAGCGGCTGCTGGCACGTGGGGAGACCTGGGTCCGACTGACGCTGGCCGAGGTGGCAGCCGAAGCAGGCCGGTGGGACGACGCCGCCTCCAGCCTGGCCGCGCTGCCGGACAGCGACGATCCGCGGGCCAGCGTGCTGGCCGCTCGGCTCGCGCACGAAGCCGGCCGGCCGGAGGATGCACAGAGCATCGCCGGACGGGCGTTCGCCGGGGCCGAGGAGCGCAAGCAGTGGTCGGTGGCATGTCAGGCACTTGAGGTGACTGGCCGCGCCGCGCGGGTGACCGACCTGGAAGCGGCCCGGGACGCGTTCCTTGCCGCCGAGCGGTTGGCCATCGACCACGACCTGCCGTTGGAACGGGTGTCCGCACTGCACGAACTCGGCACCGTGGACCTGTTGCTGGACGGCTCAACCGTCAGGCTGGAGCAAGCCCGAGTGCTCGCCCTGGACGCCGGCGCGCTGGCCCTGGCGGCCAAAGTCGACGTGCAGATCGCGGCCAGCCTGCTGCACCAGGACGCGGACGCCGCGCTGGTGCATGCCGAACGCAGCGCTGAGCTCGCCCGCAGGTTGCGGCTGGACCAGCTACGGGCCACCGCGCTGTTCTTCCAGGCCGCCGCACACGCACACAACCGCAGCACTCCGGCGATGGAGCACTGCGTGGCCGAGGCCCGCCGGCTCGCACCGGACGACCTGGACGTCAACGCCGGCATCTGGGGCGCGGTGTATGCGCACGTCGCGTTGCTCGATGACGACCGGGATCGGCTGGCCGAATGCCTGGATCGGGCCATCGAATTCATGCGTCGCAGCCTGACCACGGCGCCGGCGCCCACCTACGGGTTGTGGGCGCTCGTGCGCACTCTGGACGACCGGGAGGGCGAGCAGGCCCGAGCCGAGGCTCGCCCGTCCGGGGTGAACTGGGAGAACCGCGCGCTGCTCGGCTATTCCGACGCGGTCGTCGCCGGCCGCCGGCGTAGGCAGAAAGAGGCCGAGCAGTTGCTCTCCGCCGCTGATGCTGCGATGGGTTCCCGGCCCTGGTGGCGACACCGGATCCGGCTGCTGGTCGCCGGTGATGCGCTCGCCGACGGCTGGGGAGACCCGATCGGGTGGGCCCGGCAGGCACTGGATGCGTTCGTCCAGCGCGGCGACGACCGGCTGGCCACCGGGTGCCGCGAGATTCTGCGCCGGGCCGGCGTCCCCGTACCGCGGCGCGGCCGGGGAGACACCCCGGTGCCGCCCCGGCTCCGCAGTGTCGGTGTGACCAGCCGCGAGATGGACGTTTTGCAGTTGGTGGCGAAGGGGCTGACAAACGGGGCGATCGCCGAGCGGCTGGTGCTCTCACCCCGCACGATCGAGACGCACGTGGCCAACCTGGTCGCCAAGACGAAGGTATCGGGACGAAGCGGCCTGGCCTCGCTGGTTAAGTCAGGGATCGCGGCGGATTAACTCAGGGTATCGCTCCCTAGCCGGTGCCCGGCCATGCGGGAAGACTACGGCGCAGGACGATTCCCGCGCAGGCCACGGCGCTGGCCGCCGACAGACGGGGGCAACGGGGGTCGTTGGGGGGCCTGTCGGTCAGCGGTCTGCCCTCGGATGGCAGGGGGGTCCGAGGGCAGACCCAGCGCCACGTAGTGGGGGTATACAGACCCGAAGCCGCGCGCGGCCAGGTGGCCGGTTGTAGAGGTCGGCTTGCTCACGGCGGGATTCGCAGCTCGAACGCGAGAAGCGCAGCGCGAGCCGACTGCGGCTCAGCGCCTTCGGCGACGGTCGTCAGCGCAGCCCGCCACGCTGCTGCGAGCACGGGGCCGAGAACGGGGGACGCCGAGGCCGTACTGATACTCAGCATCTCGGCCAGCCGATCGCGTTCCGCTCCCGCGGGCGGTGCGCCCAGGATTCGGAGGAAACCTCCGCCTACGGCGAAGTCGAACCCGACCAGCAGCGCGGCTCTCACGCCCGCGGAGCGATCCGCCCCGTCCCCAAGAGCCGCGACTGCACCTTCCATCCGGTCCAGTAGGCGCCGCTCGACGTCCTCCCGCACGAACCCATAGAGCCCGAGCTTGCTGCCGAAGTGGTGGTATAGCGCGCCGGTGGTGACTTTGGCCGCAGCGGCCAATTCGCCGACCGTGACCTCGTCATATGGGCGCGCACCGAACTTCTTGACCGCGGCGAGCGCGAGCCTGCCCTTCGGGGAGGTCGATACCGGGAGCCACTCGCGCATAGGAACATAATGCAGTTATGCTTAGCCATAATCCAATTACGACACGGAAGGGCCCGCCATGAAGCTCGAGTTCCTGCTCGTCCCAACCTCTGACCTGAACGCCTCGCTCGCCCTCTACCGCGACACCCTCGGCTTCACCGAGGTGTGGCGCGAGGGCGAGGCGACCGTTGCTCTGACCCTGCCGAACAGCGACGTGCAGGTCATGCTCGACGCCAACGACCCCGATGCGCCCGTCGGTCCGCTCTTCGTCGTCGACAGCGTCAATTCATTCCATGCCGCGCGGCCCGAGACGCTGGCCGTGGTCGAAGAGCCCTCGGAGATCCCCGGCGGCTTCCTGGCCACCTATCAAGACCCGGGCGGGGCCACCATCTACCTCATGGACCAGTCGACGGACTCTGCCCCTGAATAGTGCCGGGATCGTCCGAGTGGATGCGTCACTTCGTTGCATCGATGATGACGAAAGACGACTCTGATGCGCCGCACCACATGTCGGGTGATGCCGGATTGTCGCAACATACCGCTGACCTGCGGTGATGTGGCTGGAGCGGGTGACGGGAATCGAACCCGCACTGTCAGCTTGGGAAGCTGAAGTTCTACCATTGAACTACACCCGCATTGGCTACCGGCGACGGTAGCGATCGGCGAGCTAGCATACCCCCTGCGGCGTCAAGCGGCGAAATGTGTGCTTCGCCTGGACCGTGTGGATCTGCCGGCTTTCGAATACGCACCCCGGTCGTAACTCGCAATGATCCGAATCGACGTGAGGCGACCTGGCGGTGATCGGCACTGCCTGGGCGATCCGGCCGCGCGTAAGAGGCGAGGTAACGAGTCCGGTCCGCAAGGTGATGCGGCGCTCAGGCGTGGGTAGGGTCGCGGCATGCTTATGTCGGATCGGGACATCAGAGCCGCCGTCGACGCCAAGCGGGTGATCCTCGAGCCGTTCGACCCAGACATGGTGCAGCCGTCCAGTATCGACCTGCGGCTGGACCGCTACTTCCGGGTGTTCGAGAACCACCGGTACCCGCACATCGACCCCGCCGAAGATCAACCCGACCTGACCAGGCTCGTCGAGCCGGCCGGCGAGGAGCCCTTCGTCCTGCACCCAGGCGAGTTCGTGCTCGCCTCGACGTACGAGGTGGTTACCCTCGGGAACGACCTGTCGGCTCGGCTCGAAGGCAAGAGCTCCCTCGGCCGGCTCGGTCTGCTGACGCACTCCACCGCAGGGTTCATCGACGCGGGCTTCAGCGGCCACCTCACCCTGGAGCTGTCGAATGTCGCGACACTTCCGATCAAGCTGTGGCCTGGCATGAAGATCGGCCAGCTGTGCTTCTTCGCCCTGTCCAGTCCGGCCGAGGAACCGTACGGCTCCGGCCGCACCGGCTCCAGGTACCAGGGACAGCGTGGCCCGACACCGAGCCGGTCGTACCTTAACTTCCACCGGACGAAGATCTAAAAAGTTACTGGCGAGTAGGATTCAGTTCAGCTGACCGACTTCGAATAGGAAGCGTATGCAGGCCGCAGCGATTGTTGTCTCCCTGGCGCTCACGGTCGTTGCCGTCGCGTTGGCGGCGCGGGCGATGTCGCAGATGTTCGCGGTCATCCGCCTCGGCCGGCCGGCGTTCGAGCGTACGAACAGTCCCGCCCAGCGGGCCGTGACGATGCTGCGCGAGACCGTCGGCCACACCAGGATGCTGAAGTGGACGTGGATCGGCGCCGCGCACTGGTTCGTGTTCGCCGGATTCATTCTGCTGTTCGTGACGCTCGTGACCGCTTACGGGCAGATCTTCGACAGCGGGTTCGCCTTGCCGGTGATCGGGCACTGGCGTCCCCTCGAGTGGCTCATCGAGATCATCGGCTGGGTGATGCTGGTGAGCATCGCCGCGTTGATCGTGGTTCGGCTGGTGCGGCACCCGAATCGGCTTGGCCGGTCGTCCCGGTTCTCCGGGTCGACGATGTGGCAGGCCTACTACGTGGAGTGGACGATCGTCGGCGTCGGCCTGTGCATCGTGGTGCTACGCGGCTTGGAGTACGCGCTCGGACAAGGTGATCGCACGCATTTCCCGTTGACGTTCTGGATCGGCGAGTTGTTCGGCGGAGCGTCGACAGCGACCTTGGACACCTGGGTCTATGCGGTCGCGGGCCTGAAGATCGCGATCTCGATGGCATGGCTGATCACGATTTCGGTGAACCTGACCATGGGTGTGGCGTGGCACCGGTTCCTTGTGTTCCCGAATGTCTACTTCAAGCGGGAAGCCGACGGCGGGACGGCGCTGGGTGCTGCCAAGCCGCTGACGGTCAATGGCGCACCGGTCGACTTCGAGAACATCGAAGATCTGGACGAGGACGCCGCGCTCGGTGTCGGCAAGGTCGAGGACTTCACCTGGAAGGGCTTGCTCGACTTCACCACCTGCACCGAATGCGGGCGTTGCCAGTCGCAGTGCCCGGCCTGGCACACCGGAAAGCCGCTATCTCCGAAGTTGCTGGTGATGGGCCTGCGCGATCACTCTTACGCCAAAGCGCCCTACCTGCTCGCCGGCGGCGGCAAGGACATGATGGGCGACGAGACGGCCACGCCGGAACAATTGGCCGGCGTGCCGGCGGCGGCGCTCGCCGAAGCCGAACGGCCGCTGGTCGGCCCGGGTGAGGCCGGCGGTGTCGTCGATCCGGACGTGCTGTGGTCGTGCACCACCTGCGGCGCGTGTGTCGAGCAGTGCCCGGTCGACATCGAGCACGTCGACCACATCCTCGACCTGCGCCGGTACCAAACCCTCATCGAGACCGAGTTCCCATCGGAGTTGAACGGGCTGTTCAGGAACTTGGAGAAGGCCGGCAATCCGTGGGGCGTCAACCAGTCCAAGCGGATGGAGTGGGCCGCCGACCTGCCGTTCGACGTGGCCCAGGTGGGTGTGGACGTCGAATCCCTCGACGAGGTCGACTGGTTGTTCTGGGTGGGGTGTGCCGGGGCATTCGAGGACCGGGCCAAGAAGACCACCCAAGCCGTCGCGGAGTTACTGCACACTGCCGGGGTGTCGTTCGCCGTGCTCGGCGACGGTGAGACCTGTAGCGGCGATCCCGCCCGCCGGTCGGGCAACGAGTTCCTGTTCCAGCAGCTGGCGATGCAGAACGTCGAGGTACTCCGAGAGACCAAGGCGCTACGAATCGTCGCGACCTGCGCGCACTGCTTCAACACCCTCAAGAACGAGTACGCACAGCTGGGCCTCGAGTTGGAGGTCGTCCATCACACCCAGCTGCTCAACCGGCTGGTGCGGGAAGGCAAGCTGACGCCGGTCGCACCGGCAGACGGCGAGGTCGCCGGACGTCCGGTCACCTACCACGACCCCTGCTACCTCGGCCGGCACAACAAGGTGTACGAGCCGCCGCGTGAGCTCGTGGGCGCATTGCCGGGTGTCGAACTGCGCGAGATGCCCCGCAACTCCGACCGGTCGTTCTGCTGCGGCGCCGGCGGGGCGCGCATGTGGATGGAAGAACGCATCGGCAAGCGGATCAACACAGAACGCACCGAAGAAGCCCTGGCCACGGGCGCGGAGGCGATCGCGATCGGGTGCCCGTTCTGCCGGGTCATGCTGTCGGACGGGCTCACTCAGGCCCAAGCCGACGGCCAGGGCGAAGGTGTGGAAGTCGTCGACGTCGCGCAACTGCTGCTCGCGGGGGTCAAGCGTGGCGAGGCCGGCATGCCGACCGATCCCACTGCCGATAGGCCGGCTCCGGCGACGGAGTAAGTCGGCGCGCCTGCGCTCGCTTCAGCGCAGCACCCGGGTGTTGCGTTCTGCAGGCACGTCGACAGCCACCCGGCAGCTCACACCCGGCGCCATGCTCGGCGCCACTCTCGCACAAGCGTGACGCCACACTGACGCTTGACATGACGCCATTATGACGTCATGATGGCGTCATGGACTTGGCGCCGTACGTCGACGATCTTCGAAGAGACCTCGCTGCCGCCGCGGAAGCCGGCTCGGCCGAGGTGCGTGATGCGGCCAGCCGACTTTCATACGCGATCGAGCCGTCGCTGCGGATGGTCCTGCTGGAGGCGCTCGGCGTAGCGGCGGCCGAGATCACCGAACAGCTCGCGGCGGGCGTCGTCGAAGTCCGGCTGCGCGGCCGCGATCCGGAGCTTGTCGTCGGTGAGACCGCGACCACGAGGCCGGAACCGGAATCGGATGAGCCTTCCGCCTCGGCTGCCGCCGACAGGGAGGAAGGCGTGGCCCGCGTGTCGCTCCGGCTTCCGGAGTCCATGAAGACCCGAGTCGAAGAAGCCGCCGCAGCCTCCGGGCAGTCCGTCAACGCCTGGCTGGTTCGGGCTGTGGCGCAGATGCTCGACGCGCCGCCGGATCGCCAGGCTCGACCGTCCCGGGAGGCCCGCGTGTTCGGTCAGCGGCTCACCGGCTGGCAGCGATAACCCCAACTACCGAAAGGTGCCGAAAGATGTCCACCACCAGCAGCGAGTCCGTCCGCACCTTCGAGGTATCCGAACCGCTTCAGGTATCAGTTGAACTCGGCAGTGGCGAGATCGCCATCACCACTGGTGATGTCACCGAGGCGATCGTGCGGCTCCAGCCGGACCCGGCGGGCGACCCGGATGCGCTTGATTTGATCGCCCGCGCTCGGGTCGATCTGCGCGGCAACGCGCTTCGGATCGACGTGCCGCGGACGATGGGTTTCCAGCGGCATCCCGACGTGATCGTGGTTGCACAGGTGCCCGCTGAGAGCACAGTGGTCACCAAGTCCGGGTCTGCCGACGTGCGGCTCGATGGAAAGTTCGGCGACGTGAAGGTGACCACCGGCTCAGGCGACGTCTGGGTCGACGCAGCTCATGACGCGAGCATCGGCACCGGTAGCGGCGACGTCCGGATCGGCCTGGTGAATGCTGCCGCCGTGAAGACAGGCTCGGGCGACATTGCGGTCGAACGCTGCCATGAAGACGCGCGTGTTGAGACCGCATCTGGGGACGTTCACCTGTCGGAGTTGGCCGGACGTGGTCGCGTGTCGTCCGCGTCGGGTGATCTCGAGCTCGGATCGGTCGAGGGCGAAATTCACCTCAAGACGGCCTCCGGCGACGTGACGGTGAGCAACGCGTCCGCCGGCGAGCTACAGGCCAAGACCGCCACCGGCGACGTCGCGATCGGCATCGCCGGCGGCACCGCGACGCTGCTGGACTGCTCATCGATCACCGGTCAGGTCAGCTCTGAACTGGAGCCTTCCGACGGGCCCGCGGAAGGGGACGAGCGCCGGCTGGTTGTGCGGGCTCGCTCCGTCAGCGGTTCGGTCGCGATCCGCCGAGCTTGACCTCAACTGCACTTCAAGTTCGACGATTTCTGTCAGTGCCCGCCGCTAGGTTCACTCGTGGAGGAAGACGATGCTGCCCACCCATACCGATCTTGAGATTCACTTTCCTGCCGTGCCGCACAAGGCGATCCGCCATGAGCTCGGCGAGCACGAGAGGCTGGCCCAGGAGCTGATTCGAGCACACCGCATGCAGCGCTGGGCCGACCGGTTCGACCGGTTATCGAGACGCATGTCACAAAGGGCGTATTTCCGGCTGGCGAGGTTGCCGTGATGACGTCCCGCCGGTCACCGCCGCGCCGATGTGCCCGCGCAGGCGGTTGGTGAGCCTGGCGGTCGCGTCCCACGCAATGGCGGCCGGGTCGGGCCGCTGGTGCGGGTGCCGTGTCGACAAGCCGCTTTGGTTCGGTGGCGGCGACGGGATGGAATAGCCCCATGACCGTTCACGTGGGGACCGGCCCACTCTCACCGGCGGACGTCGTCGCCGTCGCTCGGCACGGCGCCAGGGTCGAGCTAACTGACCAGGCGCTCGCGGCCATCGCCAAGACCAGGGAGGTCGTCGAGCACCTTGCCGCGGCCGACCTGCCGTATTACGGAGTTTCGACTGGGTTCGGAGCGCTGGCCACCCGACATATTCCTGTCGACCGCCGGGCGCAGCTTCAGCGCAGCCTCATCCGAAGCCACGCCGCCGGATCGGGCGACGAGGTGGAGCGCGAGGTCGTCCGGGGGTTGATGTTGTTGCGCCTGTCCACCCTCGCGACCGGCCGCACCGGCGTCCGTCCCGTCACCGCCACGACGTACGCGGCGATGCTCGGCGCCGGCATCACACCCGTCATCCGTGAGTTCGGCAGCCTGGGCTGCTCGGGAGACCTTGCACCGCTCGCCCACTGCGCTCTCGCCCTGATGGGCGAGGGCGAAGTACGCACCGCGGCCGGGGAGCTCGTTGACGCCGGCGAGGCGCTTCGGGCCGCCGGTATCGAGCCGGTCGAGCTCGCCGAGAAGGAGGGCCTGGCGCTGATCAACGGCACGGACGGGATGCTGGCCATGCTGATCCTGGCCGCTCACGACCTGCATAGGTTGCTTCGCACCGCCGATGTGGCGGCGGCGATGAGTGTCGAAGCTCTGCTCGGCACGGATCGGGTGTTCGCCGCGGATCTACAGGATCTGCGGCCGCACCCGGGCCAGTCGGCGTCGGCCACGAACCTGCGGATGCTGCTGGCCGGATCCGGAGTGGTGGCCAGCCATCGCGGACCGGACTGCACGCGGGTGCAGGATGCGTACTCACTGCGGTGCGCGCCGCAGGTGCACGGGGCGGGGCGGGACACGTTGGCGCACGCCGAGGCTGTCGCGTCCCGAGAGCTTGCCGCGGCGATAGACAACCCGGTGGTGACGCAGGACGGCCGGGTGGAGTCCAACGGCAACTTCCACGGCGCGCCGGTCGGGTACGTCCTGGACTTCCTCGCGATTGCGACCGCAGATCTGGCCAGCATCAGCGAACGCCGCACCGACCGGTTCCTCGACGTGGCTCGCAGCGGGGGTTTACCGGCCTTCCTGGCCGACGATCCCGGCGTCGACTCCGGCCACATGATCGGGCAGTACACCCAGGCCGCCATCGTCTCGGAGCTCAAACGACTGGCGGTGCCGGCGTCCGTGGACTCGATCCCGTCCAGCGCGATGCAAGAGGACCATGTGTCGATGGGCTGGAACGCCGGCCGCAAGCTGCGCCGGGCTGTCGACGGGCTGGGCAGGGTGCTCGCCGTCGAACTGCTGACCGCCGCTCGTGCCCTCGACCTGCGAGCACCGCTGGAGCCGGCGGCGGGCACCGGGGCGGTGCGCGATGCCATCCGGGCGCAGGTTCCCGGACCGGGGACCGACCGGTATCTGGCCCCTGAGATCGACGCCGTCGTCGAGTTGGTCCGGGACGGAACCATCATCGCGGCCGCCGAGTCGGCGGTCGGGCCGTTGAGCTAGGTATGTGGAAGGAGCGATCCCGATGAATGCAGGTCCCCGTCCCGTGCGGGCTCCCCACGGCGACACCCTGACCGCCAAGGGCTGGCCGCAGGAAGCCGCCCTCCGGATGTTGCAGAACAACCTGGACCCGGAGGTCGCCGAGCACCCCGACGAACTCGTGGTGTACGGCGGCACGGGAAAGGCGGCTCGCGACTGGGCGTCCTTCGATGCCCTCGTTCGCACCCTCACCACCCTGGAGCGCGACGAGACGATGCTGGTCCAGTCGGGCCGGCCGGTCGGCGTGCTGCGCACCCACGAGTGGGCCCCACGCGTGCTCATCGCGAACTCGAACCTGGTCGGAGACTGGGCCACCTGGGAGGAGTTCCGCCGGCTCGAGGCGCTGGGATTGACCATGTACGGCCAGATGACGGCCGGCTCGTGGATCTACATCGGAACCCAGGGAATTCTCCAAGGCACCTATGAGACATTCTCCGCCGTCGCTGCCAAGCTCGCCGGCGCCCGCGGCGACGGGCAACAACACGGTGGGGGCTCTCTTGCCGGCACCATCACCCTCACCGCCGGCCTTGGCGGCATGGGCGGCGCTCAGCCACTCGCCGTGACGATGAACGAGGGTGTCGCGATCGTCGTCGAGTGCGACCCGTCCCGCATAGCCCGCCGGCTCGACCACCGCTACCTCGATGTCCAGGCCGATTCGGTCGACGAGGCGCTGCGGCTCGCGTACGACGCTCGGGACGCCCGCCGCCCACTGTCCATCGGAGTTCTGGGCAACGCGGCCGACCTCGTCCCCTCCCTGCTGGCTCGCGGTGCCGAGATCGACATCGTGACCGATCAGACAAGTGCCCACGATCCGCTCGCGTACCTGCCGCTAGGCGTGCCGTTCGACGATTGGGACGCCGAGCGCACGAAGGACCCGGCCGGGTTCACCCAGCGGGCCCGCGAGTCCATGGCCGTCCACGTCGAGGCGATGGTCGGATTCCTGGACGCCGGTGCCGAAGTGTTCGACTACGGCAACTCGATCCGCGGTGAGGCGCAACTGGCCGGTTACGGACGCGCCTTCGACTTTCCCGGGTTCGTCCCGGCGTACATCCGGCCGCTGTTCTGTGAGGGCAAGGGACCGTTCCGGTGGGCGGCATTGTCGGGCGATCCCGCGGATATCGCGGCGACCGACCGGGCGATCTTGGACCTGTTCCCCGAGAATGAACCGCTGGCCCGGTGGATCCGGATGGCCGGCGAGAAGGTGCACTTCCAGGGCCTTCCGGCGCGGATCTGCTGGCTCGGCTACGGCGAACGTGACCGGGCCGGCGGCCGGTTCAACGACATGGTCGCCGCAGGAGAGCTCAAGGCGCCGATCGTGATCGGCCGCGATCATCTGGACGCCGGTTCGGTGGCCTCGCCGTACCGCGAGACAGAGGCGATGGCCGACAGCTCGGACGCCATCGCCGACTGGCCGCTACTGAACGCGCTGGTCAACACGGCGTCCGGTGCGACATGGGTGTCGATCCACCACGGCGGTGGGGTCGGCATGGGACGGTCGATCCATGCCGGGCAGGTGACAGTTGCCGACGGCACGCCGCTGGCCGGCGAGAAGATCGCTCGAGTGCTATCCAACGATCCCGCGACGGGCGTGATCAGGCATGTCGACGCCGGCTACGACCGGGCCGTCCAGGTCGCCGACGCGCGTGCCGTCCGCATCCCAATGCGCGAGGCCGAATGATCACGTTCAGCATGCCTGTGCCTGTCGTACCAGGCGCGTGCGGGTGGTACGGCGCCGATAGGCCTGGTGGGCCTCCCACTGGTCGGCCGCGGAGTGACCGGCCGTGACGTTCGACGCCCTCTGGGACGATCTGCTGCCGATAGGCCGGGACGATCGGACGGGCGGATACCGCCGCTTCGCCTGGACGCCGGCCGACCTGGCATGCCGAGCCTGGTTCACCGCCGCCGCCGAAGACCGCGGCATGGACGTCGAGACCGATCGCAATGGCAACCTGTGGGCCTGGTGGGGAGATCCGGCCGCCGGTGACGCCGTGGTCATCGGATCTCACCTGGACTCCGTGCCGGACGGCGGCGCGTACGACGGGCCGCTCGGAGTGGTGTCGGCGTTCGCCGCGCTCGACGACCTGCGAGCCACCGGCCTAACGCCGGTACGCCCGGTCGCGGTAGTGGCGTTCTCGGACGAAGAGGGCGCGCGGTTCGGCGTCGCCTGCGGCGGGTCCCGGCTCATGACCGGTGCCCTCGATGCGGGCAGAGCACGGGCCTTGCGCGACAGCGACGGGACGACCATGGCCGACGCGATGGCGGCGGCCGGTCACGAACCCGCCAACCTCGGCGCGGACCCGGCCAGGCTGGCCAGGATCGGCCGCTTCGTCGAACTGCATATCGAGCAGGGTCGGGTCCGGGTGGAGACCGCGGACGGACCCGCGTACGGCCTGGCCGGGTTGGGCGTCCCTCTCGGCCTGGCCAGCGGCATCTGGCCGCATGGTCGGTGGCGGATCGAGTTCACCGGCCGGGCCGACCACGCGGGAACCACCCGGCTCGAAGACCGAGACGATCCCATGCTTTCGTTCGCGGCGACCGTCCTGGCGGCGCGTGAATCCGCAATCCGGCACGATGCGCTGGCCACCATGGGCAAGGTGCGCGTCGATCCGAACGGTGTCAACGCGATCCCCGGCGGTGTCACCGCCTGGCTCGACGTCCGCGGCGCCGACGAGCAACGGGTCCGAGCCGTGGTGGACGACATCGCCGGTGACCTCGGGCGTCAGCGTGGCGGTACGCGCGTCACCGAGGAGTCCTGGACCGCGCTCACAACGTTCGACGCGACGTTGCGCGCTAGGTTGGCAGGGATCCTGGGAGATCCACCGACGATTCCGACCGGGGCCGGGCATGACGCAGGCATCCTGGCGGAGGCGGGCATCCCGTCCGCCATAGTGTTCGTCCGGAACCCGACGGGCACGTCGCATTCGCCGCTGGAGCACGCCGAGCGTGACGACTGTGCCGCAGGCGTCAAGGCGCTGACGGCGGTGGTCGCCGATCTGGTAACCGACGAGGACTCCTGATCCGCAGAACGCCGGAGTATGCGTAGCGTTGCTGGCATGGCGCTGCGTTCGTTACCGGTGGTGGGCGACTTGCTGGCGTTCGGCGCGGACCGGCTGGGGTTCCTGACCGAACTCGCGCGCACGCAGGGCGACGCCGTACGGCTCCGGCTGGGCCCGTACGACGGCTGGCTTCTCACCCACCCGGACCAGGTCCACGAGGTGCTGGTGACGTCGGCCGATAGGTTCAAGAAGGGGCCGGTTCTGCAACGGGCGCGGGTCGTGCTCGGTGACGGGTTGCTGACGTCCGACGCTGAGACGCACCGCCGGCACCGCCGGCTCGTCCAGCCGGCATTCCATTCCAGACGGATCGCAGGTTACGCCGAAACGATGATCGAGCAGGCTGCGCTCGCGACCGAGATGTGGGCGCCCGGCGTCCCCATCGACGTCCATGCTGAGACGGTCCGGATCACTCTCGCGTCAGCGGGGCGGACGCTGCTGGGCACGGATGTCGACGACCACGACGTGGCAACCGTCGAACGCGCGCTGGCCGACCTGCTTAGTGCGTACAAGCTGGCATTCCTGCCGTTCGGCTGGCGCCTGCAGGCCTTGCCGTTCGGGCCCGCGCGGCGGCTGCACCGCGGCCGCGATGCGCTGCACGGCCTGGTCGATCGGGTCGTGACCCAGCGTCGAGCCGACGGCGCCGACGCCGGTGACCTGCTCTCGGCACTGGTTCATGGCGACGGGTCCGAGCGGCTCTCGGACGTGGAGATCCGGGATCATGCCGTAACGCTGCTGCTGGCGGGGCACGAGACGACGGCGAACGCGCTTGCCTTCGCCTTCCACCTGCTGGCGGGCGAGCCGGAGGTGGAGGCGCGGTTACACGGCGAGGTGGACGAGGTGCTAGGCGCCGATGAACGCCCGCACCCGGAACACGTGGAGCGGCTCGAATTGTGCCGCGCCGTGTTCGCCGAGGCGCTGCGCCTGTACCCGCCGGCCTGGTTGATGGGCCGGGAGGCGATCGCCGACCATCCCGTGAACGGCGGCACCGTCCGGGCAGGCGAGCTCGCGCTGCTGTCCCAATGGGTCACGCACCGGGACCCTCGTTGGTGGCCGAACCCCGGGCGGTTCGTACCTGATCGCTGGCTTGACGGCAGTGCAAAGGACCGGCCGCGATGGGCGTACTTCCCGTTCGGCGCCGGGCTGCGCCGCTGCATAGGTGAGGGCTTCGCCTGGACCGAAGGAGTGCTCGTGATGGCCACGATCGCGCGGCGCTGGCGGCTGTCGCGGGTTCCGGACCGGCCGGTGCGGCTGGAACCGCTCATCACCCTGCGACCCAAGACCGGGGTGTGGCTGCGCCCGGAGCCGAGAGCGCACCGGCCGTGATCGGGTGAGCGCATTGGTTGCGCTAATCGGGATGACAGCCGCCTAGTCGACGGTTGATACTGACTGGGCCGGGCAATGTCGCTGCGGCCATCTGTTCGCCGCTTCACCACCTTCTGGGGGCCTGCCCGTGCCTGGCCACGAGCTCTCGACGTGGCAGCGGATCCGGCTGGTGCTTGTACTTGGCTCACTCACCGCGCTCGGACCGCTGACCATCGACACCTACCTGCCGGCGTTCCCCGCCATTGCCGACGATCTTGCCGCGGCCGAGTCGGCCGTCCAGCTCACGCTCACCGGCACGTTGATCGGCATTGCGGCCGGTCAATTGCTCGTAGGCCCGCTGTCGGACCAGCTAGGCCGCCGGCGGCCGCTCATCGGCGCGGTGACCGTTCACGTGATCGTGTCGATCCTTTGCGCCGTGGCTCCGAACGTGGCCATCCTCGGCGTTCTGCGCGTACTACAGGGCATGGCGGCCGCGGCCGGTGCGGTGATCGCGATGGCGGTGGTCCGCGACCTGTTCGCCGGGGTGTCGGGCGTCACGATGCTTTCGCGGCTCATGCTTGTCACCGGCGTGGCGCCGATCCTCGCGCCGACATTGGGTGCACAGTTGCTGCGGTTCACCGACTGGCGGGGCATCTTCTGGGTGCTCGCGGCCATCGGCGCTGTTCTTATCGCCATCGTGACCATCGGGCTGCGTGAGACCCTGCCGCCGGAAGGCCGCAGGCGCGGTGGAGTGCAGGACACCGTCAGGACGTACGGCCGCCTGATCCGCGAGCGCACGTTCATCGGTCTGATGCTCACCGGCGGGCTGATGATGGGAGCGCTGTTCGCCTACATCTCCGGCTCGTCGTTCGTGATGCAGGAGGTCTACGGACTGTCCGAGCAGGACTACGGCCTGATGTTCGGGATCAACTCGGTGGGTCTGGTACTGGCCACGCAGATCAACGCGAAGATCGCTGTCCGGTACGGCCCGCACCGGGTCGTGGCCGGCGGCGTCACGGTCGCGACGATCGCCGCTGCCACACTGCTGATCAACGCGGTGACCGGCGCGTTCGGGTTGGCCGGCATCGTGGTCCCGCTGTTCGCGATCCTGTCGATGGTGGGCTTCACGCTGCCCAACGTCCCGATTCTTGCCCTGGCCAACCATGGCCGCAGCGCCGGAACGGCGGCCGGGTTGATCGGCGCATCGAACTTCGCGTTCGGTGCGATGACCGCTCCGCTCGTCGGCGCCATGGGCACATCCAGTGCGGTGCCGATGGCGGCGGTCATGGCGGCGGCTACGGCGGGCTCGCTCACGGCGCTGCTGTTCGTCGTCCGCCCGCGGACGCTCTCCATCCACCTCGCTGATCATGCAGAAGTGGGGCGACACGCCGGTGGTGGCGCTCAGGCAGACCGGCGGCTGCGCGAGCCCAGCCGGCGTGTCGCCCCACTTCTGCATGATCAGCGTGTGGGGGCAGCAGAATCGCACCGTGACGGTCTTCTGGTGCGAGCACGCCTGGCTGCCCGGCGGAGTCTCCGGCCGGGTACGTATCACGACGGACGGCGCCGGCCGTATCGCGAGCGTCGAGCCCGCAGCCGAACCTGAGCCAACCGACGTCCGGCTGCCCGGGCTCACCTTGCCCGGGTTCGCGAACGTCCACTCCCACGCCTTCCATCGGGCGCTGCGCGGACGCACGCACGGTGGCGGCGGGACGTTCTGGACATGGCGCGAGCAGATGTACGCGGTGGCCACGCGGTTGGATCCCGACTCGTACCGGCGGCTGGCCACCGCGGTGTATGCCGAGATGGCCCTCGCCGGCGTGGTGTGTGTCGGGGAGTTCCACTACGTCCATCACCGGCCGGACGGAGACCCGTACGACGAGCCGAACGCGATGGGTGAGGCGCTCACGGAGGCCGCACGGATCGCCGGCATAAGGCTCACGCTTCTCGACACCTGCTACCTGAGCGGTGGATTCGACCGGCCCCTCGACCCCGCGCAGCGCCGATTCGGCGACGGGGACGCGGACCGCTGGGCCGAACGGATGGCCGGCCTGCCGACAGATGCCACGACCCGCATCGGTGCCGCGATCCATTCGGTACGGGCCGTGCCCGCCGAGCAGATTCCCACGGTCGTCACGGCATCGGCCGGGCACCCGCTGCACGTTCACCTGTCCGAGCAGCCGGCCGAGAACGAGGCATGCCTGGCCGCTTATGGGGCGACGCCCACCCGGTTGCTGTCCGACCACGGCGTCCTGGGCCCGCTGACCACCGCCGTCCACGCCACCCACCTGACCGAGTCAGATATCGCACAACTCGGCGCGGCCCGGGTCACGGCGGCATTCTGCCCGACCACCGAGCGCGATCTCGCCGACGGGATGGGCCCCGCGCGCGCACTGCTCGACGCGGGCGCTCCGCTGGCCCTGGGTTCTGACCAGCATGCAGTCGTCGACCTGTTCGAGGAGGCTCGTGCCCTGGAGATGAACGAGCGACTCGCCACACTCGAGCGTGGCCGGTTCACGCCGGCCGAACTGGTGACGGCCCTCACGGAGGCAGGGCATACTGCGCTGGGCTGGCCCGAGGCGGGCCGGATCTCCCCAGGGTCGCTGTGTGATCTCGTAGCGGTCCGGCTCGACACGCCGCGGACCGCCGGCAGCCGGCCCGAGCAGGTGGTCATGGCTGCGACCGCTGCCGACATCGACACGGTCGTCGTCGGTGGTAGGCAGGTCGTCCGGCAGGGCCGGCATCTGCTCGGCGATGTCGGCGCGTTGCTCGAGTCCGCGATCGCCGCGGTCGTCAGCTAGCCGGCGGGAACAGCAGGCAGGAGGGCCGGGCGGTTCGCAGGGACGCACCGAAGGGCTCCGGCCGTCCGGTTTCGGTATCCGTCCGGAACGTCGTCACGGTGTTCGAATGCTGGTTCGCGACATACATGTACCCACCTGCCAGCACGAGATCCCGTGGGTGCTCGCCCCCACTGGGCACGGTTGCGGCCAGCCGCAGGTCGGCGCCGTCCGCTGAGATGGCAAGGACGGCGACGGTGTCGGGACCGCGGTTCGCGACGTAACAGAAGCGCCCGTCGGCCGCTACCCGGATGGCTGACGGGGCGCTCGGTCGCGGGTCGTCGCTCGGTTGCGTCCGTACGGTCGCGCCGACCGTGAACGAGGCCAGGTCGAGTACCGAGACACTCGAGTCCAGTTCGTTGGCGATGTACCCGAACCGCCCGGCCGGGTGGAAGGCGACATGGCGCGGTCCGGCGCCGGCGGGAACGCGGGCTTGCGCGACGGCCCGGAGTCGGCCGTCGGAGAGCCGGTACCGATAGGCGGTGTCGGTACCGAGGTCGACGGCGAGCACGTAGTCGCCGGACGGTTCGGTCACGACCATGTGCGCGTGCGAACTATCTTGCCGGTCGGGATCGGGTCCGCCGCCCTCGTGATGCACGAGGTCGGTACGGTCCCCCAGACTGCCGTCGGCCTCGATGGGGTGGACGGCGATCGTCCCGCTTCGGTAATCCGCGGACAGGACGAAGCCGGCCGGGTGGACCGAGACATGGCAGGTACCGGCGCCGCCTGTCGGTCGCTGCCCCAGTGGACGCAGCCCATCGCCGTCGATGGCGTAGGCGCCGACGGCGCCGCCCTTGTCGGACTCGATCGCGGCATAGAGGAATCCCGCAGGCGAGAAGGCGAGGTACGACGGGTCGGTGGCGGCCGGGCCTGGCCGCACCACCAGCGCGCCGGCTTCACCGGTCAGGAGCCCGATGTCCGGTCCGTACCGGCCGAGGTAACCACGCACCGCCACGGTCGGTGACCCTAACACCCGGGGCTGTACGTCACCGCCGCGCCGACGGTCGACCTAACCGAACGCACGTCCCGTGATGCGCTCGTACGCCTCTATGTAGCGCTCCCTGGTCCGGGCGACCACGTCGTCCGGCAACGGCGGCGGTCGTTCGCCCGAGCCGCGGTCCCACCCGGACGCCGGTGAGGTCAACCAGTCCCGGACGAACTGCTTGTCGAACGACGGTTGCGCGCGGCCAGGGGACCACCCGTCGGCCGGCCAGAACCGCGAGGAGTCGGGAGTCAGAACCTCGTCGGCGAGCACCACCGTGCCGTCCGCTCGCTTACCGAACTCCACCTTGGTGTCGGCCAGCAGGATGCCTCTCTCGCGGCCGAGCACCTCGCCGCGCCGGTAGATGGCCAGGGTGAGCCGCCGCAGCTCGTGTGCGACCGCCGGCCCGGTCACGTTCGACACGTACTCGAAGTCGACGTTCTCGTCGTGCTCTCCCTGGACGGCCTTCGTGGCGGGCGTGAAGATCGGCTCGGGCAGTCGGGATCCGTCGACCAGACCGGGCGCGAGTCCGACTCCGCATACCGCCCCGGTGGCCCGATAGTCCACGAGGCCCGACCCGGTGAGGTACCCGCGGGCAACGCACTCGACCGGAATCATCGCCAGTCGCTCGCACAGCACGGCTCTGCCGGCGACTTCGGCGGGCACGTCGGTCGAGACCACATGGTTCGGCACGATGTCGGTCAGCCGCTCGAACCACCACAGCGACATCGCGGTCAGGATGCGTCCCTTGTCGGGGATCGGCGTGTCGAGCACGTGGTCGAAGGCCGAGATCCGGTTGCTGGCGACGATCAACAGCAGGCCGGTGAACTCCTGCTCATACAGGTCGCGGACCTTGCCGGAGTAGACGTGCCGGAAGCCGGCCAGCTCGCGTTCGCTCACCACCGTGACGATAGCCGGACCTCACAGGGGCACCGACGTACTCCTCCCGAACGCGGCGAGCAGCCGGGTCTGTGCATCGGCGCCCGCCGGCACGTCGACACGCGCCGCTATCGCGCCAATGTCCCGGTAGGTCTCCTCCATCCGGGCGAAGTACGCGCTGCACTCGTCGACAAGGTCGGCCGGTAGCTCGGTGTCCTCGCCGATCGCCCTGGCCAGGTCCCAACCGTGGATGAGGTGGTCGGCGAACAGCTGGAGGAGATACTCGCCGGCTCGTTCGTCACCGTACGACAGGTGAACCGTGCGGTCCGCCGCCCCTGGTTCGAGAACGGCCCGTCTGGCCGCGGCCAGCGCCCTGGACCAGGCATCGGCAGGGTCGTCGCCGAGCTGGTCACCGTCGTAGGCAGTGCCGACGTCCGCGATCGTCCTGCCGGCGAGCAACGGCGGCACCCAAAGATCCTCGACGGTTACGTGATTGACCAGCTGCCGCACGTTCCATTCGGTACACGGCGTCGCATTGCCCCACTGGTCGGGCCGCACCTCGTGCACGTGGGCGTCGAATACGTCAGCGGCACGCACGTACAGCGCTACCGGATCGCTACCCATGGCTTCCCCCCACACTCGAAACAGGTCGTTGGTGACCGTAGCCGAGTCTTCCTCAGCCTGAAACATATCGGCGAACGTCGCTGACGCGCCCGAGCTCAAAGAATGGGCGATGGGACGTACGACGCGGCGTCCGGGTGGGTGGCGGCCACCTGCTCGACCCGCGCCACGATGCCGGCGATCTGCGCCCCGGTCGCACCCGTGAACGTCAACGGCTCGCCGACGAGAGCATCGAGTTCGGCGCGGCTGAGGCGGAGCCGATCGTCCGCGGCCAACCGGTCCAGCAGATCGTTGCGTTCGGCACCTCGCTCGCGCATGTCGAGCGCGACGGCGACCGCGTGCTCCCTTATCGCCTCATGAGCCGTTTCGCGGCCCACACCTTGCTTCACGGCGGCCATCAGCACCTTGGTGGTCGCCAAGAAGGGCAGGTACCTGTTCAGCTCACGTTCGATCACGGCCGGATAGGTGCCGAACTCGTCGAGAACGGTGAGGAACGTCTCGAACAGCCCGTCCAATGCGAAGAACGAGTCCGGCAACGCAACCCGGCGCACGACCGAGCAGAACACGTCCCCTTCGTTCCACTGCCCGCCCGCCAACTCGGCCGCCATGGCCGCGTACCCGCGCAACACAACCGCCAGCCCGTTGATCCGTTCACACGACCGGGTGTTCATTTTGTGCGGCATGGCACTCGAGCCGACTTGCCCGGGCTGGAAGCCTTCGGTCACGAGTTCGTGGCCGGCCATCAGCCTGATCGTGGTCGCCAGCGAGGACGGTCCCGCCGCCACCTGTACGAGGGCGGAGAGCACGTCATGGTCGAGCGAGCGGGGGTAGATCTGGCCGACGCTGGTCAGCACGCGTTCGAAGCCGAGATGTTCGGCGATCCGGCGCTCCAACTCCGCCAACCGCTCGGGATTCCCGCCCAGCAGGTCGAGCATGTCCTGCGCGGTGCCTACCGGACCCTTGATACCCCTGAGCGGGTACCGGTCGAGCAGGTCCTCGAGCCGCTCGTAGGCCAGCAGCAGTTCTTCGGCGGCGGAGGCGAACCGCTTGCCAAGGGTCGTCGCCTGCGCGGCGACGTTGTGGCTGCGACCAGCCATGACCACCGTGGCGTGTTCGGCCGCCAGTTGCGCGAGCCGGACAAGCGCAGCGACGCTGCGATCTCGGATGAGCTCGAGCGAGCGCTTCACCAGGAGTTGCTCGACGTTCTCGGTGAGGTCCCGGCTCGTCATTCCCTGGTGGACGGACTCGTACCCGGCGAGGGCGTTGAACTCCTCGATTCGTGCCTTGACATCATGCCTGGTGACGCGCTCGCGGCTGGCGATGCTCGCCAGGTCGACCTTCTCGGCAACGGCCTCGTAGGCCACCACCGCGCCGTCCGGAACTGCGACCCCGAGTTCGCGCTGGGCCTTGAGTACCGCGAGCCAGAGTTCACGTTCACGAACGACCTTGTGCTCGGCAGACCAGATCCGGATCAGCTCGGGCGAGGCATACCGGCTGGCGAGGACGTTAGTTATCGCGGGTTTGTCTGGCACGGGCTCATTGTCGCGCACTGGCGGGAAGCAGCACGCCCGGCTGCTTCCCGCCAGTTGCCCCAGGGGGACGTCAGGGTCGGTGTGGATCCCCGCCTGTCAGGGCCGGTCCACCGGCGCGTCGGTGGACGGAGTGCCGTCGGGGAGGTGCTCGTCGGCCGTTCCGCCCCCCGCGGGCAGCTCGTCGGGAGCGTGCTCGTCGGCTGTGTCGGCGTTGCCGGCAGGAGTTTCAGGTTGCCCGGCGTCTGTTCCGCCGACCGCGCCGTCGGCCGGGGTGCCACTGGTGGCGTCCTCGGCAATGCTGGTGCCGAACTCTCTGCCATCTTCCTGCGGCTCGCCGCTGGTCGCGCGGTCGGACACCTCGTCGCCGTCCACACCAGCATCGCCGGGTGCGAGGCCGTCATTGCCGGCTCCGCGGCCGTCCGCCGCGTCGCCGCCACCCGGGCTGTCCACGGCGTGGTCCGACGCGGGCGTGTCGACGGCAGGGCTCTCGACGGCAGGAGCCTTGTCGGGCAGGCCGGGTACGTCGACGACGCCGGACGAGTGAGCCGCCCCGACTCCGGCTGCGGCGATCGCCGTGCCGAGCACCACCTTCCCCGTCAGCGTGGTCAGCGCGGTGCCAAGTACTGTGAGCATTCTCCGTCTCCTAGGTATCGGCAGGTCAGCGCCGAGCGGGCCGGTGCCGTCGGTCGGGATTCCGCGCTCGAAGATGGCAGCGAGCGCGGGACGCACCACTCGCGGCCCGGGCAGGTCGTCGACCTGGCCGAGCTGGTGGAGGAGTGCGGCGAGCCGGTCCTCGGTGCTGTATTCGGTACGCATCTCAATCACCTAAACGTCGGCAGGCTGGTCCAGGGGTACGCCTTCGCGGTTAAGAATCGCCCTCAGCGCCGCAAGCCCTCGCCGCTGCAAGGCCTTGACCGCTCCCGGCCGCTTGCCGAGGATCCGGGCGATCTGGTCGATAGTGCAGTCGGCGACGATGCGCAGCAGAAGGACGTCGCGCTGGTCAGGAGAGAGTTTGGCAAGCTGATCCGCGACCCAGTCGCTGGTGATGTTCACCAGGGCTTCGGCCTCGACATCACCGCCGACGGCATCGTGCGCACCGGCTGCGCCGACGGACACCGTCACGACCCGGCGGTCAAGGCGCCGCCGCTCGTCGATCAGGCGGTTGCGCGCGATGGTGAAGATCCACGATCGGAACGCCGCCTCGTCGCCGCTGAACCCGCGGAGCGAGTTGAAGACGGCGAGAAACACGTCATTGGTCAGCTCTTCGGGCTCCGCGGAGCCGCGGGCCCGCACGTAAGCGCGAACCCGCGGCGCATATGTGGTGAACAGCCGCTCGAACGCCCAGGGTGCATTCGAATGCGTCGCAGCGAGCAGTGTCTCGAACGCCTCCCCGTCGGGAGTCGTCGGCTTGTCGCGGCGGGCCATCCGCTCGCTGCACCCTTCGTGTTCGGCAGACCGGTCTGCCTAGGTAATCGCTCGAACCGGGGCCTAGGGGTACGGGTAGTGCGGATCTTTCGCGTGCATATCAGTGTCCGTTGGCCGGGCAAAGCTCTCCGGCAACCCCCTCTCCGGCAAAATCCGGTTGGTTCGGCGCTTCCGCAAGGCCACGGCCATCCACAAGCCCGTCAGCACGATGGCCCCACCGGCGAACCCGTCGACGACGTAGTGATTGCCGGTGAGCACGATCGCCGCGAACATCAACGGTGGCACGGCGAAGGCGACCGCCCTGACATAGGGGTTCAGCACGACCGTTGCCACGGCGATCGCCAGCAGCAGCACCCAGCCGAAGTGCAGGCTCGGCATCGCCGCGTACTCGTTCACCAGCGGCGAGGCGTTGAAGCTGCGATATCCCGCCGACTCTCGGGCGATCGTGTCCACAAAGCCGTACTCGGGTACGAACCGCGGCGGTGCGAGCGGGAACAGCGCGAAGACAACGAGGCTGAGCGCGCCGGAGGCCAGGATCGCGTTGCGGAACAGCGGGTAGATTCGCGGACGCCGGACGAGCAGCCAGGCGAGGGTGCCGAACACCAACGGCCAGTAGGCGATGTAGATGGCGTTGACGATCGCGAGCACCACGTCGGACCGCAGCGCGAACGACTGAAGGTCGGTCTCGACGAACAGCCCGAGCCGGCGCTCAAAGGAAATGACCCGTTCCGAGTTCGCGAAGGCGGCCTCGACCCGGTCGTTCGTCAATCCGCGGACGAGAGAGTAGAGCAGCGCGGCGACACCGATGAGTGCCGCCTCCCGGGCGGCCACCTTCCATCCGGAGCGAGACACGGGCCGTTCGACCGGCCCTTGCCGCGACTTGTGGTAGATCCGCGTCTCCGTCGCCATGCGCGCTCCCGACATCACACAATCTTCACAACATCCTGAAGACACTAACGGTAGTGAATGTGGGCGCCAGTGGCCACGTGATTTCAGCACGGCAAAGCCGGCAGGGCGAACACTGCGGAGAACTGGTGAAGGTGGCTTTGAGGTCAGCGGGTCGGCACGTGGACGTGGCCGAGCAGGGCGTCGCGTCCGATGTCGGTCCGGAAATGGCTGCCGGCCAGCCGCACCCTCGCGGCTGCCGCGTACGCCCGATCGCGGGCCAGCCCCAGGTCGGGCCCGACTGCGGTGACCGACAGGACCCGCCCGCCGCTGCTGACCAGAGTTCCCGAGGAGTCCATGCGGGTACCGGCGTGCAGGATCTCCACACCCTCGACGGCGGCGGCCTCGGCCAGTCCTTCGATCGGATCGCCGACTCGCGGGGAGGCCGGGTAACCGGACGATGCGATTACGACGGTCACCGCCGATCCTGGCTCCCAGGCCGGCAGTTGGTGGTCGCGCAGCCGGCCGGTGGCGGCCGCATTGAGCAGTGCGCCCAGCGGTGTTTGCAGCCGGGCCAGCACGGCCTGGGTCTCCGGATCGCCGAACCGGGCGTTGAACTCGACCACGCGAACCCCGCGGGAGGTCAGCGCCAACCCGGCGTACAGGACTCCTGTGTACGCAGTGCCGCGGCGGCGCAGTTCGTCGATGGTCGGTTGGACTACCCGCTCGAGCACGTCGGGCACCAGGTTGCCCGGCGCCCACGGCAGCGGCGTGTACGCACCCATCCCACCCGTGTTCGGCCCCTGGTCGCCGTCGTAGGCACGCTTGAAATCCTGTGCCGGCGTAAGAGGGACGACCGACTGGCCGTCCGTGATGCAGAAGAGCGAGATCTCCGGTCCGTCCAAGTACTCCTCGATGACGACCCGCTGGCAGGCCTTCGCATGCGCGAGCGCGGCGTCGCGATCACGCGTCACGACGACGCCCTTACCCGCCGCCAGGCCGTCGTCCTTCACCACGTACGGCGGGCCGAATCTGTCCAGCGCCGCGTCCGCTTCGTCAGGGGTGTCGCACACGACCGCCATCGCGGTGGGTACTCCCGCGGCGGCCATGATCTCTTTCGCAAAGGCCTTGGAGCCTTCGATCCTGGCGGCAGGCGCGGACGGGCCGAAGCAGGCGATGCCCCTGGCACGGACCGCGTCTGCGACACCGGCCACCAGGGGTGCTTCCGGGCCGATCACGACAAGGTCGGCCGAGAGTCGCTGGGCCAGGTCGGCGACGGCGGCAGGGTCGTTGGCATCGACTGGATGCGTTGCCGTGGCGTCGGATGCGATGCCGGCGTTGCCAGGCGCCGCATGCACCTCTGTGACGCCGGGGTCTCGCAAGAGCCCGCGAACGAGGGCGTGCTCACGAGCACCGGAGCCGACAACCAAGGTCTTCACGAGCCCTCAGCTTAGGAGAGGCGGCAGGAGCTCGTGGACCACGACCGCCTGGTCACGACCGGGGCCTACGCCGATCACACTTATCCGAGCGCTGCTGAGGTCCTCGATGGCCTTGACGTACGCCTGCGCGCTCGCGGGCAGGTCGCCGAGCTCACGCGCCCCGCTGATGTCCTCGTCCCATCCGTCGAGGAACTCGTAGATCGGCTTGGCGTGGTGGAACTCGGTCTGGGTCATGGGGACCTCGTTCACCTGCTTGCCGTCGACGTCGTACGCGACGCATACGGGAATCCGCTCCCATCCGGTCAGCGTGTCGAGCTTGGTCAGAACGAAATCGGTCACTCCGTTGATCCGTGCCGTGTAACGGGCGATCGGCGCGTCGTACCAGCCGCAGCGGCGGGGCCGGCCGGTCGTCGTCCCGTACTCGCCGCCCGCGTCGCGAAGGCGATCCCCGTCCGCGTCGAGGAGCTCGGTGGGGAACGGGCCCTCGCCGACCCGTGTCGTGTAGGCCTTCACCACCGCGATCACCCGGTCGATCCGATTCGGCGGGACGCCGGCACCTGTACAGGCGCCACCCGCCGTAGCGTTCGACGAGGTCACGAACGGATACGTGCCGTGGTCGACGTCCAGCATGGTCGCCTGGCCGGCCTCGAAAAGCACTGTGTTGCCCTCGTCGAGGGCATCGTTGAGGAGCAGTGCCGTATCCGCCACCATCGGCTCGAGCCGGGCCGCGCAGGTGAGGAGGTCGTCGACGACTTCGTCCACGGTCACCGCTCGGCGGTTGTAGATCTTCGTCAGTACCTGGTTCTTGATCTCGAGCGCGCCCTCGACCTTCTGGCCGAGGATCTTCTCGTCGAACAGGTCCTGGACTCTGATCCCGACCCGGCTCATCTTGTCCGCGTAGGTCGGGCCGATGCCACGGCCGGTCGTGCCGATGCGGCGCTTGCCGAGGAATCGCTCGGTCACCTTGTCCAGGGTGCGGTTGTAGGGCGGAATGATGTGCGCGTTGGCGCTGACGACCAGGCGTGAGGTGTCGACGCCACGAGCCTCGAGCGCGTCGATCTCGTCGAACAGCACGCCGAGGTCGATGACCACGCCGTTGGCGATCACCGGTACGACCCCTGGCGTGAGGATGCCCGAAGGCAACAAGTGGAGCGCGTACCGCTCGTCACCGATCACCACGGTGTGGCCGGCATTGTTGCCGCCATTGAACTTGACGACATAGTCAACGACGCTGAGCCCGCCGCCCGCTCGTTCGACGGCCTTGCGCCCGCCGAGTAGGTCGGTGGCCTTGCCCTTCCCTTCGTCGCCCCACTGAGCGCCGATGAGCACTATTGCGGGCACGCATGCACCCCTTTGAAGTCAGGTCAGCTCGGGTCCGGTCCGGCTGCTGGTCCGCCGCCGAGAGTACCGGAGCCGCACTCGGCACGAGCTCAGCCGGGATGCGACCCCACCGCATCACGGATCTGGTGACCCTGCTCGTGATCTTCGGACCGAGCGCAATGCGCGCTGCAGTAGAACCGTCCAGATACCTCGACTCCGTGACCTATGATCCGGCACCGGCAGTGTTCGCATACCGGCGCCAGTCGGTGGACGGCGCACTCGAACGAGTCGAACGTGTGGACGTTGCCTCCTACGGTGTGAACCTCGAACGACAGGTAGTAGTCGTTGCCGCAGACCTCACATGTGGCCATGCCGACCCTCCTTGCTGGCTGGTCCTATCAGTCCAGCCTGCGCCCGTCAGCCGGACGAGGCAACCGACCTTGCGGGCGCCAACCGGTGGCCGGGCGACGAATTCCTTGGAAACGGGGGCGCATATTCCGCGAAATCAGGGCATCATAGAGATAGCGAGGCCGCCGAGACCGCTGCAGGGGACGATCTTGGCGGCCTCCAATTGTGTTGATAGTCGTCACGTATCAAGTACGTCAAGGTCGATGCTGAAGGTCGTGGCGACCCTCGACACGAGGCGGAAGCCATGCGCTAGAAGGCGAGGCGCGTCTCCCCGGCGGTACCGATCATTACTACTTCGCTGAAATCACGACCAGCGATCTCGTCCCTTAGCGCCCCGAGCAGTTTCTCCTCGATGCCGATCCCACGCCATCCGGACTCGACGGCCAGGCCACCGACGATGGCGTCCGCGGGTCGGCCCGGCCAGTGACTCAGTGGCGGCCAGACCTGCGCGGCCAGATGAGCGACAGCATCGTCGCGTGCATCTCGCACGGTCCTGTTCCAGGCGGTGCCGAAAATGTCGTCCGAACCGTCAAGATGGGCGGGGTAGCGCCGGCCACGCTGGTCAGCGACGTGGTCGTCTGGGACCGGCTCGAGCCGCGTGGCTGCTGATTTGATCGAGTCCGGTGCCTGTGATCCTGATGTCGATTCGGTGGTCGCCTTGGGCGAGATCATCAGCTCGCAATCGGCGGCCTCCGCGATCCGTCGCAGTGTCTGGAGCCGTGGATTCAATACGTCCCCTGACTCGAGGCGTGACACGGTGCTCGGCGGTATTCCGGCCCGCTGCGCCAGTTCTCGCTGGCTCAGATCGGCCCGGCGTCGGAGCGCGCGCAGGCAGGCACCAAGATCCGAGATGTCCACCCGGCATATCCTTTCCACGCCCGTGCGGACACGGCAGGACGCTCATGACGCCGTGTGGATAACGCCAGGCACGTATGCAAGGGGGTAGTGGTGTCTCGGATGCTGTGCACCTGCCTGCATGAATGCAACTGTCGGCGGAGTTGCCTCCGGAGCGCCGGTGCCTGGTCGGGTCACTGGCACTCGGCGGCGCCCAGCGCCTAGATCTTATGGCCTGCCGACCGGAGTTCTTCGCAGGCCTTCGTGACCCGCGCTGCCATTCCGGCTTCGCCCGCCTTGCCGTACGACCGCGGGTCGTACGCCTTCTTGCTGCCGACCTCGCCGTCCACCTTGAGCACGCCGTCGTAGTTCTGGAACATGTGGGCGGCGATGGGACGGGTGAACGCGTACTGGGTGTCGGTGTCAATGTTCATCTTGACCACGCCGTAGTCGATCGCCTCGTGTATCTCCTCGAGTGCGGAACCCGAACCCCCGTGGAACACCAGCGCGAAGGGCTTCTCCTTGCCGTACTTCTCCCCGACCGCCTTCTGGATGTCGTCGAGGACCGGCGGGCGGAGCTTGACGTGGCCCGGCTTGTACACCCCGTGCACGTTGCCGAACGTCGCGGCCAGCAGATACCGGCCACGTTCACCGAGACCGAGCCGCTCCGCGACAGCGAGCGCGTCACCGGTCGTCGAGTAGAGCTTTTCGTTCATCTCGCCGACGATGCCGTCCTCCTCGCCGCCGACCACGCCGATCTCCATTTCCATGATGGCCTTGGCCTGCGCCGACTTCTCGAGGAGCTCGTCGGCGATGTCGATGTTCTCGTCCAGCGGCACGGCCGAGCCGTCCCACATGTGCGACTGGTACAGCGGGTCCTCGCCTCGGCTGACCCGCTCCTTGGAGATCTCCAGCAGCGGGCGCATGAACCCGTCCAGCTTGTCCTTCGGGCAGTGGTCGGTGTGGAGGGCCACGGTGACCGGGTACTTCTCGGCCACGACCTTGGCGTACTCGGCCATGGCAACGGCACCGGCGACCATGTCTTTGATGGTCGCGCCGGACCAGAACTCTGCACCGCCTGTCGAGACCTGGATGATGCCGTCGCTCTCGGCCTCGGCAAGGCCCCGCAGCGCCGCGCTCAGCGTCTGCGACGACGTGACGTTGATAGCCGGAAAGGCGTAGGCATTGTCCTTCGCGCGGTCGAGCATCTCGGCGTACTTGTCGGGGGTGGCGATGGGCATCGGTGCTCCCTAGCAGTGTGTGCGTTGATTCGCGTCCCCACGCCAACGGGGGAACGGTCTCGTCTGCCTTAGTATTGCCCGTCAGGCCGGCAGGTGCGCCATCACCTGCGCGACTGGTGCGCCGAAGGTGCCGACAACGGAGGGAAGCACGGGTCGATCGCTAGAGTTATACGGTCGAAAATCGGCGAGTCCCGCACGAACCGTCCAGGGAGAACACGTGCCCGAACGCACCGTAGTAGTAGCGAGCAAGGTTGGCCTGCATGCCCGTCCGGCTGCGGTCTTCGTCAAGGCCGCAGCGGAGCAACCGGCACGGGTCCAGATCCGCAAGGGCGACGGGACTCCGGTCGATGCGGCGAGCATCCTGGCGATCATGACCCTCGGCGTGGAGCATGGCGACGAGGTCACTCTGTCGGCCGACGGTGATGGGGCAGAGGAGTCTCTTGACGCGCTTGTCGCGCTGCTGGAGATCGACCTGGACGCACAAGATGCGCACCCTCCGGCACAGTCGACATAGCCGAACGCCCGCGCCGGCCGATCGCGGGTGCCAGCCACCAGAGCGCTAATGCCGCCATCAGGTGCCAGAACGCGTGACCTTGCAGGAGCGCACCCGGCTGGCACAATGACGTCCGGTCGCCGATAGTGCCGACCAGGGAACCCGCGCCGAGGATGAGGGTCGAGCCGATCAAGGCGGTCCGGAGCCTGGGCCGGCGCCGGGCCCGGAGCAGATTCAAGCCGATCGCGGCGGCCGCGATTCCGCCCTGGGTGACCGACGAAGCGGTCGGGCCCGCGGCGACGACCGGCCACATCGCGACGGGAACACCCAACCACCAGACCGGCGAGATATCCCTGCCCACCAGGTCGGCTGCTGCGTCAGCCGCGACGTAGGCGAGCAGGGTCGCCAGCGGAAGGTCGTGAGCGTACGCCTGCCAGTCGGGATTGGGTCCGTGCTGCACGACTGATCCCGCACCGACGGCGATGACCAGCAGCGCAAAGGGAAGTCGGCGGCGCAGACCCCGCTTGCGATCCGCGGCGATGGCGAAACCGCAGGCGACGAATGCCAGACTGGTGATGCTGTTGGCCGGCTGCCCGAAGAATCCGGTCTCTCGGTACAGCTCGCAGGCGTTCGCCAACTCCACTCGTCCAGGGTACGAGTATGTGGTGCGACCTACAGGCCGAGTTCGTCCAGGATCGGCAACTCGGCACGAACGCCCGCCCGGCCCTCGGCGGCGGTCCTCGAATCGACTGCCAGACCGGCGAGCCGCTGGCACTCTGCCAGTGAGGTGGCCCGCAGCACGTCGCTGACGTCGGGAATCGCGCGGGGCGTCATCGACAGGCTCGAGACGCCGAGCCCGACCAGCACGCAGGCCAGCGCCGGATCTGCCGCGGCCTCGCCGCACACCCCGACCGGCCGCTCCAGCCGCTTTCCGGCTTCACAGGTGAGCTGGACGAGCCGCAACACGGCGGGCTGCCAGGGATCGTTGAGCCCGGCGAGTTCGCCGAGCAACCGGTCGGCGGCCATCGTGTACTGGCCGAGGTCGTTCGTGCCGATGCTGGCGAAGCTTGCGGAGTCGAGGATGTCGGACGCACCTAGCGCGGCGCTCGGGATCTCCACCATCACTCCGGCAGTCTGGAGTCCGGCCGCGTGGCAGCGAGCGACGAAGTCGGCGGCTTCGTCGGCAGTCGCGACCATCGGCGCCATGACCCATACCTCCGCCTGCTCGGCGGCTGCGGCGGTGGCGATCGCGGTCAGCTGATCGGTGAGCACGTGCTCGGAGTGCGCCACGGTGCGGATACCGCGCACACCTAATGCGGGATTCGCCTCTTCGTGGAGGTTGAGGAATGGCAAGGGCTTGTCCGCTCCGGCGTCCAGCGTCCGCACGACGACCTTCTTGCCGGGAAACGCGGACAGGATCGCTCGGTACGCGGTGATCTGTTCGTCGATCGAGGGTGCGCTGTCGTGGCCGAGGAAGCAGAACTCGGTACGGAACAGCCCCACACCCTCGGCGCCTACCTCTACCGCGGCGGCGACGCCCTTCGGGTCACCGACATTCGCCAGCAACGCGACCGGGTGGTCGTCGGACGTCCGTCCCCGCCCGTCGAACGTTCTGACCCTGCTGGCGACCTGCTCCGCCCTCGCGATCTGGTCCGCGGTGGGATCGGTCTGGACGGTGCCGGCCGCACCGTCGACCAGGACGACGGTTCCTTCCTCGATGTCGAGGATGCCTGGTGCTGCGACCACGGCAGGCAATCCGAGGGCGCGCGCCAAGATCGCGGTGTGGGACGTCGGCCCGCCTTCGGCGGTGACGAGGGCGATGCACGTCGCGGGGTCGAGTGTCGCGGTGTCGGCGGGTGCGAGGTCCCGGGCCGCCAGCACGAACGGTTCGGTGCGGGTCGGCACGCCGGGGGCCGGCCGGCCGGCGAGCGCCGCCACGATCCGATCGCGCACGTCGGCGACGTCGCGGGCCCGCTCGGCCATATACCCGCCGAGGCCGGCCAGGGTCGCGGCGACCTCGGCGGCCGCGTCCCACACGGCGCGTTCGGCGACGGTGCCGCCGGCCACCTTGGCCTGTGCCGCTTGGACGAGTGTCGGGTCGGCAGCCATGAGAGCGGTGGCCTCGAGGACGGCCGCGGCATCGCCGGAAGCCTTGGCGGCGCGGGCCTCGAGGTCGGACTTGACGGCCTGCGCGGCGGTGGCGATGCGCGCCGACTCGGCGTCGGGGTCGGCCCCCGGCGCCGGCTTGGCGTCTTCGGGGGGTTCAGCCACGGGGTCTGGCATGTGGACCAGTGGCGCGGCGGCTCGTCCTGGGCTTACTCCGACACCTGTTATATCGGGCACGAGTTCCCCTATGTGCTTGGCGACGCTCCGGGTTGGTCCTCCACCAGGTCAGCCGGTGCCGTACCAGGCGCACGCGCCCCGTACGGCACCGACTGACCTACTGAACGTGATCGAACGGCGGTACTTTCTGCAGATTACTTGGGCTGCCGGTGGGTTGGTCGATGACGGGTCGTAGATCGTTGTCTCTTCTTCTGGTGGGGCGGTGGCCCCCGCGAAGCTCGTCGAGACAGTGACCTTGACAGGCAAGAAATGGAAGCGGAAACTGCGAGCAACTCATCTAGACCAGTTGTACATGAGGCTAGACCAGCGAGCGAGGGTTCACAGCAAGAACGCCGTGAAGCAAATCCCGCCGCCGACCGGCGCGGAGTCAGCACATGGGCGGGGTCTAGCAGCACACGAGGGAGCCTTCGATGAAGGTAAAGATGAGATCAAAGGGCGTGCTGGTGTCGGTGGTGGTGGCGATGTCGGCCTTGGCGCTCGCCCCTGTCGCGCAGGCGGAGAAGCCTGAACGGCCTGGACCTCCAGTCGACGCTCGGGAGGGTTTCCTGCACAGCACGCTGGCTCGGATGACGCTCGAGGAGAAGGTCGGCCAGCTGTTCTTCACCTGGGCACAAGGCGAGCACGCGCACGACACCAGCGGCGCGGCCGTCAACCAGGCCGAATACGGGGTCGACACCCCTGCAGAAGTGGTCCAGAAGTTTCACCTCGGCGGAGTCCTCTACTTCGTCTGGGCGGACAACACCAATAGCCCCACACAGATCAACGAGCTCAGCAACTCACTACAAGAGGTCGCGGTCAACGAGCGCACCGGCATTCCATTGATCCTGACGATCGATCAAGAAACCGGCATCGTCAACCGGATGCAGTCACCGGCCACCGAGTTTCCCGGCAACATGGCGCTCGGAGCAACGCGTTCCACCGAGCTCGCTGAGCAGGTGTGGACCATCGTCGGTGAGGAACTCGACGCGGTCGGTGTCAATCTGAACTTTGCGCCAGTTCTCGATGTGAATACCAACCCGCTCAACCCGGTCATCGGCCTGCGGTCGATCGGTGAGGACCCGGCTCTGGTAGGCGAGCTCGGAACGGCGGCGACGCAAGCGCTGCAGGACACGGGCGTGGCGGCGACAGTGAAGCACTTCCCGGGCCATGGCGATACGGAGAACGACAGCCACTTCGGCCTGCCGCTAGTCGACTACGACCTGGACACGCTGATGAACGTGCACGTCGCGCCGTTCGCCAGAGCCATCGACGCCGGGGTAGACGCGATCATGACCGCCCACATCGTTGTGACGGCGCTCGACGACGAGATGCCGTCGACCCTTTCGCGGCGTGTGCTCACCGGACTGCTACGCGAGGAGCTCGGCTTCGACGGGCTTGTTGTCACCGACGCGCTGAACATGGACGCCGTAGCCGACCAGGAGCTGAGCCAGGACGAGGTCGTTGTCCGGGCGCTGGAGGCCGGCGCTGACGTGCTCCTCATGCCGGACGACCTTCCGGTGGCCTACCAGGGAGTGCTTGACGCGGTTGAAGCCGGCAGGGTCAGTGAGAAGCGCATCAACGAGTCGGTGATGCGAATCCTCGAGACCAAGTATGATCGCGGGCTCTTCCACGATCCGTTCGCAGACCCGGAGCAGGTCGACGAGATCGTCGGTACCCCCGAGAACCTGGCGGTCGCTGATGAGGTGGCGCGCGCTTCGACGACGCTGATCCGCAACGAGGCGGACCTGCTGCCGGCCGATCCGACCCAGGACGTGCTGGTCGTCGGCACGGCTTCGTCGATCAACCTGGAAGCCCGGCTCGATGAGCTCGGCGTCAACGCGACTCGAGTGGCGGTCAATGTCACCCCGACAGAAGCCCAACGTGCCGCGGCCGTGCAAGCCGCACAGAACGCCGATCTCGTGGTCGTTACCACGTCCAACGCCAGGGGTAATGCCGCCCAGCGCCAGCTCGTCGACGAGCTGTCGGGCACGGGCACCCCAGTGGCCGCCGTGGCTATCAGCCTGCCCTACGACGCGGGCTTCGTGCCGCAGGCGGACGCGGTGCTGGCGACCTACAGCACCAGGCCGGTGGCGATGCGTGCGGTGGCCGATGTGCTGGTCGGCGTGGCCGAACCGGGTGGACGCCTTCCGGTGACCGTTCACGGCCCGGTCGGCGAGGTGGTCTATCCATACGGCCACGGCCTGGACTACTGAGGTACGTCTAAAGGCCGCTCGCCGATCGACCCCACGACACCCGGAAAGCGTGGTGGCCGGTCACGCCACTGGCATGACCGGCCACCAGCAGAAGGCCGTTATCGAGGTTGGTCGTCGGTGGGTTGGTCGATGATGGGTGGCAGATCGTCGTCCCTCCTGCCGGCGGGAGCGGCGGTCGTCTGCTTGCCACTGACCAGTTCAGCCGCTTCCTCGCCGAGGGATGCCTCGATGGCCTCGGCTTCTTCTTCACGGCCGGGCGTGCGCAGGTTCCACTTCGTGATGACCCAGCGGAACACGAAGTAGTAGATCGCCGCGTAGCCGAGGCCGATGGGGATCAGCAGGATCGGCAGCTCGGCGATGCGGAAGTTGAGCAGGTAGTCGATCGCTCCGGCGGAGAACCCGAATCCGTCTCTTATGCCCAGCGCGTTGGTCAGTGCCAGCGAGGTGCCGGTGAGCAGGGCGTGGATGAAGTACAGCGGGTACGCCACGAACAGGAACGAGAACTCGAGCGGCTCGGTGACGCCGGTGAGGAACGAGGTGAGGGCGGCGGAGAGCATGATGCCGCCGACGATCTTCTTCTGCCGCGGGCGGGCGGTCTGCCAGATGGCCAGGGCGGCGGCCGGCAAGGCGAACATCATGATCGGGAAGAAGCCGGTCATGAACACGCCGGCTTCGGGGTCGCCGGCGAAGAACCGGAGCAGGTCGCCGTTTACCGGCTCGCCGTTGGGCGTGTACTCGCCGAGCTGGAACCACAGGAAGTTGTTCGGGATGTGGTGCAGGCCGAGCGGGATCAGCAACCGGTTGACGACACCGTAGACTCCGCCGCCAAGAATCTCGTTCTCGCCGACCCACTCACCGAACGCCGAAAGCGCGGCGTCGAACGGCCGGTAGATGAAGCTCATCAGCACACCGATGACCACTGCGGCTACGGCGGTGATGATCGGCACGAACCGGCGGCCGCCGAAGAACGCCAGGTAGGCAGGGAGCCTGATCCGGTAGTACCGCTGCCACAGCAGAGCCGCCGTGATGCCCATGATGATGCCGCCGAGCACGCCGAAGTTGACCAACTCCTGCGCTGCGCCTTCCTCCTCAGGCGTGCCGAGCACGTACGGCGACATGGCGTCGGTGACGCCCTTGAACACCAGGTAACCGACCACGCCGGCCAGTGCGGTGGAGCCGTCTGACTTGCGGGCGAACCCGATCGCCACACCCAGTGCGAACAGGATCGGGAGATTGTCGAACAAGGCGCCGCCCGCCTGTCTCAACACGTCTGCGACCGGCTGTAGCCACTCGAACGCGTCGTATTGCGCCAGGCCGGCGGGGAAGCCCTCGGTCACGGTGCCTTCCTTGCCGCCGAGCATGTCGTTCGACCCGAACCGCAACAACAACGCAGCAGCGGGCAACACGGCGATCGGCAGCATCAAGCTACGTCCGATCCGCTGCAGCACGACGAGGGTCGAGCCCCACGCACTGCCAGCGGACGACGATGTCGTACTCGCAGTACTCAACTTGTTCTCCTTCGATCGATCCTTCAGGGCCTGGCCCTCGGACGACTTTGGTAGATACTGGTTCGAACTGGTCTAGATAAGTTGCTCGCGCGCCATACCTTGGACGCGCCGCCGGTTTCTGTCAAGACCCCACGCTGTTACGGGCGGGAGGATGTCGTCATCCGCGATGCGGGTTGGCGTGGGTAGGTGCCGCGCCCGATGTCCGGTCGAGTTTCATGTGCACCTGGTAGCGGTCGGCCCGGTACCAGGACGTAACGTGCTCCATCGGGCGCCCGGCTGCGTACGACGTCCGGCGGAAAACCAGCAGCGGAGCCGCCGGAGGCACCCGTAGGAGGCGAGCCCGCAGCGGATCGGCGCCCTCTGCCCACACCGTCTGCGAAGCGGAGTCGAGCAGCCGGCCGTAGTCACGGGCCAGGATTGAGTAGACCGATCCGGACAGGTCGTGTTCGAGCAGGCCCGGCAACGGGCCCGCCGGCAGCCAGGAAACCTCGTGCGCCATCGGCGAGCCGTCCGCCGACCGCAGTCGCTCGATGCGGTAGGCCCGATCGGTCGTGGTCAGCCCTAGCGCGGCCCGCGCGGGCGGGGGCGGCACCGACACGTCCGCTCCGAGCACGATCGTCGACGGCTTGTGTCCGCGCCGGCGCATGTCCTCGGTGAACGAGGCTAGGTGGAGTTGCGACTCGACGCGCGGCGCGGCGACGAATGTCCCCTTGCCCCGGACCCGGTAGAGGCGGCCTTCGCTGACCAGCCGCCCGACGGCCTCGCGGACCGTTGCCCGGCTCACGTTGTACCGGGTGACCAGGTCGCGCTCGGACGGGATCGGCGCGTCGGGCATCAGTTCGGAGTCGATCAGTGAGAGCAGGATCTCGCGCAGCTGCCGGTGTTTGGGTACCGGACCGTCCACAACCGACACGCAACCTCCCGGGATGGTGGGACAGTGGTCAGGACTGGTCTAGATGTGTAACCCCGCGGGGATTACCCTGGACGCCAGTGCGAGGGCTGTCAAGGTCCCTACGTGTAGCAATTCGATTACTCATGCGAAGGGGCTCCAGGACGGTGCGACGGGGGACTCTCAAGTACGTGCGGGTTCGCGACTATCTGCGCACACTTGCCACCCAGGAGCTCGACGCCGGCGATCCGCTTCCCAGTGAGCGTGAGTTGTGCGACAGGTTCGGGGTCTCCCGCATGACCGTACGCCAGGCCGTCGACGCCCTGGTGGTTGACGGGGTACTCGAGCGGGTTCACGGGCGGGGCATGTTCGTCGCCCGGCCCAAGGTCGACCTGCAGGTCCGGCTCACGTCTTTCAGCGAGGAGATGCGCCGCCGCGGGATGACCCCGTCGGTCAAGCACCTTCGAGCAGAGGTCGTCCCGGCCGACGCGAGAATCGCCGCCGCTCTCGAGATCGATCCGGCTGATCCGGTCGTCCACCTGCACCAGCTACGGTTCGCCGACGGTGAGCCGATGTCGGTGCAGCACTGCTGGCTCGCGGAGGCGCTCGTGCCGAACATCGTCGACCCGCCGCCGGAGAGCCTGTACGCCGAACTCGACCGCCGTGGCATGCTTCCAGCCTGGGGTGAGGACACCGTCGAAGCCGGAGAAGCCGACGCGGAGGAGGCCGACCTGCTCGGGATCGGGAAGGGCCGCGCCGTGCTGCGTATCGTTCGCCGCGCCTTCAGCCGAGACCTTGCTGTCGAGTTCTCCGAGGCGGTGTACCGGGCCGACCGCTACACCTTGTGGGTGCCCGTTGCGCGGCCGCAGCCGTCCATCGTCCCGAGCCAACGGCGTTGATCATGCAAAGGTGGTTCGACACGCCGTGTTCCACAAGCGGTGCCCAGATGCGATCCTGGACAATTCGGCGTGTCGCACCACCTTTGCATGATCAGCGCAGGTCTTGACAGGAGCCGCCCGAATGACGATGACCACCATGGCCCGGGAGATCGCGGAGCAACCGGCCGCGATCGCCCGCACTGTCGAGGCGTTGCGGCCGCTGCGACCGACCATCCGTGAGCTTGCGGCGAGCCGCCACGCGGTTCTTTTCGTGGCTCGCGGTTCGTCGGACAATGCCTCGATCTACGGCCGGTACCTCCTCGAGGTGCACGCGGGGCACCCGGCGGGGCTGGCCGCACCGAGTGTGGGCACGCACTACGGCGCTCGGCTCGACTTGACCGACGCGGTCGTTGTGTCGGTCTCGCAGTCCGGCGAGACCCAGGAGATCGTCGAGGCACAGGCGTGGGCGGCCGATTGCGGCGCCAGGACGATAGCTGTGACCAACGATATCGACAGCGCGCTGGCCAAGGCGGCTGATCTGGCCATGGTGACAGCGGCCGGGCGCGAACTCGCCGTGCCTGCGACGAAGTCGTACACGGCACAGCTGGCCGCGATGGCGGTGCTGGCGAGTGCGCTGGCGCCAGATCCGTACGCCCTTGACGCTGAGCTGGACAAGGCTCCGGGTGAGGTGGAGCGGCTGATCACCGAGCGGGATGGCGTGGACGAGGCGGTCGAAGCACTGGCCGCGACGCCGGACATCCTGGTCAGCGGCCGCGGCATCGCTTTCGGCACGGCGCTCGAGACTGCCCTCAAACTCGAGGAGACCTGCCTGCGTCCAGTTCGCGGGCTGTCGTACGCGGACCTGCGGCACGGCCCCATTGCCGTGGTGGACGCCGAACATGTGGCTGTGCTGGTAGCCGCGCAGGACGGTCCGATGGTAGGCGGGATGACAGAGCTTGCCGACGACCTGCGCGCACGTGGCGTCGGTGCCACCATTGGCATCGGGGGCGACGCCGACTTCGCGGCCGCGTGCGACGTCGTGGCGGGCGGACCTCGGCTCACCGAGCTCGTTGCTCCCCTTGCCCTGGTCGTACCCGCACAGTTGATCGTCGAAGCACTGGCGCGCCGGCTCGGGCTAGATCCGGACGCGCCCCGCGGACTCTCCAAGGTGACCCAGACCGACCCTGTAGATGGAGGAACCAGATGAGCAACGCCGCCGAGCAGATCCTCGCAGCCCTTGGCGGGGCCGACAACATAGTCGAGATCGAGCCGTGCATCACCCGGCTACGGGCGGAGGTCGAGGATCCGTCTCTAGTCGACGAGGCCGGTCTCAGGGCGGCCGGCGCACACGGCGTCCTCAAGGCCGGCACCGCGATCCAGGTCGTCGTGGGGCCTCAGGCCGACACCATCGCCTCGGACATCGAGGACTTGATGTGAGCCTGTCCGTCGTCGCCCCGGTCGCCGGGCGGGCGATGCCGTTGTCCGAGGTGCCGGACCCGGTGTTCTCGGCCGCACTGGTCGGACCTGGCATGGCGATCGACCCGTCCCGAGACGGTCGCAGTGTCGCGGTCTCGCCTGTTGAAGGGACCGTGGTCAAACTCCACCCGCACGCCTACGTGGTGCAGTCCGCCAGCGGGGCCGGAGTGCTGGTTCACCTCGGGATCGACACCGTACAGCTTGCCGGTGCCGGCTTCGAGTTGCTGGTGGAGGAGAATGCCGACGTCGCGGCCGGTGATCCCGTCGTGGCGTGGGACCCGGCCGAGATCGAGCGTGGCGGGCGGTCGGCGATCTGTCCCGTCGTCGCCCTGGACGCCACGCCGGCCGATCTGGATAGCCTGACCGAGTCAGGTGATGTCGCCACGGGTAGCCAGATCTTCGTATGGGACCGCTAGGCCGCAGGCACCTGGACGGGGTGCTGCTCGACCTCGACGGCACGTTGCTGGACAGCGAGCCGCTGCACCGCGCGGCGTTCAGAACCCTGTTCGACAGTCGAGGTTGGGACCTGACCCCCGACACGTACTCGCTGTTCGTCGGCCGGCGGGGGAGCGATGTCTTCGCGTCCACACCGGGACCGTGGGCCGACGAGGATCCGGATGCTCTTGTCGCCGAGGTCATCGGCTACCTCGCCGAGTCCGGTGCCAGCCCGTTGCCGGTCGAGGGCGCGGCCGAGCTGATCCAGAACTGGCATGCCCGCGGGATTCCGCTCGCGCTCGTGACATCAGCCACGCGGGTATGGGCCGAGTACGCCGTCGAGGAGGTCCTTGGCGTGCGGCAGTGCTTCTCGGCGCTGGTGACATGGGAGGACGTCGCCCACGGCAAGCCGCATCCCGCGCCGTACGAGGCGGCCTGCCGGGCGTTGCACGTCCGACCGGCAGGAGTGACCGCCGTAGAAGATTCGGTCGCCGGCGTGGCATCGGCCGTGGCCGCCGGTGTCGGCCGGGTGGTCGGAATCACCGCGACCATGGACCGCGCACTGCTACGCAAGGCAGGCGCGCACCATGTCGTCGACTCGTTGCGAGAGCTGGCCGCCGGCTAAGTACTCAGTACCAGCGGTCTTCGAGCGGGTAATACCGCTGTGGACGTCGCGGCCGGGCGATCGCCGTGCCGGGAGCGGCGGCATCAGCCCCGGGCCGGTCTCCTCGCATTACTGCAAGCACCCGTGCAGTCTGCGGATCCGTAGCTTCGATCTGGTGCAGCGGCTGGACGCAGATCGTGCCGCCGCTTGTGACGACGGGCACGTGCTCGGCCACTTCGTCCGGAGGTCGAAGTCGGACCCGAGCGGTCTGGTAGATCACCACCAGGTCGAAGACTCCTTCGGGACACTCCGAGGCCAGCAGCTCTCGCAGCTGCTCTGCCGGGAGGTGCACGACACGCGGAGCCGGCCAATCCGGCACGTGCACCCGGATACTCCACGAGTCGAGCAAGCTGGCCAACCACGTGAACGTCTCGGCCTGATCTGCTAGGGCAAGTTCGAGAGTCGGTGCCGGGACAGGAGCACCGAGCACAGCGGCCGCAGACAGGCCCTCGACCCGGTGCGCGACGGCGGCCAGATTATCGATCAGCAGGCACATCCGAACTGCTTCGCGTTCGTCGATGGGTTGGTCGCTGATCTCGTCGATCGCCCGCTTGACGTCCGCATCGAGCGGTTCAAGCTCGACCTTCAGCTGCTTGCCCGCCACGGCCAGAAGTGCCCTCAGCGTAGATATCGACGGCAGTTGCACGCCTCGTTCGTAGCGAGAAACCGCCGATTGCCCGATGCCGGCACCATCGGCGAGCCCTTGCTGCGAGAGCCCGGCTTCGCGTCGTGCCTCACGAATCAGAGCGGCGACGTCCATGGCTCACAGGGTGTCGCTTCAGGCCGGCTCCCTGCCACCGCGGCCGTTCGTGCTGTGGATAACGGATCCACTCCACCCTGGGTGTGGACATCACCCCCGCATGGCATACCGATGCATGGCATGCCGAGCTGCGCGGACACACAGCGATGGACGTGAGGTGTACGCCGCCGCGGTAGCGGCCCTTGACTTCGGCGCCATTCTTGACCGGGCGAGGTCGGCGCCATTCCTGACCGGGCGGGGTGGGCCTTTCCATCGCGATCGTGCCGTCCCATTCCTGAGCGGGCGGGTTTGGCTCTCGCTGGAATGGCCCAGATCTGAGACTGGCATGCCGCGCGGAAGTTGACATAACACGGCAACCGGCAGTGTGCATCGTGCCGGTCGCCGCAGCCGGTCGCCGCAGCTGCTCGCGGAGGGCTGGTCGCAGGGGGCTTGTCGCGCGGGCTGGCCGCGAAATCTGGTCTCGGGCACGGTAGGCGTTCTGCAACGGTTGGGCAAGAATAGTTGACACCGGAAACTAGCAGCGGTAGGAAACTCGCAACCAAGGCCACGTAACCCGGGCGAAAGGCACCGGCAACGACGTGGTGACGGAGGTGCGGGTGCTCGCTGTCGAGAACCTAGAGGTTGTCTACGAGGACGTCATCCTCGTCCTCAAGGGTGTCACGCTCAAGGTTCCCGAAGGTTCCATCGTCGCGCTGCTGGGTGCCAACGGGGCGGGCAAGACGACCGTGTTGCGGGCGATCACCGGCTTGCTGGACGTTCATCGTGGCTCGATCACCAAGGGCAGCGTCACCCTGGACGGCAAGCCGATCCACCAACTCGATGCGCCGGCGATCGTCGCCGGTGGCATCGGTCAGGTGATGGAAGGGCGGAGGATCTTCGCCGAGTTCACCGTCGACGAGAACCTGCGGGTTGGGGCTCACACCGTGGGCCGGGCCACTATCGAAAAGGATCTCGATCGGGTATTCAGCCTGTTCCCCGTGCTGGCCGACAGGAGGTCCCAGACCGCCGGCTACCTCTCTGGTGGTGAGCAGCAGATGCTGGCCATCGCCCGCGCGCTGATGGCGCGGCCGCGGTACCTGCTGCTGGATGAGCCAAGCCTCGGCCTGGCGCCGCTGCTGGTACAGCAGATCAGGGATCTGATCAAGGAGATCAACGAGCAGGGCACGTCCGTGCTGCTGGTCGAGCAGAATGCGGCCATGGCCCTGTCCATAGCCTCCCACGGGTATGTGCTCGAGACCGGCAAGATCGTGATGGACAAGCCCGCGGCGGCTCTGCGCGAGGACGAGGACATCCGCGAGTTCTACCTTGGGTTGGCCGACGAAAGCGATGCCTCGTTCCGCGACGTCAAGCACTACAAACGGAGGAAGCGGTGGCTGGCGTGAGCGAACCGATCCTCCAGGTCCGTGACCTGACCCTGCGCTTCGGCGGGATGACGGCTATCGACGGCGTCTCTTTCGCCGTGAACCAGGGTGAACTGTTCGCCATCATCGGCCCGAACGGTGCCGGCAAGACATCGATCTTCAACTGCCTGTCCGGCGTGTACCGGCCACAGGAAGGCGCGATCACCTTCGATGGCGTGGACCTGCGCGGCCGCCGACCTGATCAGGTTGCCAAACTTGGCGTGGCCCGGATGTTCCAGAACATCGAGTTGTTCGACAACCTGACGGTGCTGGAAAACCTCATGCTCGGCCGGCACCAACACCTCGCGTACGGCACCCTCGCGGGCATGGTCTACGCAGGGCGCGCGCGCCGAGCCGAGATCGAGAACCGCCGGCTTGTCGAGGACATCATCGACTTCCTTGAAATCGAGGCGATCCGGAGCAGCCTGGTCGGCATGCTCCCGTACGGACTGAAGAAGCGGGTGGAACTCGGCCGGGCGTTGGCCATGTCGCCGACCCTGCTGCTGCTCGACGAGCCTGTGGCGGGCATGAACGTCGAGGAGACTGAGGATATGGCGCGGTTCATCCTCGATATTCGGGCAGAGCTGGGAGTCACCGTGATCATGGTGGAGCATGACATGGGGCTGGTCATGGACATCGCTGACCAGGTGCTGGTGCTCGATTTCGGGCAGCGGATCGCCCTGGGTTCTCCGGCGGAAGTCCAGCACGACCCCGCGGTGATCAAGGCATACCTGGGTGAGGCGTCATGACGACTACCGAACCGGCCACCACGACTGTCTGGCGGAGCATTCCTGACCGGATCCGGGAGCGAGCCGAGCGCGATCCGGATCGGGCATGCATGCGCGAGAAGCGCTTCGGCATCTGGCAGAACATCACCTGGGGCCAGTACTGGGAGAACGTGCGTCTGGTGGCGCACGGCCTGTCGGCTCTCGGTGTCGAGCCGGGCGATCGGGTGGCGATCCACTCCGAGAACCGCCCGGAGTGGCTGTACGCCGACGTGGGTGCAGTCGCGATCCGGGCGATGAGCGTGGGCCTCTACTCCACGAACCCGCCGGCCGAGGTCGAGTACATCCTGCGCGACTCGGGGTCTCGGGTGCTCATCGCCGAGGATCAGGAGCAGGTCGACAAGGCCCTTGCCGTCGAGGAGCGGTGCCCTGACCTGGAGTGGATCGTCTACATCGAGCCGCGCGGCGTCCGCGAGTACGACAACCCGAAACTGATCCACTGGACGGACTTCATCAAGCGGGGCCGTGAGCATGCGGCCGCGCACCCGAGCCTGATCGAAGACGCTGCCAAGGCCGCGACACCGGACGACGTGGCGACGCTCATCTACACCTCGGGCACGACCGGGCCGCCCAAAGGCGCGATGCTCACCATCCGGAACATCTCGTTCGCCGCGGACGTGCTCGTCGTCGGCGGCGGGCTCTATGATCCGCCACCCAACGAGAGCGACGTAACCCTCTCTTACCTGCCGCTGTGCCATGTCGTGGAGCGAGCCGCGACCATCTGGGTCAACGCCGCGGCCGGTACGACGGTCCACTTCGCCGAGTCGATCGACACCGTTCAGGCGAACCTCCGCGAGGTGCAGCCGACGCTGTTCTTCGCCGTGCCGCGGATCTGGGAGAAGATCCATGCCGGCGTGCAGATAAAGATGAGCGCCGCCACCCCGCTGAAGCGGCTGGCTTACCGGACGGCGATGGGCCTGGCCACCAGGATCGGCGATGAGCTGGTCCGGAATGAGGGCAATCACACGGCCAAGACCCGATTGATGTATCTCATCGGGTACCCGCTGCTGTTCCGCGCCCTGCGCGACCGGATCGGCCTGCGCAAGGTGCGGGCCGCCGGATCCGGTGCCGCGCCGATCGCACCAGAAGTGCTGAAGTTCTTCTTCGGGCTCGGTGTGGTGATCCGCGAGGCGTACGGCATGACCGAGAACTCGGCGGTGGCGACCAGTAACCGGCAGGGCCGGGTCAAGCTCGGGACGGTCGGTGAACCGCACATCGGCACCGAGTTGCGCCTTGCCGAAGGTACCAAGGAGATCCTCACCCGGCACCCGGCGAACTTCGTCGGCTACTGGAACAAGCCAGACAAGACCGCCGAAGCGCTGGACGCCGACGGGTGGCTCCACAGCGGCGACGTCGGGGAATGGGTCGACGGCACCCATGTCAAGATCGTGGACCGGATAAAGGACGTCATCATCACCGCCGGCGGCAAGAACATCGCGCCATCGGAGATCGAGAACGCGCTGAAGACCTCGCCGTTCATCAAGGAAGCGGTGGTCATCGGCGATCGTCGGCCGTATCTGACCGCACTCATCGGCATCGAACTCGACACCGTGGGCAACTGGGCGCAGCGCAAGCGCATCCCGTACACGACCTACCGCGACCTCAGTGAGAAGGAACCGGTTCTCAAGCTCGTCCAGAAGATCATCAAAGAGGTCAACGAGAACTTCGCGCGGGCGGAGAACGTCCGCAAGTTCCGCATGATTCCCAAGGAACTGGACCACGACGATGGGGAGCTCACCGCAACGCAGAAGGTGAAGCGGGCGACGCTGCACGAGAGGTTCGCCGACTTGATCGAGGACATGTACGGCAACCGCACCGAGTTCGCGGGTGGCGATCTGACGGAGGTCCACACGTGGCAGAGCTGATCTCCTCCGGGTTGGTCCGCGGGCTCGGTATCGGAAGCACGTATGCCCTGCTCGCGGTCGGCTTCGTGATCATTTACCGGGCGACCAGCGTGGTCAATTTCGCGCAGCCGGCGCTGATGATCCTCGGTGCCTACTTCACCTCGGTTTTCATCAGCTCCGCCGGCCTGCCGTTCGCGGTCGCAGTCGTGGCCGCGATGCTGGTCATGGCGGCTATCGGACTGGCGACGGAGCGGATTGCGTTGCGGCCGATGGTCGGGCGTCCGCCGTTCGCCGCTGCCATGGTCACCGTCGGCGTGTTCATCACCCTGTACGTGGTGGCGCACCGGCTCATCGGTTCTCGCGTCCGCGCCATCCGCGATCCCTGGGGTCTCGAGCCGGTCGACCTGCTCGGCGTCACGGTCGCCCAGATCGATCTGGCGAAGATAGTGATCTCGCTCACCGCTATTGCGGTGGTGGGACTGTTCCTCGCCCGGTCGCGGCTCGGGCTGGCCATGCGGGCGACGTCGCTGGACCAGGAGGTCGCGCTCGCTCAGGGCGTGAACGTGGGTCGGATGTTCGGGCTCGCGTGGGCGATCTCCGGTGCACTGGCAGCGCTCGCCGGCGCCCTTATCGGCACCGTCGCCGGTGGGTTCGAGGCCAGCCTGGCGCTGGTGGCGCTCAAGGCGCTGCCGGTGATCATCATCGGCGGCCTCGACTCGATCAAGGGGGCCGTGATCGCCGGGCTGTTCGTCGGCGTGGCCGAAGCGCTCACCCGGACCTACCAGCCGCGTTATGCGGACTGGCTGGGCGCGAACTTCGACGTGGCGGTGCCGTACGTGATCATGATCGTGGTCTTGATGATCCGCCCCTACGGGTTGTTCGGAACCAGAGAAGTGGAGCGGGTGTGATCGGGACCGCAATACTGCAGCGGCGCGACCGGGTGCGGGGACGGCCCCTGCTCTACACGAGCTACGCCGCCGACCAGGCGATCCTCAACACGCCGGCGAAACGCTGGTGGACGGCCGTGCTGATGATCGTCGTGCTCGCCTTGCCGTTCCTGCTGAGCCGCGACCTGACGAGCCTGATGATGACGGTGTTCATCTACGCGATCGGCGGTATCGGGCTGAACCTCGTGACGGGGTATGCCGGCCAGGTCTCGTTGGGGCACGCGTTCTTCATGGGCCTGGGCGCGTACACGGCGGCCGTGCTCGGTGGAGCCGAGACGGACCGGGTGCTCGGATTCGGTTTGGACATGGCCATCTGGCTGCCGATGGCGGGGATCGTCCCGGCGCTGGTCGGCTTGGCGGTCGCTCCGTTGGCCGCTCGGGTACGTGGGCTGTATCTGGCGATCCTCACGTTGGGCCTGGTGTTCATCGGCGAGCACGTCTTCAAGGAGGCGCGGCCGATCACCGGCGGCGCGGGGGTGGGGCGTTCGCCGGCTGAGCCGGTGCTGTTCGGCATGGACTTGCACGGCACGTACCACGCCTTCGGCTACATCCTGCCGCGTGACGCGATGCTCTACTTCGTATGCTTGCTGATCTTCGTCGTCCTCGCGGTGGCGGCTCGCAATCTGGCGAGGTCCAAGCTTGGCCGAGCCTTCTCGGCCGTCCGAGATCGCGACATCGCGGCAGCGGTGATGGGCGTGCCGTTGCAGCGCACCAAGACCCTGGCATTTGCGATCTCGTCGTTCTACGCCGGGATCGCCGGGGCGCTGCTCGTGGTCGTGATCGGGCAGATGACGCCGGCGAACTGGGATCTGTTCCTGTCGATCCAGTTCCTGGCCGTGATCCTGATCGGCGGGATCGCGACGATCAGTGGATCGATCATGGGAGCCGCGTTCGTCGTCCTGATGCCGCGGTTGGTGTCCGAACTGGCCGGCTCCGTGCCGTTCATCTCGACAGCGCCCGGCAGTGGCTTCCTGACGGTGTTCCACGTCCAGACCATGCTCTTCGGTGCGCTGATCGTGTTGTTCCTCGTGCTCGAGCCCAGAGGTCTGTACGGCCTGTGGGTTCGAGTGCGCAACTACTGGAAAGCGTGGCCCTTCTCGTACTAACAATTTCGGAAATGAGGTGAGCTCGATGAGGAGCACAGCAAGACGCACCGCAGCGGTGCTGGGAGCCGTGGCATTGCTGGCAACGGCATGCGCCGTCGAGGACGACGGCGATGGCGAAACAGCTGAAGACGGCGGTACCGAGGAGCCGGGTGGCGACACCGGCGAGATCGCGTTCGATGTCGGCGTCACTGAGGAGCCGTGCCCGGATGCGGTGAACCCGGACAACGGCTGCATCTACCTCGGTGTGCTGTCGGACCTGAGCGAAGGCCCGTTCGCACCGGTGGCGGTGCCGATCACCGCAGGCCAGGAGGCGTTCTGGGCACGTGTCAACGAGGACGGCGGAATAGGTGGCTTCGACGTCGACATCGCGACGTACACCCGCGACACCTTGTACGACCCCCAGCAGCACAGCGCGCGGTATCGCGAGATCGAGCCGAACATCCTGGCGTTGGCCCAGACCCTGGGAACGCCGACGACCGAAGCGATCCTGTCGGACATGGACGCCGACAACGTGATCGGCGCCCCGGCCTCGTGGTGGTCCGGATGGGCCTTCGACGACTCGGATCAAGGCCTGATCCTAGAGTCCGGATACTCGTACTGCATCGAGTCCCAGGTGGGCCTGGACTGGTTCGCGGCCAACGTCAGCGAGCCGGCCACAGTGCTTGCCGTGGGATACCCCGGCGACTACGGTGGCGATTCCGCCGCCGGTGTCGAGCACTGGGCGGAGGCGAACGGTGCGGAGTACGCCGGATTCGTCGAGACAGCGCCGAACACCATCGTGGGCTCACAGGACGCGGCGGTCAGTGCGGTGATGGAAAGCGGCGCGGACGCCGTGGTGCTCGCCGTCGGGCCGGCCGAGACCGGTGAGATCATCGGCAAGACCGTTGTCAGTGGATTCGGCGGCCAGTTCCTCGGCTCGGTTCCGACCTGGAACCCGGCCCTGCTGGAGTCGGCCGCGGCGGACGCGATCCTGGCCACCTACACGAACATCGCTCCGTGGGAGGGCATCGACGGCACCAGTGCGGCGCATGACGCGATCCGCGAGTCCCTCGACGGCGGAAACCCGGAGAACGACGGGTACATCTTCGGCTGGGTGTGGTCGTACCCGATCAAGGCCGCGCTCGAAGCGGCCGCGGCCAACGGTGACCTGACCCGCGAGGGATTGCGTTCGGTTGTCGACGGCCTGGAAGTGGATTACGAGGGAGCCCTGCCCGCCGCCACCTTCGGCGCCGACACCAACGAGAACGCGATCCGGCAGGCGGTCATCAACCGGCCGGACGAGGAGGGCACCCTGGGCGTGTCCACCATCGAAGCCGAGGTGACCGGCGAAACGGCGGAGGCTTACGACTACACCAGCGCCTGCTCCTGACGGTCGTCACCTGATCGCCGTTTTCCCACCTGATCGTTTCCGCATAGTCGATCAGGTGGGAATGCGGCGCCGTGACCTGGTGTGATGCGGCAGGTTGGTCACCTGATCGTTCGTATTGGCGTGGGCGGTAGATGATCAGGTGGGGTAGCGGTGGCCTGACGTGGTGTGATGCGGCGGGTTGGTCACCTGATCGCCAAGCGCAAGTCGCCGCTAGTTGGGTCGCTGGCCGAACACGTGGCGGCGGATCCACGCGTGCATGGCGATGGCCGACGCCGCTCCTGCGTTGATCGAGCGGGTCGAGCCGAACTGCGCGATCGACAGGACGGCCGCCGCATGGGCCCGTGCCTCGTCCGACAGGCCGGGCCCTTCCTGGCCGAACAGCAGCACACATTCCCGCGGCAGTTCGAACGTCTCGAGCGGCACCGCGCCCGGCAGGTTGTCCACCCCGATCAGCGGCAACGCCTCGGATCTGGCCCACTCCGCGAACTCCGCGATGGTCGGGTGGTGATGGACGTGCTGGTATCGGTCGGTGACCATGGCGCCGCGCCGGTTCCAGCGCCGGCGGCCGACGATATGCACCGCGGCCGCCTGGAACGCGTTGGCCGTGCGCACTATCGCACCGATATTGAAATCGTGCTGCCAGTTCTCGACGGCGACATGAAACGGATGCCGCCGCTTGTCGAGATCGGCCACGATCGCCTCGCGCCGCCAGTAGCGGTACCGGTCGACCACGTTGCGCCGATCCCCGTGGGCCAGCAACTCGGGGTCGTACTTCGGGTCGTCAGGCCACGGCCCTTGCCACGGGCCGACGCCGACCTCGCCGACGCCGACCTCGCCGACGTTCTCTGACTCACCAACGTTCTCTGATTCGTCCACGGAACCGGTCCGATCAGCCGAGTCCGAGGTCGGCCAGGTCGTACGCGGCCAGGTACGACAGCCCTTCGGCCTCGATGCGTTCGCGGGCTCCGGTCGCGCGGTCTACGATGACGGCCACGCCGACGACGTGCGCTCCGGCTTCCCGCAGCGCGGTTGCCGCGGTCAGCACGCTGCTGCCGGTGGTCGACGTGTCCTCGACGGCGAGCACTCGCCGGCCGGCCACGTCGGGACCTTCGATTCGTCGCTGCAATCCGTGCGCCTTGCCGGCCTTGCGGACGACGAAGGCATCCAGGCTCCGCCCGCGGGAAGCCGCCGCGTGCAGCATCGCACTTGCCACCGGGTCGGCGCCGAGGGTCAGCCCGCCGACGGCGTCGTAATCGATGTCCGCGGTCAGATCGAGCATGACCTGGCCGACCAGCGGCGCCGCGGTCCCGTCCAGCGTGACGCGGCGAAGGTCGATGTAGAAATCCGCTTCCAACCCTGAGGACAGCACGACGTGGCCGTTGACCACGGCTTTGTCGACGATCTGCTGACGGAGGTCGTCCCGTGCACTCACGGTGGTCGAGCGTACGGCACCCTAGATGTGTGCGGCCCGGCACCGTCGTCCTCGCCCATGGTCCGCTGGACCCGCCCGACTGGTGGGGTCCAGTGGCCGGCGAACTGCGCAACAACGGCGTGCATGTGATCGCACCGGAACTCGTGGCCGGATCCCCGCCGTACGCGGTGGGCTGGGTGGCCGGAATGGCCCGGCCGCTGCACGCGATGGCTGTTCCGACGCCGTTGGCCCTGGTCGCGCACGGCACGGCCGGGCCGTTGCTTCCGGCGCTGGCCCGGACCCAGCGAGCCGCCCGCCGCGCGGTGGGCGGGTACGTGTTCGTGGACGCCTCACTGCCGAGACCGGGTGCGCAGACCCACCTCGACCTGCTCCGCGCCGCCGACGCCGACGCAGCGGATCGGATCCATGCCGCGCTGCACGACGGAGCCGCGAGCGCTCCGGACCAGCCGCTGGCCGCGGACCACGCCTTCTGGAGCGAACCGTTGCCGGCCGCCGTCGACTGGCCGGACGCGCCGTGCGCGTACGTGCGGTCCGGTTCGGACGTTCGAGGGGTCGGGCCGACGCAGTGGTGGGCGCGATCGGCCGAGCAGCGCGGCTGGCTCGTCGACGACTCGGCACGCGAACTGGCCGTAACTGTGGCCGATGTCATCGAACGGCTTGCTGGGTGACCACGAAAGTGGGTACTTAACGAACGGACCGTGACCGCGACCCCCCGACCCCCCCTTTGTCGATGACCGACGTCACCGAAACACGAACAGCAACATCTCAACCGGCCGTTGCGCGCAGCGCTGGACTGGACGACACCACCTGGCTGGACGTGGCCCGCGTCCTGGCGATCGTCGCGGTCGTGCTGATCCACGTGATCGCACCGATAGTCACCGGACGCTGGGCCGACGAGGGATCCGCAGGTTGGTGGACGGCGAACGTGATCGACTCCGCGCTCCGGTGGTGCGTTCCGGTGTTCGTCATGATCAGCGGGGCGCTGCTGCTGGATCCGCGTCGAGTGGAACGCCCTCGAGACTTCTATCTGCGTCGGCTCGGCCGGGTGGGCGTCCCTCTTATCGTCTGGACACTTGTCTACCTCGGATTCCGCCAGTGGTGGCTGGAGCAGGACCTGTCCGTCGAAGACGCCGCCCGGGGTGTGCTCGCAGGGTCGCCGTTCTTGCAGCTGTACTTCCTGTACGTGCTGGTCGGTCTGTACGCGCTGGCCCCATTCCTGAAGATCGTGATCCGGCACACGACCCGGCGGATGCAGGCCGGGCTGGCCGGCGTGCTCATCGGTATCGGGGCGCTCGACCAGTTCGCGTCCATACTCGTGGGAGCCGGATCCTCGACGGCGGCTACTCGCTTCCTGCCGTTCGCCGGGTACTTCGTCGCCGGCTGGGTGCTGCGCGACATGTGCCTGACGCCGTACCGGGTGCGAGTGGCCGGCGCCTCGTTCGTGACGGCGGTGGTCGCGACGGCGGGCCTGGTCGGTGTGCTGTCGGAATCCGACGGCTGGGGCACCCCTGGTCGGTACCTGTACGGCTACCTGTCGCCGACCGTCGTGGTGATGTCGCTGTCGGCCTTGGTCCTGCTGCGGGCCGCCGGCGCCGCACTGCGGGCGCGGCGGCACCGGACGAGCGCGGTAGCGTCGGTCACGTTCGGTATCTTTCTCGTCCATCCGCTGGTGCTGTATCCGCTACAGGCCGTCTGGCAGCTTCCCAGCGGGCCGCTGTCGCTGCTGGTCGCCGCGGCCGGCCACGCGGCGATAACCGTCGCCGCTTCTGTCGCGCTCACCGTGCTGGTGCGCCGGATCCCGTACGTCCGCGCCGTCGTCGGGTGATGTTCAGCCGTTCCTTTCGGCCGGATGCCGCTTGCCCGTAGCCACGAGGAGTCGCCGAGGCAGGCGCGGCAGGATCCACGCCGCCGTCTTGTACAAGCCGCCGGGGACGGAGACACGCTTGCCGCGTTCCAGATCACGCAGCGCGGTCTCGACGAGTCGATCCGCGTCGAGCCACATGAACGACGGCATGCCCGCCATGTTCATCTGGGCTCGCTGGTGCATTTCAGTGCGCACGAAGCCCGGCAGCAACGCCATGACTCGGACACCGCCGCCGGCCACCCGCGGCGCCAGCCCTTCGCTGAACAGCGTCACCCAGGCCTTGTGTGCGCTGTACGTCCCGCGAGGGATCAACCCGGCGACGGAGCTGACGTTGATGACGGCGCCGCGCGTGCGCTCGAGCATGCCGGGCAGGGCGGCATGGGTCAGTCGCAGGACGGCCAGGACCAGCACGTTGAGCAGCCGCTCCTCCTCGCCGATGTCGTTGGCGATATACGGCTTGCGCAAGGCGAACCCTGCATTGTTGACCAGCAGGTCGATGGGACGGCCGGTGTCGCGCAGCCGCTCCTCGACGATCGCCATGCCGTCGTGCGCGCTCAGATCGGCCGGTAGCACCTCGGCACCGATGCCGAACTGTTGCTCGAGCTCTGCCGCGGTGGCCGCCAGCCGTTCCGCATCGCGCGAGACGAGCACGAGGTCGTGTCCGGTGGCTGCGAGCCGGCGGGCGAAGGCCCTTCCTATGCCGGAAGTGGGGCCCGTCACGAGCGCTGTTGGCATAGCACCCGACCCTACCGAGCACTCAACCGATGATCACGAAGGGTTTGGCACCAGATCGGGCTGCCCAACCCTTCGTGATCATGGGAGGACGGCTAGGCGCGCTGGACGGTGAGCGTGTCCGCGGCCTCGTCGACGCCGACCTCCACCGTGTCGCCGTCCTTGACGTCACCGGCCAGGATGGCCCGGGCGAGTTTGTCGCCGATGGCCGACTGCACGAGACGGCGCAGCGGCCGTGCTCCGTACACCGGGTCGTACCCGGTCAGTGCCAGCCACTCCTTGGCGGCGTCGCTGACGTGCAGCGTCAGCCGCCGGTCCGCGAGCCGATCGGCCAGCAAGTTCACCTGCAACTCGACGATGCGGGCGAGCTCGTCCGTGCCCAGCGGGTTGAACAGGACCACGTCGTCGAGCCGGTTCAGGAACTCCGGCTTGAACGACGCCCGCACGACCTCCATCACCTTCTCGCGCTTGGTGTTGTCGTCCAGCGTCGGCTCGGCCAGGAACACAGAGCCCAGGTTGGACGTCAGGATCAGGATCGCGTTGCGGAAATCGACCGTGCGGCCCTGCCCATCGGTGAGCCGGCCGTCGTCGAGTACCTGCAGCAGGACGTCGAACACCTCGGGGTGCGCCTTCTCCACCTCGTCCAGCAAGATCACCGAGTACGGACGCCGCCGGACGGCCTCGGTGAGCTGGCCGCCCTCCTCGTAGCCGACGTAACCCGGTGGGGCACCGACCAGCCGAGCCACGCTGTGCTTCTCGCCGTACTCGCTCATGTCGATCCGCACCATTGCGCGGTCGTCGTCGAACAGGAATCCGGCCAGCGCCTTGGCCAGCTCGGTCTTACCTACCCCGGTCGGGCCGAGGAACAGGAACGACCCGGTAGGACGGTCGGGATCCGAGACCCCCGCCCGCGCGCGCCGGACGGCGTCCGACACCGTGGCCACGGCCTTCTGCTGCCCGACCACGCGCCGACCCAGCTCTTCTTCCATCCGCAGCAGCTTTCCGGTCTCGCCTTCGAGCAGCCGGCCGGCCGGGATACCCGTCCACGCCGAGACCACGTCGGCTACGTCGTCCGGGCCGACCTCCTCCTTGACCATGGCGTTCGCCGGACGGTCGGCCTCTGCCTCAGCGGCGGCCGCGAGCTCCTTCTCCAGCTGCGGGATCTTGCCGTAGAGGATCTCGCTGGCCCCGGCCAGGTCACCTTCACGCTGAGCGCGCTCGGCCTGGCCCCGTAGCTCATCGATCTGCTCTTTCAGCGCGCCGACCCGGTTCAGGCTGGACTTCTCCTGCTCCCACCGGGCCTCGAGGCCGCGCAGTTCCTCTTCGGTGTCGGCCAGCTCGGCGCGCAGCGCGGCGAGCCGTTCCTGGGACGCGGCGTCGGTCTCCTTCGCCAGCGCGAGCTCTTCCATCTTGAGCCGGTCGACCGTCCGGCGCAGCGTGTCGATCTCGACGGGCGACGAGTCGATCTCCATCCGGAGCCGAGACGCGGACTCGTCGACAAGGTCGATCGCCTTGTCCGGCAGCTGGCGGCCGGTGATGTAACGGTCGGACAGCGTGGCAGCTGCAACCAAAGCCGCGTCGGAGATCTGCACCTTGTGGTGGGCTTCGTAGCGCTCCTTGAGCCCGCGCAGGATCGCGATGGTGTCCTCGACGCTGGGCTCGCCGACGTAGACCTGCTGGAACCTGCGCTCCAGGGCGGGGTCCTTCTCGATCCGCTCGCGGTACTCGTCCAAGGTTGTCGCGCCGACCATGCGCAGCTCGCCGCGGGCCAGCATCGGCTTGAGCATGTTGCCGGCATCAAGCGATGAATCACCGCCCGCTCCCGCGCCGACCACGGTGTGCAGCTCGTCGATGAACGTGATGACCTGGCCCTCGCTGGCCTTGATCTCGTCCAGCACCGCCTTGAGTCGTTCCTCGAACTCGCCGCGGTACTTCGCGCCGGCCAGCATCGCACCGAGGTCCAGCGCGACGAGGCGCTTGCCGCGCAGGGACTCTGGGACGTCGCCGGCCACGATCCGCTGGGCCAGCCCTTCGACGACAGCGGTCTTACCGACGCCTGGTTCGCCGATCAGCACCGGGTTGTTCTTGGTGCGCCGGGAGAGCACTTGCACGACGCGCCGGATTTCCGAGTCGCGTCCGATAACGGGGTCGACCTTGCCTTCGCGAGCTCGCTCGACAAGGTCGACGCCGTACTTGTTGAGCGCGTCGTAGGTTCCCTCCGGATCGGGGGACGTGACCTTCGCGTTGCCGCGGACCTGGGTGAACGCCGCCCGCAGACGTTCGGCGGTAACGCCGTGCCGGGCGAGCAGCTCCTTGACGGGCGAGTCGACGTGTGCGAGCCCGACCAGCAAGTGCTCGGTGGACACGTACTCGTCGCCGAGCTCCCGGGCGACCTCGCCGGCGTGTGAGAGCGCGGCGTAGGTCTGGCGAGCCAGGCCCGGCGCGCCCACCGTCGAGCCGGACGCGGCCGGTAGCGCCTCGGCGGCGGCGTCGACGTCGGACCGGACGGACGTGACGTCCGCACCGGTCGCCTCGAGTAGCGGCGCGGTGATTCCACCGGACTGCGTGAGCAACGCACGCAGGATGTGAATCGGCTCCACCTGCGGGTTGCCGGCAGTTGCCGCGCTGCGCACCGCAACGGAGAGAGCCTCCTGAGCTTTCGTGGTGAGCTGGTCGTTCATCGTTCTCCCAGGTTGGTTTGGTCGGCGCTCAACACAACACCGGCAGAGTTGAGTCTGTTCCGCTCAACTATAGCGTCGCGGTTGCCGAAAGAACCGCGCTATGTTGGCGAGCATGGCCGATGGAGCGACGGACTACCAGCGAAGTGCCAGGTACCGCCGGCATAGCTGGTACGGCACCAAGCCGCTCGTCAAGCGCCTTCTCGCCCAGCCGGGCATCCATACGCTGATGCGCGGTGCCGCCGCCGCTCTCGGCGACCGGATCCACTGCGAGCGGCTGCCCGCTCCAGCACGCCTGCGCGAGGTGACCGCCACCATGGCAGGCGTCACGTTCGTCATGCTGCGTCCCGACCGGTGCATCGTGGCCAAGGAGCTCTACTGGGGAGATGGCCGGCGGCCGCGTCCTGAGGACCAGTTCGCGTTGGACGTGTTCGCCGCGCTAGCCCGCGACGCCCGGCTCGTCCTGGACGTAGGCGCCTACACCGGCGTCTTCTCGCTGGTTGCAGCCCGCGTGTCACCCGAAGCGCGGGTACACGCTTTCGAAGTGGTCCCGGACGTGGCGCACGCCGCGCAGGAGAACGTCGCCGCGAACGGGCTGACCGGACAGGTCACGGTGCACAGCGAGGGAATCGGCAGCGAGGGCGACACGGTGGTGATCGCGCCCGGCACGGGCGGCTCGGCCTTGCCGGATTTCTACTCGACGAAGCTCCACTTCGCGAACGGTGTGCCGGTGGACGTCCGATCGCTCGATGCGTTCGTGGCCGAGATCAATGTGCCGCCGCCCGCGGTCGTCAAGATCGATGTCGAAGGTACCGAGAATGTCGTGCTGGAACACGCGCAATCGTTCCTGGCATCCCACCGTCCCGACATCTTGTGTGAGATCTTGCTGGAGTCCGACACGGCCGGCGTTCAGGCTGCATTGGCACCACACGGCTACCGGTTCTATCGCGTTGAACGTGGAGCCTTGAGCCCACAGCCAGACCTCGTGCCGAGCTGGGAGTTTCGCGACTGGCTGTTCACTCCGAGAAGCTCCAGTGAGCTCGCGGCACGAGGGATCCCGGTCGCGTGAGCCTGGTCGATCGGCTGGCAGGAATAGTCGGGCCGGCACACGTGCTCACCGACCCGGCCGTCACCCAGGGCTACGTGACCGACTGGACCGGGCGCTGGCAGGGTCGGACGTCCGCAGTGGTCCGGCCGGGAAGTACGGCAGAGGTCGCCGATTTGGTGAAGGTGTGCGCGGACGCCGGCGTGCCGATCGTCCCGCAGGGCGGAAACACCGGGTTGGTCGGTGCATCCATCCCCCACGACGGCGAGGTGGTACTGAGCCTGCGCCGGATGGACACCATCGAGACCGTCGACCCCGTCGAGCGCACGCTGGGCGGCGGTGCCGGTGTGACGCTGGCGGCGGCGCAGGATGCTGCTGCGGCCGCAGGACTCCTGCTCGGGATCGACCTGGCCGCACGTGACTCCGCGACGCTAGGTGGCGTGGTGGCGACCAACGCCGGCGGGCTCCGGGTGATCCGCCACGGCTCGACGCGCCACCAACTGCTCGGCGCGGAGATCGTGCTCGGCGACGGTTCTGTCGTGCGGCGGTGGTCGGGCTTGACCAAGGACAACGTGGGCTACGACCTGCCGCGGCTCGTCGCAGGTAGCGAGGGGACGCTCGGCGTCATGACCAACGTGCTCCTGCGGCTGACCGAACCCGCGAGAGACGTCTGGGTTGCCATCGTCGGAGTGTCGTCCATCGACGACGCCCACGCCGTCGTCGCCGGTGTTCGACTGGCGGGCATCACGCTCGAGGCGGCCGAGTATTTTCACGCGGCGGGCTTGCAGCTGGTCCGCGATCACACCGGGTTACGCGGTCTCTTCGACACCGGCTATCCGGTCTACCTGCTGATCGAAGTGTCCGGGACGGCCGATACTGCGTTGGCAGCGGTCTTCGCCGAGCACCAGGACGTGGTGGGGGACGCCACCATCGAGGCCGGCCCGGCGAAGCGGCTGTGGTCGTACCGGGAAAGCTTTACCGACGCGGTCCGAACTGCCGGGCTCGCCGCCGGCACACCTGCGGTCAAGCTGGACGTGTCGCTGCCCGTTCGGCGCTTGGCCGGCTTCGACGCTGCTCTGCGGGAACTGGCCGGGCAGTGGCCGGGCGCGCTGGTCGTATCCTTCGGCCATCTCGCCGAGGGCAATGCTCACGTCAACCTGATCGGAGTCCCGCAGGACGCTGCGGACGAGGCGATGGACGCCGCTCTGCGGCTTGTTGTCGACCATGGCGGCAGCATCAGCGCCGAGCATGGCATCGGCAGGGTCAAGCGCCGGTGGCTACCACTCCAACGGTCGGCGGCGGACATCGCGGCGATGCGCGCGATCAAGCATGCACTCGACCCCAGCGGAATCATGTCGCCAGGGACGCTGCTGCCGCCGCCGTAACCCGATCTTGCGACAATCCACAACGTCGTACGCTGTGGATTGTCGCAAGAACGCGGGCGGCCGGTTGGCTTACAGGCCCAGCACGCTGCTGCGCACCTCGGCGTTGCCGCGCAGCTCGGCTGCTGTGCCGGCAGTGACGATGCGGCCCTCGATCAGCAGATAGCCGCGGTCGGAGATGTCCAGTGCGCGCTCGACGTCCTGCTCCACCAGCAGCACGCCGACGCCGTCGGCCCGGATGGTCGTGATGGCGTCGAACACCTCGTCCATGACCACCGGGGCAAGGCCCAGCGATGGCTCGTCCAGCAGCAGCAGCCGCGGCCGGGCCATCAGCGCTCGACCCAGCGCGAGCATCTGCTGCTCGCCGCCGGACAGGGTGACGGCCAGCTGGTTAGACCTGTCCGCCAGGCGGGGAAACAGCGCCTCGACCCGGGCGAGCGTCTCTGCGTGCTCGGCGCGGGCGCCGCGGCGGTGCGCCCCGAGCAGCAGGTTGTCGCGCACCGACATCTGCGCGAACACTCGCCGCCCCTCGGGCACAATGGCCACGCCGTGTGAGCACACGTGGTGTGCTGGGACGTCTGCCAGGTCGACACCGTTCAGTGCGATCTGCCCGCGAACCGACCGGAGCAGACCCGCGATTGCCATCACAAGGGTGGACTTGCCGGCGCCGTTCGGACCCATGACGCTGACGATCTCCGCGTCGCCGACGTCAAGGCTGACGTCCCACAGCGCCTGTGCGTGACCGTGGAATGCGTCCAGCGCACGAACCTCAAGCATGCTCGCTCCCCGAGTCGTTCGCCGGCACCTTTCGACCACTCTTGCCCAGGTAGACATCGACGACGGCGGGGTCGCGCATGACAGTCTTGGTGTCGCCGTCGGCGAGCAGGCGGCCGCGGTTGAGCACGATAACCCGCTCGGCCAGCTGGTTGACCACGCGAAGCAGATGCTCGACGATCACGATAGTGACCCCCGAGGTATGAATGCGCCGCACGACCTCGACGGCGTTGTCGATCTCGGCGGGATTCAGCCCGGCGAGAGATTCGTCGAGAAACAGCACCTTCGGATCGGTGGCGAGGGCTCGGGCCATCTCGAGCAGCTGCCGCTGGTGAAGGTTGATGTCGGCCGGTCGTGCTGCGGCATACGGCACGAGCCCGACGAAGTCCAGGTACTCCGTGGCGCGGCTACGGGCCTCGGCCAGGCTACGCGGCTTGCGTCCGAACATGATCGCCATTGCGACGTTGTCGTGCAGGGTCATCGACTCGAACGGCCGGGGGATCTGGTACGTCCGAGCGACCCCGGCATGGTTGATCGCGTGCGGAGCCAGCCGGGTGACGTCACGACCGGCGACGTGAATGCTGCCTCGAGTGGGACGCACCGCACCGGACAGGAGGTTGACCAGCGTGGTCTTGCCCGAGCCGTTGGGTCCGATAAGGCCGACCAGTTCACCTTGCCGGATCAGCAGGTCAAGCCCGTCCAACGCGCGGACACCCCCGTAGTGCCGGGCAAGATCGCGACATTCGATCGCTACGGGTGCGTCGTGGTCGGCCGCAGGGACGGCCACACCTCTCGCCGGCACGTGGGCCTCGTGCGCCGTGGGTTCCGGCGGGGCCGGCTCGCTTGGCGGCGCGCCGGCGACCGGCGTGGTCGGTGGGGCTGCGACTGTGCGGCGCAACCGTGCCGGTAGCAAGCGCTGCGGCCAGAACGCCGCGACACCGGTGGCCAGCATCGCCAGCACAATCCGATCCAGCACGTCGCCGACGCCGGCGACGAACAGCACGATGAGCGCTGCGGCGGCCGCTACTCCAGTCAGCAGGGGCCGGGCCTTGAGCTGCGCCCATAAGCCGTCCGGTGCGAAGATCACCATCAGAGCGAGTAACCCACCGAAGATGATCGGTCGCCAGCTTTCAAAGCCCCCACCGGCGAGGCGATCCTGTAGGAGCACGATGACGGCAGCCCCGAGCACCGGGCCGAGCCAGTAAGTCCGTCCGCCGAGCACGCTCATCACGATGACGAACAGCGGGACGGTCAGACCGAAGATGACCTCTACCTGGACGAAGCCGAATTGCAGCGCCCATGCGCTGCCGGCGACACCGCCGATGGCGCCGGTGACGGCGATCGCGAGCATCTTCCACTTGAAGGTGGCCACGCCCAGCGCCTCGGCGACATCCTCGTTGTCGCGGATCGCGGCCAGCGCCCACCCAAAGCGCGAGTGCTGGATCGCGTAGGCGGCGGCGACGGCGACGATCGCGATCACGAGCATCACCAGGTACAGGAACTGCTGGAAGCCCAGCGGCTCCGGCACGTCCGGCACCGGAACCGAAACCCCCTGGCCGCCGTCGATCCGGCTGCTGAGCCGGGCCACCGAGGCCAGGATGAACGGCACCGCGAGGGTGAGTAGCGCGAACGTGGCGCCGCGGAACGCTCCTACCCGGAACGCGACGGCACCGATGCCGAGCGCCAGCAGGGTGGACAGGACGGCGGCCACCGGCAGGGTGAGGTAGAAGTTCCAGTCGTGTTTGGACGTGAGCACCGCGGTGGTGTAGACGCCGACGCCGACGAACGCACCCTGCCCGAAGCTGAAGTAGCCGGAGTATCCGGACAGGATGTTCCAGCTCGTGGCCTGGGCCACCCAGAAGAAGAGCGTGGCCAGCACCGTGATGTAGAACAGCGAGACGCCAAGCGTGTCCTGGAACACCGCCAGCGCCGCGAGCGCCAGCAGCACTAGTGGAAAGCCGATCAGGCCGCGCCGCATCATCGGGCGGTCACCTCGCGTTCCTGGCTCGGGTCTGGTTGACCGGCTCGAGCCCGCTTCCCCCGGAACCGGGGCCAACCCGGTCCGGCGCTCCGGACGAACAGGCCCTCGGGGCGCAACAGCAATGCCAGTACGATCGCTACGAATACGACCAGCAGCGATGCGGTCGCCTCCCACATCACTGCCGCAAGGTTGTAGAGGGCGCCGACGAGCAGTCCGGCAGCGAGCGTGCCGAGCACCTGGCCGATGCCGCCCAGGATGACGACGGCGAAGACGATCCCGATCCACTCGAACGGAGCGTCCGGCACGAGGGTGAAGCTCATCGCCCAGAGCATGCCGGCGATCGCCGCGGTCGCCCCTGACGCGCCGGCGAGCAGCATGCCCAGCCGGCGGTGGTCGATACCGTACGCCGCGGCCATTTCGCGGTCTTCGGCGAACGCACGCAGCGCCCGGCCCATGAACGTGCGCTGCAACAGCACCCATGCTCCCGCGATGACCACGACCCCCAGCACGAAGGCGATGAGCCGCGGCAACGGGAACACGAACGAGCCCACAAACCACGACTCGGTTCCGTAGGTGTTCACGGCCGGGTCGATCCGCCGGAAGTCGGCGGTCCAGACAATGTGCACCAGCTGGATGATGATGATCAGCACGCCGAAGCTCACCAGCAGGGAGGTGAACTCGGACAGTCCGGTACGGTCAAAAATCCAATGCAGCGCCGCGCCGAGCAGGAACATTAGGGGCGCGGTTATCCCGATCGTGACGATCGGGTTGATGCTCCACGAGGTCGCCAACTGGTACGTGCCGTACGCGCCGAGCAGGATCAACCCGAAGTGCGCCAGGTTTATGACCCGGAGCATCCCCCATGAGACGGACAACCCCACCGCCATCATGGCGTACATCCCGCCGAGCATCGCTCCTGTGATCAACGCCTGTGCAATGCTCATCGAGGTATCCCTTGAATGCCGGTGGGGTGGTCCGTCGTCGGTAGCTGTCAGTTCTCGGGCGGTACGACCTCGGCCGCTGCACGGTCCTCAGGCCAGACCATGACCCACTCGCCGTCCTGGATCTGCTTGATCCCGACGTTGGAGTCCCAGAAGTTGTTCACCTCCGGATCAAAGGTCAGGTGGCCGTTGAAGGTCGTGTCGACGCCGTTCTCGATCAGGTAGTCGCACACGGCCTGGTTGTCGACACTGCCGGCGCCTTCCACTCCGCGGGTCAAGATCTCCCAGGTGTTCCACGACGCCGTGGCCTGAGTCTCGAATGCGGTGTACGGCAGGCCCGCGGCCTCGGCGCGCTGGCTGAAGTCCTCGGTGATCGAGCGGACCTCGTCTCCGTACTGCTCGAGCAGCGCCTCGTTGGGCTCGAACAGCGACACGGACAGCGTGCCTTCTGCTGGCTCGCCGAGGCCTAGGAGCGGCCCTGGAGCCGGGAACAGCGAGAAGAACATTCCTGGACGGTAGTCCAGTTGCTCCATGGACTCGATGATCCCGACCGGATCGACGCCAAGCCCGTTGTTGATCACAACGTCCGGATCGGCATCGCGCAGCTGGGACGCAATCGAGCTCCACTCCTGGTTGCCGGGCGGGTACGGCAGCTCGGCCACGACCTCGAGGCCGTACTCCGCCGCTATGCCGGCCATGCCTCCGCCACCCTCGAAGCCCTGCGTCATGGGCTGGGTGGAGCCACTCTCGTTGGTGACGAGGGCGAGCGTGGTGGGCGGTTCGGGAAGGCCGGCGAGCAGGTCGAAAAGCAGCCGCGAGGTGTACTCGTCCGGCTGTGGATCCATCGACCAGCCCGGGAACTGGCACTGGTAGCTGAGCAACGGCGCGTGGATGGCCGTGTGGTGCGGGAGCACATACCCGGCCCGCTCCGCCACCGCCACCGCCGGGATGATGTTCGGAGTGGCGTACGGCCCTAGCACCAGGTCGACCTGATCCTGGTTGATAAGGCGCTCGTAGAGCGGTGTGATCTGCGCGGTGTCGGACTCGTCGTCCAGCAGTTGCCACTCCACCGGACGTCCGAGCAGGCCGCCGTTGGCGTTCAGGTGCTCGACGAACTGCTCACCGACGATTTGGTGGATGACCCCTGTTGCCGCAAACGCCCCGGTCAGCGACAGTGTGGAGCCGATCACAATGGGATCGCCGCTGGGTTCGCCCGCGGGTTCGTCTGTCGCCTCCCCTTCTTCCGTGGTGCCCGACTCCGGCTCCGCGCCGGCGTCGTCATCGTCATCGCCACCGCACGCGGCCAAGATCAGCACTGCTGCTGCCACGGCCGAGCCGTACGTTCGTGCTCGTACCCTCATTTCTCACCTCTTCGTTGATGGTGTGGGTCTGTACGGGTCAGTCGCAATGGCCAGACGGCGGACGCGCCCCCGGCTGCGCCCACATCCACGGTCGCGCCCGCCGCCGCCCTTGCCCGCCGCCATAGCCGATGTGGCCATCAGGCGGGCGGGCGCAGCCGCGTGCCTCGCGACTGCGCCCGACCTGAGCAAGCTCCGCCGGCAAGCTCGTCCGCTCATTAGCCGACTTCCCCGGTGTTGTGGACGATCCGGCCACCGACAACGGTCATCACCGATCTGATCTGCCGGAGCCGGTCGTCCGGCACTGTGAAGTAGTCCTCGTTCAGTACGACCAGGTCGGCCAGCTTGCCGACCTCTATGGTGCCGAGGTCGTCCTCCTCGCGGAGGAACCACCCGTTGTCGGCCGTGTAGAGGCGCAACACTTCGGTACGGGTGATCTGCTGACCGTCGTTGATCAGCACTCCCCGCGCGTTGCGTCCCGTGGTCGCGTAGTACATGTGGATCCACGGATTCATCGGTGCGATCTGCATACCATCGGAGCTCATGCCGACGTTGATCCCGTTGTCCACGATCATCCGGAACGGTGGCCCGTTCTGGGCCGGCGAGCCGGCGAGGTACCGCCAGCCGGTGAGCGACAGGCCGCCGCCCAGGGCCTTGAGCCGATTCACGTACTCCTCGGTGATGAAGGGCACGTGGGCCACGACCCACCGCAGATCCGTGATCGGGAACTCGTTGTTGACGGTCTCGAAGGCCCGGATCTCCTGTTGGAAGTCCGTTGTGCCCAGTGAGTGGACTTCAGCTCGCCAGCCCGCTTCGGCGATCCGGCGGGCCGCCGCCAGGAACGGGCTGGTGGGGCCGGTGCCCTGGGCGATGAACTCGCCGATGCCACCGGTTCGCACCAGGTCGTTGCCGAAGAACGG
>DASUUU010000081.1:0-21708 GCA_036373915.1 Jiangellaceae bacterium | reverse complement strand
GGCGCAAGGACCACTGGGGCTGGAACTGGTCCGAGGTCAAGACCGCGCTCGAATACCTCTTCTACGCCGGCAAGGTCACCTCGGCCGGCCGCAACGGCTCGTTCGCCCGGCTCTACGACCTCCCTGAGCGGGTGCTGCCGGCTGAGGTACTCGACGCGCCGACGCCATCGCAGCAGGACGCCTACCGCGAACTGGTCCGCATCGCCGCCCGGGCGCACGGCATCGGCACGGCCCGCTGTTTCGCCGACTACTTCCGGATCAGGGTCGACGGCACCCGCCAAGCCATCGACGAGCTCGTCGAGGAGGGTGAGTTGGTACCCGTCGCGGTCGAGGGCTGGAAGGGTCCGGCGTATCTGCACCGCGACGCCAGGCTGCCGCGCCGGGTGGCCGCCCGCGCCCTGCTCAGCCCGTTCGACTCGCTCGTCTGGGAGCGCCGCCGCACCGAGGACCTGTTCGGTTTCCGGTACCGGATCGAGATCTACGTCCCGCCCGGCAAACGCGTCCACGGCTACTATGTGCTGCCGTTCCTGCTCGGCGACCGCCTGGTGGGCAGGGTCGACCTCAAGGCCGATCGCGCGGCGGGAGTGCTGCGCGTGCAAGCGGCGTGGCACGAACCCGACGCGCCGGGAGAGACGGCGGAAGAGCTCGCCGCTGAGCTTGTCGACATGGCGAGCTGGCTCGGCCTGTCGGACGTCGCGGTCAACGGTCGCGGCGATCTCTCGCCGGCCCTCGACGGCGCGCTCCGTGCCGTAACTTGAGGCCAGCGCTCTTGTTTTGGCAGCATGTGAGCTGGATCACATTGCTGCGCTCATTGCCTGATAGCGTGGCCACGCCGCCCAGCAAACGTCTGGCAGGACGTCGCGGCACTGGGCCGCGAGACTGCCGTCCGGGGGACGCCGGGCCGGCAGATCGAAAAGGGGGGGAAGCCATGCGTACTTTTGCATGGGCGGTGGCGGCCGCTGCCGCCGTGCTGGTAGCTCTGCCGCAGGCAGCGTTGGCCGGGACGACGAACAAGGAGCCGGTTCTCGAATTCGCGACCGGTGAGCCTGTCGTCGGAGCGTTCTCGCAGGTCGACCGCGGCGAGAACACGGTTGCGTCGAAGGTCCGGACCCGGATCACGCCCGGGCACACCTACACGCTCTGGTACGTCATCTTCAACGACCCAGCCGCATGCAACGGCGGCGAATGCGGAGAGGACGACATTTTCCTCGCCGACGGAAGCTTCAACTTCGCACAGATCGAGGCGGCGCGGATCTCGGTGGTGTGGGGCAAGGCGGGAGACGTCGCCAATCCGGCCGGGCGGGTCAAGCTCGACGGTGGACTCGCGGTCGGCGAGGTGCCGACCGGTCCAGGCATCAAGGTTGTGATCGGCGATCCCGCCGATGGGGCTCTCGTGCCGGGTGTCGTCACCGGGCTCGAGCACACGGCGGCCGAGGTTCACCTGGTGATCCAGGACCACGGGCCGGCGCACGACGACCCGGCGCTGCTCGAGTTGCAGACGACGTCGTTCCAGGGCGCGTGCAACCCGGAGTGCGTTGACGTCCAGTTCTCGGTGCAGAAGTAGGCCGTCAGAGCACGCGGCTGTCCGGGGGCGGGCGTCCGGCTCATCGGAGTCGGACGCCCGCCGACCTGGCGGGACCAGGCCCACGGATCCTGGTGCGGCTACCCGGATGCGTCGGGCAGGATCGGAGGCATGGCCACCATCGAGGTCGTGCAGGGCGACATCACCCGCGAGCACGTCGACGCGATAGTCAATGCCGCCAACTCCTCGTTGCGCGGCGGAGGCGGGGTTGACGGCGCCATCCATCGCGCCGCCGGCCCCCGGCTGGCCGAGGCCGGTGCGGCTCTCGCGCCGTGCCCGCCGGGCGATGCTGTGGCGACGCCGGCGTTCGATCTCGATCCGCCGGTGCGGCACGTCATCCACACCGTGGGCCCGGTGTGGCGGGGCGGCGATCACGGCGAGGCCGAGGTGCTCGCCTCGTGTTACCGCCGCAGCCTCGGCATCGCCGACGAGCTCGGGGTACGCAGCATCGCGTTCCCCGCCATCTCGACCGGTGTCTACGGATTCCCGCCCGAGCAGGCGGCGGCGATCGCCGTGGGTACGGTGACGGCCACGCCCACGCAGGCTCAGCTCATCCGCCTGGTGGCGTTCGACGCGGCAACTCGCGACCTTCTTCTCGGCTCCCTGCGCCGGTAGGTGAGGCGAGCAACTCGTACCAGTGCAGGTCGGCCCACGTTCCGTCGCCGAGTTGCTCCGCCTGGTGCTCGAGGCCGTAGGGACGGAAGCCGGTTCGCTCGGCGACAGCTGCGGAGGCGTCGTTTCCCTCGGCGCGGGCCAGCACCAGCCGGCGCAGGCCTAAGCCGCCGGTCCCATCGTCGGTGAATGCGTGGCGCACCACGAGCCGGACCGCTTCAGTGGCCACTCCGGCGCCCCGGGCCGACGGGTGGACCCAGTAGCCCACCTCGGCCCGCCCGTCCCGGATGGCCATCAGCGAGAACGCCCCGATCGCCGGCCCGCCGTCGACAGGTGCCGCCGCCCAGTGCACGGCGGTGCCGTCGGCGTGCTCGTTCTCCCGCGAACGGATGTAGCCCAGCGCGGTGTCATAGGTGTACGGGCTGGGCAGCTGACCCAGCCACCTGCGGGTCACCGGGTCGTTGCAGGCTTCGACGCAAGCCTGCGCGTCTGACTCGGCGAAGCGCCGCAGCATCACCTTCGAACCGGTCAGCGTCGGCACGTTCAGCCAGCGGGCCTTTGGCTCGGTCCGGTCGCCGGCGACGAGCGTCGCGACCCAGGCGTCCACCCGTTCGCCGCGCTTGTTCAACTCCTTGCGGACCGTTCCTTCGATGGTGAACCCGAGTCGCCAGGCCACGCGTCGTGAGGCCCAGTTGCCGACCCTGGCCCGCCAGAGAACGCGCTCGAGGCCGAGGCCCTCCGGCGCGAATGCGTACTCGGTGACCAACCGGACGGCGGTCGTCATGAGCCCGCGACCCCTCGCGGCAGGGCCAAGCCAGAAAGCGATCTCTCCGGACCCGATCCCGTCTCGAAGGCTGAGACCGACCATGCCGAGCAGCATTCGATCCTCGGGATTGCGGAGCGCCCACGTCAGGTTCGTCCCGGTCTCCCAGCCGGGTTCGACGACCTCGCGGATGAACTGCTGGGCGTGGCTGCGCTCGTATGGAACAGGGATCGTCGTCCAGCGCTGGATGTCTTCGTCCTGGCAGTGTTCGGTGATAGCGTCGACGTCGGCCGACGTGGGCGTTGCGAGCAGGACACCGTCCCCGCGGAGTTCGAAAGGCTGCACCCGCGAATGGTGCCCTGGAACGCCGAGTCAGGTCGAATCGTTATCTCAGGAGCCGCTGCACGTACGATGGTGCGCTGGGGCGAGTCGGCGGGACAGCTGCCGGCTCGGCATCGCAGCTGCGACATTGACAACGTCTAGGAGTTGACCCGCGTGCCCGAATGGTTCGACAAGCTTCTTCGCACCGGCGAGGGCAAGATCTTCAAGAGGCTCGAAGCAATCGCCAGCCAGGTCAACAGCATCGAGGAAGACTTCGCGAATCTCTCCGACGCTGAGCTTCGCGGGCTCACCGCGGAGTACCGCGAGCGGCTGGCGAACGGCGAGGCGCTCGACGAGTTGATTCCAGAGGCGTTCGCCACCGTCCGCGAGGCCGCTCGGCGTACTCTCGGCCAGCGCCACTACGACGTTCAGATCATGGGCGGCGCCGCGCTGCACTTCGGCAACATCGCCGAGATGAAGACCGGTGAAGGTAAGACGCTTGTCTCGACGCTGCCGGCGTACCTCAATGCGCTGACCGGCTTGGGTGTGCACATCGTGACGGTCAACGACTACCTGGCTCAGCGCGACTCGGAATGGATGGGCCGGATTCATCGGTTCCTGGGCCTAGAGGTCGGTGTGATCCTGTCGGGCATGACGCCCGCGGAGCGCCGGACGGCGTATGCCGCCGACATCACCTACGGCACCAACAACGAGTTCGGCTTCGACTACCTGCGCGACAACATGGCCCAGCGGGTCGAGGACATGGTTCAGCGCGGCCACGTGTTCGCAATCGTCGACGAGGTCGACTCGATCCTGATCGACGAGGCGCGGACACCGCTGATCATTTCGGGGCCGGCCGACCAGCCGACGCGCTGGTACGGCGAGTTCGCCAAGCTGGTCAAGCGGTTGCACCGGGACGCCGACTACGAGGTCGACGAGAAGAAGCGCACCGTGGGCGTACTCGAGCCGGGCATCGAGAAGGTCGAGGACTGGCTGGGCATCGAGAACCTGTACGAAAGCGCCAACACCCCGCTGATCCAGTTTCTCAACAACGCGCTCAAGGCCAAGGAGCTCTACCACCGCGACAAGGAGTACGTCGTGGTCGACGGTGAGGTCAAGATCGTCGACGAGCACACCGGCCGACTGCTGGCCGGCCGCCGGTACAGCGAGGGAATGCACCAGGCGATAGAGGCCAAGGAAGGAGTGGAGATCAAGCAGGAGAATCAGACCCTTGCGACGATCACCCTCCAGAACTACTTCCGCCTCTACGACAAGCTCGCCGGCATGACCGGTACGGCGATGACCGAGGCGTCCGAGTTCGCCAAGATCTACAACCTTGGCGTGGTGCCCATTCTCACCAACATGCCGATGATCCGGCTCGACCAGGCTGACCTGGTGTTCCGCACCGAGGAGGCGAAGTTCTCGGCCGTCGTCGACGACATCATCGCCAAGCACGCCGAGGGCCAGCCGGTCCTGGTGGGGACGACGAGCGTCGAGAAGTCCGAGCGGCTGTCCCAGCAACTGCGCAAGGCGGGCATCCCGCACGAGGTCCTGAACGCGAAGCACCACGAGCGGGAGGCGGCAATCGTCGCCCAGGCGGGCCGGCGGGGGGCGGTCACGGTGGCCACCAACATGGCCGGCCGCGGTACCGACATCATGCTGGGCGGAAACCCGGAGTTCATGGCGAATGCCGAGCTCAAGCAGCGGGGCATCGACCCCGTCGAGACGCCCGAGGAGTACGAGGCCGCGTGGGGCCCGACGCTCGAGAAGCTGCAAGCCCAGGTGGCAGCGGAGCACGACGAGGTCGTGAGCCTTGGCGGGCTGTACGTGCTGGGCACCGAGCGGCACGAGTCACGGCGGATCGACAACCAGTTGCGCGGGCGCTCCGGCCGGCAGGGTGACCCCGGCGAGTCGCGCTTCTACCTGTCGTTGCAGGACGATCTGATGCGGCTGTTCAAGAGCGACTGGGTCGACATGATCCTGCGCAGCCTGAACATTCCGGACGACCAGCCGATCGAGCACAAGCGGGTCAGTAACGCGATCAAGAGCGCGCAGGCGCAGCGCGAGGAGCAGAACTTCAACAGCCGGAAGGAAATCCTCAAGTACGACGACGTGCTCAACATGCAGCGGCACGTCATCTACGACGAGCGGCGGCGAGTGCTCGAAGGCGAAGACCTGCACGACCAGGTCACCGCCATGATCGAGGACACCATCACGTCGTACGTTCGGACCGCGACCAGCGACGGGTACCCCGAGACGTGGGACCTCGAGCAGTTGTGGAACGAGCTGCGCACGTTGTACCCGGTCACGCTGTCCATCGCCGAACTCGAGCAAGAGGCCGGCGGGCGCGACAAGCTGACCAGCGAGTTCCTCACCAGTCCGCTGATCGACGACGCCAAGAACGCGTACGACCAGCGGGAGTTCGAGTTCGGCCGCGAAGTCATCCGCGAGGTGGAGCGGCGCGTACTGCTGCGGGTACTCGACACCAAGTGGCGCGAGCACCTCTACGAGATGGACTACCTGCGCGAGGGCATCGGCTTGCGGGCCTTTGCCCAGAAGCAGCCGCTTGTCGAATACCAGCGAGAGGGCTTCGATATGTTCGCGGGGATGATGGAGGGCATCAAGGAGGAATCGGTCCGCCTGCTGCTGAACCACGAGATCGAGATCCAGCGGCAAGGTGAGGACGGCCCGACGATGATCGTCCTGAAGGGTCTTGCCGAGGCCCGGCGCCCGCAGCAGCTCGAGTACACCGCGCCGAGCGTCGACGGTGGCGAGCGGGTGCAGCGCAGGGTCGAGTCGGGGGCCGGTGGTGCACACAAGGCCAACCGGGCGGCTCGCCGCAAGGCCGGCACTCCGGCCCGTCCGGCCGCTGCCGGGACGCGGCAGAGTGCGGCTGGCGCGGCTGGTGCGGCCGGCGCGGCGGCGCCCACCGGGGTCGTAGCGCCCGGTGGTGACGTCTCGACCACCACACCCGCGCCGGCCAGCGCAGTGGCCAGCACCGCCACGAACGTGAAACCGAGCGCCGGGCTCGATTTCGGCGACGTTCCCCGTAACGCGCCCTGCCCGTGCGGGTCGGGTCGCAAGTACAAGCGCTGCCACGGCGATCCACGCAACCGCGAAACCTGAGCTCTCCGCGTCGATCATGCAAAAGTGGGCGACACGCCGCCCTCAGGTGTGTAGCCGAGCTTGTGCACCTGGACTTTGACGGCGTGTCGCCCACTTCTGCATGATCGACGGGTTGGCTACGGCTAGATGATCTCCAGAGCGGTGCAGCGCCATTGGCCGTCGAGGCCCTCGAGCCGCATGGCGATCGCCCGGCAGCGACGGCCCACCTGGATCACTGCACTCACCTCCGCGACGCCGTCGGTCGGGGTGCAGACTCGGATGGATCTCAGGGTGGGACGGACGCCCGGCGTGATTCGGGGCCGGGACGGGAGCCGGCTGGTGATCCTCGAGTACACCGCGTCGTCGGTCCATCTCAGCAACTGCTGGACGGGGCGCTGACCGTACAGGGTCTCCATGATCGCCTGGGCGAGCCGGGCCGACCAACGCCGAGGTTCGGGAAGCGTGTCCCCGCTGGTCGGGCGGCGAGCGGTGAACTGCGCGACGAACGGGTCGGGCTCGTCGGGCGGCCGGGCCGAAGTGTCGCCGCTGGGCTCGTCGACGAGCCGCAGGGACGCCGGCAGTTCGGGCTCGGCGGGGACTCCGGTGGGCAGCATGAAGGCGAGGGCGAGCGCTCCCTGGGTTTGGGAGGCGGATCTCGTGCCGGGTCGTATCCCGATCTCGTCGTCGAACGGCGGGTCCGGAGCGGGACAGGGCAGCCGGCGGATCGCCCTCGTGGTCATTGCGCGGTACTCCTCTCGTCGCTGAACGCATCAGCGATGGGTCGGCGAACGCAGGATCATGCCTGGCAAGATCAGATCTGGGTCGTCGCCGATCACGGCTCGGTTCGCGGTGTACCAGCGCGGCCACTCTGCGGCGATTTCGGCTGCGGTGGCGCTTGCACCCAGCTGGCGCGCGGCGATCGCCCACAGAGTGTCGCCGCGTTTGACGACGACCTCGCCGGCCCGCCGGTGCTCGCGGGTAGGTTCGGCGGTCAGACCGGCGTCGGGAGTTGGGGACGGTTGAGGTGTCGGCTCGTCAGTCGAGAAGGGCGCGGTAGGCGGCTGCGCAACGGGACGTTCGGTGGCGGACCCAGTGGGAGGCCAGGTCGTGGGCCCAGTGGTGGGCCCGGTCGGCGGTTCGAATGAGGCCGGCCCGGTCGGCGGTTCGATCGCGGGCGGCTGATGCATCGCGTCCGTATCGGGATCTCCCTCCGGCGCGATTACCTCGCCGATCCGCCCCACGCCGGGCAACCCGCTGTCGCCGACCGGTTCGGCGGCGACGACCTGCGAGGGATGCTCAGACCCGCCGCCTGCCAGCGCGGGCGTGCAGGCCGAAACCGGTCCCGCAGTCAACGACAGTCCCAGTGCGAGCCGGGCCACGCGACCCGCAACACCGGGCGCGATACGGCCGGCGACGCGCACCGAGGCTTCGCCCAGGACTCCCGGCAGCGCGGTGAGCGCTGTGATGGCGAGCACGGCCGCAATCCATGCGAGCAGCACGAGCACCGCGGCCGCGGCGGCTACTGCGAGCAGTTCGTCGAATGTCGCCATGCCCGCGCGGGCGGCGGCCAGCGGGCCGGCGGCACCCCAGGCGACGACACGCACCGCCAGAACCATGGCGATCGTCACCATGACGAAGTGCACGTCGTTACCTCCGTTTGCCTCCATTTACTTGTGAGTGAGTTCTATAGCTTTCGAAATCATTCGTCAAGCGCAGTATGAGTCAGCCGGCGAACCGGGGTAGCGTCGCGCTGGTCATAGAGCGGAGGTTGCGGTGCATCGTTGGGAGCGGCTCTTCGCCGATCTCGAAGCGCAGTTCGACGAGTCCGAGCGCGGGGAGTTGTGGTCCGAGGTCGCCGACCGGACCCGCGCCGAGCTTGCGAAGCTGCGGGTGGCTGATCGGCTCCGTGCGGTGGCCGGTAGCGAGCTGGCCGTGTGGAGTGCCGGTGGGGCGGCGACCCGCGGAACCGTCCGGTCGTCCGGACCGGACTGGCTGCTGCTGGTCGGTCCGAACGGAGCCGAAACCGTCGTGGCGCTGGCGGCGGTGCTGAAGATCACCGGGTTGGGTCGGCGAGCGAGTGTGCCGGGGTCAGAGGGTCGGCTCGCCGGCCGGTTACGGCTGAGCTACGTACTGCGAGGGATCGCGCGCGACAGGGCGGCGGTCACCGTCACCCTCGTGGATGGTTCGACCGTCGTCGGGGTCGTCGATCGGGTGGGCGCGGACCATATCGACCTGAGCATGGACCGTATCGACCTGAGCATGGACCGTATCGACCTGAGCATGGACCGTATCGACCTGAGCACGGACCGTATCGACCTGACCGTGGCCCGTGCAGAGCGTGGGGGTGCGGCAATGATTCCGTTCAGCGCCCTTGCGCTCGTTCGGCGCGCGCCGTAGCGAGCGTCAATCGTCGTCGGGGGCGAGCGGGTTGCGGGCGACGAACTCGGCCGTCTCGGCGTACATCCGCTGGATGTAGTCCTCGAGTGCGGACGCCTCGACACGCCATTGCCCCCGCCCGCCGATCTTTATCGCCGGCAGGTCCCCGCGGCGGACCAGAGCGTATGCCTGTGCAGCCGAGATGTTGAGCACCTCGGCGACGTCAGAGAGCTGGAGGAACCGCGGGCCCATCAGTACCGTCCTATCGCTTCACTCAACGCTATTGGCACAAGTCTGACAGCAGTTGCATGTGGAAGATTCCTGTTATCCACAGGTGGATGTGGTTACCCTTGGCGACCTCATTGATCTCGAGGTCCAACCGACGCGGGAGCAACCCGATGCCGATCGTGGCTGACGCCGAACAGCGACCAGGCCGCCAGGTCCCGGCGGCCACCGATCTGCCGTCGCCGGCGGCGGCGCGGCTGAAGGCGCCGCGGTGGTTGAGCGTCCGGATGGTCATGGGCGTGCTCATCGTGCTGGTCTCCGTCGTGGCGGGCGTACAAGTGATCTCCGCTGCGGACCGGACGGTCCCCGTGCTCGTCGCCACGCAGGACCTGGCGCCGGGCCAGCCGTTGACCTCGGACCTGGTCGAACTGCAACGGGTCCGGTTCGAGCACGGTATCGATTCCTACCTGACCGGGGAGGTCGGCAGCGGGTACGTCGTCGTCCGACCTGTCGGCCGGGGCGAGTTGCTGCCCAGCGCAGCGATAAGCCCGGCCGCAGACGTGCCCGAAGTCCGGTACGTCACCCTGCCGCTCGATGCCGCCGAACTCCCGCATGGCATCAGCACGGGCGATGTCGTGGATGTGTGGCTGACCCCGGTGGACGATGGAGCCGCTGCGACGTTGCTGCTGCCGGACGCGTCGGTCACCGCCGCGTCCACGGGCGGCGGCGGGCTCACCGGTGCGTCGCGGCAGGCTCAGGTGACGCTCGCGGTTTCGGGGGACGATCTGCAGGACGTCACAGCACAGTTGGTGGCGGCGGCGCGCGCCGGCCGGGTGTACCTGGCCGCACTGCCCGAGGTCCAGTGATGGCGGTACCGATCCTCACTGCGGTGACCGGCGCGTCGTGGGAGGCGCGGCTGGTGTCCGCATTGGATCGGGCGCCGGGCGGGCTCCAGGTTGTGCGGCGCTGTGTCGATTTGGCCGATCTGCTGGCGGCCGCCGCGGCTGGGCACGGCCGGGCGGTCGTGGTGTCCGCCGATCTGCGCCAGCTGGACCGCGAGTCGGTCGGCCGGTTGGCGGCGTCCGGAGTAGCGACGGTCGGTGTCGTCCCGGACGGCGACGAGGACAGCGAGCGGCGGCTGCGCCAGCTGGGCATCGATCACGTGGTAACGGCGGCGGCCGGCGCGGGCGATATCGCCGACGCTGTGCACGCTGCGATCAACCGGCTCGCCGGCACCGCACCGATGCCGGTGGCGTGGACCCCGGACGCCGACGAGGCGACACCGGTGGCCGCGGGCCGACTGGTCGCAGTGTGGGGCCCGGCGGGGGCACCCGGACGCACGACCGTTGCCGTCAACCTGGCCGCCGAGTGCGCCGGGCTGGGCAGGGCCACACTCCTGGTCGACGTCGATACCTACGGCGGCGCCGTGGCGCAGGCGCTGGCGATGCTCGACGAGGCGCCCGGCATCGCCGGTGCGGCCCGGGCGGCCAATCAGGGCCAACTCGACCTTCCGGCGCTGGCCCGACATGCCCGACAGCTGGACGGGTCTCGGTTGCGGGTGCTCACCGGAATCTCGCGCACCGAGCGCTGGCCGGAGATCCGGCCGTCCTCGCTGGAGGTGGTATGGAAGCTAGCCCGCGGCCTGGCTGAGATCACCGTCGCGGACTGCGCGTTCTGCCTCGAGTCGGATGAGGAGCTCAGCTTCGATACCTCCGCGCCGAGGCGCAACGGCGCGACAATTACCACGCTGAAGCAGGCGGACGTCGTGCTGGCCGTCGGGTCCGCCGATCCGGTCGGCATGCAGCGGCTCGTCCGCGGTCTGGGCGAACTCGCCGAGCGGGTGCCGGAGGCGGACGTGCGGGTGGTGGTCAACCGGGTGCGCGAATCCGTGCTCGGGCCGCATCCCGAGCGCCAGGTGCGCGACGCCCTGCGGCGGTACGCCGGAGCACGCCGGGTCGCCGTGATCCCCGACGATCCGGCCGCCGCTGACGCGGCGATGGCGAGCGGCCGGACGCTGGCCGAGCTCGCCCCCAAGTCGCCTGCCCGGCTGGCGATCGCCAGGCTGGCCGCCGAGTTCGCCGGAATCGATGCGCCTGCGCGCACACGGCGCTGGAAAGTGTTGACAAGATGACGGTATGCCCGATCGGCTCAGCCCACTTGACGCGTCCATGCTGTACTTCGAGTCGGCGGAGACGCCGATGCACGCGGGCAGCGTCGCCATTTTCGACGAACCCGCCGGTGGGTTCGACTATGACGCGTTGGTCGGCCTTGTCGAGGACCGCATCACGTTCGTGCCGCGCTACCGGCAGAAGGTCCGGCCGGTGCTCGGACGGCTCGTCCGGCCGGTGTGGGTGGACGATCCTGATTTCGACCTGACCTACCACGTGCGCCGCTCGGCATTGCCCAAGCCTGGCACCGACGCGCAACTGCGCGAACTGGTCGCGAGGGTGCTGAGCCGGCCGCTGGATCGGGATCGCCCGTTGTGGGAGATGTACCTTGTCGAGGGACTCTCCGGAGGGCGTTTCGCGGTGCTGTCCAAGACCCATCACGCCATCGTCGACGGGCTCACCACCGTGAACATCGGGCAGGTGATCTTGGACGACTCGCCGGAGCCGAGAGCGACGACCGCCGAGCCGTGGCATCCCGAGCCGGCTCCGGGCTGGCTCGATCTCTTCGCCGGTGCGGTGGCCGAGGCGGCGCGGCATCCGACCACCGTCGTGGACCAGGTGCGCACCGGCCTGGTCGGCATGGAACACGCAGCCCAGCGCGTCGTGGGCAACGTGGGTGGTCTGGCCGAAGCCGCGCGGGCCGCCGTCCGTCCCGCTCCGCCCGGTCCACTGAACGTACCGATCGGATCGCAACGCAGGTTCGAGACGGTGGACGCGTCCCTGGAGGACTATCGGCGGATCCGCAAAGTGCACGGTGGGACGGTCAACGACGTGGTGCTGGCGACGCTGGCCGGCGCACTGCGTTTCTGGATGATGACCCGCGGCGAACCGGTGTCGCCCGACTCTTCACTGCGAGCGCTGGTGCCGGTGAGCGTGCAGGTACCGCCGGCCGGGCCGGATGTCGCCTCGGTAGGCAATCAGGTGGCGTCGTACCTCGTGGACCTGCCGATCGGTGAACCGAGTCCGGTCGTGCGCTTGCAACGGATCTCCTACGCCATGCGGGCCCACGCGGACACCGGGCGGGCCGTGTCCGCCAGCGCCCTTGTCGAACTGGCCGGCTTCGCGCCGGCGACTCTGCATGCGATGGGGGCCCGGGTCGCCTCCGGGCTGTCGCGACGGTTGTTCAACCTGATCGTCACCAACGTGCCCGGCCCGCAGACACCGCTGTACGCCGCCGGTGCCCGCATGTCGGCCACCTACCCGGTCGTACCTCTCACTCCCGGCCAGGCCATGGCCATCGGGGTGACCTCCTACGACGGAGCGGTTCATTACGGCCTCTACGCGGATCGCGACGCGATGCCGGACCTGGCGGTGCTCGCCCAATGCATTCGCGACGCCCTCGAGGAACTCCTCGAGGCGGCTGCATCACGCTGACGAGTCGTGCGCGCACCGGCCCTCGTGTAGTAGTGCTGCACGTGTTCGATAGGCATTAACGGGGGTCATAGTGCACACTTGGGACATGAGGCAACGCGGCCTGGTGCTCGGAGGAGGCGGAGTCCTTGGCGCCGCGTGGTCGATCGGGGCGCTCTGCGCCCTCGAGAAACACATCGGCGCCGACGTCCGCGAGTTCGACTACATCGTCGGCACGTCCGCGGGCTCCGTGCTGGCCGCCCTGCTGGGCTCCGGACTGTCACCTGATCAGCTTCGCCAGCACCAGTTGGGCGACCTCACTGAAGGACCGCTCGCGGCCATCGCCTGGGACCACGAGACGTCCACCGGCGGGCATCTGCCGCCCCGGCCAAAGTGGGGTGTGGGATCTCCGATGCTCGTCGCGCGGAACGTGGGGCGGCTCAACAGGCTTCCCCCCACCGCCGTGTTGTCGGCCTTCCTGCCGGAGGGGCGCGGCTCGCTCGGCAACGTCCGCAAGCTCGTCGAGGCCGTGACACCGGACGACGGATGGTCGCCGCACCCAGGCGTGTGGATCATGGCGATGAATTACGAAACCGGCCGGCGCGTGGCATTCGGACGCCCTGGGGCCCCCCAGGCCACACTGGCCGACGCCGTGACCGCGTCTTGCTCGATCCCCGGATGGTTCTCGCCGGTCGTCATCGACGGGCACCGGTTCGTCGACGGCGGCGCGTGCTCGGCCACGTCGGTGGACGTGCTGTCCGGGCTGGGGCTCGACGAGGTGTACGTGGTCGCGCCGATGGTGTCGCCGCTGCTGGACCGCCCGCCGTCGCTGGTGGGCAAGCTCGAGCGGCGCTGGCGGGTCCGCACCACCCGGCGCTGCCTGCGCGAGGCCGACAAGCTAAGGGGCGAAGGGACGCGCGTCACGCTACTGGGTCCGACGCCGGACGATCTGCGGGCCTTCGGCGCCAACGTCATGGACGCCTCGCGGCGGCTGCTCGTGCTCGATACCTCGAGCTGGACGACGGAGCGGACCCTGCGGCGGGCCGCGCGTGACCAGCTGGCCGACGCCGGGTAGTCCGGCACGCGGGTATTCGGGCCGCGACACCTCTGGGCGCCTGGCCTGCGTTCATGTCACGATGGGATCACCGCGACACCCATCCACAACTGAACCCAGGAGTGCTCACCATGGACGCCGTAACCAACGTTCCGTTCCCGGTGAACGAGCCGGTCCTGACCTACGCCCCGGGCAACCCCGAGCGGGCCGAGGTCGAGGCCGAACTCGGCGAGCTGGCAAGTCAGCACCACGAGCTGACCTGCACCATCGGCGGTGATCAGAAGCTCGGCGGCGGCAACGAGATCAACGTCGTGCAGCCGCACAAGACATCGCACGTGCTCGGCACGATGGGCAACGCCACGCAGGACGACGCCCGGGCCGCCATCGAAGCGGCGCGAGAGGCCGCGCCGGCCTGGCGCGCGCTGTCGTTCGACGACCGGGCGGCGATCTTCCTGAAGGCGGCCGAGCTGCTGTCCGGACCGTGGCGGCAGACATTGAACGCGGCCACCATGCTCGGGCAGTCCAAGACCATCGCCCAGGCCGAGATCGACGCCGCCTGCGAGCTGATCGACTTCTGGCGGTTCAACGTCCACTTCGCCCGCCAGATCCTGGCCGACCAGCCCGTGGCGCACAGCAAGGGCGTGTGGAACCGCGTCGATCACCGGCCGCTGGAAGGGTTCGTCTACGCGATCACGCCGTTCAACTTCACGGCGATCGGCGGTAACCTGCCGACCGCGCCGGCGCTCATGGGCAACACGGTGATCTGGAAGCCCAGCCCCACCCAGCAACTGGCCGCCCACTACACCATGCGCCTGCTGGAGGCGGCCGGCCTGCCTCCAGGGGTGATCAACATGCTCACCGGGGACGGGCTCGCGGTGTCCGAGGTCGCCTTGCCGCACCCGGATCTTGCTGGACTACACTTCACCGGCTCGGCACCGACGTTCCACCTGCTGTGGAAGACGATCGGTGAGAACATCGAGTCGTACCGCAACTTCCCGAGGATCGTCGGCGAGACCGGCGGTAAGGACTTCGTCGTCGCGCACCCGAGCGCCGACATGGAGGTACTGACCACCGCGTTGATTCGCGGCGCGTACGAGTACCAGGGACAGAAGTGCTCGGCGGCGTCCCGCGCCTACCTGCCGCGCAGCATCTGGGACCGGATGAGGGACGATTTCGTCGCGCTCACCGAGTCGCTGACTATGGGCGATGTGTCTGACTTGTCCAACTTCCTCGGTGCCGTCATCGACGACCGGGCGTTCGCCAAGCATCAGGCGGCTCTCGACCGCGCTCGTGACCATAGCGGCATCACCGTGCTCGCCGGTGGCACCACCGACGACTCGGAAGGCTATTTCGTCAAGCCCACCGTCCTGGAGGGCGCCGACCCCGAGGACGAGGTGTTCACCACCGAGTATTTCGGGCCGATCCTGTCGGTGTACGTGTACGACGACGGCGACTACGACCGGATGCTCACCCAGATGGAGTCCGTCGCACCGCAGGGCCTGACCGGCGCCATCGTGGCCCAGGACCGCGCGGCGATCGCGCACGCTACCGAGGCGCTGCGATACGCGGCGGGAAACTTCTACGTCAACGACAAGCCGACCGGCGCCGTGGTGGGGCAGCAGCCGTTCGGTGGCGCCCGAGCGAGCGGTACCAACGACAAGGCGGGCGCTGCGCAGAACCTGCTCCGGTGGACGAGCACCCGGTCTATCAAGGAGACTTTCAACCCACCACGTGCACACGCGTATCCTCATATGGGCTAACCGGCCCGAGGTACTGGTTGAAGACGAGGGGATTCCATCGTGATGGAGGACCGGCTGCCGACCCGCCCACTTGTTCTGCGCGCCGTTCGGCTGCTTTCGCAGCCCCGCCGCAGCGCCGCCGACAGCGGGCTGGTCACCGCTGTCGCCCTGCGGCTCGCGGCGTTCGACAGCGACAGCGACACTGCTGAACGACTCATTTCGGCCTCGGACCGGGTGATCGCCGGGGTCTCCGGCCTGATCGGCGAGCAGGCGCCCGCGGCCGACTGGAGCGACACCGCGGAGGCGCTGGCCATGGAGATCGCGGGGCGGCCGCTCTCGCGCCGTCACCTGGTCGCGTCGCGGTCCACGCTCGGGTCGGCGGACAAGCTGATCGACCTGTCCGACCGGCTGCGGCGCACCGCCGAGGAGCCGATCGACCGTGACGATCTCGGTCGTGCGCTCGCGCTTGCGGTCACCGGGCCGTCGGAGATGCTCGACGCACTGATCGAGCGTGAACGCGCCGCCGAGGCCGAGCGCCGGTCGGCGCGTCCCGAGCCGGCCGCCGCATCGGCGCGCCCGGCGCCGGCGCGGCCGACCGCGGGCGACCGCGGCGTATCCCTCCGCGCACTGGACGGCGGCCTCCCCGGCCGCTAGCCCTCCACCCCGCCGATCATGCAAGAGTGGGGCGACACGCCGACACCCTCGCGTTGATCATGCAAGACGGGTTCGACACGCCGAAACCCCTCGCGTTGATCATGCAAGAGTGGGGCGACACGCCGACACAACTGGTTGCCGAACGAGCGGCACTCACAGAGCTGTCGGCGTGTCGCCCCACTCTTGCATGATCAACGGGGAGGAGGCCCTCAGCGCGCGCCGAGCCAGTTCTTGCCGACCTGCTCCTCACGCTTCGCGGCCTCGATGAGCCCGCCGTGCACCGCCTGTTCGATCTTGCCCCCGACGAACGGCACCGACGCCTTGATCTTGCCGGCGATGGACATGACGCTGCCGGCACCGTCAGGGGTCAGGCTCAGCGTGCCGCGCAGTGTCACGGGTGCGCCGGCCATGTCGATGGCGATGGTGCCGGTCCGCGACCCGTCCGGGGCCGCCGGTTCCCACACATCGGTCTGGTGCAGATCGATGGTGTCTCCTACGAAGCGGCGGACGAAGTCCGGCACGTCCGGCGGCATGACCCGCAGCAGCCGGATGGTCACCCGATCATCGTCGCTGATCACAGACACCTCGTGCCGGATCGCGTTCGCGGCGCGAGCCTTGCGCCCGATGTACTCCTCGTCCGTCAGCATCGCGAAGACCGTGGCCGGGTCGGCGTCGAAGAGCAGCTGAGTTCGCAGGTCCATGCCTACCATCTTGGTCGATCGGCCATGGTCGTGACCGCCGAAGGTATCAGGTGGCGGTAAGCGTCAGAGGCGGACGTCCCACCACATGACGCTCAGGCGAGGCATTAGGGTCGGAGTATCCGCACAACGGGGTGCGGGTGCCGTGCCATCAGCAAGTGTGCGAGGCGTGCGGCGATGACCTTCGTACGGAGGTTGAGCGACCATGCGCAACCGGCTTGACGATGCCAAGACCGACCTGATCGCCAAGGCGGCAGGTGTCGCCGACCGGGGTCACCAACGCAGCGACGATCAGGCGTTCCTGCGCCGCTACTACCGCCACGTCGCGCCGGAGGACCTCGTCGATCGCGATCCCGTCGATGTCTACGGCGCAGCTGCGTCGCATCGTGAGGTCGCCGGCCAACGCCCCCAGGGCACCTCGGCCGTCCGCGTCTACACACCAACGGTCGACGAGCATGGCTGGTCGTCCGGGCACACCATGGTCGAGGTCGTCACCGACGACATGCCGTTCCTCGTCGACTCGGTGACGATGGCGCTGACTCGGATGGATCGCTCGATTCATCTGGTCGTCCATCCGCAGCTGATCGTGCGCCGCGACGTCACGGGACGCCTGCTGGAGATCTGCGACTTCGATGTCTCCGACCCGAAGGTCGCCAAGATCGAGGACGCCGTCGTCGAGTCGTGGATGCACGTCGAGATCGACCGCGAGGGCTCGGCCGAGGAACTCCGCCACATCGAGACCGAACTCCAGTCGGTGCTGCGAGACGTCCGGGAAGCCGTCGAAGACTGGCTCCGCATGCGTCAGCGCGCGGACGAGATCGCCGACGAGCTCGTCAAGAACAACCTTCCCGTTCCGGACGACGAAGTGGCAGAGGCCGAGGAGTTGTTGCGCTGGCTCGCCGACGACCACTTCACCTTTCTCGGTTACCGCGAGTACGTGCTGGACGTACAGGACGGCGAGGACGTCCTGCGAGCGATCACCGGAAGTGGACTGGGGATCCTGCGCGGCGACCAGGACCTTTCCGGATCGTTCGCCAAGCTCCCGCCAGAGGTGCGGGCCAAGGCCCGCGAGAAGCGGCTGCTGGTGCTCACCAAGGCCAACTCGAAGGCGACCGTGCACCGTGACACGTACCTGGACTACGTGGGCGTCAAGACGTTCGACGCTGCGGGCGAGGTGACCGGTGAGCGCCGGTTCCTCGGCCTGCTCACCTCGGCGGCCTACACCGAGAGTGTGCTGCGTATCCCGGTGCTGCGGCGCAAGGCGCGGCAGGTCCTCGAGGTCAGCAGGCTGGCGCCCACCAGCCACTCGGGCAAGGATCTGCTGCAGGTGCTCGAGACATTCCCGAGGGACGAGCTGTTCCAGACCCCGGTGGACGAGCTGGCCGAGCTCGCGATGGCCGTCGTCCACCTCCAGGAGCGCAGGCAGCTGCGGGTGTTCGTCAGGGCGGACGAGTACGGCCGGTTCCTGTCGTTCCTGGTCTACCTGCCCCGTGATCGGTACAACACCGAGGTCAGGGAGCGAATTCAGCGCATCCTGCTGAATTCGTCCGACGGCAAGTCCATCGATTTCACGGCCCGGATCGGTGAGTCACGGCTGGCTCGCGTGCACTTCGTCGTCCGCATGCGGCAAGGGCAGCGGATTCCCGAGATCGATGTCTCAGCGCTGGAGAAGCAGCTGATTGCGGCGACCCGGTCGTGGATCGACGAGTTCACCGACACGCTGGCCGAACAGCTGGGCGAAGACGCGGTCGCCCGCCTGGCCCGCCGCTACAAGAACGCATTCCCCGAGGCGTACAAGGAGGACTTCCCGGCTCGTACCGCCGTGGCGGATCTGACCCGGCTCGAGGAACTGCCGCCCGAGGACGGGCTCGGCATGAACTTGTACCACCCGATCGGCGGGATGGCGGAAGAACGCCGGTTCAAGATCTACCGGACCGGGTCGGCGATTTCGCTGACGAACGTGCTGCCGATCCTGTCCCGGATGGGTGTCGAGGTCATCGACGAGCGGCCGTACGAGATCTCCCGACCAGGGGAGCCGCACGCTTACATCTACGATTTCGGCCTACGCGCCCAGGGCACCGAGGGGGGAGAGCCCGAGCGACTCAAGGAGCTGTTCCAGGACGCGTTCGCCGCCGTCTGGCGCGGCCAAGCCGAAAGTGACGGGTTCAACGCTCTGGTGCTCCGCGCGGGCGTGTCCTGGCGGGCGGCGTCGGTCCTGCGCGCCTACGCGAAGTACCTCCGCCAGGCCGGCTCGACGTTCAGCCAGGACTACCTCGAGGAATGCCTCGTCGGCCACGTCGAGATCGCCCGGCTGCTGCTGGACCTGTTCGCCGCGCGGTTCGACCCGAAGAAGTTCGCCGACGACACCGAAGCTCGCAATGCCGCGGTAGAGGAGGTCACGACCCGGGTGGAGTCCGCACTCGACGAGGTTGCGAGCCTGGACCAGGATCGAATCCTGCGCTCGTTCCTGTCGCTCATCCGAGCCACCGTCCGGACGAACTTCTACAAGCCCGATGCCGGCGCCATCACCTTCAAGCTCGACCCGTCCGCGATTCCGGACCTGCCCGAACCGCGGCCGAAGCACGAGATGTGGGTGTACTCGCCGCGGGTCGAGGGCGTCCACCTGCGGTACGGCGCGGTGGCGCGCGGCGGCCTGCGCTGGTCGGATCGCCGCGAGGATTTCCGCACCGAGATTCTCGGCCTGGTCAAGGCGCAGGCGGTGAAGAACTCGGTGATCGTGCCCGAGGGGGCCAAGGGCGGCTTCGTCGCCAAGCGCCTGCCGGACCCGTCCAACCGGGAAGCCTGGCTGGCCGAGGGCATCGAAAGCTACAAGACCTTCATCCGGGCCATGCTGGACGTCACCGACAACCGCTCCGCCGACGGCACCATCGTCAAGCCGTCATGGCTGGTGCGGCACGACAGGGACGACCCGTACCTTGTTGTGGCGGCCGACAAGGGCACGGCGACGTTCTCCGACATCGCCAACGAAGTGTCCGCCGAGTACGGCTTCTGGCTCGGGGACGCGTTCGCCTCCGGAGGCTCGGCCGGCTACGACCACAAGGCGATGGGCATCACCGCCAGGGGCGCCTGGGAGTCGGTCAAGCGGCACTTCCGTGAGATGGGCCGCGACTGCCAGTCCGAGGACTTCACGTGTGTGGGTATCGGCGACATGTCCGGCGACGTGTTCGGCAACGGGATGCTGCTGTCCAAGCACACCAGGCTGGTCGCCGCGTTCGACCACCGGCACATCTTCCTCGATCCCAACCCTGACCCGGCGGTGTCGTTCGAGGAGCGAGAGCGGCTGTTCAAGCTGCCGCGGTCGTCCTGGAACGACTACGATCGGTCGCTGATCAGCGAAGGCGGCGGCGTCCATCCCCGCACGGCCAAACGGATCAAGCTGACCGAGCAGGTCAAGCAGCGGCTGGACATCGACCCGTCCGTGGCCGCGATGACGCCACACGAGCTGATCCGCGCCGTGCTCACGGCGCCCGTCGACCTGCTGTGGAACGGCGGCATCGGGACGTACGTCAAGGCGAGCACGGAGACCAACGCCGACGTCGGTGACAAGGCCAACGACCCAGTCCGGATCGACGGCGCGGACCTGCGCTGCAAGTGCGTCGGCGAGGGCGGCAACCTGGGCCTGACCCAGCTCGGCCGCATCGAGTACGCCCTTGCCGGTGGCCGGGTCAACACCGACTTCATCGACAACTCCGCCGGCGTGGACACCTCGGACCACGAGGTCAACATCAAAATCCTGCTGGACAGCGTGGTGCGCGACGGCGACCTGACCGCGAAGCAGCGCAACGAGCTACTCGCCGACATGACCGAGGAGGTCGCCGAGCTCGCCCTCGCCGACAACTACGGTCAGAACATCGCCCTGGCCAACGCCGTCGCGCAGGCCTCTAACCTGATGCACGTCCACCGGGCGTACGTCTCGCGCCTGGAATCGGATGGCCGGCTCGACCGCACCCTGGAGTTCCTGCCGACGGACAAGCAGTTCAACGATCGCATGCAGGCCGGTCGCGGGCTTACCACTCCGGAGATGGCCGTCCTGCTCGCGTACACCAAGAACCTGATGCAGGCAGAGCTCAGCGACACCGAGCTACCAGACGACCCGTACCTGCGCCATGCCCTGCACGCGTACTTCCCGTCACCGATCCGGAACCGGTACCCCGACCGGATCGACGCCCACCCGCTGCGGCGGGAGATCATCACGACGATGGTGGTCAACGAACTGGTCAACCACGCCGGCACCACGTTCGGCTTCCGGCTCGGGATGGAGACCGGCGGGACGTTCGAGGACCTGGCCCGCGCGCACACCGTGGCGAGTGTGGTCTTCCGGATGCCGGAGCTGATGACCGGGGTTCACGCGCTGGACGCCGTGGTGCCGGCCGAGGTGCAGACTCACATGCGGCTGGAGGGCCGCCGGATCACCGAACGGGCGACCCGCTGGCTCGTGGTGAACCGCCGTCCGCCGATCGACATCTCCTGGCAGATCGAGTTCTTCGAGGAGCCGATCGCCCGGCTGCTGGATGCCCTGCCGGATGTGCTGGTGGGTCGCGAGCTCGACGTGTTCGTCGAACGGCGGGACGCGCTGCTGGACGAAGGCGTGCCCGAAGATCTGGCGGTGCGAGTCGCCGTCCTGCCGCCGGCCTACGCCGGACTCGGCATGGTGGAGAACTCGCTGCGGACGGGGACGGACCTGCTCGATGTGGCGCGCGTCCACTTCTCCCTCGGGGACCGGATCGACCTCGGCCGCCTGCTGGAGCGGATCATCGCGCTACCGCGCAGCGACCGCTGGCAGACCATGGCCCGAGCGGCGCTGCGGGACGACCTGCACGCCATCCATGCCGCGCTCACCGCTCAGGTGATCCAGTTCACCGAGGAGAGCGAGGACCCCAAGCCGCGGATCGACCAATGGGCTGCGCAGGACTCCGTCGTGGTGGAGCGAGTGCGGCGGACCGTCGGCGAGATCGTCGAAGGCGACACGTTCGATCTGGCCCGGCTCTCGGTGGGCCTGCGAGTGGTCCGCTCGCTGGTTCGGTCCGATACCCCTTGACC
>DASUUU010000080.1:0-35758 GCA_036373915.1 Jiangellaceae bacterium | reverse complement strand
CGACCTATGGGGCGCGGCCGGGCTAAGGCCAAGCAGACGAAGGTCGCCCGTCGACTGAAGTACCAGTCGCTGGAGACTGACTTCGAGGCTCTGCAGAGGGAGCTTCAGGGTGCCAGCGACAGCGACGAGTCGTCGGATGAGCACGAAGCAGACGACGACTACGAGAACGACGACGCGCACTGGCGCTGATCGCACCTCAATCGGCATAGCTGCCATGCAGCTGCACTGACCCGTCGCCAATTCGCACCTCGCCAACAACCCAGGCGTCCACACCTTGCCCTGAAAGCAGCGCGACCGTCTGATCGGCCGCGTCCGATGCGACGATCGCGAGCATGCCCACGCCCATGTTGAGCGTGCGCTCGAGTTCGTCGCGCTCGATCCGGCCCAGGCCACCGACGAGGCCGAAGATCGACTGTGGCTCCCACGTGCTCCGGTCCAGCGCGGCGCCGACGTTCGGCGGCAGCACCCGAGCCAGATTGGCCGCCAGCCCGCCGCCGGTCACGTGCGCGTACGCGTGCACGTCGACGGCGTCGGCCAGGGCCCGGCACTGACGCGCGTAGATGCGCGTGGGTTCGAGGAGTTCCTCGCCGAGTGAGCGGCCGAGTTCGCGCACCTGACGGTCCAGCGCCCAGCCCGCGATGTCGAAGAACACGTGCCGCACGAGCGAGAAGCCGTTCGAGTGCAACCCGCTCGACGCCATCGCCACGACCACGTCGCCGGGCCGCACCCGATCTGGACCGAGCAACCGGTCGGCCTCGACCACGCCCGTGGCCGCGCCGGCGAGGTCGTACTCGTCCGGGCCGAGAAGGCCGGGATGCTCCGCGGTCTCGCCGCCGGACAGCGCGCAGCCGGCGGTGGCGCACGCCTGCGCGATGCCCTTGACGATCGCGGCGATCCGCTCGGGGACGAGCTTTCCGCACGCGATGTAGTCGGTCATGAACAGCGGCTCCGCCCCGCAGACGACGATGTCGTCGACGACCATGCCGACCAGGTCGAAGCCGACCGTGTCGTGCACATCCATCAGCTGGGCGATGGCCACCTTGGTGCCCACCCCGTCGGTGCTGGTGACCAGGAGCGGTCGCACGTAGGACTTCAGGGCGCTGGCGTCGAACAGTCCTGCGAAGCCGCCGAGATCGCCCACCACCTCGGGACGCCGCGCCTTTGCGACCCACTCCTTCATCAGCTCGACCGCCCGGTCGCCGGCGGCGGTGTCGACGCCCGCGGCCGCGTAGGTCACTTCGTCGCTGGCCACAGTGGGAGGGTACCTGTGGGTACCGGCCACACGCCCAACAGCATGCCGACCCCTGCGACCGGATCAGCTGCCTGCGGGAACCGGGGCGGTGGGTGCCGCAACCCGACTACTGCTCGGGATGGAGCACAAGGGCGGGAGTCTGCTACGGCCGGCTCAGCGCGTCGCCGGCTCCTGCGCCGCCGAGCAACGCATCGAGGCCGTCGGTCGGATCCCCGAGCCGGGACGCAACGGCGGCCGGCCCGATGGGCAGTTCCCCCTGTTCGAGCACGTGCTTGCCGAGATGTGCCGTCGCCGGCAGCTCCACCGGGTATACGCCGTCGAAGCAGGCCCGGCACAGCCGGCCCATCGGCACCGTCGTGGCCGCTACCAGCCCTTCCAGAGAGACGTACCCGAGCGAATCGGCCCCGATCGACCGGCACACCTCGTCGGTCGACAGCCCGTTGGCTATCAACTCTGCCCGGGAGGCAAAGTCGATCCCGTAGAAGCACGGCCAGGTGACCGGTGGGCTGGAGATCCGCACGTGCACCTCGCTCGCCCCAGCCTCACGCAGCATCCGGACCAGCGCCCGCTGGGTGTTGCCCCGCACGATCGAATCGTCGACGACAACCAGGCGGCGCCCGCCGACGATCTCTCGCAGCGGGTTCAGCTTCAGCCGGATGCCAAGCTGTCGGATCGTCTGCGACGGTTGGATGAACGTCCGCCCGACGTACGAGTTCTTCACCAAGCCGATGCCGTACGGAATGCCCGACTCTTCGGCGTACCCGACAGCGGCGGGCGTCCCGGATTCGGGCACGGGGATGACCAGGTCCGCGTCGACCGGATGCTCGCGGGCCAGGCGGCGTCCGACCTCGACCCGAGTCTGATGGACGGACCGCCCTGAGATCTTGGTGTCGGGCCGGGCCAGGTAGACGAACTCGAACAGGCAGCCCTTGGGGTCGGAGTCGGCGAATCGCCGCGTGCGCAAGCCGTCCTCGTCGACGACGACGAGTTCGCCGGGCTCCACCTCCCGGACAACCGCGGCACCCACGATGTCCAGCGCCGCCGTCTCGCTTGCGACGACCCAGCCACGCTCGAGCCGGCCAAGCACGAGAGGACGGATGCCTTGCGGATCGCGTGCGGCGTATAGCGCCGACTCGTCGGAGAAGATCAGCGAGAACGCGCCCCGGAGTTCGGGCAGTACGTCGAGCGCGGCCTGCTCCAGCGACACATCCGGGTTGGCCCCGAGTAGTGCTGTCACGAGCGCGGTGTCAGAGGTATTGCCGTAGCGCAGTTCGCCGACCTGGGTGCCGACCCTCTCGCGAACGATGTCCAGCAGCTCAGCGGTGTTCGTCAGGTTGCCGTTGTGGGCGAGCGCCACCGTGCCCTCCGCGGTGGCCCCGAGTGCGGGCTGAGCGTTCTCCCATCGACTGCCGCCCGTGGTGGAGTATCTGGTGTGCCCGACCGCCACGTGCCCGACCAGCGAGTTCAGCGTCGTCTCGTCGAACACCTGGCTCACCAGACCCATGTCCTTGTACACCAGGATCTGCTCGTGATTGCCGACCGCGATCCCCGCCGACTCCTGACCACGATGCTGAAGTGCGTACAACCCGAAATAGGTGAGCTTCGCCACGTCCTCGCCGGGTGCCCAGACGCCGAAGATGCCACAGGCGTCCTGCGGGCCCCGGTCCCCCGGGTCGGTCTCGTGAGTCAGCCGGCCATCACCCCGCGCCACGCCTACGAGTGTACGGGCTCGGGCCCACGGCGCAGGGCGTTGGGACCACCCGCGACCTCGCGCGTTAATCTGCCGCGTCGACACCTAGGCTCGATCCGCCGCACTCGCTGCCACCGCAGCGGGCGAACCCCGAGGAGTTACCTGTGGCGAACCAGCTGCGCCCGCACACCGCGGACCGCTTGATGCTCAGGCTGGCTGAGGAACAGGCAACGAACCGGTTGCCTTCCATCGTCGCCGGAATTGTCCGCGACGGTGGGCTGGTCTGGTGGGGCGGCCGGGGGCGCGTCCAAGGTGAGCCACCGACGGCCGACACCCAGTATCGGATCGGCTCGATCACCAAGGTTCTGGTCGCAGTATGCGTGATGCGGCTGCGCGACGAAGGCCTGCTCGCGCTCACCGATCCGGTCGACAAGCACCTGCCTGGCACGGCAATCGGCGGTGTCACGATCGCGCAACTGCTCTCGCACTCGGCGGGTCTGCAGGCAGAGACGGACGGGCCGTGGTGGGAGCGGACGCCCGGCGGCGGGTGGGATGCCCTGGCCCGGCAGTTCGGCGCTGCCACCAAGCACCGGCCGGGTAGCCGGTTCCACTACTCCAACGTGGGCTTCGGCGTCCTCGGAGAACTCGTGGGGCGGATACGTGGCTCGACGTGGGACACCGTCGTCCACAACGAGGTGTTGGCGCCATTGGGCATGCGGCGGACGACGACGCGGCCGGTGGCGCCGCACGCCGAGGGGTTCGCCGTCCACCCTTGGGCGGACGTCCTGCTCGCCGAACCCGTGCACGACGCCGGAGCGATGTCGCCCGCCGGGCAGTTGTGGTCGACGATCGACGATCTGGCCCGGTGTGCGGCATTTCTAGCCGGCGACACCGGCGATGTGCTGTCCGCCGACACTCTCGCCGAGATGGGTCGTCCGGAGATCGTCGACGACACGGCGGGCGCTCTCTGGCGTGGCGGCTACGGCCTCGGGATGCAGGTGTGGAACCTCGACGGGCGGCGGTACGTCGGCCATGGCGGATCGATGCCGGGCTTCCTCGCGGTCGTCCACGTCGATGCCGAGACCGGCGACGGAGTCGTGACGATGACCAATAGCACGGCGTCACTGAGCTACGACCTGGTGCCGGACCTGGCCACCATCCTGGCCACCGAAGAGCCGAGAGCACCGGCGGAATGGACTCCGGCGGCGGTGCCGCCCGAAGCGCTCGAGATCGCCGGCCCGTGGTACTGGGGACCGACGCCGCTTGTCATCCGGGTGTTGCGGGACGGCTGGCTGGACCTGCGCGGCCTGCTCGGGCCGGCCCGGTCGTCCCGATTCCGCCCGGAACCGGACGGCACGTGGGTAGGACTGGACGGCTACTACGCCGGCGAACGGCTGCGTGCAGTCCGAGCCGGCGACGGGTCGGTACGGCAGCTGGATCTGGCGTCGTTCTGCTTGACCCGAGCCCCGTACGACAAGGCCGCCGACGTGCCAGGCGGTGTTGATCCGGCAGGTTGGCGGGCGGAGTAGACGATGGCGAAGCTGTACTTCTACTACTCGGCCATGAACGCTGGCAAGACGACCACCCTGCTGCAGAGCTCCTACAACTACCAGGAGCGGGGTATGCGGACGGTGATCTACACGCCGCGGCTCGACGACCGGGCCGGCGCCGGCGTGGTCGCGTCGCGGATCGGACTCAATGCGACGGGCCGGCCGTTCGTGGCGTCGGACGACTTACTCGAGCTGGTCCGAGCCGACATCGACGAGCACGGCAAGCTCCATTGCGTGCTGGTGGACGAGGCCCAGTTCCTGACCAGGCAGCAGGTGTGGCAGCTGACCGAGGTGGTCGACCAGCTCGGCATTCCCGTGCTCGCCTACGGGCTGCGAACGGACTTCCGCGGCGAGCTGTTCGAAGGCAGCAAGTACCTGCTCGCCTGGGCTGACAAGCTTACGGAGATCAAGACGATCTGCCACACCGGCAAGAAGGCCACGATGGTGGTGCGGGTGGACGATCAGGGGCGCCCGGTCACGGAGGGCCCGCAGGTCGAGATCGGCGGCAACGACCGCTACATCTCCGTCAGTCGGGCCGAGTTCAAGCGCATCACCAACCAAACCGCCACCGATTGATCACGTTCAGCAGGCGTATGCCTGCCGTACCAGGCGCGTGCGCCTGTTGGAGCACCGACGCACCTGCTGAACGTGATCAACCGGACTGGGACGTCGGGGCGCGGGATAGCCGGTCGAGTAGGAGGACCTCGGCAAGGCACACCTTGGCGAACTGGCCGAGGTGCAGGCTCTCGTCGACACCGTGCGCCCTGGAGTCGGGGTCCTCGACCCCCGTCACGAGCACGGCGGCGTCCGGGAAGACCTCGGCGAATTCGGCGATGAACGGGATGGAACCGCCGAGCCCGACCTCGACCGGTGCGGCGCCGAAGGCCTCGACGAAGGCGGCGCGCGCCGCATCGTAAGCCGGCGTGCTGGAGTCCAGCTCGCACGGCGCTCCGAGGGCGCCAGGGGTCACGGTCACGCGAGCGCCGAATTCGGCACGCGTGCGCAGGTGTTCGCTCAAGGCGTCCATCGCCCGTTTCGGGTCCTCGCCCGGGGCGAGGCGCATGCTGACCTTGGCTTTCGCGGTGTGGACAAGGACGTTGGCGGCGTCGATGGTCGGCGTCGCGTCCAGCCCGATCACCGAGACGGCCGGCTTGGTCCAGAGCCGGTCGCCGAGCGAGCCGGTGCCCGCCAGTTCGACGCCGTCGAGGACGCCGGCCTGTTCCCGAAACCGCGATTCTGAGTAGTCCACGTCGGCAGCCGTTCTGGCGACCAGACCAGGTACGGCGACGTCGCCGTTCTCGTCGTGCAGCGTCGCCAGCAACCGGCTCAGCAGCGTGAGAGCGTCCAGTACCGGACCGCCGAACATGCCGGAATGAACGGAATGCTCCAGCACCGACACCTCGATCGTGCAGTCGACCAGGCCACGCAGGCTGGTCGTCAGGGCCGGCACGTCGAGGCTCCAGTTGACCGAGTCGGCGACGACGATCACGTCTGCGGCCAGTTCGTCCCGGTGCGCCTGAAGGAACGGCAGGAATGTCGGCGAGCCGACCTCCTCCTCACCTTCGACGAACAGCGTCACGCCCACCGGCGGGCGGCCGTTGAAGGCTCGCATCGCCGCGATGTGGGCCATGACGCCGGCCTTGTCATCGGCGGCACCGCGCCCGTACAGGCGACCGTCCCGCTCCGTGGGCTGGAACGGCGGGCTGGTCCACGAGTCGGGGTCACCGGTCGGCTGGACGTCGTGGTGCGCATATAGCAGGACCATCGGCTGCCAGGCCGGCGCCGGCCAGTGCGCGACCACCGCCGGTGCACCACCCGGCGCCGACCTGATGTCCACGGTGCCTGCGCCGGCTTCCCGAGCCAGGTCGACGATGGCCCGTGCGGACCTCATGACGCTCGACCGGGCACCCGGATCCGCGCTGACGCTCGGGATGCGCACGAGATCCTTTAGGTCGGACCGGACTGCTGGAAGGATCTTCTCGACGGCGTTGCGAAGCTCATTCACCTCAGCCACTCTAGGCCGCGCCGCTCCCGCACCATCGACGTCCCGGACATCCGGATTAGGCCCGGTCAGAAGACGGGCAGGCACGTCGACAGATCGGCGCGGTCGCCACTGGCATTCACCTGGTCGTCGGAGACGGCGTCCTGCCAAGACAACCGGCCACTAGCGAGCCGCAACCAGGTCGTGGCGTCCATCTCGATCACGTTGGGCGGCGTGCCTCGCGTGTGCCGCTGGCCGGCGATGCACTGGACGGCGCCGAACGGCGGCACCCGGACCTCTACCGCCTTGCCGGGCACCCTCTCGGCAAGCCCGTCCAGCAAGGTCCGTACCGCCAGCCTGGTGACGTCCCTGGGCATGGTCGGTGGCTCGATACCCGGCACGGACCTGGCCAGGTCGTCTGAATGTACGGCCAGCTCTACGGCCCGAGTGGCCAAGTAGTCGCTCAACCTGATCGGCCCGCGTGGTGCGAGCACGACGGGATCGTCCTCGCCGAAGCCCTCGAGATTTCGCAGCGCTCTCTCGTAGTGCTCGTCGAAAGCGAGCAAGAGGTCGTGGGCCGATCCGTTCGCTTCTCCGGCGAGCTCTCGCGCGGAGTCGGCGATGTCGTCCGCCGCCGCCTCATAACGGCCCATGTACGTCACCGGCGTCAGCGGCGTGGACTCCTTGGGTGCGGCGGTGATCTCGCCCGCTGCCCTCGCCACTACGGCCAGGTGGGCGGCCAGATCGGCGATGGTCCACCCCGGCAGGGCGCTCGGGATGGACCAGATGTCACCGGGTAGCGCGGCGAGCCAGTCGCGGATGATGAGGCAACCGAATCTGTACGCCTCACGCGCCTGCACTGGATCGGGTTTCGCTCGGGCCACGCTCCGACACGTTACCCGCCTCAGCGACATCCGCCGTCCGCCGTCCAGGCCGGCCGAGCAGCAGGAGCAGCAACCCGGCCACCAGCCAGCTCGCCAGCACGAGAAGCGGCTGCCCGATCGCCGCGCCGTCGAAGAACGCCACCGACCGCGCCGCTGTGACACCGGCGCCTGGTGGCAGCAGCTGGCCCAGCTCACCCCACGGCTGCGGCAAGAACTCCGGCGCGCTCGGCGCCGCCGAGAACGGGTTGCCCAGCAAGATCATCACGGCCAGGGCGAGCCCGGCGCCCGCACGCCCGAAAACGGCACCGAGGCCGGCCACCGCGGCGGCGACTGCGCCGACGACCAGCGCGATAACACCGGCCAGCTCCCAGTACGAGCCGTCCGTGACCCCGAGCCCGTACTCCAGCAGGGCGGCCGATGCGAGCCCCGCCGCCACGGCGAGCCCGACGGTGGCGACCAGGCGTTCGCCCCGGCGAGTCAGCAGCAGACCGATCGCCAAGCCGCCGGCGGCGCTGGTCAGTATGAGGGGCAACACGCCGGCGGTCAGGCCCGCTCCGGTCGGGTCGTCTGCGGTCGTCGGGACGACGTCCTGCGATGCGGGGCCCCCATCGCCCGGCGACAGCTCCGCGGCCGCGGTTCGCAACATCTGGGCCACGGCCGGGCTCGCGGCCGATGCCACGAGCAGTTGCGGACCGTCCGGCCCGATGACGACGGCGCCGTAGACGTCCCGATCCGTGATCGCCTCGATCGCTGCCGCCTCGTCCTGGACCGGCGTTACGTCGAAGGCCGGCACGCCCTCGTCGCGGCTCGGCACCGACGCGAGGGCCTGCTCCACCTGGCCGACCATCTCGGGCGGCCCGGCCACCGCGATGGGAACCTCCCGGGGGGCGGAGTTGGAGGCCGGCCAGGCGAACGCGAACAGCATGAGCGCTTGTGCGGCCACGACCCCGATGATCAGGCCGAGCACGAGCCGTGGACCGGTTGGATGAGCCATAGCTCCTCCCTCGAAAACGAACAATCATTCTCTTTCGAAAGTCATGGTGCTACTGCCGCCGTGAATTGTCAAGAAGGAACGTTCGTTTTAGGCTGTACCCATGCCTAGGGTGTCCGACGAGCATCGGGAACGTCGGCGGCAGCAGATCTTGGAGGCCGCTCGGCGGTGTTTCGTGCGCCAGGGCTTCCATCAGACCTCGATGACCGACATCTTCAACGAGGCCGGGTTGTCGGCCGGGGCGGTCTACGGCTACTTCAAGAGCAAGGACGAGATCATCGCCGCGATCGCCGAAAGTGTGATCGGCCACGTCACCGCGCTGCTGGAGCCCATCGTCGGCCAGGAACCACCTCCCAGGTTGTACGAAGGGATCCGCGAAGGGCTGCGATCGGCCGAGAACTTCGCGTTCGGGCCGGACGGCTTCGCGCGCCTCGCGCCCCAGGTATGGGCCGAGTCCCTCCGGAACCCGGGCTTGGCGGCTGTGGTGCGCGAGCGGTATCTGGGCATCCATGCTCTGATGACCCAACTTGTCAGCGCTGAGCAGGCCGCCGGCCACATCTCCCCCGACACCGACCCGGCAGAAGTCGCCAAGGTGGTGGTCGGCGCGGTCATGGGCTACATCGTCCAGCGAGTGTTGATCGACAATGTAGGCCCGGACTCCTACGCCGAAGGGCTCGCCGCGTTGGTGACTTCAGCGGTGCCCGAGCACGGTCAGCCCACGTAGCACCCTCAGGTACTCCATCAGCGCCCGGCCGTCCGGTCGGCAGGCGCAGGCGTCTAGTTCTCGAATCGGGCGGGGAAGGTCGCCTCGTGCGCCGACCGCAGCTGGTCCAGCGGCACGCTGAACAGACCCGCCAGGTCCAACTCCGGGCCGCCGGCGCCACCAGAATCCACCACACCGATCCGCAGGTGCGGGAAACCGTGCGTTGCGCACATGTCGGCGAACCGCCCCTCCTCGGAGTCCGGCACGGCAACGATCGCCCGCGCCTGCGACTCGGAGAACAGGAACACGAACGGGTCGACACCATCCGGAATCCGGACTCGAGCCCCGGCTCCGTACCGCAGGCATGACTCCACGAGCGCCAGAGCCAGTCCACCGTCCGACAGGTCGTGTGCCGCGTCGATCACGCCCTCGTGCGACGCCCGGATCACGAGGTCAGCGAGCATCTGCTCGGCGGCGAGGTCAACCGCCGGCGGGCGGCCACCAAGGTGCCCGTGGACGACGTGGGCCCACTCTGAGCCACCGAACTCGTCGCGGGTCTCGCCGAGCAGGTAGATCGCCTGACCCGCCGTACGGAACCCGGACGGCGTACGGCGCGAGACTTCCTCGATCACCCCGAGCACGCCGACGACCGGCGTCGGAAGGATCGCGGTGTCGCCCGTCTGGTTATAGAACGAGACGTTGCCGCCGGTCACGGGCGTACCCAGGACACGGCACGCATCGGCCAGGCCCCGAACCGCCTCGGCGAACTGCCACATCACATCCGGGTCTTCGGGAGACCCGAAGTTCAGGCAATCGGTGACCGCGAGCGGCCGCGCGCCGACCATCGCGACGTTCCGGTACGCCTCCGCAAGGGCCAGCTGGGCTCCTGCGTACGGGTCGAGCTTGGTGTAGCGGCCGTTGGCGTCCGTGGCGACCGCCACCCCGAGTCCAGACGCCTCGTCGATCCTGACCACGCCGGAATCCTCCGGCTGAGCCAGCACGGTGTTCCCGAGCACGTACCTGTCGTATTGGTCGGTGACCCAGGCCTTGGATGCGAGGTTCGGCGAACCGGCCAGTCGCAGCAGCGTCGCGCGCAACTCGTCACCGGTCGATGGCCGAGGGAGCTCCTGCGGCCCCGCCGCCTGTAGCTCGTCCTGCCAGGAGGGACGCGCGTAGGGCCGCTGATACACCGGGCCCTCGTGCGCCACGGTCCGCGGCGGGACGTCCACCACCCGCTCGCCACGCCAGTCGATGGTGAGCCGCCCCGAGTCGTTGACCTCGCCGATCACCGTCGCGTCGACGTCCCACTTGCGGCAGATCTCCAGAACCCGGTCGTTGTCCTCGGGAGTGACGATCGCCATCATCCGCTCCTGCGACTCGCTCATCAAGATCTCTTCCGGAGCGAGCGTCGAGTCGCGCAGCGGGACGTGGTCCAGGACGACATGCATGCCGCCCTCGCCGGCCGAGGCCATTTCGGAGGTCGCGCAGGAGAGCCCGGCGCCGCCGAGATCCTGGATGCCGACGACAACTCCCTCGGCGAACATCTCGAGCGTGCACTCGATCAGCAGCTTCTCCATGAACGGGTCGCCGACCTGGACACTGGGGCGCTTAGTCGGGCCTTGCTCGTCGAAGGTCTCCGAGGCCAGCACCGAGACCCCGCCGATGCCGTCTCCGCCCGTCTTGGCGCCGTAGAGGACGACCAGGTTGCCGACGCCGGATGCGTGTGCCAGATGCAGGTCGTCGTGCCGCATCGCACCCACGCAGAGCGCGTTGACCAGCGGGTTGCCGGCATACGACTCGTCGAACACCACTTCTCCGCCGATGTTCGGCAGGCCCAGGCAGTTGCCGTAGCCCCCGATACCGGCGACCACACCCGGGAGCACGCGGGCCGTGTCGGGCGCGTCGAGTGGACCGAACCGCAGTGGATCCATGACGGCGATCGGGCGCGCGCCCATGGCGAGGACGTCGCGGACGATGCCACCGACGCCGGTTGCAGCGCCCTGGTACGGCTCGACGTAGGACGGGTGGTTGTGCGACTCGACCTTGAACGTGACGGCGTAGCCGTTCCCCACGTCGATCACGCCGGCGTTCTCGCCGATGCCGGCCAGCAGCTTGCCGGCGGCGGTCTCCTGGGCGAGCTCGCCGAACCGGCGCAGGTGCACCCTGGAACTCTTGTACGAGCAGTGCTCTGACCACATGACCGAGTACATAGCAAGCTCGGACGAGGTCGGCCGCCGCCCCAAGATGTCGCGAATTCGCTCGTACTCGTCCTCTTTGAGGCCGAGTTCGGCCCACGGCTGTTCGTGGTCCGGTGTGGCTTCGGCGTGCTTGACGGTGTCGATGGTCACGCTCGGGCTCCTCGCTCGTCCCTCGCTCGTCGCCTCGCCGTTCCGGTGTCGATGGTCACGCCCGCGCCTCCGCAACCGCCGCGTTGAGGCAGGAGGTGAACATGGCAAGACCGTCGGTGGTGGGGCCGGTGAGGGCGTCGACCGCGTGCTCGGGATGAGGCATCAGCCCGACCACGTTGCCGCGCGCGTTCGTGATGCCGGCGATGTCGCGGTAGGACCCGTTCGGGTTGTCCTCCAGATACCGGAACACGACCCGTCCATCACCCTCGAGTTCGTCCAGCGTGCGCTCGTCGGCGACGTATCCGCCCTCGCCGTTTTTCACCGGAACGACGATCTGCTGGTCGGGTTCGTAGCCTGATGTCCAAGCAGTCCTCGTGTTCTCGACTCGCAGCCGTTGGTCGCGGCAAACGAACTTGCGATGATCGTTGCGGACCAACGCACCCGGCAGCAGGTGCGACTCGCACAGGATCTGGAACCCGTTGCAGATGCCCAGCACCGGCAAGCCGCCGCGGGCCGCGTCGATCAGCGGCCCCATCACCGGCGCGAATCGTGCGATCGCTCCGCACCTGAGGTAGTCGCCGTACGAGAAGCCGCCGGGCAGCACTACGGCGTCGACCTGGCGCAGATCAGCGTCACCGTGCCAGAGCGCCACGGGCTCACCGCCGGCGATGCGCACCGCCCGCGCAGCGTCTCGGTCGTCCAGCGAGCCGGGGAACGTCACAATGCCGACGCGCACGTCAAACCCCTTCGACGTGGATCGTGAAATCCTCGATCACCGGGTTCGACAGCAGCGTGCCTGCCGCGCGCTCGATCTCGGCGACCGCTTCGGGGGTCGCGTCCCCGGCCAGGTCGATCTCGAACCGCTTGCCTTGCCGGACGGCAGCGACTCCCTCGAAGCCGAGCCGGCCGAGGGCGCCGTGGACGGCTTTACCCTGCGGGTCGAGAATTTCCGGTTTGAGCATGACGTCGACGACGACGCGGGCCACGGACACGCTCCTCGCGCGGTGGTGTAAGGGACGGCTCAAGCCTACCTGGCGCGAGGTTTCGACCTGCATTCGTCCAGCCCTGGGCAGGCACTGCTGACCGGTAGCGTGAACCCCGTGCCGACGACGTTGCTCGATCGAATCGGATTGCTGGTCACCAATGACCCTGGACTCGGCGATTCGCCGCTCGGCGAGATCCGCGACGCGGCACTCGTCGCCGGCGAGAACGGCCGGGTCGCCTGGATAGGACGGGCTGCCGACGCGCCCGCGGCGGACGCCAGGTACGACGCCGGCGGGCGGTGCGTCGTTCCCGGGTTCGTCGACAGCCACAGCCACCTGGTCTTCGCCGGCGACCGGTCGGAGGAGTTCGCCGCGCGGATGGCCGGCCAGCCCTACGCCGCCGGTGGGATCCGGACCACCGTCGCGGCCACCCGGAGCGCTCCGGACGAGGTGCTGTCGGCGAACCTGGCCCGCCTGCTCGCCGAGATGTACCGCCAGGGCACGACGACGGTCGAGATCAAGAGCGGGTACGGGCTGACGGTCCACGACGAGACACGGGCGCTCGCCCTCGCCAAGCAGTTCACCGACGAGACAACCTTTCTCGGCGCTCATGTCGTTCCCGCCGAGTACGCGGAGCGGGTCGACGAGTATGTCTCGCTCGTCACCGGCGAGATGCTCGCCGCGTGCGCGCCGCACGCTCGTTGGATCGACGTGTTCTGCGACCGCGGGGCGTTCGACGAGGACGCTGCCCGCACGGTGCTGCAAGCGGGCTCCGCCTCTGGGCTGCAACCCCGGGTCCATGCCAACCAACTTGGTGAGGGTCCCGGGGTTCGGCTTGCCGTCGAACTCGGCGCCGCCAGCGCGGACCACTGCACGTTTCTCACCGCCGCCGACGTCGATGCGCTAGCCGCCTCGGACACGGTCGCCACGTTGCTGCCCGGCGTGGAGTTCTCCACCCGGCAGCCGTACCCCGATGCGCGCCGCCTGCTCGAAGCCGGTGTGACCGTTGCCCTGGCCACCGACTGCAACCCCGGCTCGTGCTTCACCTCGTCCATCCCGTTCTGCATCGCCCTGGCCGTCCGCGATATGCACATGACACCCGCGGAGGCGTTGTGGGCTGCGACCGCCGGGGGTGCTCGGGCACTTCGGCGCGACGATGTCGGCCGGCTGTCCGGCGGTGCGCGGGCCGACTTGGTGATCCTCGACGCGCCGTCGTACGTCCACCTGGCGTATCGGCCGGGAGTCCCGCTGGTGGCCGCCGTCTGGCGCGGGGGGCGACCGGCCTAATGAAACGGCTCTGGGCAGCGGTCATCGTCGCGGCGTTGCCGACGGTGGTCGCGCTCGTGCTCGTGCTGTCCTGGCGCGAGCGGTTGCCGGCCCGGCTGGCCATCCACTGGACGGCTGGCGACCGCCCGGACGGATTCACCGGCCGCGACGCGTTCATCGACGGCTGGGCGGTGGCGAGCGTCGCCGCGGTGTCGATCGCCGTCGCCGTCACGCTCGTGATCTCCCGTGGCCGCCGAGTCGCCGTAGTGGTCACCGGTGCGGTGTCCGGCTTCCTGGCCTCGCTCGGGTTGCTGGTGAGCCTGCCCAATCTGGACCTGGCCGATCCTGAACAGGCCCAGGTCGGTTGGCAGGCCGCGCTGCCCATCCCGCTGATGATCGGCGCCGCGGTGCTGGCCTGGTGGCTGCACGGCGGGCGGGTCGAGCCGAGCCGCCCGGCCACCCGTCCGCCGGCCGCGCACCTGCCGAGGCTTGCTGCCGGCGATCCGGCTCGCTATGCAGAGACGGCTACGAACTGGGGCCTCGCCCTCGGCCTGTTCGTACCGCTGGCCGGGTTGGGGATCGTCGTATCGATACTGGTCACGCCATGGCTCGGGCTGGAGTTTGCGGTCCTGGCGGCCGCCCTGGCCTGGTTCGCCCGGGCGAGAGTCAAGGCCGGGGACGGCGAGTACCTCACCTTGTCGTCCGGGCCGATCAAGCATCGGGTGCCGATCGAGGAGCTGACCGGCTCTCGTGTCCTCGATCAGGTAAGCCCGCTAGCGGACTTCGGTGGGTGGGGCCTGCGGTACACCGCACGCACCATCGCCCTCGCGCAGCGTCGAGGGCCGGCCGTCGAAGCCGCCCGTACCGAACGCCGGCGCGTTGTGGTCACGTGCCGAGATCCCGACCTTCTGGCCGCGGTCCTGAACACGCTCGCCGACCGCCGCTTCGGCACGGGCTGATAAGGTCTGCGGTTGTGACGTACTGGCACGCAGTGACGCCGCCCCCGGTCGCCTGACCAGGGCAGCGGCAACCTCTTGCATTCACTCTGACCCGCACCGGCAGTCGTACCGGTGACGCGGGCGTGTCTGCCCTGGACTCGAGCCTGTTGACCTCACATCATCCAGGAGCTTTGTCCATGGCAATCCAAGCATCTCCGGCCCGAGAACTGCTCGGCGGCGGTACGTCCATCTTGCTGGCCGCGGCCCTCTGGGGAACGACCGGCACCGCGCAGTCCGTAATTCTCGACACCGCCGGACCCTTCTCGATCGGGGCGGCGCGCATCGTCATCGGCGGCCTGTTGCTGCTCGTGCTGGCATCGTTTGTCGAACGAGGCGCTTCGGTCCGGCGCCTGCTCTCGTCGTCCCGGGCGGACCGCCGCCGGATCCGGCTGCTCATCGCCCTCGGCGCCGTCAGCGTCGCCGTCTACCAGATCACCTTTTTCGCCTCGGTCGCGACCACGGGGGTGGCGGTCGGGACGGTGGTCACCATCGGCAGTGGGCCGGCGTTCGCGGGCCTCCTCGCTACCGCGCTCGGCAGGCGGCCGTCGTCGCGCTGGTTCCTCGCCACGGCGGGTGCGGTCGTGGGCTGCGCCGCCCTTATCAGCGGCGGCGAATCGGCCGGTGTCGTTCCCCTCGGCATCGTGCTCGCGCTGGTGGCCGGATTCGGTTACGCGAGCTACGCCACCATCGCCGGATTTCTGATCAACAACGGCGACGACGACCTGGCTGTGATCGCCGCCCTGTTCGCCGGCGCCGGGTTGCTGCTAATGCCCGGCCTCGTCGCCACGACTCCCGGCTGGCTACTGAGCCCCATGGGCCTCACGGTCGCCTTGTACCTCGGCGCCGTGACCACGACGCTGGGGTACGTCCTGTACGCCCGCGGACTGCGGACTACATCGGTGCCAACGGCGACGACGCTGACCATGGCCGAGCCGGTCGTCGCTGCGCTGCTCGGGTTGATCGTGCTGAACGAACGACTCGGCGCGGTGGCGCTCACCGGCCTGGGCCTCATCGGGGTCAGCCTGCTACTGCTCGTGCCACGACGGAAGGCCCCGCCTCAGGCAACCATCAAGCATTGATCGTGGGCGAGCGTTCCCTCCAGGCCGTGGATACGCCCCTTGATCAGCGGGGTGGCGAGAGGGTGGCCCGTCCTCGACCGCCGGACATCACCGCTTGGCGGGCGTTCGTCGACACGCGGTTCGCCACGGCCTCCAGCGGCCCGCGCCCAACGAACGCCCTCCAGGGCACAGCGACGACCAGGGCGATGACCACGTGCCACAAGAACGCATCGCCCGTGCTGCGCGGCACCGCCGAGGACAGCAGCACCACGTGGAGGGTGTACAGCGTCAACGTCATGCCGCCGATGGCCGCGACCGGCCACAGCAACGCCCTGGTGCGCGTCGCGACCAGCAGCATGAGACCCAGCACACCCGCCGCCACCCCCATCGTATGGAGCAGATCGAACGGGCTGGCCGAGTGCGGTGCGGACACGGCGAGCCACCACCAGCTCGTAGTGGGAGTCGTGCCGTAGAACCCACCAACCAGGGCAGTCTCCAGCGGGAATCGATCGATCGGTGAACCCCCGGCCCCGGCGGCCTGCAGCCGGTCCATGCCGCCGGATTCGAGCAGCTGCCACGACACCACCTTGGCCGCCACCGCGAGCGCCGCGCCGCCGGCGAACAGCACCACAGACGTCCGCATCGAGCGCAGGTCCAGCCGGCCCAGGCCCAGGCCGAACAGGATGTAGGCCGTCCATTGCAGCCCCGGGTAGTACCCGGTGAGGGTGAGCTCGGCAACCAAGGTCACGGGGTCGGCCAGCGAGCTGAAGTCCGGCACGCTGCGCGGCTCGGCCGGCAGGTCCGATCTGATCAACTGGCTCAGCACCGGCGAGCCGATGGCCCAGACGAATGCGAGCGGCAACAGTATCGACGGGCCAAGACCAAGGAACGGGATGGCGATGACGAAAAGCAGCGCGTAGTACACCAGGATGACCGCCACACCGGACTCTGGAGCACCCAGCGCGAAGCCGATCACCGCCAGCACCGCCGCCCGGGCAACGGTACCCGCACTCGCGCCGGCAAGGGCCCGGCCACGGGGAGCGGCCCGCCCGCCCGTTGCGAGCGCTAGGCCGACCCCTGCGAGGATCGCGAACAGTGCGGACGACCGCCCGGCTGCCACCAGGTAGGACGTCGACACGGCGCCGTCGGGGCCGATCCGGGGGTTGATGTGCACGGCCATCATGCCGATCAGCGCGATACCGCGCGCGGCGTCCACGCCGACCAGGCGGGTCAGTTTCGCCGTCCGCGATCCCTGCTCGCTCACGGTCACCAGAACAGGCCCGCCAACCAGCGGACCACGGGGATGATGGCCGGTGCCGTCAACGCGATCAACCCGGCGGCGGCCAGCAGGGCGATGACCCGGACTCGGGCGCGTGGCCGGCCCGTCGGGTCGCGCATGTGTCGCAGCACCCGTCCAGCCTACGTCGGCGCCTCCCGAGCACCCATCACCTCAACGAGGGACTAGCGGTCGGCCGCGTAGCCCTGACGCGGCGTCGTCACCCGGCCGGCAACGGAATAGGCCCGCCCGCGCGGGGGTTGAGTCGAATGGACTCAAGGTAAGCGGGTACACTCGCTCGCGCAAGCATCTTGAGTGTTGTCCGCTCAACGCAAACACGTGGAAGGGATCTACGCCATGGCACGAGCCGTCGGCATCGACCTGGGCACGACCAACTCGGTCGTAGCCGTTCTCGAGGGTGGGGAGCCCACCGTCATCGCCAACGCCGAAGGATCGCGCACCACACCATCGGTCGTCGCGTTCGCCAAGAACGGCGAGGTCCTCGTGGGCGAGGTCGCGAAGCGCCAGGCAGTCACCAACGTCGAGCGCACCATCCGTTCTGTCAAGCGGCATATGGGCTCGGACTGGAAGCACGAGATCGACGGCAAGACCTTCAATCCGCAGCAGATCTCCGCATTCGTGCTGCAGAAGCTCAAGCGTGACGCCGAAGCGTACCTGGGCGAGACCATCACCGACGCCGTCATCACGACACCGGCGTACTTCAACGACGCGCAGCGACAGGCGACCAAGGAGGCCGGCGAGATCGCCGGGCTGAACGTCCTGCGCATTGTCAACGAGCCCACCGCCGCCGCCCTCGCCTACGGACTCGACAAGGGCGAGCACGACCAGACCATCCTGGTCTTCGACCTCGGTGGGGGCACGTTCGACGTGTCGCTGCTGGAGATCGGCGAGGGAGTCGTCGAGGTGAAGGCCACCAGCGGCGACAATCACCTCGGTGGCGACGACTGGGATCAGAAGATCGTCGACTGGCTGGTCGACCGGGTGAAGTCCGCGCACGGCATCGACCTGTCCAAGGACAAGATCGCCATGCAGCGTGTTACCGAGGCCGCCGAGCGCGCCAAGATCGAGCTGTCGTCCAGCACCCAGACCTCGATCTCGCTGCCGTACATCGCGCAGGACGCCGAGAAGAACCCTGTGCACGTCGACGAGAGCATCACCCGGGCACAGTTCGAGCAGATGACCGCCGACCTGCTGGCGCGCGCGAAGAAGCCGTTCGAGCAGGTTCTCAGCGACGCCGGCATCAAGGTCGCCGACATCGACCACGTCGTGCTCGTCGGTGGCTCTACCCGGATGCCGCAGGTCGTCGAGCTGGTTCGGCAGATGACCGGCGGCAAGGAGCCCAACAAGGGCGTCAACCCGGACGAGGTCGTCGCGGTCGGCGCGAGCTTGCAGGCCGGCGTCCTGCGAGGCGACGTCAAGGACGTCCTGCTGCTCGACGTCACCCCGCTGTCCCTGGGCATCGAGACCAAGGGTGGGGTGATGACGAAGATCATCGAAAGGAACACGACCATCCCGACCAAGCGGTCCGAGGTGTTCACTACCGCCGATGACAACCAGCCGTCCGTGATGATCCAGGTGTTCCAGGGCGAGCGCGAGATGGCCCGTAGCAACAAGTCGCTGGGCAACTTCGAGCTCACCGGACTACCTCCCGCGCCGCGCGGGGTGCCGCAGATCGAGGTGACCTTCGACCTCGACGCGAACGGCATCGTGCACGTGTCGGCCAAGGACCTCGGCACCGGTAAGGAGCAGTCGATGACCATCACCGGTGGCTCCGCGCTGCCGAAGGAGGACATCGACCGGATGGTCCACGAGGCCGAGCAGTACGCCGAGGAGGACCGCAAGCGTCGGGAGGCGGCCGAGAACCGCAACCAGGCCGAGGCGCTCGTCTACCAAACCGAGAAGTTCCTCTCCGAGAACAGGGAGAAGGTCGACACGCTCGCCGAGGACGTGCGGTCCGAAGTCGACTCCGCGCTCGCCGATGCCAAGAAGGCGCTCGAGGGTGACGACGACGCTGCGATCAAGTCGTCGTCCGAGCGGCTGCAGACCGCGTTCCAGGCGCTCGGCGCGGCGATCTACGCCTCGGCCCAGCCATCGGCCGAGAGCACCGCGGGTGATACTGCTGCTGACACAGATTCCGCGCCGGGTGACACCGCGGCGGAGGAGGACGTCGTCGAGGCCGAGATCGTAGACGAGGAGAAGGACGACCAGTGACAGCCGAAGAGCCGAACGACGGACCGGTCGTTCGCGACCGGCGTCGGATCGACCCTAAGACCGGCGAACGCCGCGAGGCTCCACCGGGTTCGGCGGCCGGCGCGCCGGCCGAGCGGGTCGGCGGTGGCGCCGGCTCCGGACCGGCCGGCGACGACACCGGAGCGGCGGCCGATGCGGCGACGTCCGAAGCGCTCGCCGCAGCCGAAGCCCTTGCCGCTGAGCGGCTCGACCAGCTCAAGCGAGTCCAGGCCGAGTACGTCAACTACCGCCGCCGGGTCGAGCGCGACCGCGATCTCGTCCGCGAGAACGCTGTCGCCTCGGTCTTGGGCGAGTTGCTCGGCGTGCTCGACGACATCGGGCGGGCCCGCGACCACGGCGACCTCACCGGTGCGTTCCGGTCGGTGGGTGAGGCCATCGAAGGCGTGACGGCCAAGCTGGGGCTCGAGCGGTACGGCGAGCCGGGCGACGAGTTCGACCCGACGATCCACGAAGCCTTGATGCACGAGTACTCGGACGAGGTCACCTCCCCGACCTGCACGAAGGTCCTGATGCCGGGCTACCGCTTCGGAGAACGGGTCATCCGCGCGGCACGCGTCGCCGTCGCAGAGCCCACTGAGGCACTGCCAGAGACGGAGGCCGAGCCAGAGGCGGACGCCGAGCCAGCGGCCGCCACGGACGCCGAGACAGAAGAGACAACCGATAACTGACGAGTTGCAGGGAGGAGGCACGCAAGCCAGTGAGCACCAAGGACTGGATCGAGAAGGACTACTACAAGATCCTTGGCGTGCCAAAGGACGCCGATGCGGCCACCATCAAGAAGGCGTACCGCAATCTGGCCCGTGACCTCCACCCTGACCTCAACTCGTCGGACAGAGCGGCCGAGACCCGCTTCAAGGAGGTGTCCGAGGCCTACTCCGTGCTTTCCAACCCGAGCAAGCGCAAGGAGTACGACGAGGCTCGAACTCTGTTCGGCAGCGGATTCCGGGTGCCGACCGGAGGTGGACCCTCCAGTGGCGGGGGGTTCAGCTTCGATCTCGGAGACCTGTTCGGCGGCACGACCGGCACCTCGACCGGCACCTCGACCGGCACCGGCGGGCTTGGCGACGTGTTCGGCGGGCTGTTCGGCTCGCGCACCCGCACGTCGCAGGCGCGGCGCGGTGCCGACGTCGAGAGCGAGGTCAGCATCGCATTCCGCGAGGCGATCGACGGGATCACCGTGCCGTTGCGGATGACGAGTTCGTCGGCCTGTACTTCCTGCGCGGGCACCGGGGCGAAGGCAGGTACCGTCCCGCGGGTGTGCCCGTCGTGCAGCGGCACCGGGCACACCAGCCGCAACGCCGGTGGATTCTCGCTGTCCGAACCGTGCCGCGAGTGCAAGGGCCGCGGTCTCATCGTCGACGACCCGTGCCCTGTCTGCCACGGCTCCGGCCGGGGCACGACCAGCAAGCTCATGCAGGTCCGGATCCCCGCCGGCGTGCGCGACGGGCAGCGGATCCGGCTCAAGGGCAAGGGCGCACCGGGTGAGCGCGGCGGGCCGGCGGGTGACCTCTACGTCACCGTCCACGTCGGGCCGCACCCCGTGTTCGGCCGCAAGAACGAACACCTGACCGTAACGGTCCCGGTCACCTTCCCCGAAGCCACGCTGGGAGCCGACATAAAGGTGCCGACCCTCAACGGGAGCCCCGTCACCTTGAAGTTGCCACCAGGCACCCCGAACGGCAGGACCTTCCGAGTCCGCGGGCGTGGCGCTCGCCGGCCCGACGGCACGCCGGGCGACCTCCTTGTCACCGTGGAGGTCGCCGTGCCGGCCCGCCTGGACCGTAAGGCAAAGGACGCACTGGAGGCCCTTCGCGACGCGACGTCTGGTGACGAAGTGCGCGCTGAGCTGATGCGCGCGGCACGGAAGGAGTGACGATGGACGCCGAGACAAGGTTCGTCGTGACCGTGTCTGGCGCCGCCCGGATGGTGCGGGTCGACGAGCCGCTGTACGTGATCTCCGTTGCCGCGGAGATGGCCGGTATGCACCCGCAGACGCTGCGCCAGTACGACCGGCTCGGCCTGGTCAAGCCTGGCCGGGCCGGTGGTGGCGGGCGGCGATACTCCTTGCGCGACATCGAACTGCTCCGCGAGGTGCAGCGGCTGTCGCAGGAGGAGGGCGTCAACCTCGCTGGGGTCAAGCGAATCCTCGAACTCGAGGCAGAGGTGGAGGCACTGCGCCTGCAAGTCGCCGAACTGTCCTGGCTGGCCGGGCACCGGCCGGTCGCCCTGTGGCCGGCACCTCGGCGCAGCGCGCTGCCCTGATCTTGCCGCGTATCCGAGGCCATGAACCAGGTGATAGCCAGCCCCAATATCTGGCGGCACCCGGACGTCTACGAGAAGGAGAACCTCGGCGTCGATCCGGACGGCGTACTCGAGTCGGCCATCCGTGAGATTCACGACTGGACGGGCCAGACGGTACTGGACCTCGGTTGTGGCACGGGCTTTCACCTGCCACGGTTCGCGGCGGGTGCGGCGGCGGTCGTCGGCGTCGAGCCGCACACTGCGCTGCTGGCACGGGCACTCTCCCGGGCCGCTGCCGACCCGCACTCCCGTCGGATCAGCGTCCGCCGTGGAACCGCGCAGACTCTGCCGCTGCCGGATGCGTCCGTCGACGTCGCGCATGCCCGGTGGGCGTACTTCTTCGGGCCGGGCTGCGAGCCCGGGCTCGCAGAGCTCGGCCGGGTGATGCGCCGCGGCGGCACCGCCTTGGTGATCGACAACGATGCCCGGCGTTCGACATTCGGCGGCTGGTTTCAGCGGGCACTGCCGTCCTACGACCCCGGAGCCGTGGAGCGGTTCTGGGCCCGCCAGGGTTGGCACCGCAGGTCGCTCGACATCCGCTGGGACCACCCGGATCGGGCAACCTTCGAAGCTGTAGTCCGGATCGAGTTCGCTCCCGAGTTGGCCGATGCGATCCTCGCCGAGCACTCGGGCACCGGCGTCGACTACGCGGTGAACCTCCTCTGGCGCACCTACACCTGACCTCCACCCCGCTGACACCCCCTCCGCTGATCACCCCGCCCGCTGATCACCCCGCCCGCTGATCACCCCGCCCGCTGATCACCCCGCCCGCTGATCATGCAAGAGTGGGGCGACACGCCGTACAAGCAGGGCGGGACGATCCCGGCAATTCGGCGTGTCGCCCCACTCTTGCATGATCAGCGGGTGAGGAGGCCGATGCCGAGCGTGAGGGCGCCGGCAGCGAGCGACAACGCGCCGATCCAGACCAGCCAGATGAACCTGTTCGGCGTCGTGCGCCCAGGGCCGATCGAGGAGAAGAAGAACCCGGACGGCATCAAGATCGCGGCAAGCGGTATTCCCGACCGGGCCACCCAGGCAGCCCATCCGTCGAGCGCCGTCGCGTCGGTCAGGATCGCGCCTACCAGGCCCAGTGTGACCAGCATGCCGGCGTGCCCGTGACCAGCGCGCGCGAACGACTGCTGGAACGGCGTCGCCGGCACCTTCCCACGAGCGATACGCGTCAGGTACCAGCCGCCGGACTCGATGGTGACGATGGCGATCATCAGGACGCCCGCCAGCCGGGTCGCCTCCGTGCTCAGTTCAACCATCGGGCGTAACCTCTCTAGCGGCGTTTCGTAACAGTGTTATATAACACCGTTACGGTAGACTGCGTCAAGTGGGGCGCAAGCGAGTTCACGATGAGCGGCTACGGGAACGACTCCTCGACGTTGCGGGGCAGCGCCTCGTCGAGCAGGGTCTTGGCGGGCTGAGCCTGCGGACCCTCGCGGCCGACGCAGATACCTCTACGGCCGCGGTCTACTCCCTGTTCGGCGGCAAGCCGGGCTTGCTGTCCGCGCTCCACGAGCGGGCGTTCCAGCGGTTCGGCGCAGGTCAAGCTGCGGTGGGGACAAGCGACGACCCCATGGAGGACGTCGTTCGGCTCGGCCTGGCCTACCGGGCGAGTGCGATCGCGGATCCGCAGGGCTACCAGATCATGTTCGGCGGGGAGATCTTGCCGGATCACGTCGGGCCCCGGCAGCTCGAGGCCGCCGCGGGCACGTTCCTGCCGCTGCTGGCCGCGGTACGCCGCTGCGTCGATGAGGGATACTTTCGCCGAGACATGCCCGCCGAGTCGATCGCCACCGCCCTATGGGCGAACGTGCACGGTCTTGTCTCGCTCGAGCTCGGTGGCGCCCTGCCACCACAGGCCGGCCCACCTGCTGACGTCTTCGAGGCGGCCGCGCGAGCCGCCGTGCGCGGCTGGTCCCGCTGAACCCGCAACGCGTCCCGGCCGGTCACAACCCGAGTGCAGGCTCGGACTACTCGATCACCTGCTGCGCAGGTGCTCGGCCACCGCACTGATGTCGGCGGAGCCGTAGCCGGCGTTGATAGCCGCGCCCACGATCTCGCGGTTGGCCGCCAGTTGCGTACCCGGCGCGCTGCTGTCGGCGGCCAGCGCAGCGGCCAGGTCCAGGTCCTTGGCGACCAGATCGAGGGCGAACGCGACCGGCGTCCCTTCCGGATCCAGGAAGGCCGACCGCTTGTAGTGCACGTACGGAGCCCCGGCGGCGCTGCCGGCGATCACGTCGTACGCCGCTTCGCGATCAATGCCCGAACGTTCGGCCAGCACCAGCGCCTCGGAGACGGCCACGTTCAGCGCGTGGACGATGCTGTTGACCGCCAGCTTCATGGTGGCGCCGGCGCCGAGCCCGCCGAGGTGGACGACCCGGGCGGCGATCGGCTCGAACACCGGCCGGATCCGGTCTAGCGCCGCGGCATCACCCCCGGCCATGATGGTCAGCCCGCCCTGCTCGACGGTGGGCACGCTGCCGGATACGGGAGTGTCGAGCAGGACCGCACCGGCGGCGCGCACCTCATCTTCCAGGCTTCGAGGCGTGGCGGGAGACACCGTGCTGGTGTCGGCGACCGCGGCGCCGTCGGCCAACCCGGCGACGAGTCCGTCAGGCCCGCCGTAGGCGGCCTGCACCGCCTCGTCGTCGGCCAGCGATACGAGCACGACGTCGGCAGCGGCGGCGGCTTCACGGGCGGTATCAGCGACGCTCACCTTGGCCGATGCAAGCGCCTCGGCCTTGGCCCGGGTCCGGTTGTACACGGTCACCGGGAACCCTGCCTCGCTGATCCGCCTGACCATAGCCGCGCCCATCCGGCCGGTGCCGATGAACCCGACGCGAAGGTCGGTCACGTCACCTCCCAGCCACAGTCCACGTAAAGGCTCGCGCCGGTGACGCCCCTGTTGCGCAGCAGGAAGTCCACGGCATCGACGACGTCCGCCATGGTCGCCAACTGGCCGCCCGGTGTCCGGGACCGGTAGGCGTCGAGCACGGCTTCGGGTTTGCCGGCCCAGAACGGGCTGTCGCCGATGATGCCGGGATGCAGGGCGTTGACCCTGATCGGGGCGAGTTCGAGGGCCATGGTGCGGACCAGCCCGTCGACACCGCCGTTGACCGTCGAGACGGTGGTGGATCCGGGGTACGGCCGGTCCTTCGCCCGGCCACCGAAGACCACGATCGACGCGTCCGGGCTCATCCGGGGCAGCAGGGCGTGGACAACCTCCGTGTATCCGACAAGCTTGAGTGTGACGAGTCGCCGGGCGCGCGCGATGTCGTAGTCCTTCACCGTGTTCGAGTCGCGTTCGACGGCTGCCAGGACGAGCCCGTCGACCCGCTCGACACCGGCCAGCGCCGACGCCAGCGTCTCCGGCTCGGCCAGGTCCACCGACAGGCTGCTCGCCCCCTCACCCAGGGTCGCGGCCACATCGGCGGCTCGGGTGGCGTCGCGTCCGGTGATCACGACGGAGTCACCGGCCTTGAGCGCGTGCCGCGCTATCTCCAGCCCGATTCCCGAGGTGCCGCCGATCACCACGACGGTTCGTTCGCTCATTACGTGTCGTTCCCTTCGCCGAGTGCGTCCGCCAAGTACTCCCAGTCGCGCGCGAAGCGGTACGAGTGCCGCGCTGGCGGCATCGGCGCCTGCGTCTCCAGCCAGCGCAACGCCCCGCCTCCGATATTGCGGAAGCTGTGCACGCAACCGACCCCCGCCCAGGCGACGTCACCAGGCCCGAGTTCGTAGGTTTCTCCGTCGAAGGTGGCCTCGGCACGTCCCTCGAGGAAGTAGTAGGTCTCTTCGAACGGGTGGTCGTGCGCGCCGGCCACCCCGTCCGGCTGGTACTGCACCATGAACATCGTCGACAGCTGGGCGCCGAGGTCGGAGTCGACCATCATCTTCACGGTGATCCCGCTGTAGACCAGCAGGGCCGTTCGCATACTCGCCGACACAGCCAGCAGGTTCTGGCTCTGTTTGGCCGCGTCCATGTGCCCGGCGGTGATGTTCCCGAAGCTTCGCGTGCGCGGGTCCCGGACGTCGATCCGCACCGGGCCGGCGATTGGCAACTCTGGTACGACCAGCGTGTCGCCGCCATGGCCGGCTCTGGGCGTGGGCGCCTGCATCTCCGCCCACCTCACCGCCGCCTGGCCGTCGTTGCGCCACCGGTGCGGCATGCCGACAGGGATCAGTCCGTAGTCCCCGGGTCCTACCCGGAACGCACCTTCGGCAGTGTCGACGATGCCCTCGCCGTCGACGACATAGAAGCTCGACTCGAAGGAGTGGACGTGCGACGGCAGGTGGCCGCCGGGGTCCATCTCCCCGATGAAGAATCCGGTGTGGACCGCCCCTGCGGCCTCGCTGACCACCGTCCACCGGCGCATTCCCTTAGCGCCTGCCGCCCAGCCGGACGGCGAGGCGAAGACCGCTTCTGCCGCCCGGCCGACGATGTGGTTCGTCGTCACGCCGCAGCCTCCGCCTTCGCCTGTGCCGCTTCGACAAGGTGGTCGCGGGCCGCCTCGACCTTGGCCCGGGCGCCGTCCACGTCCGCCAGCAGTCTGCCGTCGCGCTTGCGTACGACGCCGTCGACGATGACCGTCTCGATGTTGCTCACATCGGCGCAGAGCACTACCGCCGCCACTGGATCGATGACGGGTGCCACGTTGATGGCGCGGGCGTCGACCAGCACGATGTCGGCCCGCTTGCCTGGCGTCAGCGATCCCGTCTTGTCCTCCAACCCGGCGACGTGCGCGCCGTTGACGGTCGCCATCTCCAGCATCTGACGAGCGGTGAGCATGGTGTCGGGCACCGTCGTGTTGGCCTCCCAGCAGGTCGCGTTGACTCGCGACCGTTCTGCGCCGAAGGCTGCTCGCATCTGGGTGAACATGTCGCCCGGCACCGTCGTGACGACGTCGACGGACAGGCTGGGCCGCAGGCCGAATTGGTACGACTTGTTGACCGGCGGCCAGCCGTGGCCCATCTGCAACTCGACCTGGGCGGCGACGGAGATCGTCCCTCCTGTGTCGACCACTCGCTGCCACTCGTGATCACTGAAGTAGCAGCAGTGGATGTACGTGGTGTCGGGCCCGAGCAGCCCAAGCCGGTCGAGCTGCTCGACCATCGCGTACCGGCCGGCCAGCCGGCCCATGGCGACGTGGACCGTAAGCGGGATGCCCAACTCGCGGGCCAGGGCCCATTCCGCCTTGACCACATCGTCCTGAGTGAACCCCGGCCCCCGAGTGGCCAGCGCCATCGTCAGCAGGCCGTCGTCGCTGCTGAAGTAGGTCTCGCGGATCCGCCGCACGTCGTCGCCCGGAATGGCCTCGGAACTGTTGAACCAGTACTTGGCCAGCGACGTGTTGGCCGAGCCATACGCGTACTGGGCGCGGATCCCGGTCTCCTTGAGCGCCGAAACCGCCGCGTCGGGGTGGTCGGGCGTGTTGTTGATGTGCGACCAGTCGACCAGGGTCGTGATGCCGGCGTTCAGGCACTCGAGCGAGCCGGCCAGGTTGCTCGCATGGACGTCCTCGGCGCGGTAGAGCGGGGCGAAGGTGTCGAGCACCTCAACGAAGTAGTCGTCGAGGGTGGCGTTCGGCGCACAACTGCGGATCGCCGTCTCCCAGGTGTGCCGGTGAGTGTCGATGAAGCCCGGAATGACGATGCGGCCGCGGGCGTCGATAACCTCCGCGTCCGCGTCGAGCGACGGCTGAACCGCGGCGATCCGGCCGTCCTCGATGAGAACGTCTCCCTGTGCCAGGTCTCCGATGTCCGGATCCATGCTGAGCACATGGCCACCGCGAATGAGAGTTCGGTCGCTCATCCTTACCTCCTTGTAGGACGGGCCACTGGTTGCGGTTGTCAGTAGTCGGTGACCGACTTGATCGCCGCTATCACCTTCTCGGTCGTCGGCATGACGATCTCCTCGAGCGAGTCGGCGAACGGCAGCGGCACGTTCTCGGCGGCGACCCGCCGGATCGGGGCGTCGAGCAGTTCGAACCCCTCGTCGGCGACGAGGGACGCCACCGTTGCCCCCCACCCGCCCTGGTACGGGTTCTCCTCGACGATCACCAGGCGGGAGGTGCGGCCGACCGACTCGAGCACGGCGGCGGCGTCGAGCGGGATCAGGCACCGCAGGTCGATGACCTCGGCCGAGATTCCCTCCGCTGCCAGTTGCTCGGCGGCCTGCAATGCCAACGGGACAGTCCAGGCCAGGGCGACGACCGTCACGTCGGTGCCTTCCCTGACGACGCTGGCCCGCCCGAGTTCGACCACGTGGTCGGCCGGCGCCGGCGCGCCCTTGGACGCGAACAGGCCCTTGTGCTCGAACACGAGCACCGGGTCGTCACTGCGGATGGCGGCGGCCATCAGCCCGACGACATCGGCCGGTGTCGACGGAGCGGCGATCTTGAGACCAGGCACGGTGAGCGCCCAGTTCTCCACGGCCTGCGAGTGCTGAGCCCCGAAGCCGAGCCCGCCACCGTTGGCCGTGCGGATCACCAGCGGCACGGTGACCTGGCCGCCTGTCATGTACCGGACCTTCGGGATCTCGTTGGCCACGTAGTCCCAGCAACACGCCAGGAAGTCGGAGAACATGATCTCGGCGACCGGCCGTAGCCCGGTCATCGCGGCACCCATCGCGGCGCCGACGATGGCCTGCTCGGAGATAGGCGTGTCCCATACCCGTTCGGACCCGAACTCCTTGTGCAGGCCGACCGTCGTCTTGAACACGCCTTCGGCGGCGCCGATGTCCTCGCCGAGGCACACGACGGTCGGGTCGCGCCGCATCTCACGGGCGATTCCCTCCGCCACGGCGTCCCGGTAGGTGATCACGTCCGCCATGCGTAACCTCCATCGGCCCACACGTCGGTGAGCGCGTCCGCGGGATCCGCCGCCGGAGCCGCCGACGCGGCCTCCACGGCGGCCACGACCGTCGCGGTGGCCCGCTCGTCGACTTCGGCCACGTCGGCGTCGGGTACACCACGATCGGACAGTTGCTTGCGAGCCAGGTCGAGCGGGTCGTGCTTGAGCCACTGCTCGACCTCGTCGGCCGGCCGGTACTTGGCGGGGTCGGTCCGGCTGTGGCCGAAGTGCCGGTAGGTGCGGGCCTCGATGATCGTCGGTCCCTCGCCGGCCCGGGCCCGATCGGCAGCACGCCGCACAGCGTCGTAGACCACGAGCACGTCGTTGCCGTCGATCACCTCTGCCGGCATCCGATAACTGCCCGCCCGGTCGGCGGCGGGATTGGGGACGGCCGTGACACTGGCGATCGGCGTGTACTCCATGTAGAGGTTGTTCTCGCACACGAAGATCACCGGCAGCTTCCAGACCGCGGCGAGGTTGAGCGCCTCGTGGAACGCGCCGATGTTCGTCGCGCCATCGCCGAAGAACGCCACGGCAACCTGCCCGGAGCCACGCAGCTTGGCCGACCACGCCGCACCCGTCGCCATCGGCAGGTGCGAGCCCACGATCGCGTAGGAGCCCAGCATGTTGGATTCGGCCTTGGTCAGGTGCATCGATCCGCCCTTGGCCTTGCACACCCCGGTCGACTTGCTCATCAGCTCGGCCAGGCACTCCTCCGGCGTGGCCCCGCGAGCGATGGCGTGGTGGTGGCCACGATAGGTGGCGAACACGTAGTCGTCCGCTCGCAGCGCTGCGCTCGCGCCGACGGCGACTGCTTCGTGCCCGGCCGCGAGGTGCGTGGTGCCCTTGACCTTCCCGCTCATGAACAGGTCGTACGCGGCCTTCTCGGTCCGGCGGATGACCGCCATCTGCTCGAACATGGACAGAAGTGCGCCGGAGTCGACGCCTTCTGCCACCGCCGCCGCTTCGGTCATCCAGATGCTCCGTTCTCTCCGCGACCGGCCGGCGTGTTCAGGTGCGACTGCGACTCGCGCAACGTGTTCAGCTGTCCACCCACCGTCCAGTACTTGCGACCGGCGACCAGCAAGTCCTCGGCCGGGAACTTGGTGATCACCTCGCAGCCGTCGGCGGTGACGACGACCTCTTCCTCGATCCGGGCAGCCGACCAGCCGTCGGACGCGGGCCAGTACGTCTCGAGCGCGAAAACCATGCCCTCCTCGAGGGTCTCAGGATGGTCCAGCGAGACCAGCCGGGAGAAGATCGGTTTCTCCCAGATGGCCAACCCGACCCCGTGCCCGTACTGCAACGCGAACGCCGCCTCCTCGTCGGGGAATCCGAACTCCTCTGCTCGCGGCCACAGCTCAACCACATCCGCCGTCGTGACGCCGGGCTTTACCAGTGCGATCGCCTGGTCCATGTAGTCGCGGCACCGGGTGTAGGCGTCCTTCTGGGCAGGGGACGCACTGCCGACGGCGAACGTGCGGTAGTAGCACGTCCGGTAACCCACGTAGCTGTGCAGGATGTCGAAGAACGCCGGGTCCCCGGGTCGGATGACCCGGTCACTGTACACGTGTGGGTGCGGCGAGCACCGTTCCCCGGAGATCGCGTTGACACCCTCGACGTACTCGCTGCCGAGGTCGTACAGCACCTTGCTCACCAGACCTACGCACTCGTTCTCGCGGACGCCGGGGCGCAGGAACTCGTAGAGCTGGTCGTAGGCCGCGTCGACCATCGAGCACGCCTGGGTGAGCAGAGTGATCTCGTCGGGCGTCTTGATCCGTCTCGCCTCCAGGAAGACCTGCTGGCCGTCGACCACGTCGATGCCTTCGGCTCGGAGCGCGGCCAGGATCGGCAACTCGACGAGATCGACGCCGAGTGGCTCCTCGGCCAGGCCGTGCTCGCGCAACTCCGCAGCGATCTTGCGGGCGACCTCCTCGGCGATTCCGGCATCCGGGTGGAACGCCCCGCGCAGCGTGGAGATGCCTGCCCGAGCCCGCTTCGGGCCATCGAGCCACGGGTTGTAGAGCTGGTGATGCTTCGCCGCCGACCCGAAGTCCCAGACTATGGGCTCACCGCCACGGGGGAGCAGCGCGAATCTGATCAGCTTGTCCATGGCCCACGTACCGATGTGGGTGGACGTCATGTATCTGATGTTCGCGAAGTCGAAGGTCAGCAGCGCTCCCAGGGACGAGAGCTCGAGCTTCTCGCGAAGCCGCTCCAACCGGTCGGTCCGAAGCCGGTCGAAGTCGACCCTTTCTTCCCAGTCGACTGCATTGGGTCCATACGTGCGAACACTCATCTGCCATGCACATCCTAGGCGCCAGCAGCACTCGATGCAGCTGTGCTGTTTAATATTGCTTACCACAGAGTTAAGCCCAGGTGAGTGCCGTCGTCAACCCTCAGCGGCCGATCCGGAACAGACAGGAGGCAGCCGTGACGTCGACAACACCCGGGGGCTCAAGGCGCAGCGGTACCCTTCGTTCGACATCGTCGGCACGGCCAGGAGCCAAGGTGAGCGCTTCGGAAGTCCCACCTATCGGGGCGAGGATCCGCGAGGAGCGGGTCCGGCAGGGCATTACGGTGCGCGGGTTGGCTCGCGAGATAGGCGTCTCCGCGAGCCTTATCTCGCAGATCGAGACCGACAAGAGCCAGCCGTCCGTGAGCACTCTCTATGCCATCACGACCGCGCTCGGCATCTCGATCGAGGACCTGTTCGCACCGGTCGCGACGGGTCAGCCGGCACTGACCGCGAACGGGCCGGTCGACGAGCTGCCGACCGAGTCCGGAGAGACCGGTCCGCAGGTCGCAGACGCTTTGCAGCACAATTCCTCCCCGTCGGCACGTGCCCTCGAACTCGATCGCCATCGGCGGGTGGGGCCCGTCGTGCACCCCGACCACCGCGAGACGATCACCCTCGAGACAGGAGTCGTCTGGGAGTTGCTCGGCCAGGTACCGAACGTCCACGTCGACTTCCTGCTGGTCACCTACCAGCCGGGAGGATCGTCATCGACATCCGGGACGTTGATGAGGCATACGGGCACGGAATTCGGCTACCTCATCCGCGGCGAGCTGATTCTCACTCTCGGGTTCGACGAGCATCACCTGCGGCCCGGCGACGCGATCTCGTTCGACTCGACCACACCCCACGGCTACCGCAACGAGAGCACTGAGCCGGCAGTCGGTGTGTGGTTCGTCCTCGAGCGATCACACTGACGACTGTTTCAACAGCGTCCACCGCTCGTTAACAACTGCGGACAGCGGTATTGCACACCGCGTTTAGTGAGCCTACACTCCGCGACAGAAGCTGCGCCCATTTCCCTGTACGGACCCAACCGTGGGAAGGCGGTGGCGATCGATGAGCCGACCTGATGGCCGCGATCGGAAACAGAGCGCTGGCATCTCCAGGCGGGATGTCTTCAGAACGGGAGCGGCTGCGGGGGTTGCCGCAGCGTTGGGCGGCGCCACGGCCTTCCCGGCGAACGCGGCCGGACTTCAGGGGACCGAGCCCTCCGGGCCGGGCGACGGTGATGCGCTCGTCCTGGTCAACGGCAAGATCCACACGATGGACGACTCCAACACCGTGACGTCGGCCATCACGATCCGGAACGGGCGGATCGTCTCCGTTGGCAATAGCGCCGCGAACCCTGGGCCCGGCGTGAAGGTGATCAACCTGCACGGGCGCACGGTGATCCCCGGTCTGATCGAAAGCCACACCCACTTCGTGAGCCTTGCCAACCGGCCTGGTTACCACGTCGCCCAACTCGAGCTGGCCACCTCGATCGCCGAAGTGCAAGAGTTGCTGGCCGCCCGTCGCGCCCGGGGAGACGTGCCGGAGGGCGCGTTCATCACCGCGATGGGCGGCTGGAACCCGATCCAGTGGGCAGAGCGGCGCCTGCCCACCCTCGCCGAACTGGACGATGCGGTCCCCGACCGCCCGGTTTTCCTGTTCCAGCGCTTCAACGGCCCGTCTCGGGTGAACAGTCTCGGCAAGCAGTTCTTCGAGAACGTCTCCTCGCCACTCGCGGGCCCTGTCGCCGTTGCCGACGACGGGACGATCGCAGGGGGCTCGCCGTCCACCACCGCCTTGTACCACCTCCGGGTGCGGCAGACGTTCGACGACAAGAAGCGCAGCGCCATCGATGCGATGGCCTTCTCCGCCGAGGTCGGGGTGACGGCCATGCTCGATCAGACCCTGGTCGCTATCGGCTTCGGCCTGCGCGACCCGCAGCCGAACCACTTCCTGGCGAACCTCGACCACTTCCGGATGTACGACGGCTGGATCGACGTGCACCGGGACGGCGACGCGCTGGTCCGGCTGCAGATGAACTTCTTGCACAACCAAGGGCACAACCCGGCCCTTGGTGACCTCGAGAACCAATTGCCGGAGCTGCGCGAACGGCTGAAGAACCAGTTCCCGTTCTTCGGCGACGACATGCTGCGCACCGGCGGGATCGGCGAGTGGGCCGCTCCGTTCGCCCTGCAGGCGGGCAATCCGGCCGGGTACGCGGTCTGGTTCGAGGCGCAGCGCCTCGTCGCCCAGGCCCGCTGGCGCAACGAGAACGCTCAGACCAGCGCCACCAATATCCAGCAGGTGGTCGAGACGTACGAGGCGATGGACGCCGAGTTCGGCATCACCGACCTGCGGTGGGGGCTGCAGCATGGTGACCTCGCGACAGCAGACCAGCTCGCGCGGCTCAAGGCGCTCAACGTGGGGGTCTCGACATCCGGCTTCCGCTGGCAGAGCATCGCCACCACGCCGCCGGCCAACCCGGTCGGTCCTTTGCTCCCCCGCATGCTGGAGAGCGGCATCATGCTCGGGCTGCACGAAGACGGCGTGCATATCGCACCGCACAACCCCTGGTTCGCCCTGCACTACGCGACCACGGGCCTGAACCTCGCGGGTGTGGTGATCAATGCCGGCCAGCAGATTTCCCGCCAGCAGGCGCTGCACCTTTACACCCGCGGCAACGCCTGGTACCTGAACCGGGAGGACGATCTCGGCTCGCTCGAGCCGGGCAAGCTCGCCGACCTGCTCGTCCTCGACAAGGACTACTTCACGGTCAGTGACGAGGAGATGCGGCGGATCCGTCCGGTGCTGACCATCGTCGGCGGCCGGATCGTCCACGACACCGGGGAGGTGGCGTAATGGACCCGTTGATCTCCCGCCGCACCGTCCTGAGGACGGGCGCGGCGGCCGGTGTCGCTGCGGCGCTCACCGGTGCAGGCGCCGGGTCGGCCGCCGCAAGAGCACCCCGGGACGGCGCGGGCGACGGCACGCTGACGCTGGTCAACGGCAAGATCCACACGATGGATTCGGACGACTCCGTCGTCAGCGCCGTCGCGATCCGCAACGGCCGCTTCGTCTCTGTAGGCGATGCCGCCAACCCGGGCCCCAGGGGCAGGGTCATCAACCTGCGCGGACGCGCCGTCGTCCCCGGAATCGTCGAGAGCCATATCCACTCGGTGAGCCTGGCCAACCGGCCCGGGTACCACGTCGCAGAGGTCGAGCGCGCCAGTTCGATTGCGGAAGTCCAGCAGGCGCTCGCGGCCCGCAAGGCCCGGGGTGACGTCCCGGAGGGGCAGTGGATCACTTCTCTCGGCGGCTGGCACCCGAACCAGTGGGCTGAGCACCGCCACCCGACCCGGGCCGAGCTCGACGAGGCGGTGCCTGACCGGCCGGTGCTGATGTACGAGCGGTTCACCGGGCCGGCCGTGACCAACAGCCTCGGCAAGGCCTTCTTCGACGAGATCGACGCGGGTCCCCTTCCCCACCCGGCCGCCGCCAAGATCAACGTAGCCGACGATGGCCTGATCGCCGCCGGTGGCTTCGGAGTCCCGACGCCGGCGACCACCGCCCTGTTCATCCTCCGCGGCCTCCAGACGTTCGAGGACAAGCTGCGCAGCAGCCGCGACATGATGGCGTACTCGACCAGCGTCGGGCTCACCGCGCACAGCGACAAGGTGCTGTTCCCGACGCCCGGGCCGCTGCATCCGAGCCAGGTCCTGTCCAATCTCGACCACTACCGGATGTACGACCCGCTGCTGCACCTGCACCGCAACGGCGAGATGACCATCCGGATGGAGGTCAACTTCCTGCACAACCAGAGCGATCCGAACCTGCCCGAGCTGAAGGAGCGCCTGAAGAACCAGTTCCAGTTCTTCGGCGACGACATGCTGCGAACCGGCGCGATCGGCGAATGGGCGGCACCGCTGTCGGCCGGCCCGGTGTGGTTCGAGGCTCAGCGGCTCGTCGCAGAGGCCGGCTGGCGGAACGAGAACGCGGTCGGCAATCTCAACGAACTCGTCCAGGTTGTCGAGGGCTGGGAGGCCGTCAACGCCGAATTCGACATCACTGGCCACCGGTACATCGTCCATCACGTTCCCGTCGTCACCGAGAACCTGCTCGACCGCCTTCACGCGCTAGGCGCCGGCGTTGTCATGCGAGGCTTCACCTGGGTCGTCGGAACGGCCTCGAGCAATGGCGCGCCGTTCCGCACCATCGTCGACCATGGCATCAAGGCCGGCATCGAGGGCGATGGCGTACACATCTCGACGTTGACTCCGTGGCCGCACATGCAGTACGCGGTCACCGGCGTGAACGCACTTGGTGAGCTGATCAATGACGGCCAGCAGATCACCCGGCAAGAGGCACTGCGCGCATTCACTCGCGAGAACGCCTGGTTCCTGCGCGCGGAGGACGAGATCGGTTCGATCGAGCTGGGCAAGCTGGCCGACCTGGTCGTACTGGACCGCGACTACTTCACCATCCCGGAGAACGACATCAAGCGGCTGCGCTCCGTGCTCACGGTCGTCGGCGGCCAGATCGTTCACGACACGAAGGAGCTGGACCGATGAGCGGACGCATTTCGAGACGAGAGGTCTTCCGAACAGGTGCCGCTGCCGGAGTCGCCGCGGCGCTCACCGGTGCCGGCGCCGGTTCGGCGGGCGCCGCGCCGCCCGGCGGTAGTGCCGACGACGGCACGGTGACACTGGTCAACGGCAAGATCCACACAATGGACGCGGACAACACCGTGGCCAAGGCGGTGGCCATCAGAAACGGCCGGATCGTGTCAGTAGGGGACAGCGCCGCGAACCCGGGCCCAGGTGGCAAGGTCATCAACCTGCACGGCCGGACGGTCGTCCCCGGCGTCATCGATAACCACAACCACATCGTCCTGATGGGCAACCGCCCCGGCTATCACACGCCGCTGGAGAACGCGTACTCGATCGCCGACATCCAGCAGATCTACGCGGCACGTGCAGCGGGTATCCCGGCGGGAGCCTGGATCACCACAATCGGCGGGTTCCACATCAACCATTTCGTGGCATCCAATGAGACGCCGCG
>DASUUU010000079.1:0-24157 GCA_036373915.1 Jiangellaceae bacterium | reverse complement strand
GGCGGCGGCCCAGGGCCGAGCGGCCCGTTGGTTCACAGTCGCTGGGTACCCGACTGCTTCGGGTCCAGCCCGTACGACGAGGTGATGTGCCGCGCTGCATTGACGGCATGTCCGGAGAACGTCGGCCTGGCCGACCCGGTGTACGTCCGCGTCCGGCAGTACCAAAGAGAAGTCGACCGGGAGACCGGCGATCCGCTCACCGAGTGGCAGCACATGGGCACCCAGTGCGTCACGGTCGAGGAACTCGCGCAGGCCGAATCCGAGCAGGCTGAGGGCCCAAGCCTGCTCCAACTCGTGCTCCGCGAGTGGCAGGCCATCCAGATTCCCGCAGCGACCCTGGGCATCAACCCGCCTGACGGACGCACGCTGGTCAACCTCGAGACCATCTTCTTCACGGACGCCGGTGAGCAGAGTTTCCCCGTCACATTGCTCGGCCGGTCGGTCGTGATCTACGCCGTTCCGGTCGAGTACATCTGGCACCACGGGGACGGCACGACCCAGACCACCCAGTCCCCCGGTGCGCCCTACCCGAGCAAGGAGATCACGCACCTGTTCGACACGATAGGAACCGTGAGTCCACGGGTAGACGTCCGATACCGCGCCGAGTTCACCGTCGACGGAGGCGCGCGCCAGCCCATACCCGGCATCGCGAGTGTCACAGGAACCAGTGAGGAGCTCACTGTGCTCGAAGCACGTACTCGTTTGGTCGACGGATGATCGGCACGCTCGCGACCGTCGCGGCTCTCAGCAGGCCAGACCTGCTTGCCCAACCGGTCATCCAGGCGCTCGAGACTATGAACGGTGACGAGGTGCTGGTGGCGCCGATCGATCCTGATCTTGCGGACACGGCCGCATTCTGCGAGATGTACCAGGTACCGCTCGAGGTCTCGGCCAACTGCGTCGTGGTCGCCGGCAAGAGGGAAGGAAGGCAACGAGTTGCCGCCTGTGTCGTGCTGGCCACCACGCGAGCGGACGTCAACACCGTCGTCCGTAAACGCCTCAACGTCCGGAAGGCTTCCTTCCTGGCAGTGGACGAAGCTGTCGATGCGACCGGAATGGAGTACGGCGGCATCACCCCGATAGGGCTCCCGGGTGACTGGCCCGTCCTGGTGGACGCCGCCGTGCTGGACATCCCGTACGTCATCGTGGGCAGCGGTGTCCGGCGTTCGAAGATCGCAATTCCGGGCAAGGCCCTTGCCGCCTTGCCGAACGCTGAGGTTGTGGAAGGCCTAGGCCGTCCGGTCTAGGCGACGTAAGCCAAACCGAGCTGCCGACTCCAGTTACTGCCGAGAATGGTTAGAGGTCCGAAGGGCAACTGCCAGCCCCAGCATGATGGGCCCAAGAGGCGTGAGGACCAACTCCGCGGACGCACGGCCGTGGCCTGGGTAAGGTCTTCGGGCGTATGTTCCGCAACAATGGATGCGGCCAAGCGCCTGTAGCTCAGTTGGATAGAGCAGGGGCCTTCTAAGCCCAAGGTCGGGGGTTCGAGTCCCTCCAGGCGCGCCACCGGCGCGTCGGCACTGTGAACAGTAGCGACGATGTCGCCCGCGAACGCCGACATCACGTGCCCTGTGGGAAGGTGACCGGCAGGGCCGACGAGCAGCGCACCGTTTCTAACGGTATTGACGACATGGGGCGACACTCACTCGGGCGGGAAGGCGCAGAACTGGTTGCCTTCGGGGTCGGCCAGAATCCACCACCGCTCGCCGTGTTCTTCCGGCCGCGATACCACTGTCGCGCCCAGTTCGAGGACGCGCTGCAACTCGGCTTCGTCGCGCAGATTGATGTCGATGTGAAGCCGGTTCTTCCCAGGGGTGGGGTCGGGCACGTTGTTGAACCAGATCCGCAGTCCGCCCGCACCGTCGATCGGATCCAGGCCGACGCTCGGAGGATTGTCGACGTCATAGCCACGCTCGGCCAGCCAAGCCCGATCGTCGTCGTCGAACGGCGGCAGCGTATGCGAGTCCAGCACCGCGTCCCAGAACCGGGCAAGCTCGAGCGCATGGTGGGCGTCGAACACCACATCGCGTAGCCCGGCCATGACCTCACCTCCTTGATCACGAAGTCTGCGGACACCGTAGCGGTGGCTGCCGACAACCTCGGCGGCAGGCCGGTATGGCAGCGGCGTAGCATGCTTCGCACCCCTTTCAGGTGCTTCCCGACTGGTGAGGCGATCCAGTCGGCGATAGAGATCGCTAGGAGACAGCTCTGGCCAAGCACCGGTCCGCTGGTCGCCGGCGTCGCACGACACCGGCACCGCAGGCTTACGCCACAGAGCCGGACCCGTACCCCCCAGCACCCGCAGATCCGCAGCCGCCAGGGGCGGCAGGTCCGTATCCCCGACGGGCGCCAGGTCCGACCCCTGGAACGCCGGTAGTCGAGCCGTCTAGCCGTCCACCTTCGCAACACCGCTACTTCGTCGAGCCGAGCGAAGTCGACTACGGACACTCGAAGACACCACCCGTCCACGCAACCAGGAACGAGCGGGTGCCCGATGCGCCTGCCGGAGCGTCCGACAAGCATCAGACTCACAACGAAGGCGGCAAGATCGTCCCCTCCGTAACCGAAGTCGCCGTTTACACGTTCCTGGGAGCGGGGATCGCGAGCGCCGTGTTCATTGTCGGCGAGCGGCCGTACTGGCACGTGGCTCTCGTCGCGCTGGCCGCATTGGTCATCGTCCTAGTCTCGGCGCTGGTCTCACGGCGAAACCCAACCCGCGCGTCGTCCGACTCCCGCCCTGGTCGGCGCCGGCGCAATTGATCGGCGGCGACCTCGTCGACGGCTAAGGTGGCTGGTGTGAACAGCGACCGCCTTGTCTGGATCGACTGCGAGATGACGGGTCTCGACCTCACCCGCGATGCGCTCGTCGAGGTCGCCGTGCTGGTGACCGACTTCGAGCTCAACGTGCTCGGCAACGGCGTCGACCTGGTCATCCGTCCGCCGGACGACGCCGTCGTGCACATGCCTACCGTCGTGCGCGAGATGCACACGGCGAGCGGACTGCTGGACGAGTTGCCGAACGGAGTGAGCCTGGACGAAGCCACGAAGGCCGTTCTGACCTACATACGTGAGCACGTGCCGGAACCGAGCAAGGCGCCGCTCGCGGGCAACACCGTCCACATGGACCGGCTATTCCTTGCCCGCGACATGCCCGACGTCGAAGGTTGGCTGCACTACCGCAACGTGGACGTCTCCTCAATCAAGGAGCTGACCCGCCGCTGGTTCCCGCGGGTGTATTTCGCCAGCCCGGAGAAGACGGGCAACCACCGCGCCCTCGGCGACATCAAGGACTCGATCGACGAACTCCGTTACTACCGGCGGACGGTCTTCGTACCGATGCCCGGCCCGTCCAGCGACGAGGCCAAGGCCGCCGCGGCGGCCGTTCTCGCAGGTGAGGCGGTCGATCCGCGCATAACCGCCACGGAATAACGGGCAGGGGTCCGGAAGCCGTATACTTGTCCGGCCGCGGCCCTCGGGCCCGAGGACGCGGGTCATGGTGGCTGTAGCTCAGTTGGTAGAGCACCTGGTTGTGGTCCAGGATGTCGCGGGTTCAAGTCCCGTCAGTCACCCCAATCGAGACGGGTCCCAGGACGCCCGGGCAGCGGCGTCCTGGGACACGGCGGCAAGGGTCACGGGCAACTGGTGGCGGGATCACCGTCGATCTCGCCTAGGAACTGCCCGAAATCGCCCATGGTGGCATCGTCGCCGAGTATGGCTCGCGCCACGTTGCCGAGCCCGAGCCGGGGCTCTTCCTGCGTCGACGCGTGATCACCGACTCCGCCATTGGCTATGGCGAACTGGGCCGATACGACTCCGAAGCAGTTGGAGTTGCCGGATGGGTTGGCGGCCGCCACAGGAACCGTGCCGACGCCGGTCAGCAGTGCGACGACTGCGGCGATGGCTGGTTTGCGCATAATCTGAGTTCCTTCCACTATTCGATGGCCGGGGGCGAGTTGATGTCGAGCATCGACAGGGGAGCCAGACCGTGCAAACCTTTCGGCTATAGCTGAAACCAAGGTCGGATGGAGCAAGGCGGTGCGGCTTCGACTGGGGTTGGCTGATCTCGCCCGCATGACGTTCAGCGCTGCGACGCCGTACTGTGAGCTGGCGGTTAGCGTTCAGGTGCTCCAACAGCCGGCCAGTCAGTTCAGGCGACTGTGGCGCAGCCGCCGAACGCCGATCCCCGTCCAGGCACGGCGGCTTCAGGAACTGATCCCCGCTCACGGCAGCGTCCCGACCTTCCTGGCCCCGGAGAACACCGGTTGCCTGGACGAAGCTCTCGAAACGGTGCTGTCCACGCCCGCAGAGCGGATGCGATCCGAGCTCGCCGAGATGCGGTGGACGTCGACGCCGTCATCGTGGGTCAGCGATCTTGCCTTTGGACGCCGTAACGCCCTCAGGGACCTGGCCGTCGCCATGCGCGCATATCACGACCACGTGCTGGCACCGTTGTGGCCGAACATCCAGAAGGTGGTGTCCGCCGAGCTCACCGCCCGGGCCTGGCACCTGGCGGTCCATGGGGCCGAGGCGACGCTCAACTCCCTCCACTCCCAGATCCGCTGGCGCGAAGGAGTTCTGGACATCCAGGCGCCGGGGAATCTCGTCATCGACCTCGGGGGACGAGGACTTCGCCTGATGCCGTCGATCTGGACGCGGTCGGCCGTACCCGTCTCCTGGCAGCGCCCGACGCTCGTGTATCCGATTCACGCCACCAGTTGGGCCCAGTTGCCGGCGGACGATCACCGCGACCGGCTGGCCCCGGTGCTTGGCTCGACCCGCGCGCGGGTACTGCATGCGCTGACCACCGAACACAGCACGACCGAGCTCGCCCACGCCGTGAGCATCAGCCCGGCCTCAGCCTCGGCCCACGCCGCTGCGCTGCGTGGCGCAGGACTTGTGACCACCCAGCGGAACGGCCAGGCCGTGCGCCACGCGCTCACTGAACTGGGCCGCGCGATGGTCGCAGCGACGCACAATGGTCAGCCTCGCTAGGCGCGCTGCGGGATCACTGCCGATCGGACTCAGCGGCCAGCCGCTTATCAAGTTCGTCGGTGTCCGCGACGAACCAGAGTTGACGCCCACGGTTGGTCTCGAGCACGAAATCGCGCAACGGCTTGTTCGCCTCGGTACGGTCCGATAGGTCGCCCAGGATGGCCAGACGCATCCGGTAGTTCGCGAACTTCTGGGCGATCGCGCCGGCCAGACCCGTGCTCAGGTCGAAGAAGTCATCGCCGAGGCGCTCGACCGGCACGACCACGAGCTCTGCGCCCTGCCCTCCCGCCGAGACGATGAGGCCGAGGGCGTCGCCGTCGCTGCTCACCGTCGGGCCGTCCGGCGCAGCCATGAGAACCGGCACGCCCTGGCGGTGTTCGAGGTCATCGGCAGTCATGGTCCGCGACTATACGGCCCGCGCCAGCGGTTCGTCCGGCCGGCCGCTCGCGGGGCTGTATCGTCGTCGCGTGAACCCCACCTCCGTCGGCCTCGCCACGCGCGCAATGCGCCAACGCGTCATCGAAACCGTGGTGGCAGCGTTCGTCTCCGACCCGGCGTTCCGCTACTTCTTCACCGACGACGCAACGTTCAGGAATGAGGCGGCGGCCTTCGCCGGTTACCTGTTCGACCAGCGCGTCGCCCGCGGCACCATCTGGGTGGTCGAGGACGGTGCAGCGGTCGCGATGTGGGACCCGCCGCGTCCCGGCGACGGGGCTGCCGCGGACGGTCACGGAAACCGCGGGCTGGACTTGCCGGCGGCAACACTTGATCGGTTGGAGCGATACGACGCCGTCGTGGACGCCGCGCTGCCCGCTTCTCCGCACTGGTACCTCGGCATCCTGGCCACGCATCCGCACCACGCCGGCCGACGCTGGGGGCGGCTCGCCATGACGGCCGGGCTCCATCGCGCCGCCGAGGCGGGTGTGCCTGCGTACCTTGAAACGACGAATGAACGGAACGTCGAGCTGTACCAGCGAACCGGTTGGCGGGTCGCCGAGTCTACTGCGGTCGACGATCTCCCTATCTGGGTTATGCGCCACGGCTGAGCGCCGACCGGCCTCAGTCATGCGACGCCGCTTGCACGATGTCCTCGGCCAGGCGATGGGTGGCGAGGACCCGGCCTGCGCCCACCTCGCAGTGATCCGGACGATCCACCGTGGCGAGCACATGCTGGATCAGCGCGTTGAAGCCGCGGCGCTCCGCGACGGTGTCCCAGGAGCCGAAAGTGATCACGCGGCGGCCGTTGGCCTGGTCGGACAGCTCGCCACGTTCCAGGTCGACGACCTCCGCAGATCGGCCCGGGCCATGAAGCGCGAGCCGCTCTGAGTCGGCACCCACCGCGCGGGCCATCGCATAGGACCCGATCGCCGTGCTCGTGCCTAGCAATCCGGTTGCGAGTGTGAAGAACCCTGACCGATCCAGCCGGACATCGGACGCCTCGAGCGCGGCACCGTCACCCAACAGCCAGCTCATCGTGTCGAGGACGTGGATGAGATCGTCGAAGACCGCCTGCCGCGGTGTCTGATCGTGGAGCGCGGCTCGGTGCTTCTCCATGACGGCGAACTGGAGGCCGCCGGTCAGCCATTCCCGCGCGCGCACGTACATCGGCGCAAACCGGCGATTGAAACCGACTGCCAGCAGCAGCCCGGCCCGCTCTGCTCGGCGGACCAGGTCGTCACAATCGGACAGGTTCGAGGCAAGCGGCTTGTCGACGTAAACGCTCGATCCCGCCGTCAAACAGGCTGAGACCAGCTCGTAATGCGCTGCGGTGGCTGCATGGATGAAAACCAGGTCCGGGCGGGCCGCGAGCAGATCGTCGAGGTCGGTGAACAGCCCCCGTATCCGGTGCTGGCGTCCCACCTGCGCCACGTTCTCCGGTGACCGGCTCATCACCCCCGCTACCTCGATGTCCGGCCAGTTGAGAAGCAACGGCAGGTAGAGCTTTCGAGCGATGTCGCCGAGCCCGACGATCCCGATGCGCATGGCGACAAACGTACGGCCTGTTCGATCGGGGCCGTTGGAACTTCCACGCTGGGTCGTCGAGAGTCATTCTGGTCAGATGAACCGCCGACGCGGCCAGGTCGCGACATGGTTCGCCATTACGCTCCTCGCGTCAGCGTGCTCCGGCACTGGGACCGAGGCACAGCCGCCGGCCGCCGGCCCGGAAGCGGCACCGGCCACGACGTCCGGCGAGCCACTCGACCGGCAGGCATTGCTGGATCGCAGCAGGCAGCAGTACGGGTCGCCCGGGGGCCTCGCTGTGGTCCACGACGAGGACGGACAGTGGTTGGGCGCGTCGGGCAATGCCGACCTTACGGGTACCGAGATCGGGCCCACCACGCGCTTTCGGATCGGCAGCATCACCAAGCCGATAGTCGCCGCTCTCGTCCTCGACGCGGTGTCCGACGGCGACATCTCGCTGGACGACACCGTGAGCGATCTCGTTCCAGGGACTCTGCGAGCCGAACCACCGATCAGCATCCGGATGCTCCTCGATCACACGAGTGGTGTCTTCGACCAGCTCAACGAAGGCTCGCCGGCCGACGTCGATTCGCTCGCGGATCCCGAGCTGAAGGCCGAGGCGAGATCGCTGGTACGCCGGTACGCCGGCGGTGAGCAGGTGATCGCTCCTGACCGGCTGCTCGTGGCCCTCGCCGAGACGCACGACCGCTACTTCCCGCCCGGCTCCGGCTACCACTACAGCAACACGAACTATCAACTCGCCGCCATGGTCCTCGAGGCGGCTACTGGGACCTCGCTCGCCGATCTGATGAGAGAGCGAATCGTCCGGCCACTTGGGTTGGAGCACACGACGATCACACCGCCGGACACCGAGCCACCAGATCTGCGCGGTTACACGCCAGGTCGCCGCGACGGCATGTTCAACGACATCACCGACGATCTGATCGGATTCGGCAACGGCGGCAACGGCGGTGTCATCTCGACCGGTGAAGAACTGCTGACCATCATCCGGGGCATCGTCTCAGGCCGGCTGGTGCAATCGCCCCTGCTCACCGAGATGACCACAATGACATCGCAGTCCAACTTGACCTACGGCCTCGGCCTGGCCAGGTATGACTTGTCCTGCGGCACGTTCTTCGGCCACGGCGGCAGCGTCAACGGGACGGTCTCGATCGCTCTTGCGGACGCGAACGAGGACCGGGGCGCCGTCATCGTCTTCAACCTGGTCAGCCCAACCGATCCCAAGCTGCCGGAGCTGGCCGATGATCTGCTGTGCGGCCAGAACCGCCGCTAATCGGCTATTCGAACCGCGACGGCGGGCCGGATCGCGGCCGCCCGCCGAGCTGGACCCACCGTGGCAAGCAGCGAGGCCACCAGCGTTATACCGACAAGCACGCCGATCTGCGTCCATGCAATCGGGTACGGGATGTCGAACGAAGCGAACGCCGCGCTGTTGCGAAAGAGCAACCACGTGGTGACGACGCCGAGCACCGCACCGATCAGCACACCTTCGACGGCCACGAACATGCTCTCGGCCAGAAAGGCCCGGCGGATCGTTCTGGCCTGGTAACCCAACGCCCGCAGCACGCCGATGGCCCGACGCCGTTCGCGGACCGCGCGGACCATGATGACGCCAAGGCTGGTGATACCTACGAGCAGGCCCAGCGCCAGGTAGCCCTGCATGAGCCGGAAGAACTGGTTGGTCGCCGAGTAGGTCTCCTCGACAGCGGCGCGCAGGTCGGTCGCGACCAGGCCATTGGTCAGGTAGGTCCCTTGAAGTGAGGTCGTCAGCTCGGAGATATCGACCCCCGGTGCGGTCCGCAGCAGCGCGCTCGATTGGGCGACGTCCACACCCAAGGTCTCCACCGCGGAAGCGCTCATCAGGATCGGATACCGGAAGCCGGCACCCGTGATGTTGTAGAAGGCTGTGCCATCAGCCACCACGCCGGCAACGACCCGCTCGTTCTGCTTGCCCGTTCGCGGATCGGTCAAGGTGATCACTGAGCCAGGCTGGACGGTTTCGCCGGGTGGACCGCCCGTCGAGCCGTAGAACGCTTCGACGAACACGTACGCCGGATCGGAGTACACCAGATCCCAGGCCGCCTGCGCATTCGGGAGTGAGGGCAGGTAGCTGTCCAGCTCCAGCGGGGAGGCCGCGAGCTGCTCGGAGAATCCGACGGCTACGACGGGCAGCGGAGGGCCGGCCACCACCCGCGGATCGTCCCCCATGGCCTCACCAACGACGATCGGCGTGACCTCACGAACCTGCCCAGCGAACTCGCCCGCGCCAAGCTCAGACTCCGGATCGTCGATCGGAGCACTTGCACTGTAGTCCACCCGCACCGACCAGCCCGCCGTGGCGCTGACGACGGCGCGGTCCACGCCGGCATTCATGACCGCCATGATCTGCGTCATCAGGACGATCACCAGGAACACGACTGAATACATCGCAAGCGTGGAACCTGTGCGGAACGCCTTGGCCGTCGGGTACGCGATCGCCAAGCGTGCGGCCAGGCCAGACTGCGTCGGCCGCTCGACGAGACGCCGCACCGGACGCAACAGGACGCTTTGATGCAGGCTGACCAGCATTACAGCCGCGAACGCGAGCGCACAGCCGAGCACCACGTAGGTCGCAGTGGATGCGTCGTCGTAGATGTCCGGCCGCACCGTATTGGCCAGCAGAGCCCATCCGAGCACCGCGAGCGAGGCGGCCGTCAGCGCTGCTCGTAGCGGCATCAACCGGGCCAGCAGGGGCACGGCCGACACCGCTGCCAGCGACGGAAACAAGTAGGTGGTCGCACCCTCGCTGGTAGCGATCGCCGGCACCGACGCCGCCACGAACGCCGCCGTCGCCACAACGGAAAGTACGGTCAAGCGCGCTCTGGTGCGGTGCTTGACCGGGGGCTCGAGGTCGCGAATCGCCGCGATGATGTTCGTCCGGGCGATTCTCACGCTCGTGATCACCACGGTCACGAACGCGATGACGAAGCCGGCGGTCACGCCGTTGACGACGCTCGTCGGGGAGACGTGGAAGACGATCGCCAGTTGGTTCTCGCCGGCCTCGTAACTGTTCAGAATGCGCATCGCCAGGCTGACGACCAGGCGGCCGATGCCTACGCCGACGAGCGCGCCGACGACGGCGGCGATCGCAGCGTACGCAGCACCCTCGATGGCGAACTGTCCTGTGACGTACCTGCGCCGCAACCCGATGGCCCGCATGATGCCGAGTTGTCCGCGGCGTTCGCCCGCGAGCATGACGAACACGTTCACCAGCAGCAGGACGCCGGCGATGATGCAGAAGCTACCGATGAGCAGGAAGACCGAGCCGAGCACGGCGCCGGCCTCCTCGGCCTCGTCGAGGACATCCTGTTTGGGTGTTGCAACGGCGGCCCCCTCGGCGACGAGCGGCCCGAGCGCACCCTCCATCGCGGCCTTGATCTCGTCGGTCAGCGGCGCGGACTCCTCTACGTCACCCCGGTTAGAGACGAACGTCGTTGTCGTCGGATCTCTCCCTGCGGCGGCCGCGGCCTCGGTGAGCGTCCCCGGCGAGAAGTACGCGTTGCTGTTGACCGATGCTCCGCGGCCGACACCGCCAAGGCCCTCGGCCGGCACGACAGCACTTATCACGGCGTCGAACGGCTGCTCGTACAGGTAGAACGTCACCTGCTCACCGGCTTCGACGCCGAGACTTTCGGCGAGGTTTTCGTTGATCACTACGCCGTCGGCGCCCGGGTCTTCGGCGTCGAGCCCGGACGGATGCGGCGCGCCGAACTCAGCCGCTTCTGCGAAGTCGAGTTCCCACACGAGTGCCCGTGGCTCGGCGGCGGTCCGGCCGCCACTCTCAACGACGGCTGACGCCTGGTCGCCGTATACGGTCAGCAAGCCGTCCACCCGCGGATCGTCGGCCAGCGACGCGAGCCGTCGGGCGACATCGGCACCCTGCTCCAGCGACAGCGAGCGGACGGTTTCGTCGACTGGCCCCAGCACGTCATACGCGATCTGGCGGACCGAACGATCGAGGGAGTCGCCCACCACCAGGCTGGCCAAGATCAACGCCGTTCCAAGCACCGATCCGAGGGCGACCAGCGCCGTCTCGGTCGGTCGGCGGACGACCTGCCGCATCGCTAGCCGGCGAAGGACCGGCCTGGTCAGCAGGAACGCGGTGAGCAGTACCGAGACCGTGAAGAGGCCTACGAGCCAGGGCAGCAACTCCGGATACATGGTCGCCTCACCCCGGAACGCGTTCCTTCATCTCGTCGTGGACAAGGTGGCCATCGAGCATGCGCACCAGGCGCTTGGCCGAGTGGCCGATAGCGAGGTCATGGGTGACCAGCACAATGGTCTGGCCCTCGTCGTTGAGCTGCCGCAACAGGTCCATGACCTGAGTCGCCATGACGGTGTCGAGGTTGCCCGTCGGCTCGTCCGCCCATACGATCGCCGGCCTGGCCACCAACGCCCGCGCGATGGCCACCCGCTGCTGCTCCCCGCCGGACAACTCGTTAGGCCGGTGTGCCGCCCGCTCGCCCAGACCGACTCTGGTCAGCATCTCGGTGGCGCGCGTTCTCGCCTCGCGGGCCTTGACCCCGACCAGAAGCAGCGGTAGCTCCACGTTCTCGACTGCGTTGAAGACTGGAATGAGATTGAAGGCCTGGAAGATGAAGCCCATCGCCCTGGCCCGGTGCGCCGTGCGCTCGTGGTCAGACATCGCGAACAGATCCCGGCCTTCGACCAGCACCCGCCCGCCGTCGATGTCATCGAGTCCGGACAGGCAGTTGAGCAGCGTAGTCTTGCCCGAACCGGACGGACCCATCACGGCCAGCATCTCGCCACTTCGCACCGTGATGTCCAGCCTGTCGAGTGCTTTGACCTCCTGCTGACCTGTTCGGTAGATCTTCGTCACGGATTCCGCTCGCAGCAATGGCTGCTGGTTCGTGGCATGTCGCTTGCCTGATGCCGCCATGACCCGCACCCAGTTCTTCCGCGGAGTCCGTCCTCTGCTAGTTCAGCATGCTGCCGAGAGTCGCCCTAGGGGCTTGTGTGGTCTCCTGGCGGGACCTTCGACACGAGCTCCGTGCTACAGCGTCGGGCCTGGTGCGATCAGCCGTTGAGCAGGTCTTCGAGCGCAGACGCGAGATGCGGATCATCGTGGCTGTCGACGTACCACTGCGCGTCAGGGTAGTCACGAAGGACGGTGTTGATCACTCTGCGGTCGTAACCGTCGCCTGGCCTCCGCAAGTGGTACGGCGGTGGGTAGAACGAGTCACCGAGCAGGACGACTCCCGAGTCGGGCACCCAGACGACGGTCGAGTCCTCCGCATGACCACCGCCGACATGCCGCACCTCGACACCGGCAGGCACGGTGATCGCAGTGTCGAACTCGACGTGCGGCGGCACGATCGAAAAGCCGTCCCACGACCCCATGGCCAGCTCGCGGGCCCGGAAGCTCGGGCCGAGCCGCGGATTCGCCGCCACCTCATCGCGCAAGTACCGCGTGCTCCACGGACGTCGGGCCTCGGCTTCGAGGATCCGCGCCCCCGTCCGGTGCCCGACGACCTCGACGCCCGGCCACGCGCACGCACCCCACACGTGGTCCCAGTGATGGTGCGTGTAGACGATCGTGCGTGGCGCGGGCAGACCTGCTGCCTCGATCGCGTCCCGGACGCTCCGCGCGTGCGCGGGGCTGTTTCCGGCGTCGACAAGCACGCTTCCGGAGTCGTCGGCGATGACCGCCACGCAGGGTTGGACCTTGTCCGGATCGGGATCGTGTGGATACAGCCACACGCGTCCGGCGAGTAGACGCAACGACATCACGGGCTAAATCTAGGAGCGCTGGTCGGCAGGCACTGCAGCAGGGCGGCTGAGCCAGCCGCCGAGCCACGAGACGAGGGACTAGTCTGGCGACCGTGCGCGCCGATGAACCGCACAGCCAGGTGCACGTGACCCGCCTCAGCCCGCGGCAGGCAGCCGAGGCCGGCATGGTGATCGCGGCGAGCCACGCCGATTATCCCGGCTTCCGGCACGTCTTCCCGAACCACGAGGCCAGGCGCCGCGCTCTCGGCCCCTTCATGGTCGCCACGGCTCGGGACGCGGCGGCGCACGGGCACGGCTTGATCGCTGAAAGCAGCGGAGTCGTAGGAGTGGCGCTGTGGATGCCACCCGGCACATTCCCGCTGTCCAGCGCCCGGAAAGTACGGATGACGCCGGCGCTCATCCGCATGACCCTGATCGTCGGCGGTGCGATGCGACGCTTCGCCCGGGTGGGCTCGGCCCTTGAGCGAGCGCATCCGCCGGAGCCGTCCTGGTATCTGCAAGCCATGGGCGTCCACCCTCGCGTGCAGCGTCAGGGCGCTGGAGCGCGTCTGATGGCGGCCGGAATCGCGCTGGCCGACAGGGACCGGTTGCCTTGCTACTTGCAGACTTCTGACCCGGCCAACGTCAAGTACTACGAGCGGTTCGGCTTCGAGCTCGTCCAGCCGGCCATTGCCACCTATCCCGGCGGTCCCACCTATCTCGGCATGAGGCGGCCGGCGGTGCGGGCGAACTGATCGCCCAATGCGTGATCAGGGTGACTGTGCTGGGCCCAGGACCCCATCTCAGTCACCCTGATCACGCCCCTCGCGTCAATCGGGCGTGACGTTGGATCGCAGGGCGAAGAACGTCCGGACGTCGGCCACGAGGAGGTCCGGGGTTTCCAGCGCGGCGAAGTGACCGCCGGTGTCGAAATCGGTCCAGTGCACGATGTTGTTGCCCTGCTCGGCGTACCGGCGGATGGCGATGTCCTCCGCGAACACTGCGACGCCGGTCGGCGTGGTGGACGGCGTCGGCCAGATTCCGGAGTGCATGTTCTCGTAGTACAGGGCCGCAGCCGAGCCGGCGGTGCCGGTGAACCAGTAGATCGCGACGTTGGTGAGAATCCGATCACGATCGACCGAGTCCTCCGGGAGGTCGCCGTGGGTCCACTCCTTGAACTTCTCCACGATCCAGGCGAGTTGCCCGGCCGGTGAGTCGGCGAGGCTGTACGCGATGGTCTGCGGACGGGTCGCCTGCATTTGGAAGTAGCCGTTTCCTTCGCTCAAGTAGGCATCGCGCCGCGCGATCCGCGCGCGCTCGACGTCGCTGAGCTCGCTCTGGGTCGCGTCGTCGACCGGTCCGAACGGGATGAATCCCATCGTCGCCGCATTGACATGAACGCCGATCACGTGGTCGCCGTCGACCCGTCCCATATCGGGTGCGATCAACGCGCCGAGGTCGCCGCCCTGGACGCCGTACTTGTCGTAGCCGAGCCGGGCCATGAGCTCGGCGAAGGCCTGCGCGACCCGGTGATTGTGCCAACCGGCCTGCGTGGTCGGTCCGGAGAACCCGAAGCCCGGAATCGACGGGATGACGACGTGGAACGCCGGTGCACCGGGCGACCCGTGGGCCTGCGGATCGGTAAGTGGACCGATGAGGTCGACGAACTCCATGAACGACCCGGGCCAGCCGTGTACGAGCAGCAGTGGTGTGGCATTCGGGTCGGCGGAGCGGACGTGCACGAAGTGGATGTTCTGGCCGTCGATCTCGGTCGTGAACTGAGGGAGCTCGTTGAGCGCCGCCTCGTGCTTGCGCCAGTCGTAGGACGTGCGCCAGTAGTCGGCCAGCTCCTTGAGGTAGCCGAGCGGTACGCCGCGCTCCCACCCCGCCCCGGGCAGCTCGCTCGGCCAGCGCGTGGTGGCGAGCCGGCGGTCGAGGTCGTCGAGGTCGGCTTGGGCGATGTCGATCCGGTAGGGGCGGATCTCTGTGGTTGTTGTCATAACTCGACGGTATGAAGGCTTGCGGACAACTTCTGTCCTCGAGCCGTGGGAGACTTCGGTTCATGTTGGAAACCTCGGCGCGGTTGCTCCAGTTACTGGCGCTGCTACAGGCCCGCCGCGATTGGTCGGGTGCAGAGCTCGCCGACCGGATGTCCGTCACGCCCCGGACCGTGCGGCGCGACGTCGATCGCCTCCGAGGTCTCGGCTACCCGGTCGATTCGGCCTCCGGCACCGCCGGTGGTTACCGGCTCGGCCCGGGCGGAAAACTCCCGCCGCTGCTCATCGACGACGACGAAGCCGTGGCCATCGCGATAGGCCTGCGCACCGCGGCCACCGGCGCGATAAGCGGCATCGAGGAAGCATCGGTGCGGGCACTGGTGAAGCTCGAGCACGTGTTGCCGTCCCGGCTACGTCACCGGGTCACAGCGCTGCACGCGGCCACCGTGCCAATGGCGGGTTCCGCACCGGCGGTCGATCCGAGCGTGCTGACCGTGATCGCCGCAACCTGCCGTGACCACCAGCGGCTGCGGTTCGGCTACCAGAGCCGCGACGGTCGGTCCCAGCCGAGGCACGTCGAGCCGCATCGGCTCGTACACAGCCCGCGCCGGTGGTACCTGCTCGCGTGGGACGTCGATCGGGCGGACTGGCGCACGTTTCGCGTCGACCGGATCTCCGGCGTGCCGGCGCAGGGTGCTCGGTTCTCTCCCCGCACCCCACCCCGGGACGCCGCGGCCTACGTATCGCAGGCGGTCTCCTCGGCGCCGTACCGCTACCAGGCCAGGATCCTGCTGCATGCGCCCCTGTCAGTCGTTGCCGAGCGGTCCTCACCTGCCGCGGGACGGCTCGAGCCGGTCGACGATCACTCCTGCATGCTGCACACCGGGTCGAACTCGCTCGACGAGCTCGCCATCTATGTGGCCGCCAAGGGCATCGAGTTCGAGGTACTGGACCCTCCGGAACTCATCGAGCACCTGGACGTGGTCGCGGACCGCCTCGCTCTGGCCGCGCGACGATCACGTTAGCCACTGCCGCGTGCTGTCGGCGCGGCCGTTCTGGCGCCCACCGGGTGACCCGCTTCAACAACAGCGGCCGGCCGGCTGAGACGATCGCCCCGATGGACGACACGACGGACCTGGTCGAGGCGGCACGCCGTGGCGACTCCCGCGCGTTCGAGCGTCTGGTCGCCGCGCACCGCCGGGAGTTGCACGCGCACTGCTATCGCATGCTCGGATCGGTTCAGGACGCGGAGGACGCCGTGCAGGAGGCCCTCCTGGCGGCATGGCGAGGACTACCAGGTTTCGAGGGCCGCAGTTCGCTGCGGTCGTGGCTCCACCGGATTGCGACCAACGCATGCTTGCGGCTGATCGACCGGCGCCCGCGCCGAGTCCTGTCCCCCGACTACGGCCCAGCCCGCACCGACACCGCCGATCTCGGCGAACCGGTCACCGAGCCGATCTGGCTTGAGCCGATCGTCACCGATCTCCCGGCAGACGCGCACGACCCGGAAGCGCGGTACGTCCAGCGTGAAAGCATCGAGCTGGCCTTCGTGGCGGCACTGCAGTACCTACCAGGCACCCAGCGTGCCGTGCTCATCCTCCGGGACGTCCTGAAGTTCTCAGCCGCGGAGGTCGCGGAGCTGCTCGGCACCACCCCTGCGTCGGTCAACAGCGCACTGCAGCGGGCCCGCAAGGCGGTAGGCGAGCGCATCCCGCCTCGTACGCAGCAAGCCGAGCTGGACGCCCTCGGCGCGGAGGGTCGGCACGAACTCGTCGAAGCCTTCGTCACGGCGTGGGAAAGGTCCGACGTCGCTGCGCTGCTGCAACTGCTTACCGAGGACGCGCGGTTCACCATGCCGCCAATGCCGGCCTGGTTCCTCGGCCGGGACGACGTGGCCCGGTTCTTCACCGATCGGGTATTCGCCACGCCATGGCGGCTCGCACCAATCACAGTCAACGCCCAACTGGGCTTCGCGTGCTATGCCCGCGAAGCCGACGCCGACACCTTCCGGCTCGGCGCCGTCAACGCGCTGACGCTGCGGCACGGAAAGATCGCCGCGATCAACGGCTTCATCGACCCGGATCTGTACCGGCACCTCGGGCTGCCAGGTGAGCTCTCCTAGGCCACGACCGGTCATTTCGATGCGCTACGGAGCTCGGCCGACCGCACCAAGCCTCCGCAGGCTGCGTGCTGCTCACCAAGTTTCCACGGTGCCGTGATCCGCTGGCACCAAGCTTCCACGGTGCCGTGATCCGCTCACACCAAGCTTCCACAATGCGGCTATTACGGCATTATGGAAGCTTGGTGCAGCCTCCCAGCCACACCGTGGAAGCTTGGTGCTGTCCCCCAGCCACACCGTGGAAGCTTGGTGCTGTCCCCAGCCACACCGTGGAAGCTTGGTGCGGCTTCCTGGCCACACTGTGGAAGCGTGGTGCCGCACACCGGCGCACTCGGCCCCGATCAGCGAGGCGACGGACCAGGCAGGGTCGCGTACTGAGCCAGCAACAAGCTTGAGTCCGGCCAGGTACGGGTGCCGACGAGTCGCAGTGACGCCGCGGGTTTGCCGTCGAAGATCGGTGTCCCGTCACCCACTACGCCAGCGCCGATCATCACGTGCAGTTCGTCGACAAGGCCGGCCGACAGCAGGTCGTTCCACAGGGTATGGCTGCCGAAGACCAGGATGTCGCCACCTGACTCGCGCTTGAGGCCGGCAATCCGCTCGACCGCATCTGCGCGCGGAACGATCGTCGTGTTGTCCCACGGCGCCGTGTGCTCCGGCCGCAGGGTGTCCGAGATGACCACTTTGTCCATCGCGTTGTTGAGCCGCGAGATCTCCCGTTCCACCGGCCGCGCCTGCGGGTCGTCCGCGATCGGCGGCCAGTAGCTCTTGAACACCTCGAACGACCTGCGACCGAGCAGCAGTGTGCTCGCCGACCGCAACCGTTCGGCGTTGTACTCGTCGAACCCCACGTCGAACGGCATGGCCATCACGTCGCCACCGGGGCCTTCGTAGTAGCCGTCCAGCGACATGATGTTGCAGACGATCAGCTTGCGCATCTTCGTGTCTCCCTTCGCCCATTCGGACCTCTCCCCCGTTGAGAGACAGCGCGATACGCGAATTCATCGGTCAGCGGGAAAGTCCCGCTGACCGATTCTCACGACGAGACCCGTCGGTCTCGCCCGCCCTGCCGTGACTACTTACTCGACGGGTTGCACAGGCTGAAGCCTTGGTGCGAACCTGGCTTGTGAACCTGGCCGATGATCCCGTCATGGGCGCCCGGGACGATGTGGTGCTGAGCGTATTCGCGGCCACTGAACGCGCCATCGCCGTCGGAGTCGTTGCACGGACCTGCCTGGTGGGCGGACGCCGATACGACGGAGCCGAGCACCAGTGCGCCAGCTAGCAATGCGGACGATACGAGCCTCTTCATGCGTAACCTCCAGTTCTCGGGCCTACTGCCAACTACACGGATGGTCTGCGGGCGTCGTTCAACCCACGGCTCATCGGCTCAGGCGATCTTCGACGCCGGCGACGAGCGCTGGTTGAGGGTCGTTGCGGTCGCAGGCGTTGCCGAAGGGTCAGTTCGGCGCTCCCGCACCCGACCCTCGACCCGAGCCAGCCTCCGCGGCCTCTGCTTCAGCCTTGGCGTTGCTCACCGCTGCTCGGGCGTCCTTGACCGCCTGGTCGGCTGCCGTCGCAGCATCCATGGCGAGCCGGTCACCGGAGGTCAGCTCGCGGGTGCCTTCGTCACGGGAGCGTGCCTCGTCCTCCTGTGCGCCTGACTCGGTGGCTCCTACGGCAGCGGCTCCGGTGTCACGGCTGAACGCCTCGGTGATTGTCCGCACGGCTTGAGTCAGCTCGCCGGGAATCACCCAGAACGTGTTTCCACTCTGGGCCAATTCGGGGAGCGTCTCCAGGTACTTGTACGCAAGCACCTTCGGATCAGCGTCGTTGCGGTGGACGGACTGGAAGACAAGATCCACGGCCTTCGACTCGCCGTCTGCCCGCAGGATGGCTGCTTCCCTAGCCCCCTGAGCTTCGAGGATCTGCTGCTGCCGAGTTCCCTCGGCCGTCAGAATCTTGGACTGCCGATCCCCTTCGGCGTGCAGGATCGCTGCGCGCTTGTCGCGCTCGGCGCGCATCTGCTTCTCCATCGCTTCCTTGATGGTCGACGGTGGATCGATCGCCTTGATCTCGACCCGGTTCACGCGGATGCCCCACTTGCCGGTCGCGTCGTCCAGCACGGTGCGCAGCCGCGTGTTGATCTCCTCGCGCGAGGTCAGCGTCCGCTCCAGGTCCATGCTTCCGATGACGTTACGCAAGGTAGTGACGGTTAGCTGATCGATCGCCTGCAGGTAGTTGGCCACCTCGTAAGCGGCCGCACGTGGATCTGTGATCTGGTAGTAGAGCACCGTGTCGATGTTCACCACCAGGTTGTCCTCGGTGATCACAGGCTTGGGCTCGGACGAGTACACCTGCTCGCGGACGTCGAGCTTGGTGTTGATGCGGTCCGCCACTGGGATGATGAAGTTGAGGCCTGGCTGCAGCGTCGTGCGGTACCGGCCGAATCGTTCGACGTTGTAGCGGCGCGCCTGTGGGACGATGCGGACCGTCGAGATCACCAGGAACACCATCAGGACCGCTGCAATGACGAGTGGTATCAGAAGTTCCATATTTGCTCGCTCCTTAATTGGGACGCATCACGGCAGCAGTTCGCGTGGGTAGACAACCGCAGTGGCGCCGTCGATCTCCATCACGTCGACCAGCGCCCCGACAGGTATCACCTGGTGTTCGTCGAAGGCGCGGGCCGACCACTCCTCGCCCGCGAGCTTGACCAGTCCACGGAAGGCGGTGACCTCTTCCACAACGATGGCCTGCTTTCCCAGGAGCGCCTCGCTGCCGTCGCGGCTAAGGGGCGGCTGAGACATCTGCCGCCTCGCGATCGGACGCACGACAAGTAGTCCTCCGGCGGCGGTGACCGCGAAGGCGAGCACCTGCACGATCAATGGCAAGCCGACACCGGCTACGACGGCGGCGATCACCGCAGCTGCGGCCACGATTCCGAACCCCAGGGTCAGGGTGAAGAACTCCGCGACGCCCAGGGCTGCGGCGGCCGCCAACCAGATAAGCCACGACATTTCGACCGGACCTCCCCTACGGGGTGGCTAGCCATTAACCGTACCTCCGAAACCACGGCGAGACTCAAATGGCAGCACACGAGCGATCAGCCGTTATGCGATCGGAACTGGCAGGCTGGGCCCATGAACAGGCAGCAGGTGGTGAATTGGGTGGCGCTTTACGAGCGAGCGTGGCGAACACCCGGGACGGACACCCTCGGCTCGATCTTCACCGAGTCCGCCACTTACCTCCAGGCACCGTACGCCGAGCCGGTAATCGGGCTGGGGGCCATCGCCGAGATGTGGGAGGCGGAGCGGGACGGACCAGCCGAGATCTTCGAGCTAACCAGCAGCATCGTCGCCGTCGATGGAGACACTGCAGTGGTGCGTGCGGACGTATCCTACGGACCGCCGACAAACCAGGATTTCCGCGACCTTTGGATCATTCGCTTCGCGGCCGATGGGCGCTGCTACGCGTTCGAAGAATGGCCATTCGCACCCCCCAAGCCGGCGACTCCGGCGGCCAACGGCGGCTGAACTCCCGCGACGACCTGGGTCCGGGCCGGGAGGCGGACGGGCTCCCTCGCCGAACCTACCGGACCAGGGCTTCGTCCAACTCGGCGAGCAGCCGTGCCTTCGGCTTCGCGCCGACAATCGCATGCACAGGCTCGCCGCCGCGAAAGACCAAGAGCGTGGGTAGCGACATCACGCGGTAGCGCATCGCCGTCGCCGGATTCTCGTCAGTATTCACCTTGACAATGGCGAGGCTGCCAGCGCGCTCGCGCGCAATCTCCACAAGGGTCGGGGCGATCATGTGGCACGGCGGGCACCATTCCGCCCAGAAGTCGACGAGAAAGGGCTTTTCGTGGGCGAGCACATCCTGGTCGAAGGTTTCGTCCGTGACGGTGCGCACCTCGCCGGTCAGGCTGGTAGGCGACATCAGTCCTCCTGAGAATTGATTGAGTCTGACGACTCGGGGCATCCGATAGCTGTCCCATATGGGCTGCGCGGTCTCGACCCCGCCGCTGCGAGCTTGGCCGTAAGATCAGCCCGCCTCGACTGCAACCGGTCAATGCAGGCGTCGATCTCCGCCAGCTTGCGCTGGTACATCTCGATCGAGTCGGCGCACGAGTCGCCGGTCTCGTGTCCGGCGCGAAGGCAGTCGACGAACGGCCTGGTGTCCTCGAGGCTGAAGCCGATGTTCTGCAGCGTCAGGATCTCCTTGACCAGTCGTAGGTCTTCGTCGCCGTAATCCCGGTAGCCGTTCGCCGTACGTTGCGCCGTGATCAAACCCTGTGTCTCGTAGAACCGGAGTGCGCGCGGCGTCGTCCCGGCTCGCTTCGCGAGGTCACCGATTCGCATAGTTGGACGGTAATCCCTGACGCTGACGTCAAGGCAAGGAGCGCCTCCGATGGAAGTACTCAGCAGCCGCATATTGCTGCGCCCATCCGACTCGGAGCGGAGTCAGCACTTCTACCGAGATGTCCTGGGACTCGCGGTGTACCGGGAGTTCGGGCCACCGGATCACCGGGGGCTGGTGTTCTTCCTCGGCCAGGGGTTCCTTGAGGTGTCTGGGACGTCGGGCGGCCGCCCGCCGGGTCCGCTACAGATCTGGATGCAGGTCAGGAAAGTCAGCAAGGAGCACGACCGTCTCGTCGCGGCTGGAGTCGCGATCGCCCGCGAACCCCGCGAAGAGCCGTGGGGCCTGGTCGAGATGTGGATCGAGGATCCGGACGGCGTGCCCATCGTCCTCGTCGAAGTACCCGACGATCACCCATTGCGGCGTGATCCTCGGTGAGATCGTACGTACTGATCGAGGCGTCTGATGCGCCTAACAAGCCCATCTTCGGCATGGCACACGTCTGAGCCGCGCCGACGATGGGCCCTCGGACCCAGGGTCCTGGGGACCTTGGCCTCGTGATCGGCGACAGATCGAGTGTCATGATCACTACGGCCGCCTCGCGGCCAACAGCAAGGAGGCACAACATGACAACGCGAGTGCTGATCATGGGCGCCGCGGGCCGTGACTTTCACAACTTCAACACGGTGTACCGCGACGATCCGGACACCGAGGTCGTAGCGTTCACCGCCACCCAGATTCCCGGCATAGAGGGACGAACCTACCCGTCCGCGTTGGCCGGTCCCCGCTACCCGGCGGGCATCGCGATCCACCCGGAGGAAGAGCTCACTCGGCTGATCCATGACCTCGACGTCGACGACGTCGTCTTCGGCTACTCCGACGTGTCGCACGAGTACGTCATGCACCGCGCAAGCCAGGCGCTCGCGGCCGGAGCCAACTTCGTCCTGCTTGGTCCTGATGCCACCATGCTCGAGGCGAACGTGCCGGTGGTGTCCGTGTGCGCGGTGCGCACCGGTGCGGGCAAGAGCCAGACCACGCGCAAGGCGGCGCAGCTCCTCCGGGAAGCCGGGCGGCGGCCGGTCGTGGTCCGGCATCCGATGCCCTACGGGGATCTGGTGGCCCAACGCGTCCAGCGGTTCGCCTCTCGAGCGGACCTCGGCGCCGCCAATGTGACGGTCGAGGAACGGGAGGAGTACGAGCACCACATCGCCGATGGAACCGTCGTTTATGCCGGCGTTGACTACCGCGCCATCTTGGATCAGGTCCAGCAGGAGGCGGGCGTCGTGTTGTGGGACGGGGGCAACAACGACCTGCCGTTCTTCCGGCCCACCGTGCACGTGGTGGTGGCCGACCCGTTGCGGGCAGGGCACGAGACCGCTTACCACCCGGGGGAGGCAAACCTGCGGATGGCCGACGTTGTGTTGATCAACAAGGTCGACACCGCGACCCTTGCTCAGGTCGAACAGGTCCGCGCATCGGTGACGGCACTGAACCCGAAGGCGATGGTCATCGAGGCCCGGAGTGAGGTCACCGTGGACCACCCAGAGCAGATCCGCGGCAAACGGGTCGTGGTGATCGAGGACGGACCCACCCTGACGCACGGGGAGATGAAGTTCGGTGCCGGTGTGGTGGCGGCTCGACGCGAGGGCGCAGCCGAGATCGTCGATCCCAGGCAGTACGCCACCGGCAGCCTGCGCGCCGTGCTGGACCACTACGACGTCGGACCGGTGCTGCCGGCCGAAGGCTACTCCCCTGAGCAGGTGGCCGAGTTGGAGGCGGCGATCGACGCCGTCGACGCCGACGTGGTGGTCGTTGCCACGCCCATCGATCTTCGGCGCGTAGTACACATCAGCAAGCCCGCGGTTCGCGTCACTTATGCGTTGCAGGAGGTCGAAGGATCGCCGACACTCGCCGATGCCCTGACTCCTGTGCTCCAGTCACCGGTGCCCGGCTAGGTTCATAGCAGCAGTCCGAACCGGCACTCGCGATCGCGGCCGGGTCGGAACGCCCAGACAATCGCCCCCTCCGACGTCGTCAGAGGGGGCGATTGCTCGTTGCCGGATCACGCGCGAGACATCAGTCGGGCCACCTGAGCGGACGCCCAGCCGAAGCCGAGCACCATCGCTATCCAGAGAGGTATGAAGTTGAGACTCACATTCGACATCATGCCGAGCACCTGGATCGAGATGCCGGTGACGATGCTCCAGCCGGCCCACCCGCGCTCTCCGATCCGAAGCGATCGGCGGGCGAACACGAAGCACGCCACGCTCAGCGCCAGGAATCCGATCACCGGCGCGCCTGCGTGCACGATTGCGTGCCAGCTCATCTCGTCCGGAATGCCTTCTGGCGTTCCTGGCGGGAAACCCAGCCCTGGGTCGGTGACGAAGACTCCCCCGACGATGAGCGCAGCACCGAACGCACCTATCAGTCTCGGACCCCATACCGACGCGGGGCCGGGACTCAACACGCGCCGGAGTCCGACGGCGGCGGCCACGAACAGCAGGCCTGTGATGACGAAGTTGGCGATCTGGATCCAGCCCAGGTCGCCCACGCTGAGCAGGCTGAGCGGATGCTCGACCGGGTCGAAACCGGTCCGCGTCACCGCCTGGATCAAGGCGACGGCGATGAAGATCGGGCTAGCCGCTGCGCCGCCGGTCAGCAACAGTCGCGTACGCTTGGCTGCGCCGGCCGCGACCGAAGATTCGGCCCTCACATCCGTCGGAGTGGTGTTGGTCGTCATGGCGTCTCTCCCTACTCCGCGAAGACCTTGCCGGTCTCCAGCAATGTCTTCAGCTCGCTGAGCACCCACGCGTGGCCGCCGCCGGCGCCGTACTCCTCCTGATCGCCGCGAACCAGCGACGCGAGGTTCGGCGCGCCCTCGAGCTCATGGGTGAGGGTGAGCGAGCACACCTTGTCGTCGAGTTCCTTGATCTCGTAT
>DASUUU010000078.1:0-9998 GCA_036373915.1 Jiangellaceae bacterium | reverse complement strand
GAGCCGGACCCCTCGGCCAGGAAGAGCCCGAGGTACGTGGGCAGCAGCGGGAAGCCACACGGGTTGAAGGCGGACACCGTCCCGGCCGCGAACGCGAAGCCCAGTGGCAGCGCCGAGCCAAGGTCGTCGATCGTGTTGCTGAACCATGATGACGTCCGCTCCACCGCTACATTGAGCCCGCCGACAGACTCGCCGGTCAGCAACGCACCGCCGATCGCGACCAGGAGAGTGGCCAGCACGGCGACCGCCGCGACGATTCGGCGGTGTCGGGGCGTGCCACGCCTCGCGCCAGCCCCACCCGTGCCCGCCAGCCTCACGTTCTCCGTCACGACACACCACCGGACAGGGTCGCGAACCAATCCCTGATCTGCTGCTCGGAGAGCAACCCGCCGTGCTTATCCACGATCTGGCCCGCTCCGTCGAAGAACACTGTGGTCGGCATGCTCGTCACAGAGAACTCGCGCAGCGGTGCGTCGTCGGCCGCGTAGGCGGCCGGGTAGGTGATCCCGAGCTCAGAGAGCAGCTCGGCGCCCTGCTCGTTCGTGCCGAGTTGGGTGAACGGGCCGACATCCACACCCACCAGCAGCACACTGCCGTCGCTGTCCTGCCAGGCCGACTCGAACCACGGCATCTCGGCAAGGCACGGCGGGCATTGTGCTGCCCAGAAGTTGAGGATCACCGGTGTCCCCCTGCCCAACAGCGACGCGAAATCGATCTCAGAACCGCCGAGCGCGTCCGAACCCTGATACGCGACGATCTCAAACGAGGCATCAACGCCCTGCGCCTGCTCCCTGCCAAGGCCCGGATTCGGGTCCGACGGCGGACCTGCGGGTTGCGTTGCCGCATCGTCGGACCCGCATGCGGCGGCCAGCACCAGCACCACGGTTGCCAGGCCGGCAAGTCGTCGCATCGGTGATCCTTTTCAGTCGACCAGCCGGGTGTCCGGCTCGAAGGCCACCCAGCTCTTCCAGAACGTGTCGATGAACGGGTAACCCGCCAACTGCTCCCCCTCCAGGGGTCCCTCGACGGCGCGACCGCGGATGGACCAGATCGATCCGGTCTGCGCGTCCGTGAACCGGCCGTCATCGCCGGGGGTGAACGTCAGTACGTCGCCGTCCACCGTCGGGTCGAACACAGCGACCGTGCCGATGTCCCGTCCCCCGGCCACGGACGCCGCCTCCAGTGCTGAGTTCTGCCCTTCGGTGAACAACAGCACGAGCGGTTGGCCACCGACCGTCTCCGTGAGCACTCGGGCCTGCTCGACGAGGCTGCGCAAGACCGCTACCGTCTCGCCGGCACCTTCGAGCGCGATCACCCGCTCCAGCGGAAACAGCCGGTCATCATCGGTCGGCGCGCCGAACAACGGGTCCCGCTCGGGGTCCGCGTCGTACCCGAGGTAGGGGTTACGCCCGTAGTCCCTGGAATGCCCGGTCTCACGCGAGAGCACCCAGCCATCCGGGTGTGCCTCGCGGAAGGCCGACCAACCGACCGGGAACACCGGAACGAACTCCAACTGCGTCCCCGTCATCACGCCGACGGCCGCCTGGCCGGTCAGCTGCGGCCACAGCGATTCGGTTTGCCGGTCGTACATGACCAGGTTGCTGGCGTACAACCGCCCGGACGTGCCGAAGTCCAGCACCTTGTCACCGATTCGCCGATCGAAGCCGACTCCGGAGTTGCACAGCGGGCAGTAGGTGACTGCGACCGGCACACCGCCGACTGTGTCATTCACGATTTCGTGCCACGTCATGATCTGGTACGGGTACGCCCGCGCGTCGCCGTCGATCTCGATCGCCAGCACCGCCTCGTCGTCCGCCAACCAGTCCACGTCCGCCACCCGCTCGAACTTGGGATCGTCAATCGCCGGAATGCCGTCCGGCGGCGGGCCACCGGACTGGATCTCGGCCGGGTCGATAAGCGGATCCGGAAATGCGTCGTCCGCCATGTCGCGCAACGCGGACGGCACATCCTCCTGGGGGCTGCTCGCGACCTGTGGCAGCTCGGCGGCATCGGGCGCGCCCTTCGACGCGCCGTTCGACTCAACGCTCGGCGGCGTGGTCGGGCTTGTCTCGGCGACTCCCGGGGCGTCGCTCCCGCTGCATGCCGCCAGCAAGAGCATCAGGCCCGTGGCGGCCGCCACGCCGCTTGCCCATCGTGTACTCGGCGCCATCGCACTCGCCTCCAGCGTCAGGCCTTACCGCCAGACTCACCCAGCGGCGCACCGGCGTCGGTGAGCGCGCTCACGTAGGACGGCGGGACGTTGGCCGTCAGCCCCATGCCGGCCCGACGAGGACGTGAGGACGGTCACGGTCGCGTCCGACGATGGGTCGCTAGCGTCCTCGAAGGACCTTTACAGTGCCAGTAGGAGGTGACATGGCCTGGCTGATCGCTGGTGGTGCACTCGTCCTGCCGGCAGCTGCGGCGACATACGTGGGGCTCGTGACCGGCGCCCTCCCGGCCGATCTCGGCATTGGCCGGCGGCTCCGCCCGTTGGGGCTCGACGCTGTCGAGATCGCCGCGCCCCGGGAACTCGTCTTCGACGTCATCGCCGAGCCGTACCTCGGCCAGCAGACCAGAGCCGTCGCGGAGAAGATCACTATTCTTGAACGGGGAGTCGACATGGTGCTCGCCGCGCACCGAACGCCGGTGCACGGCGGGCGGCTGACCGCCACCACCATCGAAACGGTGCGTTTCGAGCGCCCGCATGCCGTCCACTTCCGGCTCGTCCGCGGGCCAGTGCCCCATGTCGCCGAGAAGTTCGCCCTCATCGAGTCAGACGGGGTCACCCGGCTCACCTACGACGGTCAACTCGGTACCGATCTATGGGCCCTCGGCTCCCGGTGGGGGCGAGTGGTCGCCGCGACGTGGGAACGCAAAATCGCCGCGTCGCTGGCGATGATCAAAGCCGAGGCGGAACGCCGGCACCGCGCTTCCAAAGCAAACGTGAGCGTCGTCACCGAACGATGGTCCCGTGGCGGCCTAGCCTGATCGTGTCATCCTTTGACCAAGGGGGGCTCAACGTGACGATCACAGCGGCAGCCGCAGGTCCGCGGGCATTGCCGAACCAAACGATGACAACCAGTCAGCGGGTCTGATGTCCACGTCCGAGGAGAGGTACTGTCTGGTTGAGGGACTCGACGCCCTCCACCGGACCGGCCAAGCCGACCAGCCCCCACCGTGGGCGCCGGGCCGGCGCGAGGAGGTCTCAGACGTGGAACGAGTGGGAACACTCGAGGTCAAGGCTTGGTGCATGGCCGAGGTCGACATCTTCCGCGACCTCAGCAAGGCTGAGATGGACGCCATGGACGCAGCCGCCCCCCGCAAGACCTTCGCGGCCGGCGAGCTTCTGTACTCGCCGCACAATCCGATCGAGGCGCTGTTCATCCTCAAACGCGGACGGGTTCGCGTGTTCCGGGTGTCGCCGGACGGAAAGGCGCTTACGACTGCACTCATCACCCCCGGGACGATCTTCGGCGAGATGGTGCTGCTGGGCCAGCGCATGTACGACAACTTCGCCGAGGCGATGGAAGAGACAGTCGTCTGCGTCATGAGCCGCGCGGACGTCCACCGCTTCCTGCTCTCCGACCCGCGCATCGCGGCCCGCATCGCCGAAAACCTCGGCAAGCGACTTGCCGAAATGGAGCGTCGCCTGTCGGACAGCTTCTTCAAGAGCGTGCCCCAGCGGGTGGCGAGCACGCTCTGTACGCTCGCCGGACAGCAGCGTCGCCACGTCCTCACAGCGCGTGGTCAGGTGGTTGCGATCACCCATGAGCAGATCGCCGAGTTGGCCGGGACGTCCCGTGAGACCGCCACCAAGGTGCTGGGCGACTTCGCCGATCGGGGCATGATCCGCCTTGGTCGAGGCCGCATCACCATCGTCGACGGCGGCGATCTCACCGCGCAAGCCGGCGACCAGTGACCGATGTGAGCATCGGCAAGCAGCAGAATCACTCGATGCCGTCTCCCGCCACGCACTGCAACAGTGGTGGCAGGCACGTCGCCGCGCTGGCGGAGCGTCGCGGGCCTCCCAGCGCGTAGGCGTATGGCCACGATCATCGCCGGGCCGCCCACGCCCGGCGCCTCGGCGCCGGTCAGCTGAGATCGTCGGGCTCGCGGGTCCGGTCACCCCCGGCGTCGCCGGTGTTGGGAGTGCCAGTCGGCTCGAACATGAGGATCGCGGTCTGGTCCACAGCAACTGGGCAGTGCTCGACCCCTGCGGGCACCACGTAGATCTGGCCGGGACCGACCGTGACCTCGTGTTCGCCGGCAAGGTCGCCACCGGTGGCGCGCAGCCGGATCGTGAGCAGACCGTCGACGACGAGGAAGAACTCGTCGGTATCGGGATGGGTGTGCCACACGAACTCGCCGTGCACTTTCGCGATCCGGACGTCGTAGTCGTTGACGGTCGCGATTCGTTTCGGGGCCCATTGCTCGGTGAACCGGGAGAGGCGCTCGGTCAGGTCGATGGCGACGGGGTTGGCTGCTTCGTTGGCCGGAGAATTCATGCGTCCCAGCCTCTACCGGCCGAACCGGCTGCGTCTTGTACGTTCTTGCCATCCAGGGTGGGAGGTACCCACCCTGCACACGTAGCGGCGACGGTCGGCTTCTACGACCAAGCGCATTTACACGAGCGTCAATCTCTGCCGATCGAGTCAAGGAACATGCGGGTGCGGTCGGAGATGCGCGCTGCATCGCGCGGCACCAGCCCCGACTTTCAAAGTTGGCATCTTGATGTCAGCAATGCCGGACATTATGATGTCTCGTGTGAGAACCACCTTGACGCTCGACCCGGATGTCGCTCGCCTGATCGAGGATGCTGTGCATCAGCAGCGGCGTCCTATGAAGCAGGTTGTGAACGACGCGCTTCGACGTGCCCTGACCCCCCCGAAATCCGGACAGGCTGCGTATCAGGTCAACGCTCATCACTCTCGTATTCGACCGGGCCTAGACCTAGCTGGCTTCAATCGACTGGCGGATGAGGAAGAAGATGAGGCGATCATCGCCTCGTTGCGGCGGGCGACGTGATCATCCCTGATGTCAACCTGCTCATGCACGCGACGATCGATGGGTTCCCGCACCATGAAACCGCGCGGACGTGGTGGGAGGACGCGCTCAATGGCTCGGTGCCGGTTGGACTGACCCCACCGGCAATCTTCGGCTTCTTGAGGCTGTCGACAAACCCGCGCGTCCTCGAAATGCCGATGACGATCACGGACGCCTCAGGGCACGTCCGCGACTGGATGGCACAGCCACACGTCGACCTTCTCCTACCCGGGCCCAAGCACCTGGATATCGCATTCGGACTGTTGGAGACCGTCGGGACGGCGGGAAACCTCACGACCGACGCTCAGCTGGCCGCCTACGCAATCGAGCAGAAAGCGGAGCTTCACTCGAACGACGCCGACTTCGGGCGGTTCGCCGACGTAACCTGGATAAACCCGATCACTGCTGGCAACTGACCGGGCGGTGGCTCGTGCCCCCGGCTCGCCGATGTAGAGTCGGCTGCCCGCCACCTCAGCCAACCGCGCTGGGCCGGCTCAGCGTTGATCGCTGGTCTCAGGGCCCTCCGGCGGACCTCTCGTGAATGCCCAAGGACACGTGCTCGGAGTCCTCACAAGCGCAATCACTGCCGACGCCAGCGGGGTACGCAGTTCCTGTCGACACAGCGCGTTCGGCGACCTGCGCCATTGTTGATGACAGTTAGCACCTACGCGTTTGACGAGGCGTCCTCCTCCAACGACCTCGTCGCTGGCCACGACCACTGACAGGCCAGCCGGTGAACCGTGCCCGACGCGAGATCGTGCCCTGGTTGAAGGTCGCTCGTTGCGCTGGTCGCTCGTAGCGCTGATCGACGTGGGATCGACGGACGCCGACTGAACGCAACCCCGGCTGGTACGAGGAGGTGCCCCGAGAAGGATTGCTTGCGCCTTTCGGTATCGCCGCTCCGCTGGGCTGCATGTCGGCGGTTCAACCGTCGGCCGCGGTTCGACCGCCCACGGATCCTGGCGTGGCGAGGCGTAACGCCCGCCGTTGGACGTCGAACTGGCGGCGGACGGACTGACTTCGGCAGTAGGCCGAACTCGCCTAACGACTGCAGAGACTGAGGAGGCATGATGCGGCGACTCATCACAATGGCGGCCATTTGTGGCCTACTGACACTTGGGGCGATTGCCCCGCTACCTGCTGCGTCCCAGGCTGACGGCCCGGAGATGCTTCACCCCCGGCTCGACGTCCGCACAGTTGTGGACGGCCTTGTCACCCCGACGAGCATGGCGTTTCTGGGATCAGACGACTTCCTGGTCGGCGAGAAGCAAACCGGCAGAGTGATGCGGGTAACGGGAGGCCTGACCCAGGGACCGGTGCTCGATCTGGCGGTGAACAACGCCTCCGAGCGAGGGCTCTTGGGCATGGCCCTGCACCCGGACTTCCCAGGGAACCCCGGGGTCTACCTCTACTGGACGGAGAGCACGACCGGGACCGACAGCGGAGACCTGGACGACACACCACTGCTGGGTAACCGGGTCGACCGGTTCGTGTGGGACGGATCGACTCTGACGCTCGATCAGAACGTGATCCGGCTCCGCGCGCTGCAGCCACCGAACCCTCCGCACGAGACTCGCGCATTCGGCAACCATGACGGCGGGGTGATCGCCTTCGGGCCCGACGAGAAGCTGTATGTCTTCATCGGCGACGTGGGCCGGCGAGGGCAGACCCAGAACCTGCCGCTGGGGCCATTCGGCGACGGCAGCCCCGACGACCAGTTCGGCGGGCCGGAGCCCGACGACGCCCACCTCACCGGGGTGATGCTACGACTGAACGACGACGGCACGGCACCGTCAGACAACCCGTTCTTCGACGTCGGCGCGAGCATGGGAGGCGAGGTTGGCGCCAACTTCCAGAAGATCTTCTCGTACGGGCACCGCAACAGCTTCGGGTTCGACTTCGACCCGAAGTCCGGTGACCTCTGGCTTGAAGAGAACGGGGACGACAGCTTCACCGAACTGAACCGGGTGGAGCCCGGCATGAACGGTGGCTGGATCCAGATCGCCGGCCCGCTCATGCGGCACGCGCAGTTCCGGGAGATCGAGACGACCTTCGGGGCGATGAGCCTCCAGCAGAACCGCTGGCCACCCACGAACATCGCAGAGTCGCCCGAAGCGGCGCTGGACCGGTTGTTCATGCTCCCCGGATCCCACTACAGCGATCCCGAGTTCAGCTGGAAGTTCGAGGTGGCCCCGGCTGCTCTCGGATTCGTCGACGGGCGGGCACTGGGACCGCAGTTCGACGGCGACCTGTTCTTGGGAGGCGCCCGGGACTTCTTGGAGGGCGGGCACCTGTTCCACTTCAACCTGACCGGAAACCGGGAGAAGATCGGTGTGGACGATCCCCGTTTGGAAGATCGGGTCGCCGACAACCTCGACAAGTTCGACATTACCGAGAGCGAAAGCCTGCTGATTGGACGTGAGTTCGGAATTCTGACTGACCTCGAAACCGGTCCGAACGGCAACATGTTCGCGGTGTCTCTGTCGAATGGAGCGGTCTACGAGATCTTCCAGCGCTAGGAGGCTCGCTCGATCTACTCGTGATCATGTGGACCCTTGCGGCGCGCTCGCGTGTCTCGCACCTCGGGTCCACATGATCATGTGCGCCGAATGTCCACAAACCCTCTCGAAGGTCACCGTACGACGGGCCTCTGGTGAGCACTTCCGTCCTCCAAGCTCACCCGGCCTGGCGTCAACAAGGTTGTGTTCGGGTACAGACGACAATGCACCAGGCGCGGTGACCGTGAGCTACCCGGACACGGTGGCTCGGGATCGCCGGAACATCGGGTGAGATCCGCGTCCGTACATCCGTGACGACATTGGGAGAAGGCGTGCTGGAGATCAGCGGGCTCGCATGGGCTACGACGATCGGCTTGGTGGTCGCGTTGCTCGCGGTCGACTTGATCGTGGCAGCTATGCGGCCACACCGGGTCGGCTTTCGCGAGGCGACCGCCTGGTCGGTGTTCTACATCCTGGTTGCGATCACCTTCGGCGTGTGGTTCACCATCCGATTCGGCGGCGACTTCGGCACGGAGTACTTCACCGGCTACATCGTCGAGAAGAGTCTCTCGGTCGACAACTTGTTCGTGTTCGTCGTCATCATGGCCACGTTCGCCGTGCCGGAGAAGCACCAGCACATGGTGTTGACCTTCGGAATCGCGCTAGCGCTGATGCTGCGAGCGATCTTCATCGCGCTCGGGGCGACGTTATTGTCGCTGTTTTCGTTCATGTTCCTGCTGTTCGGGCTGCTTCTCATATACACCGCCGTGCAGTTGTTCCGGCATCGCGACGAGGATCCCGACGTCGAGGACAACGCGGTCGTCAAAACCGCTCGCCGGATCCTCCCGATCACGGAGGACTATGTCGACGGAAAGCTCATCACTAGGGTCGACGGCCGTCGCGTCGTGACTCCACTCGTCATCGTTCTGATCGCAATCGGCAGCGTCGACCTGCTGTTCGCGCTGGACTCCATTCCCGCGGTGTTCGGCATCACCGAGGAGCCCTACATAGTCTTCACGGCGAACGCATTCGCCTTGCTGGGCCTCCGCGCGCTGTACTTCCTCGTGAAGGGCTTGCTGGACCGTCTCGTATACCTGTCCACCGGCCTGTCGCTGATCCTCGGGTTCATCGGGGTCAAGTTGATCCTGCACTGGGCGCACGTAGATATCGACGACCGCGTGCCCGAGATCCCCACGCTCGTCAGCCTCGCAGTCATCATGGTCGTACTCTTCGTCGTCACTGTTGCAAGCCTGATCAAGACCCGCCGCGAGCCCACTGCCAAGGCGCACGCCGGCGCGCTGCGAGCGCAGCGTACGAGCATAGGGCAGCCCGGCGAAGAGAACCCGTCGGACAACGAGCGGTGACCAGCGCCGAGCCCGTCGCGGTCGACGCCGATGAGGGGCCCGGCGTGCACTCATGGCCTGACCGATCATCAAGCTCGAACGTTGCTCAAGCCGCAACTCGCATGCCATATGCGCTCTGTCGTCACGCCCGCACCTGGTCCGCTGATCTGTTCGTGCCGTGTCGGCCGCCGGCTGCCGCTAGCGGGTTATCGCATTCCCATTCTCGACGCGTCCACCGCCATCTGGTCGACCAGTTCATTCATCCGGTCGCCGGGATGGCCTTTGGTCCAGCGAAACTGGACGTCGCCGCGGCTGAGCACGAGATCGATCAACGGCTCCCAGAGGTCGCGGTTGGCGACGGGTTTGCGTGCAGCATTGAGCCAGCCGCGGTTGATCCAGCCCTTCCACCACTCGTCGCGGAAGCAGTTGACTACGTAGGTCGAATCGCTGATGACGATCAGCGACCCTGTGAGCGCCCGGACGGCCTCGTAGGCAGCCCGGATCTCCATGCGTTGGTTCGTCGTCATGGGTTCCGACCCGCAGGCCTTCGGGCCGCCCTCAACTGCCCACGCCCAGCCGCCAGGGCCAGGGTTGCGAGAGCACGCGCCGTCGGTCCAGACCTTCACGGCTGACTCCGCGACCAGCTTCATGCCCGCAATGGTGCCGCATCAATGCGCCCTTCACCGTGCGACACCGCGATAGCTGCCTCAGCGTTGGTCCACAAGGAGCTTTGACCGGGCCGACGAGGCTGGCTGCCGTGCACACGAATGTGACGGCCGAACGGCCGTTCACACGAACCGGGTGTTCACCAAACCCGGGGCGACGTCCCGCTGACAGGCTGGGATCTCGGCCTCGCGTCGGATCGGGCGGCCCAGCGGGCCCTATGCTGCCAAGAACCGAACCGACGCTGCGCTCGACCCAGGAGCACCGCATGAGCGAACCATCGACCGGCTGGCAGATTGAGATGATCACCTACGCCGGGGGATCGCAGGACGGGCCGCGGGCCAGCGTTCAGCTGTCCCGCCAGGGGGAGCAAGTGCACGCCGAGGGGTCCGGAAATGGGCCCATCGACGCGGTCTGCAACTCGATTTCACAGGCCACCGGGGTTGCAGCG
>DASUUU010000077.1:0-17450 GCA_036373915.1 Jiangellaceae bacterium | reverse complement strand
GTGACGGCCGTGCTGGTCTTCGCGGCGGTGATCACCGCTGCCCTCGCCGGGGCGTTCGAAGGTGTGGTTCCGGCAGGGACCGTGGCAGTGGGCCTGGTGCTGATCGGGCTCGGAGCAGGCGCCGCCGCCGTTGGCGCCATGCAACGCCAGGCCCGGACTCATCAGGACGTGCGATGATCGTCGACCCCGGGCCATTGCTCTTCGCCCGGTACGCCTACCCGCCGAACGCTCTTGGCTACTGCGGCCCCGAGGACCATCGGGCCCTCCTGGAGTACACGGCCGCCGGCGTCGTCGACCGTGGCCTGCGTGAGCTGGCGCAGGGCTTCGAGGGCGCCTGGCCGTACCTGCGACTTATCGCCGAGGCCGCCGGCATCCGCGATCCGCTGAACCGGCGCGTGGTCGAGGCCTACTGGATCGGCAGTCCGTTGCTCGAGCGGGTGGACATGGCCCGGCTGTGCAACTTCCTGGACGACCGGTACCGCCCGTACGCCGGTCCCCGCCTGCCGCAGCTCACCGCGGCGGCGCTGCACGGGGCGGTCCCCCACCACAACTTCCACGTCTTCTGCGTCTCGCCATGGGTCGGCCTGCTCCGGTCGGGCCGGATCACCGAGCCGCTCCGGGTCCTCGACCGATGCCGGATTCGATGGGGCACGGTCATCGCGATAGAAGGTGACACGGCGGTGGTCCGCTCGCGCGGCCTGGTGTGGGACGGCTGGACCGTGCGACCCGGCCCACGCCGGACCGAGCGAGCCACCGTCGCCACCGACGGCCTCGCGACCGGGCCGATCCCCCAGCCTGGCGACGTGGTCGCGCTGCACTGGGACCGGGTCTGCGACCGGCTCGACCGCCGCAGCCTGGCGGCATTGCGACACCACACCCGCCGGGCCATCGCCGCGGCGGCGCCGCTGCCCGGTTGACTGTGTACTTCCAACGCGGTGAGGCGCTCACGGCCACCGGAGACTTCCCGGAATTGAAGGCACCCCTGGGCTCGCCAAAATATGGACGCGGCGGAACTAACCTCTTCAGGCCTCTTCAGGAGAGTCTGGTGACCTCGACGGTGACGCCGAAGTCCTCCGCTGCCGGCCCGGAGTAGACGCCGGCCAAGGGCCGTACGTCGGCGTAGTCACGGCCGCGGGCCAACAGCACGTGCCGGCTGCCGACGTCGGCAAGGCTGGTTGGGTCGGCAGCAACCCAGTCACCGGCCCAGAACTCCACCCATGCGTGGCTCTCGCCGGCAGTCGCCGCCCCGACCTCGGCCTCCACCGTCGGGTGCAGGTAGCCGGAGACATAACGTGCGGGCAAACCGACCGCGCGCAGCAAGGCAAGAGTGACGTGTACGAAGTCCTGGCACACCCCCTTGCCGGCGGCACGGGCCTCGGCCGACGATGTGTGCACATGGGTCGCGCCGCGTTCGTAGCGCAGCGTCTCGTGGGTCCATGCAGCGGCCCGCAGTCCAGTCTGCACCGGCGTCGACCTGGCGCGCAGTGATCGCCCTATCTCAGTCAGCTCGGGCTCCGCCCAGACGTACGTGGACGCGGCAAGGAATTCGGCGAAGCGGTCCTGTACCGCTGGGTCGGCCAGGTCGGACCATCCGGCACCCGCCGGCACGGGCCGCGGCCGAGCAGTCTCGACCAGCGACGTGGCCTCCACCACGAGCTCGGTGTGTGGGACATGCAGGTCGAACGCGTCCACCGTCGTGCCCCAGTAGTCGACGTAACGCAACGGCCGGGCCGACGGAGTGATGACGAGGGCGGCTTGCAGGGTGCGCTGCCCGTCGAGGGTCGGTGGCGTTAGCCGCGCTTCGTTGTACGACGCCCACACCGGCCCGGCGTACCGGTAGCCGGTGCGGTGCCTGACCGCGATTCGCCAGCTCATCCCGCGGACTCCTCGAGACTCCATTGCAGTGGCGCGGAACCTGCGAACAATCTGCGGCTCACCTCTTCGCTTACTGTCGACACGGTCCGTTGCAGTCCGTGCAGCCGCTCCGGCAGATCTTCAAGGAGGTTGGTGGCGGACAGGAACTCCAGATCGGTTCGAGCCCGGCCGATCGCCCGGCGGGCGGGCTCGTCGAGCGCGGACCGGCCGTACGCCGGGTCGAGCCGGGCCAAGGCCTGTTCGCCAGCGCTGAGCGCGTGAAAGACCGACCTCGGGAAAAGCCGGTCCACCAGCAGAAACTCAATCACCCGCTGGGCCTCGACACCCTCATGGTAGGTGCGCAGATAAGCATCGTGGGCCGAGCATGCATGCAGCGTCGCAGTCCAGCCTTCACTCCCTCGTCCGGTGCCGATCCGGGCTGCAAGCAGGCGCGCAGTCATATCCACCCGCTCAAGACTGCGGCCGAGAACGAGCACGTCGTGGCTCGCGTCGCGGCTCAGGCTCGCCTCCACGTAACCGGCGAACGTGGCCGCGCGCTCACGGATGTACGAGAAGAACGGCGCTGGGCCGAAGTCGCGCGCGGCCGATACCCGGGTGGGGAGGGAGTTGTGAGTGGAGTTCAGGCATTCCCAGATTTCCGCTGAGAGCGCCTCCCGCGCGCCGCGGGCGTTCTGCCAGGCGGCGACCAGCGCGCCGACGATGGAGTTGGGTGTGGCCTCGTCGTAACCGAGCAACTCCATCACCGCTCGGCTGTCCCGGTGTCGTCGAGCGGTGTTGTCCGAGACGCCCATCACGGTCAACAGGACGGAATAGGTTGCTTCTTCGTCCACGCCCGGGTCTTCGAGCACCTCGTGGAAGTGCACGTCGAGCAGGCGTGCGGTGTCCTCGGCCCGTTCGACGTAACGGCCGATCCAGAACAGCGCCTCGGCGACCCGACTCAGCATCCCGGCCCCCTCATTGCTGCGGCTGATCGCCGCGGGGACCGCGGTCGGGGACGGTGCCCCGCACCGCCTGCGCCGGGAACGCCGATGGCCCGTTCCCTTCCGGCGCTCGCTGCGGTCGCGAGGTGAGCACCCAGGTGTCCTTGGAGCCGCCGCCCTGGCTGGAGTTGACGATCAGGCTTCCCTCCCGCAGGGCCACCCGGGTAAGTCCACCGGGAAGCACCCGGACCCGCTCGCCGTCGTTCACGGTGAACGGCCGTAGGTCAACGTGTCGCGGGAGCAGCCGGTCGCCTAGCTGCGCCGGCGAAGTCGACAGCAGCACCAGTTCCTGCGCGATCCACGCTCTCGGATCGGCGAGCACCTGCTCGCGCACAGCGGCCAACTCGGCGTCGGATGCGTGTGGTCCGATGACGATACCGGCACCGCCGGAGCCTTCCACCGGCTTCATCACCAGCTGGTCGAGCCGGGCCAGGCACTCCGACCGGACGTCCGGATCGTCGAGCCGGTAGGTCGCGACGTTGGGGAGTAGCGGCTGCTCGCCGAGGTAGTACTCAATGAGCGCCGGGACGTAGGTGTAGGTCAGCTTGTCGTCGGCGACGCCGTTTCCGATCGCGTTGGCGATGGTGACGTTGCCTACGCGGGCCGCGTTGAGGATGCCCGGACTGCCTACGACCGAGTCGGACCGGAAGTGCACCGGGTCGAGGAAATCGTCGTTGACCCGCCGGTAGACCACGTCCACGCGCTGCTCACCGCCCACGCTGCGCATGTACAGGACGTGGTCGCGGCAGAACAGGTCCCGGCCCTCGACCAGCTCGATGCCCATCTTGCGGGCCAGGAACGCGTGCTCGAAATACGCCGGGTTGTGCACGCCGGGGGTGAGCAACACGACGGTCGGCTCCTCGACGCCGGCGGGCGCCGACCGGCGCAGCGCGTCGAGAAGCTGCCCAGGATAGGAGGCGACCGGCCGAACTTGCTGCTCCAGGAACAACCCGGGAAAGACGCGCGCCATGGTGCGCCGGTTCTCCACCACGTAGGAGATTCCGGACGGTACCCGCAGGTTGTCCTCCAGCACTCGCATGACACCGGCCTGGTCGCGAACGAGGTCGATCCCGGCGATGTGGATCCGCACGCCGTTCGGCGGGCGGAAGCCGTACACCGGCCGGCAGAAACCCGCCGAGGTCGTCAACAGCGCGCGCGGCACGACCCCGTCCGAGACCACCTCGGCCGGGCCGTAGACGTCGGCGAGAAACGCCTCCAGCGCGCGGACCCTCTGCACGACTCCTGCCTCGAGCAGTTCCCACTCGGCCGCCGGGATCAGCCGCGGGATCAGGTCGAGAGGGAACACCCACTCCTTGCCGGCATGGGCGAAGGTGACACCCTGGTCACGGAAGCTGCTGTCCCTCGCCGCTTCTCGCTGCGCCAGATCCTCGCGGGTCAGCGTCTGAAGGGCGTCGTACAGCCCTCGCATGTGCGGGTGCGGCAGCCCGTCCGCCCCGAACATCTCGTCGTACGCTTGGCCGAGCGGATACCCGTCGAGGAGTTCTCCCATGAGAGGAGTCGCACCCCCGATCTGTGCCGCAACGTGTCGCTACGGTTGGAAACAATGAAATTCCAGTATGCGGGAGCAGCAGCCATGACACGACAGGTTCGGGTGGGGTGTGAGTTCCGGTACACCGCGGAGGTCGAGACCGCCGCCGTTTTCCAGGTCCAGGCATCCGGGGCTGCGCCCGCGACGGTGCTTCGGCAGGGCTGGGAGACTCAGCCCGCCCTCGACCGGCACGCGTATACGGACTTGTACGGCAACAACTGCCAACGCCTCAGCCTGCCGGTTGGAGAGGCCACCCTGCGCTACGACGCCGTCGTGATGGTCCCGGACGCGACCGAGGATGTGAACCTCGATGCAGCGGAGGTCCCCACCGCACAACTGCCCGACGATGTGCTGGTCTACACGCTGCCCAGCCGGTACTGCCTGCCCGACGTCCTCGGTGACGAGGCGTGGCGGCTGTTCGGCAACGAGAAGCCGGGGTACCGGCGAGTGCTGGCGATCACCGAACACGTTCACGGCAACCTGAGTTTCGGCTACGGCAGCAGCACCCCGACGACCACGGCCGCCGAGGCGTATGCCGCCGGCCGGGGGGTCTGCCGCGACTTCGCGCATGTCGCGATCAGCTTCTGCAGGGCGCTGTCGATCCCCGCCCGGTACGTCTTCGGCTATCTCCCCGAGTTGGACGTGCCGCCTGATCCCGCGCCTATGGACTTCGCCGCTTGGATGGAGGTGTACCTCGACGGCCGGTGGTGGACCTTCGACCCCCGAAACAACGCCGCCCGCAAGGGTCGCGTGCTGATCGGGCGAGGGCGCGACGCAGTGGACGTAGCGATGGTCACCACCTACGGTGGTCCGATGCTGAGCAGCATGCAGGTCTGGGCCGAGGAGATGGCATGACGCAAGCGCCCGGCGCGCTCACCTACGTGCTGCACCAGCGCTTTCGCTATACCTATGACGCACCCGTACGAGACCTGAACCACCGGCTGGTCGTGGTGCCGCCGCCCCGGCACGGCGACCAGCTTCGCAGGCAGCACTCGATCACCGTGTCGGCGCCCGACGCCCGGACCGATCATCGCCGCGACGCCGCCGGCAACACGGTCACCCGATCCCGAGTGCCGCTGGTGCCAGAGGAGATCGAGTTCGTGGTGAAGGCCGTCGTCGAGCGGGCGGGGCCGGGAGCCGACGTGCTCTTGCCGGCCGCCGCACTCACCGACCCGCGGATGCTCCGGCCGACCCGGCTGACCGATGCCGACGCGGAAATCCGGGACCTCGCCGCGTCGATGGCCGGCCCCGACCTGTTGGCAACCGCCGAGCGGTTCTGCACGTACGTGCACGAGGCGATGACCTACGCGCACGGCGTGACCTCCATCGCCACCACCGCCGCCGAAGCGCTCGCCGGCGGACGCGGGGTCTGCCAGGACAGCGCCCACATCATGATCGCGCTGTGCCGGGCCATCGGACTGCCGGCCCGCTACGTCTCCGGGCACCTGCTCGGCGAGGGCGGAACACACGCCTGGGTCGAGGTCATCGTTGCCGACGCGGACGGCGCCCGCGCGGTGGCCTTCGACCCCTGCCACGGGCGCCGTGCAGGTAAGGACTACCTGACTGTCGCCACCGGCCGCGACTACTCTGACGTGGCACCGACGTCCGGCACTTACGTCGGCGCGGCCCGCGGCACTCTTGCCGCGACCAAGCGAGTCGACGTCGCGGTGGGCTGACACCGCACCGGTTCGTGCACCGGCGACAAAATGGGGAAGTCATCCCGCGGGAATGGGGAGCGTTTCCCGAGGTACCCCTCCTGGATCTGCCGCTAGCGTCGCGAGCATCGTCTTCGCGCTATCCGCGCGGCTGGCTGGCGGCCCGAACGGGCGCGGCCAGTGAGCGCCACGGTTGGCTGACGGCACGAAAGAGAGGTCGATGTGATTCTGGAGGTTCGGACATATCGCTTGAAGGCGGGTGCGACCGACGAGTTCGTCCGTCTCATGCGGGACCATGCCGTCCGTCTGCTTGAGACGTTCGGCGTTCGGGTGGTGAGGTGCGGCGCATCGCTTGTTGCCGAAGACGGGCGCCGGGACGCATTCCTGATCCGGGCGTTCGGCTCGGTCGAAGAGCGTGACGAGCAGGAGGAGCGGTTCTACGGCAGTGACGCCTGGCGACACGGCCCACGGGAGGCGATTCTGGCTCTGATCGAGAGCTACCACACCGCGGTCCTCGAAGTCCCAGCGGAGCTGGCTCCGCTGGCCGGCGCGGACGAACCTGTGATCACGACGCAGCCGGATGCTACCAATCAAGATCATCCGGGGAGCTGAGCAGGGCTGGGGAGCCGTAGCCTCCCCGCCGCCGGCTTGAGCCGTTCGCATCGAATGCGCGCGCATCGCCGTAACCTGTACGCCCGGAGCCGGCGGTGCCTATAGTGGACGAGATGCCGAGCGTAACGCGATCTTGCCCGCGGGTGGGATCGGCGTGACGGGCCCACAGCGGGATGTCACGCGGCTTCCGGACCTGCTCCACGGTCAATCGCGGGCTGGTCCGGTCCGTGAGCGCCGGCCGCTGTACGTCGATCTGTTGCCGCCGTGCAACGCCGGGTGTCCGGCGGGTGAGAACATCCAGGCCTGGATGGCCCATGCGAAGGCGGGCGATCATGAGCGGGCGTGGCGGCAACTGGTGGCCGACAATCCCTTCGCGGCCATTCACGGCCGGGTCTGCTACCACCCGTGCGAGACCGTGTGCAACCGTGTCGAGCTGGACAGCGCGGTGTCGATCCATTCGGTGGAGCGGTTCCTCGGTGACCTCGCCCGTGACAGAGGTTGGGGGTTCGAACCGCCCGCGCAGTCCAGCGGCCGGCGAGTGGTGGTGGTCGGGTCCGGACCGAGTGGCCTGTCGGCCGCCTATCATCTGGCCCGGCTCGGCCACCACGTCGAGATCCGCGACGCCGGTGCGGAACCGGGCGGGATGATGCGCTACGGCATTCCGGCTTATCGGCTGCCGCGGGACGTCCTCGATGCCGAGATTGCGCGGATCGCTGAGTTGGGCGTCCGCATTGTCACGAACCACCGGGTGGACGACCTGCTCGCCGAGAAGACCGAAGGAGGCTTCGACGCGGTATTCGTGGCCGTCGGCGCCCACCTGTCCAAGCGGGTGGACATCCCGGCGATGGACGCGGCGCGCGTGGTAGACGCGGTGACCTTCCTGCGCGGCGTCGCCTCCGGCGAGCAGCCGGTGATCGGGCGGCGGGTGGCGGTCTACGGGGGCGGCAATACGGCGATGGACGCGGCCCGGGTGGCCCGGCGGCTCGGCGCGGAGGATCCAATCGTCGTGTACCGCCGCACCCGCGAGCAGATGCCGGCGCACGAGGAGGAGGCCGCGGACGCCGAGCGGGAAGGCGTGCGGATCAACTGGCTGCGCACGATCACCGCGTTCGAGGGGCCGGAGATGACCGTCGAGGTGATGGAACTCGACGAGTCGGGACGCCCGCACGGCACCGGCCGGTTCGAGACGCTGGCAGCAGACACCCTCATCGTCGCGGTGGGTCAGCAGACCGACACCGCATTCCTTCGCGGGGTGCCCGGGGTGGAGTTCGCGGCGGACGGCACGGTGCAGGTGTCCTCCTCGCTGATGACCGGCCACCCGGGTGTGTTCGCCGGTGGCGACATGGTGCCGAGCGAGCGCACCGTGACAGTCGGCGTCGGACACGGAAAGAAGGCCGCCCGCCACATCGACGCCTACCTGCGCGAAACGGAGTACGCACCGCCGCCCAAGCACGACCTGGCGAGCTTCGACAAGCTGCACCTGTGGTATTTCGGCGACACCGCGCGCCGGGAGCAGCCGGAACTCGAGATGGAGCAGCGGGTCGCCGGCTTCGGCGAGGTGGTCGGCAGCCTGTCGGAACAGGAGGCCCGCTATGAGGCCGGCCGGTGTCTGTCGTGCGGCAACTGCTTCGAGTGCGACGGCTGCCTGGGCGCCTGCCCGGAGGACGCGGTGATCAAGCTGGGCGTCGGGCACCGTTACCGTTTCGATTACGACCGGTGCACCGGTTGCGGCGCCTGCTTCGAACAGTGCCCGGTACACGCCATCGACATGATTCCGGAGCCGGAATGACGCGTGAGGTGATCGACGGCAACGAGGCAGCCGCGTCGGTGGCCTACCGGCTCAACGAGGTCTGCTGCATCTACCCGATCACCCCGTCCTCGACGATGGCCGAGCTTGCCGACGAGTGGGCCAGCCAGCAGCGGCCCAACGTGTGGGGCACCGTGCCCAGCGTGGTCCAGATGCAGAGCGAGGGCGGTGCGGCCGGCGCCCTGCACGGCGCCCTGCAAGCCGGGGCGCTGAGCACCACGTTCACCGCCTCGCAGGGTCTGCTGTTGATGATCCCGAACATGAACAAGATCGCCGGTGAACTGACCTCGTCCGTGATCCACGTGGCCGCCCGTTCGGTGGCCGCGCAGGCCCTGTCGATCTTCGGCGACCACTCCGACGTGATGGCAGCCCGGCAGACCGGATTCGGGATGCTCGCGTCGGCGTCCGTGCAGGAGGCTCACGACCTCGCGCTGGTGGCGCAGGCGGTCGCGATGCGCACCCGGATCCCGTTCCTGCACTTCTTCGACGGCTTTCGCACCTCGCACGAGCTGAACACGATCGAGATGCTGACCGACGACGACCTGCGCGCGCTGGTGCCCGCCGAGTTGGTCCGTGCGCACCGCAGCCGGGCGTTGTCTCCGGAGCGTCCCTTCATTCGCGGCACGGCACAGAACCCGGACGTCTACTTCCAGGCGCGTGAGACGGTCAACGCGTTCTATGCCGGGACCCCCGGTGTGGTGAACGAGATGATGGCCGCTCTCGCTGAGCGCACCGGCCGCAGGTACGGGCTGGTCGACTATTCCGGTGACCCGGCGGCTGATCGGGTGCTCGTCGTGATGGGCTCCGGCGCGCAGACCGCCCGCGACACGGCGGCCTACCTGAACGCCCGGGGCGAGCGGGTCGGCGTGGTCCAGCTGCGGCTGTACCGGCCGTTTCCGGCCCGTGCGCTGGTCGACGCGATACCGGCGAGCGCGCGGTCGATCGCCGTACTCGACCGGACGAAGGAGCCGGGCTCACACGGTGAGCCGCTGTTCCTCGACGTGCTCGCGGCGCTGTCCGAAGCCTACGCCGACGGTGAACGCGAGCATTTGCCGAGAGTCGTCGGCGGCCGGTACGGGTTGTCCTCCAAGGAGTTCACACCGGGCATGGTCGCGGGTGTCTTCGCCGAACTAGCCCGCGAGCGCCCGAAACCGCGGTTCACCATCGGCATCACCGACGACGTGACGGGTACCAGCCTGCCCTTCGACGCGGCGCTTGACATCGAGTCGGCTGACACGGTGCGGGCGGTCTTCTTCGGCCTCGGCTCGGACGGCACGGTCGGGGCGAACAAGAACACGATCAAGATCTTGGGCGCCGACCCGAACCTGCACGCCCAGGGCTACTTCGTCTACGACTCGAAGAAGTCCGGCTCGCAGACCGTGTCGCACCTGCGCTTCAGCTCCCAGCCGATCAGCGCACCGTACCTGGTCCGGCAGGCGAGCTTCGTCGGCTGCCACCAGTTCGGGCTGCTCGACCGGGTCGACGTGCTCGGAGTCGCGGCGCCGGGTGCGACGTTGCTGCTCAACGCGTCGTTCGAGGCGGACCAGGTGTGGGACGCGCTGCCCCGCTCGGTGCAGGAGCAGATCCTGGCCAAGGGCATCGATCTGTACGCGATCGACGCCGCGCGGGTCGCCCGCGAGGTCGGCATTCCGGGACGCACCAACACCGTCCTTCAGACGTGCTTCTTCGCTATCTCCGGCGTGCTCCCGCAGGATCAGGCGATCGCCGCGGTCAAGGAGGCGATCACGAAGACCTACGGCCGGCGCGGCCAGGAGGTCGTCGCCCGCAACCATGCCGCCGTCGACCGTGCGGTTGCCGAGCTGCACCGGATCGAGGTGCCCGGTCACGTGACCGCCTCTCGCGAGTTACCACCGGTGGTGCCGGCCGACGCACCTGAGTTCGTGCGTGAGGTCACCGCGGTGATGATGGCCGGACGCGGTGACGAACTGCCCGTCAGCGCGCTGCCTGCGGACGGCACCTATCCCAGCGGGACGACGGCGTTCGAGAAGCGCAACATCTCCGATCTCGTCGCGGACTGGGACGCCGACCTCTGTATCCAGTGCGGCAACTGCAGCTTCGTCTGCCCGCACAGCGTGATCCGCTCCAAGTTCTACGACCAGTCCCGGCTCGACGAAGCACCGGACGGATTCCGGTCCGCTCCCCTGAACGCGGTCGGGGTTCCCGATACGCGGTACACGTTGCAGGTCTACGTCGAGGACTGCACCGGGTGCGGCCTGTGCGTGGAAGCCTGCCCGGCCAAATCGCCCAGCGACCCGTCCCACCGGGCGATCAACCTGGCGCCGCGGCTCCCCCTGGTAGAACCCGAGCGGGAGAATGTCGCATTCTTCGAGGCGCTGCCCGACAACGACCGCTCCCGGGTGGATTTCGGCAACGTCCGCGGCACGCAGTTTCTCGAGCCGCTGTTCGAGTTCTCCGGCGCTTGCGCCGGCTGCGGCGAGACGCCATATCTCAAGCTGCTGTCACAGCTGTTCGGCGACCGGCTGCTGGTCGCCAACGCCACCGGCTGCTCGTCGATCTACGGCGGGAACCTGCCGACGACACCGTGGACCGCCAACGCCGCCGGCCGCGGCCCGGCGTGGTCGAACTCATTGTTCGAGGACAACGCCGAGTTCGGGTTGGGCATGCGGCTCGCTGCCGATCTGCACACCGAGCTCGCCGTCCGGCGTCTTGCGGAGCTGAGCGATGACGTCGGTCCGGAGCTGGCACGGGCGATCCTCGAGGCGCCGCAGCTCACAGAGTCCGAACTGGCCGCCCAGCGCGAGCGAGTGGGTGAGTTGCAGCAGCGGCTGGACGGCCTGTCCGGGACCGCGGTCGACGACCTGCGCAGCGTGGTCGACCACCTGATCCGGCGCAGCGTGTGGCTTGTCGGCGGCGACGGTTGGGCCTACGACATCGGGTCCGGCGGGCTGGACCACGTCCTGGCCAGCGGGCGCAATGTGAACGTCCTCGTGCTCGATACCGAGGTGTACTCCAACACCGGCGGGCAGGTGTCCAAGGCCACCGCTCTGGGCGCAGTCGCCAAGTTCGCCGCCGCCGGAAAGACCTCGGCGAAAAAGGACCTTGCCCTGCAAGCGATCGCCTACGGCAACGTCTACGTCGCCCGGGTCGCGATGGGCGCCGATGCTCAACAGACCCTCCGGGCCTTCCGGGAGGCCGAGGCATACGACGGCCCGTCCCTGCTGATCGCCTACAGCCATTGCATCGCGCACGGCATCGACATGCGCAATGGTCTCGACCAGCAGTACCGTGCCGTGGCCAGTGGCCACTGGCCGTTGATTCGCTACGACCCGGTGGTCCGGACTGCGGGCGGCAACCCGTTCCTGCTCGACTCACCGCGGCCACGGATGCGGCTGACCGACTACATCTACCGCGAGCTCCGGTACAAGATGCTGGTGAACTCGAACCCGTCCGAAGCCGAACGGCTGCTCCACCTCGCCCAGGAAGCCGTCGACCAGCGCTGGGCGGTATACGAGGAGATGGCCACGCGCGGCCCCGAACGGTTCGCTCCCGACGCGCGCAAGGACGACTGATGGACCTGTCCACCGACTACATGGGCCTGACACTGCGCAACCCGCTCGTCGCGTCGGCTTCGCCCCTGTCCCAGACCGTCGACGGCATCCGCCGGCTCGCGGACGCCGGCGTGGGCGCGGTGGTGCTCTTCTCGCTGTTCGAGGAACAGTTGCGGCAGGAAGCCGTCGCACACGAGCGGCTCGTCGATGCGGGCACCGAAAGCTTTGCAGAGTCGCTGTCCTACTTCCCGGCGGCACCCGATGAGCCACCCGGCCCGCAGCGCTATCTGAGCCTGCTCGAACGCGCCGTGTCCGCCGTCGATATTCCGTTGATCGCCAGCATCAACGGGTCTACTCCAGGGGGTTGGGCCGAGTACGCGCACGCCATGCAGGACGCCGGCGCGTCCGCGATCGAACTCAACATCTACTACATCCCCGCCGACCCGCACACCGCCGGACGAGAGGTCGAACAGCGACACCTCGACATCCTGAGCCGGGTCAAGAGCGCGGTCTCGATACCGGTCGCGGTCAAGTTGAACCCGCACTTCAGCTCAACCGGCGAGATGGCCCTGCAACTCGACCAGGCCGGGGCGGACGCGCTCGTGCTGTTCAACCGGTTCCTGCAGCCCGACATCGACATCGAAACCCTCGCCGTCACGCCCACGATCGAGCTCTCCACTCCGGTCGAGGCGCGTCTTCCACGTACCTGGATCGCGCTGCTGCACGGCCGGGTGAAGGCCGCGCTCGCGGCCACCACGGGCGTCGAGAAGCCCGACGATGTGGTCAAGTACCTCCTTGCGGGCGCGGACGTCGTGATGACCGCATCTGCACTGCTGCGCCACGGTCCGGCGTACGCGGGCGTGCTGTTGGACGGCCTGTCGACCTGGATGACCCGCAAGGGATACACCTCGCTCAGCCAGCCGCGTGGGCTGCTCGCCGTGCCGGCCGATACCCACGAAGCAGATTACGAGCGGGCCGGCTACGTCACGGCACTGCAACAAGGCCAGCAGACCTACAACTACTGGTAGCCGTTGCCTGCCGGCGACCAGGCGCCCACGACAGGCTCGGGGGACGAGGGCCCGATCGAAGACGAGCCCTGGCTGTTCACTGGGGTTCGATGAGTTTCGATTCGTAGGCGAGGACGATGGCCTGGGCCCGGTCTCGCAGGTCGAGCTTGTTGAGAATGTGCCCGACATGGGTCTTGACGGTGGCTTCACTGATCACGAGCTCGTCGGCGATCTCGGCGTTAGACATGCCGCGCGCCAGCAGGGTGAGAACCTCGATCTCGCGCTGGGTGAGCAGTTCGTGGAGCCGTTCGGGGGGTGGTGCGGCCGGGTGGGGAGCGCGAACGAACGCCTGGATGAGCGAGCGCGTGAGCTCCGGAGCGATCAGGGCATCGCCGCGGCTGACCAGACGGATGGCGTCGGCGAGCTGCTCGGGCGGGGTGTTCTTCAGCAGGAATCCGCTTGCGCCGGCGCGGAGTGCCTCGAAAACGTACTCGTCCAGCCCGAAGGTTGTGATCACGATGACCTGAGGTCCGCCGGCCCCGGCGATCCGGCGAGTTGCCTCGATCCCGTCTATGCCTGGCATGCGGATGTCCATGAGGACGATGTCGGCGATACCGGCGGCGGCAAGCTCGACAGCAGCCTGCCCATCAGCGGCCTCGCCGACGACCTCGAGGTCTGGTTCGGCATCGAGGATCATGGCGAAGCCGCGTCGGACAAGGGCTTCGTCGTCTGCGATGAGCAGCCGGATGGTCATGCGCTGGCAGCGACGGGTAGTTGAGCTCGGATCAGGAAGCCACGCTCGCCCGCGGGGCCGGCGTACAGTTCGCCGTCATGGATCGCGACTCGTTCGCGCATGCCGATGAGTCCGTTGCCGGGTTCGACATCGCTGGCGATGCCGTCTCCATCGTCGGCCACGGTGATGCCCAGACGCGTGCCGCAGCGCGTGATCGTGACGCATACGACGCTGGCGCGCGCGTGCTTGCAGACGTTGGTGAGCGCCTCTTGAATGATCCGGTAGGCGGTCAGTTCGAGCCCCGGAGGAAGATCGTCGAACTCTCCGGCGAGGTTGAGCTCAACCTCGATGCCGGCGGCGCGCGCGTCCGCAGTTAGCGCACCGATCCGGGTGAGGTCGGGCAGCGGCCCAACCCCTTGTTCGTCCTCACCGGTGCGCAGGACACCGAGCATGCGCTGCATCTCGTCGAGCGCTTGACGACCGAGGCGCTCGACATCCAGCAGTGCGTCGTGTTGCGCCTGTTGCCGCGGCGCGAGAGTGCGGCGCGCAGCACCGGCCTGGATCCCCATCACGCTGACGGCGTGTGCGACCACGTCATGCAGTTCTCGGGCGATGCGGGTGCGTTCGGCCACAACGGCGGCGTGCATCTCGAGTTGATGGGTCCGCGCGACAAGCGCGGTGTGTTCCGCAAGTTCGCCGGCCCGCTGGCGCTGGCGATGGACCTCCTTGCCGACGATCCAGGCCGCGGCCAGGAACAGCACCGGCACGACCGCGTCGATCGGCGTCTGCCACCCGAAGGTGAGGGATTCGAAGACGATGGACGAGACGGCCACCACGGCCGCACCTATCAGCGCGTTGCGCGGCGTGGCATGGGCGGCAACCGCGTAGGTACCGACGAGCAGGCCGAGGAACAGCACGAACGTCGACTGGTCGCGATCCCCGACGATCCCGACCCCCACGAGTCCCAGGCACATCACGATCAATGCGGCCAACGGGAACGCCCTCCGCGCAAGCAGTGGCAGCACCGCCACCGCTGCGAGCAGCGTGAGGGGAAGACGGGGGCCTGGCAGGCCCGACTGAAAGATCGGCTCGACCCAGATCTCGAACCAGGCGAGCAGCACCAAGCTGGCCACGACGAGCCAGTCGACCGGGCGACTCGTAGCCACGACGCTGCGTAGGACTCCGACACCCACCTACCGAGCGTATGCCCTATCGGTGGTCGCCACGTCCCGCTTGCGGTGGAGCCCGCGTCTCGATCTCAGGGCTGAAGCGTGGGCGACCAACCGCTCGCAGGGTGGAGCAGCAAGTTCGCCCTCACGCCCGACGCCCACGTCTGCGGCCTTGCGTAGCGTGAAATCACCGCTACAGAAGGAGTGATCGTGGACCGCGAACAGCGACTGCTACCAGCACTTGCCGGCATCACCGGACTCGCCTGGATGGTTGCGGTGCTGCTCGTCGCCGCCAGCCCCAAAGGCATCGACCTCGTCGGCGATCTCGCCTACGACCGCGCTAACCGGGTCCACACCTTGGCCCTGGTGTTGCTGATGGCCACCGCAATCGTCGTGCACCGCGCGATCCGCAAGAGCGGCCTCGCGGGCCGGCGCGCCGCAAAGGTCCTCACGGCCGGCGCCGGCCTCATGCTCCTCGGCAACACCATGGCCTTCTGGGGCGCGCTTGTCGTTGGCCGGCAGTCGGACCAGTTCTGGGGCGGTTGGGCAGGCTGGCTCACCTACCTGCCGGGCGATCTGCTTGTCCTGGGTTCATTCATCGCGCTCGCCCGAGCAGCGCGCCAGTGGCCGAACGTCACCAGAACGCAACGCTGGACGATCGGCTTCGTCGGACCACTCCTGTCAGCCACCACCATCACTTGGGCCATCTCGCCAGCGGCCACGCTGGTGTTTGCCCTGCCAGCGACCTTCGCGCTGCTGACCGCAGGAACCGCCGTCGCCCACGCGACCCGATCCGGCGTCGACGCCGTCGCACCGGACGGACAAGAGCACGACGCCGAGCCGGTTGGCTGACCCGGACCACGCACTCGGGGGTGGACGGCTAGCCGTCCGGCTCCGCAAGACCGACCACCGGCCCAATCAAGGGACGGGGCGGGACAAGGGAGGCAACACAATGAAACGCATCCTCATGCTGGTGGGCACCGCGGCGCTGATGCTGTCGGTGACCGCCGGCACGGCTGCCGCACAGCCGAACTCCAACGCGAGCTGTGTCGCACAGTACGGCCACGAGTTAGGCAACGTCGGTCAGTACCAGCGATATGCGCACGATCCCTCGGTCGGACAGCGCATCGTGAAGCTCATCGCCCTGCACGACGACTGCGCCAACCCGCCGGAATGACGCACTATAGGCGGGTTCCGGCCTCCCGGCCGGCACCCGCCAACCGGCTGGTCATCGAACGCTCGGCCCGCTGTCCGCCGGACCGTCCGTCCTCGGCCTGATGCACTTGCCGACCGACCGGACCCGCCGCCCCCGTGAACCCGCCAGGTTGAGACGAAGCACACACAGCCTGCGGGTCACGACACCAGGGGCGGCGTCGTCTTAATACGTAGAGGTCGATTGTCACCTGGTCGAACGGAGCGTGGTCGTGAGCATCATGGAGCAGCGGATCGCCACATCTGTCCTCGTCGTCGGCACGGGTGGGTCAGGGCTTCGCGCCGCCATCGAACTCGCGGAGCGAGGGGTAGACGTACTTGCCGTCGGAAAGCGGCCCTCGGTGGACGCCCACACGTCCCTGGCGGCGGGAGGCATCAACGCCCCACTTGCCACGATGGATCCGGAGGACACCTGGCAGCAGCACGCCGCGGACACGTTGAAAGAGAGCTATCTGCTGGCCGATCCGCGAACGGTCCAGATCGTCGCGGAGAGTGCTGCGCGAGGGATCGAAGATCTCGAGCGGTACGGCATGCCGTTCGCGCGCGAGGCCGATGGTCGTATCTCGCTGCGGTTCTTCGGTGCGCACACGTTCCGTCGCACCGCATTCGCGGGCGACTACACAGGCCTGGAAATGCAGCGCACCTTGATCAACCGTGCCGCCCAGCTCCGAGTTCCGATCATGGACTCGGTCTATATAACCAGGCTGCTGGTCCGCGACAACGTGATCTTCGGTGCGTACGGGTTCGACATCGGTGACGGAACGCGATACCTCATCCACGCCGACGCGGTCATCCTGGCCGCTGGTGGACACAACCGAACCTGGCGGCGGACGTCGTCACGTCGCGACGAGAACACCGGCGACTCGTTCCGCCTCGCGGTGGAAGCCGGAGGCCGGCTGCGTGACCCGGAGCTTGTCCAATTCCATCCATCCGGCTTGATCGAGCCGGAGAACGCGGCCGGAACCCTGGTATCCGAGGCGGCCCGGGGCGAAGGCGGGGTGCTCCGTAACCGGCTCGGCGAACGGTTCATGGCCCGGTACGACCCGGAGCGGATGGAGTTGTCCACGCGTGATCGGGTGGCACTTGCTGCCTATTCCGAGATCAAGGACGGGCGCGGCACGCCGAACGGAGGGGTGTGGCTCGATGTCTCCCACCTGCCCCGCGAGACGATCATGCGCCGGCTCCCCCGGGTCTACCAGACTCTTCTCGAGCTACAGATGCTCGACATCACCACCACACCCATCGAGATCGCCCCGACAGCGCACTACTCCATGGGTGGTGTCTGGGTGCGCCCAGAAGATCACAGCACGGACGTTGCAGG